>DATBGZ010000015.1:0-222862 GCA_036557785.1 Micromonosporaceae bacterium
GATGCGCCACGACCGCCGCCGTGTGCCGGGCACACAGCTGCTCGGTCCAGCTGCTGAAGATCCGCGCCCGGGGCTGGTCGAGCCCCCCGGCGATCATCGCCGCCAACACCGCCGGCATCCGCGCGACCAGATCCACCGCCAACCCACACAACCCCTGCGCCGCCCTACGGGTCAACACCAACGCCGCCCGCACCTCATCCACATCCGGCACCAGCACCCCGACACCGCCGTCACCGTCATCGCCGCCCTCGTCGGGGCCGGGGTCGTCGGGGTCGGGGTCGGCGGGGTCGGGGTCGGTGGGGTCGGGGTCGGTGGGGTCGTCGTCGGTGGGGTCGTCGTCGGTGGGGTCGGTGTGCAGGGCGACCGCGGCGACGGCCTGCAGCAGCAGACCACGTTCGTGATTGTCCTGGCGGTGCCGGGCGCGCAGCAGCAGCACCTTGTCAAACCCGCTCAACCCGCCAAACCGGATCCGGGCCAACGCCGCGGCCAGCCTCGGCCCGACCGGGACCTCGGCCAACGCCGCCACCGCGGCACACGCCACCGGCCCCGCGACCGCGACCGCGACCGCGGGCTGGGCCGGCCGGCTGCGCCGGTACCTGACGGACATGCCCACACCCTACCAACCGCCTCCGACAAATGTTCGGAGCAAGACCGGCGTGTCGCGAGAAAACCTGCCAGAAACCCCCCGACCCGAGCAGGTCCACAGTAGAGAGACAGCAGCACGAGGCGACAGGAGACGTGTCAGACCGGCTTCATCCGATGTGGACGGCTTCCCGCACCGCCAAGCGGTTCCGAATCAGACTGTCATTCGGCGGGTGGACGCGGGCGGGGAGGGCGCCGCTGGAGGCGCAGCAGACCCGCGCCGACCAGGTATGCGGCGAGCCCTGCCGCTGGCATGCCCAGCAGGTAGTCGCCGGTGTTGGGTGCGAGATTGTTGGCCAGCAGCCCCGCGACGACGCAACCGAACGCCGCCACGGTCAGCACAGCCTGTGCGGCGGTGCCCAGCGGCGATCGCCAGTGGCGGACGACCACACGACGGGGCGGGCGTCGTGTCTCCAGCCGGCCGAAGACCAAGACGAGCGCCGCGAGAATGACGGCGAGCATGAGCAGCCACGGCGGGCGCCACAGCCACCAGCCCGTCGTGGCGACCGCTGGCGTGGGCAGTCGATGCACCAGCAGGAGCAGGCCGACGAGGAGAAGGACCGCGCTCATGTGCCAGAGGAAGACCGTGAACACGACCGCATTGACCGAGACGACTGCGCGCCACGGCCTTCTGCGGTGCAGCCATCGTTGCGCGGGATCGCGGAGCAACACCACCAGGCCAAGCTGGAAGGCGGTGTCGGCCAGCAGCGCCAGGGTCGGCGGCGACGTGTTGAGCAGACGCTGACCGGGTATGTCGATCATGCTGACGGGATAGGGCCCGATCACCGTCAAAGCGATGAGCGCGGCCAGGCCACCGAAGAGCAGCGGTACGCCCGTGCTGGGCCGAAACCGGAGCTGGCCGTCACGCCAGGCGAACCCGATCTGGTGGATCGCCAGCCAACCGAAGAGAAAGTTGCCCATCCCGAGATGCCCGTGGCCGGTCAGCCGAGCCATGTCGCCGAGAGCGACGAGAACCACCAGTACGACCAGCACCCACCAGCCGAACCGCTGGTGCAGCAGGTACATGGGCGGCGTCGCCACCACCACCACGAGGTAGGCGGAGAGGAACCACAGCGGGATCGAGGCGACCCAGACAACCATGCGCGTGAGCCCCGGGTCCGCATGCAGCGCGCGAGCCACCAGGGCACCCGCCGTCAGCACCACGATCAGCGCGGTGGTCGGGCGGACGAGACGGCCACTGCGCTCCTGCAACCACGTGGTCGCGTCGCCACCCCGGCGGCGGTGGGACGCCAGCGAGGCAGCGTTGGCATACCCACCCACGATGAAGAAGGGCGGGATGACCTGGACCAGCCAGGTGATGGGGAACGCCCATGGCAGGGACGGCAGCGCGGAGTGGCCGGTCGGCCGACCCTGCTGGTCGTAGGTAACGACGCTGATCAACCAGTGGCCCAGGACCACGGCGATGATGGCGAGCGCCCGCAACAGATCGACGTACCGCTCGCGGGACGCGGGCGTATGCTCGGCCTGCTCCGTCGCCGACATCACGTCAGCCTATGTGCCCGGAAACGGGCGACTCGCTCGAATCGACGGCTCCGCATTCCCGAGAAGCACGGGTCCCTAGATCAGGCAGTTCGGCTGGGTACGGCAGGTTGGCATCCGGGTCCGAGGCCTTGACCCCCTGCACGTCCTGGGGCAGAGAGAGGACCGGACGAGGATGTCCGTGCGCATGCCCGGGCCGTTGGGCCGTACGAGGGTCAGCGGGTAGTCACCGTACGGGAATCCAACCGGACGTGTTGCGCGTGGTGGCAACATAAGGACTTCGCCGACCAGTTCGATGGGGCGGATCGCGGTCTGGTCGCAGGTGCCCCCGTCGATCGGCGCCACCGTCCCCAGTGGACAGACGTGGATCTGCTCGTGGTTGCACACCCCGGAAAGTCACTTCCAGGGCGCCCCGGACACCGGGCCCGGAAAGTCACTTCCCGGGCGCCCCGGACGCCAGACACACCCCCGAAAGTCACTTCCCGGGCGCCCCCGGACGCCGGGCCCGGAAAGTCACTTCCAGGCGCCCCCGGACGCCGGCACGCCACGGAAGCCGCGCCCTGGGCTGACGACCGTGACCTCCCCCACATGCTGGGCATTCGGATACCCCCGGGGGTATTGTTGTCGCCATGGGAAGGCACCCGGGCACACGAAAGAGGATCATCGTCGTCGGCGGGGTCGCCGGCGGGATGAGTGCTGCCGCGCGAGCCCGGCGCCTGGACGAACACGCGGAGATCGTCGTGTTCGAGCGGGGGCAGCACGTCTCATTCGCCAACTGCGGCCTGCCCTACTACGTCGGCGGCGAGATCGACGACGCCTCGTCGCTGCTGTTGCAGACGCCCGAATCGCTGAAGGCGGCGCTCGACCTCGACGTACGGACGGGCCACCAGGTCACCGCAGTCGACACCGACGCCCGTACCGTAACCGTCCACAATGGGCACGAAAGCGAGACCGTCGCCTACGACGCGCTGGTACTCGCCCCGGGCGCGATCGCGGTCCGCCCACCGATACCGGGCGTGGACTCACCGCGGGTCCGTACCCTGCGCACCGTAGAGGATGCGCTCGCCCTGCGCGAGCTCGTCGACGAAGGCGTTCGCCGCGCGGTCGTCCTGGGTGCCGGCTTCATCGGCCTCGAGGCGGCCGAGGCACTGGCCCGCCAAGGCGTCCGGGCCAGCCTCGTTGAACTCACCGACCACGTCCTGCCCCCGATCGAGCCCGAGTTGGCCTCGCTGATCCACAGCGAGCTGGCACGACTCGGCGTCATCGTCCACACAGGATCGGGCGCGCGCGAGATCCTGCCCGGTACCGAGCACGACACCATCGTGCTCGCGGACGGCACCCGTATCCCCGCCGACCTGATCGTGCTCTCCGTCGGAGTCCGCCCCGACACCGCGTTCGTCGAACGCGCTGGCATCGCCTGCGAGCGCGGAGCGATCACGGTCGACGAGCACGGCCGTACCTCCGCCCCCGGCGTCTGGGCCGTCGGCGACGCCGTACTCAGCACCGACGCGGTCACCGGTACCCACCGGCCAGTACCGCTCGCGGGACCGGCCAACCGGGCCGGCAGACTCGTCGCCGACGACATCCTGCGCCCCCGCTCGGCGCGCCGCCTGCCCGCGGCGGCCGGTACGGCCATCGTCCGGATCGGCGAGCTGACCGCGGCAATGACCGGTGCCAACCGCGCCGCCCTGACCGCCGCCGGAGTCGGGTTTCGCACCGTCCACCTGCACCCCAACCACCACGCCGGCTACTTCCCCGGCGCCCACCCCATCCACCTGCTCGTGCACTTTCGCGGCGACGACGGCCTGCTGCTCGGCGCCCAGGCCGTGGGAGTCGACGGGGTAGACAAACGCATCGATGTGCTCGCCACCGCCCTGAGCGCCCGGATGCGGATCCAGGACCTGATCGACCTCGACCTGGCGTACTCCCCGCCTTACGGGCAGGCCAAGGATCCCATCAACCTCGCCGGCATGGTCGGTGCCAACGTCCTCGACGCGACGCTGGCGCTCTGGTACGCCGAGGACCTCGACAAGATTCTCGATACCGCGCTCGTGCTCGACACGCGCAGTCAGGCCGAGTACGCCACCGGCCACATCCCCGGCTCGCTCAACGTCCCGCACACCCAACTGCGCCACCGCCTCGACGAGGTCCGCGCGGCCGCCGCAGGACGGCCAGTGCGCGTGCTGTGCGCCACCGGGCTTCGCTCGGCCATCGCGCATCGCGTGCTCGTGCAGTCCGGCTTCGACTCCGCGTCGCTGTCGGGTGGCATGCTGACCCTGCGCGCCACGCTCGGCGACCGCGCGGTCGACGTCCTGCGTACCGAATCATCTGAGGAGTAACGCTCATGGCCAGCAACGACCCGGAGATCCAGCGCAGGATACTCAACCGCCTGCGCCGCGCCCGCGGCCAACTCGACGGCGTCATCACCGCGGTCGAGCAGGGCGCCTCCTGCCGCGATGTGGTCACTCAACTCGCCGCGGTCGCCAGTGCCCTAGACCGGGCCGGATTCACCATCATCTCCACGGCCATGAAGGACTGCATCAGCGACGCCGACCGGGCCGACGTCAGCGAACCGGGCCTGACCAGCGAAGAACTCGAGAAGCTCTTCCTTATGCTCGCCTAACCATCACCACCAACACGACGAGGAGAAGTCATGTGCCGTCCGGTCACCTGTCGACAGTGCGGTAAGACAACCTGGGCAGGCTGCGGTGAGCACGTCGACCAGGTCATGCGCAATGTCCCCAAGGACCAGCGCTGCCCCGGTCACGAGAACGAGCCATCGACGGGCTTCATCGCCCGCCTGCTCCGCCGCTAGACCGAACGTGCTCTGCGACTATGGCGTCTCGACGGTGATCATCGTCTCGGGTCGGCGTCGTGGTGTCGCCGCGGGTGCGGGCCAGGTCGGGATTCCGATCCTCAGGACCACCTGCGGCTGGCCAGGTTCCGGGAGCAGCGAGGCGATGAGGGCTCGGGCGCCCGGCACCTCGCTGAGGTTGGTGAGCACGGAGCCGGCGATGCCCTGCGTGATGGCGGTCAGCCAGGCGGCGCTGAGCGCCTCCCCGGCCCGCAGCCAGTCCGTGGCCATATCGTCGCGAGTGGCCAGGATCAGGTACTCCGCGTCGCGGTCCTCACCGAACGCGGCATGTACCCGGCCGGGGCTGGTGGTGGAGTCGGGTACCGCGACGGGCCGGGCGCGATTGGCCAGATCGGTGGCCACGACCCCTTCGCCCGAGCGACGCAGGTCGGTCCAGGAGCGCAGTTCGCTTTGGTACGGCTCCTGTCGGCCCTCGATGGCGGCAGCGCTGCGCACAGCCGTAGCGAGGAATCGCCGTTGGTCATCGGAGACCTGATGCAGCAATGCGCCGTACAGGGTGGCACGCCGCCGGAGCAGGTCCACATCGGACGGAGCCACCCGCTTGCCCGCCGAGAACGAGCGGCGCTCGCTGCGGCGAGCTTCGATCGCGTGGGCCAGCTCGACTTCGGCCGGCGTCGCCGGATGCTCGTCGGCGATCGTGATGCTGGCGAGGTGTTCTGAGCAGCCCGCGTCGGGACAGCGCTGGATTTCTGGCGTCAGGCCCTCCGCCCGCAGGGCCACGCAGGCGTGATGCAGGGCGGCACCGCAGCTGATGGTGAGCAGGCGCCGGTCAGGGTCGACCGACGTCACCGCCCGGTCGAGGTCGGCGAAGAGGTCCAGCCCCTCGGCGCCGACCCGCCAGCGCCACGGCTGGGTGTTGAGGAAGGACGGGGCGAGCGTGGCGTACTGGGCCGCACGGTACAGCGCGGACCCGACGTCATTGACTGGCGTGGTGACCGACCGCGTAAGTCCCATACCCCAAGCTAACGCCGTGCTCGGGGGCTGTAGCCCGAATGCCGCAGGTCGCCGGCCACTCCGACCCCGACGCCCGCCCGTCACCGGCAAGCCCCATCACCGGTGAGCCATCACTGGCGTGCCATCAGGCGCGGCAGCCAGGGATGGCGCGGCCGTACCCGGGTAATCACCTCGAACAGCCATGCACGAGCGTCGCCGGTGAGGATCGGGAGCAGGGCGTGAAAGTCCTGCTCGTCGCGGGGGCGCGGGGCACCGTCGGGCCCCGCGATCTCGCTGGCGGTCAGATGCGCGCCCGCCTTGAAGAAGATGACGATCTCGGGCGGGGCCGTCGGCACTCCCCACCCGGACAGGCGCGTGGTCAGGTCCACCGGAACAGCGATGGCCGCCTCTGGATTGAGGATCCACCGCGGCCCGGTGCGGCGGTTGAGGAGGAACTCGAACTCGTACTGCGCGTGGGTTCGCTCGGGCCAGCGCGACAGCGTGCTGCCCCTGGTGGGAGCGTGGATGTGGGCCGGCAGGTCGAGGTGCCGGCCGTTCCACTGCTCGCTCGTGTCGTCGGCAACATGCGGATCGTGAGCCACCAGCGCCCATCCCGTCAGGTGCTCGAAGACGGCGCCTTGGTCGTCGTGGAACACGGTGATGTCGACGTCGCCGTGCTCGCGCGTCTGCCGACCGAGCCACCCGTCGGCAGCCCATCCGCCGGAGAGGAACCACCCGACATCGAGGCCGACGAGCAGATCCCGCACATAGGCGAGCGCCGCTGGCACGGCCGGGCGCGTCGACAGGTCAGGCACCAGCCGAGGCTGCCGCACCGTGCGCGGCCCGGCAACCCGTTAATCGGGCTCACGCGCGCCGCCTTATCCACCAGAGGCAGACCGCGGCGAGCAGGGCAGTGGCGCCGACGTAGGTGCCGAGTTCCGCCCACTGGAGCGTCCAATAGCGACTCGCCGGCTGGTAGGTCAGCAACTGGTGGTACGTGGCGCCGATCTTGGTCACGCAGGCCCGTGCGGCCTGGGCGGCGGAGTCCGAGACCGGAACATGCCCGGGTACGGTCGGCTGCCCGCCGCGCGAAGCGACGCCGGGGCAGGTCGCGTTGAGGACGGCGTCGGTGAGGTCGTGACCATTGGCGTCGACCACGCGACTGGAGTAGATCCAGGCGTTCGGCAGGCTCGGTGTCGCCGGGTCGAGCTGGCTCGTGGGGCGGCCGTTGAACCACGAGTTGAGCAGGATCGATGGCGAGACCTCTGAGCCGAAGCCGGTCGAGGCGGGATCGAGCGCGAAGACCCGGTGCTCGGGCGCGACGATGCGCGGCCGCAGGCCGTACGTCGTGCAGACGCGCACGGTGACGAAGACGAACAGGGTGACCGCCATCGCCGCGACGGTGTGCCGGACCACCATGCCCGCCGTGACGCCGAGCAGGAATGCGAACAGCGCGTACCCGATCGGCACGATGTCGCGCTGCCCGAACGTCGCATAGATCGCTGCGCTGGCGTCGTCGAGCGGGCGGGCCCACCAGGTCAGGATCAGGCTGAGCAGCCCGGCGCACAGGGCGCTGGCCAGGCCGAGGACGCTGAGCTTGACCAGCAGCCATCGTGCTCGGCTCACGCTCTGCATCCATACCAGTGAGAATGTTCCCGCTTCCATCTCGCGGGCTATCAGCGGCGCGCCCCAGAACGCGCCGATCAGCGCGGGTGCGAAGGTGACGAGGGTGCCCAGGGCGTTGCTGAGGGCGCTGTCGGTGCGGGCGAACGCGGCCGTGGCGGTAGGGCAGTCCCCGGCGCGACGGCACGCGGCGAGCGTGGCGGCGTAGGCGTGGGCGAGGTCGGGCCCGGTGAGCGCCGCGAATACGGCGAGGACGAGCACGGCGGCCGCCGCGACGGCGGCGGGGGTGCGGAACTGCCGCCAGGTGAGTCGGATCATCGGTGGGCCTCCGTACCGGCGTGGTCGGCGGTCATGTGGTCGACGACGAGGTCCTCCAAGGAGCGTCCCCCGGCCGCGTTGCGCAGATCGTCGACCGGGCCGGCCAGCCTTACCCGTGAGGCGACGAGGACGATCATGAAGTCGCAGACTCGTTCGAGGTCCGACACGAGGTGCGAGGAGAGCACGGCACTGACCCCTTGCTGGGCCACGATCTCGCCAATGGCGTGCATGAACTCGCGCCGAGCCAGCGGGTCGAGGCTGGCCACCGGCTCGTCGAGGACGAGCAGGTCGGGTCGCTTCGCGACGGCCAGGGTGAGTGCGAGTTGGGCGCGCTGGCCACCCGAGAGCCGGCCGGACCGCTGGCGAGGGTCGAGGCCGAGCAGGCTGATGCGCCGCTGCGCCAGGCCGGAGTCCCAGCGCGGGTTGAGCCAGGCGCCCAGGCGCAGGTGGTCGGCCACGGACAGGTTCGGGTACGTCGGGGTCTCCTGGGCGACGAACCCGACCCGGCCGAGCTGGACCGGGCTCGCGGCCGGTCGGTCCCCGAGCACCCGGACCACACCCGTGCTCGGTGCCAGCAGCCCAACCGCGAGGCGGAGCAGGGTCGTCTTGCCGGCGCCGTTGGGCCCGACGAGTCCGACGATCCGCCCCGCGGGGATACGCAGCGTGCAGTCGGACAGGGCCCACCGCCGGCCGTACCGTTTGCCGAGGTTCTCGGCGTCGAGCACCGTGTCGATGGTCATGCCCGGTGGTTCTACCCAAGCGCCGGTCACAGCCCGGTGACACGACCTGTGCCCGTACCGTGACCCGCGCCCTGGCATCCTTGGCCGGCATGAGGGTCCTTGTCGTCGAAGACCATGAGGTGCTGGCCCGCACGCTCGGGACCGGGCTGCGCCGTGAGGGCATGGCCGTCGACGTCGTGCTCGACGGCCGCGACGCGCTCGAGCACACCGCGCTCAGCCGCTACGACGTGGTCGTGCTCGACCGCGACCTGCCGGGCGTGCACGGCGACGAGGTGTGCCGGCGGCTGGTGGCCCAGCAGTCGACCACGCGGGTGTTGATGCTGACGGCCGCGAGCACGGTGAAGGACCGGGTGACGGGCCTGGACCTGGGCGCTGACGACTACCTACCCAAGCCGTTCGACTTCGCCGAGCTGGTCGCCCGGGTCCGCGCCCTGGGCCGGCGGGCCACGGTGGCGCTCCCACCGATCCTGGAGTGCGGCGACCTGACCCTCGACCCGGGCCGGCGGGCAGCCTACCGAGGCGGGCGGCGCCTGACGCTCAGCCCCAAGGAACTCGCCGTCCTGGAGTGCCTGCTCACCTACGCCGGCGCGGTGGTCTCGGCCGAGCAGTTGCTGGAACGGGTCTGGGACGAGGCCGCCAATCCATTCACTCACACAGTCAAAACCACGATTGGCCGGCTGCGCGCCAAGCTCGGCGAGCCGCCGCTGATCGAGACGGTCCGCGAGGGCGGGTACCGGATCGCGGTCGCGTGATGGGCCGAAGGCTGCGCACCCGGTTGGCCGTACTGTACGGCGGCGTGTTCTTCGCCACCGGCGCGGTCCTGCTCGGGTTCGTCGACGCGGCGTTCTGGCAGGGCGGCTCCAGCCAGACGGTGCCGGCCAACCATCCGGCGCAGACCGTCTCAGCCGCCGGTCGGCAGCACGGCGACGACCTGCGCCTGCTGCTGATCGCGTCGGCCGTGGGTCTGATCGTCGCCGGGGTGCTCGCCGCCGTGCTCGGCTGGGCCATCGCGGGGCGGGCGTTGCGGCCGTTGCGCACGATGACGGCGACCGCCCAGGCCATCTCGGCCGACAGCCTGCACTCGCGAATCGGGCTGGACAGCCCGTACGAGGAGTTCGCCGAACTCGGTTCGACACTCGACGATCTCTTCGCGCGGCTCGACGCGGCATTTCGATCCCAACGTGACTTCGTCGCCAACGCCTCACACGAGCTACGTACCCCACTGACCGCCGAACGGGCGCTGCTGCAGGTCGCGCTGGCCGACCCCGACGTGAGCGTGCAGACCCTGCGCGCGGCCTGCGACGAAGTGCTGGCGCTCGGCGCCGCACAAGAGCACCTGATCGACTCGCTGCTCACGCTGGCCAGCAGCGAGCAGGCAATCGAGCGCTGGGAGCCGCTCGACCTCGCCGCGATCACCGCGGAGGTGACCCTGTCACGACAGGACGACGCGGCACGACGCGGCATCCAGCTCACCACGGCGCTGACGGACGCCACGGCATCCGGGGATCCGCGGCTGGTCGAGAGCCTGGTCGCCAACCTCGTCGACAACGCCATCCGGCACAACATCCCCGGTGGGCGGGTCGACGTCGCCACCTCGGGCACCGCCGTCACCGTGCACAACACCGGCCCAACGATCCCGCCCGCCGAGGTGGACCGGCTCTTCGAGCCCTTCCAGCGGCTGCGGCGCGAACGGGTACGCCCAGCCGAGGGGCATGGACTCGGGCTGACCATCGTTCGCGCCATCGCCGCTGCGCATGGCGCGGCCATCACCACCCGTGCCCTCGACTCCGGCGGCCTCGTCGTCGAGGTGACCTTCCCGACGCATCGGCAAGCCGGAAACGCGTCCCGAGGGCGATCGTCCCCGCCTCGACGCTGATAGGTTCGTCGCGGGTGCACGTGGCCGCTGGACCGCGCCCGATCAGGGTCACCGCTGATCCGGGCTCCGGGCTCGGAGTCGGTTGTGGTGCTTGGTCAGGAACGCGTTGACTGTGGCGGCCACCGAGTCGACCTCCTCCTCGAGGGCGAAGTGGCCCGTGTCGAGCACCACGACGTCGGCGCCCGGGACATCGCGGCGGTACGCGTGTGCGCCGGCGGGGATGAAGAACGGGTCGTTGCCTCCCCAGACGGCCAGTACCGCGGGCGTACGGGTGCGCAGCCACGCCTGGAACTCCCCATAGCGCGCGACGGTGTGCTGGTAGTCCCACAAGAGGTCGGTCATGTACTCCCGGCGTCCGGGCCGGGCCAGCACCGCCTGATCGGCGAGGTACTGGCTCGGGTCGACATGCTCGGGGTTCCGTACGCCGGCGAGCCATTGCCCGCGGGTGCCGTCGCCGCTGAGCAACTCGTCGATCACCGCCTGGCCCGCGGCCCGATCGGCCCACCACTGTGCCACGGCAGTGAGTCCGGGCCCGAGCCCCTCGGTGTAGGCGTTGGCGTTCTGCGTTATCACGGCGGCGACCCGCCGGTCGTGGCTGAGCGCGACGCGGAAGCCGACGGGCGCGCCGAAGTCAAACAGGTATAGGGCGTACCGGTCGATGCCCAGCGCGTCGATGAGCGCGGCGATGATCTCAGCAAGGCGATCGAACGTCGGGCTTGCCGGCAGTGGGTCGGACAAGCCGAACCCGGGGTAGTCGGGAGCCAGGACGTGCCAGTGCTCGGCGAGCCGATCGATCAGCCGGGTGTAATGCCGGCTGCTGGAGGGAAAGCCGTGGAGCAGGACCACAGCCGGGCGGGCAGCATCGCCCGCCTCGCGGACGAAGACGCCGGTACCGTCGACGGGGACGGTACGGTGGCGGATGACGGACATGACTCTCCTTTGTAGACAGACGTGCCGGCGTCGTCAGTCGGTGTTCACCTCGATGGCGACCGGGACCTGACCGGTGAGGATGTCGTAGACCGCCGAGCGTGCCCGGGACTGCTCGACGAGCGCGCGCAGCGTCTCGGCCGGGGCGTCGCCCTTGATCGTGAACCGGACCGTGATCCGCTGGTACCCGTTGCGTACCTCCGGGTTGAGCCCCAGGATCCCGTTGAGGTCGATGTCGCCGGTCACGGTTGAGCTGACTGCGGTGAGGCGGATGCCGCGGGCCGCGGCGATGTTGGCCAACCCCGCGGTCAGGCACGTGGCGAGCGCGTGGAGGACGAACTCCACCGGCGTCGGCCCGTTATCCCGACCGACCAGGATGGCCGGATGGTCGGCATCGAAGTGGAACGTCCGCGCGTGGCTGCGCTCCTCGCCCACGCCGTAGAAGCCGTCGATGGTGCTGCGGCTGTGGGTGCCGCTGAGCCACTCATTGCTGGCACGGAACTCGAACCGTGCCGCCTGGGGCGCGGCCTTGACCGCATCGAGGGTGGCGAAGAGGGCGGCGGTGTCGACGCCATTGCGCGTCGACGCTTCGGCGGTAGTCATGCGGATCTCCTTCATTCGGGCCGGGCGAGCTCGTGCTCGTCCGGAGTTGGGCGGGCGGCCAACTCGGCCGCCTCGACATCGAGTGCGTGACTGAGCCGCCGTTGCAGCGCGACGAACGCGCTGACCGGCGGGTACTTCGCCAACGCGCAGGTCAGGTCGAAGACCTCCCGCAGCGCCCGATCGCGGAGCCGTTGATAGCCGGCGAGCGCGGTGCTCTCCTCCGCGTCGCCCCGCAACACCGCGTCCAGCGCTACGGCGAGCAGTTCCGCGTCCCGGTAGGCGTCGGACAGGCCGTGGCCGGTGACCGGATCGCGGTGGTAGCCCGAGTCGCCGACCAATGCCCAGCCGGGGCCGTGGGCCTGGCGCAGTCGGTTCGGCGCCCGCAGCATCATGGCGACCGGTGACGTGCGCCGCCCGGCGCGCAGCCGTGCCGACAGGTCGGGCGCAGCGACGTCGAGCTGCGCGGTCAGCGCGTCCGCGGCGCGGGCGCTGCCGCGCCGACCCGCGCGCGCTTCAGCGGTCGGGCTTCCCACCCAGATGCACGCCTCGCCGCGGTGGGTAGGAAACACGCCGACCAACGCACGGTCGGCGATGAACAGCTCGATGCCGGACCAGGCGACCCCAGCGAAGTACGCGTACCGCATCGCGCCCTGACAGTGCCGGTCTTCGATGATGGCGGCGCCGACCGACCGTGCCACGCGCGACCCCAGCCCGTCCGCGCCGACGACGACACGAGCGTCGATCTCCAGCGGCTCGCCCGACCGGTCGTGACCCCGCACGCCGATCGCTCGGCCCTCGGCGTTGAGCTTGACTCCGGTGACCGTGACGCCCGGTCGCATATGGACACCCGCGCGAGCGGCGGCCTCGGCGAGCAGGGTGTCCAGGACGTAACGGCGGGGCGCGACCAGGAGGTCCACGCCGGCCTTGTCCTTGACGGCCAGCGTCAGCGACTCCCCGGCCGCGGTGATGGTGACCTGGCGGATCGCTGGCGCGCCACTGGCGAGCACGGCGGGCAGCACGCGCCACCGGTGCAACTGAACGACACCAGGTCGAGCGATCTGGTGGGTCGACAGCGTGTCGGCCGGGAAGATCGCCCGATCGACGAGCGCGACGTCATGGCCGAGCCGACCCAGCAGCAGCGCGGTGCTCGCACCGCCCGCTCGGGCTCCCACCACGACCACGTCGTGGCGATAGCGGCGACCGGTGCCCGCCTGGATATGGTCGGTGGCCATGACGAGCGCTCTCCTCTGCCCGGCCACGCCCCGTGACGTGGCCGATGGTGGCGTCGCCGATGGCCGTTACGGAACCACCTCTACCCAGCCACGGATCATGTCCGCGGTCACGGCGTCCGCGAGTTCCGGGTGGTCGCGGCGTAGGTGCTCCCGGGTGAGCGACACGACTTCGTCGTCGTCGGCCCCGCGGATCACGTGTCCGCACTCGCAGGTGATCTGGCTCGCCATCGGTCGACCTCTCTGCGCCAAGCATGGGTGGCGGTGCCTGTCGCGACATTGGCGACAGCCTTGACGAATACCCTGTCGGAACCCTAAAGGTGCAGGTGGGAGGTGTCAGTGAGCCAGCCGGACAGTACGGCCGAGGTGCGGGTTCAGCTCTGTGGTCGGTTCGCGTTCGTGGTCGCGGGCAGCGATGTGCACGCCGCGCTGCCGGGACGGCGGGCACGGCTGCTGCTGGCGTACCTGGTGGCGCACCGCGACCAGGCGACCAGCCGCGGCAGTCTCCTCGCCGCGCTCTGGCCGGATGGTGGCAGCGACTCGTCGGCCGCGTCGTTGACCGTCGTGCTGTCCAAGGTTCGGGCGCTGATCGTCCCCGCGGAGATCGCTGGCCGGGGCACGTTGCAGCTTCGGCTGCCGCCGGGGGCAATCGTCGATGTCGAGCGGGCGGTCGAGGCTGTCCACCAGGCAGAGTCCGCGGCCGCCCAGCAGCAATGGCATCGCGCGTGGGGGCCCGCCGTGGCCGCGCAGCTGATCGCCGCGCGCGGCTTCCTCCCCGAGTACGACGAGTCGTGGATCGAGCCGTGGCGGGCTCAGGTGGAGCTCATCTACCAGCGGGCGCTGATCTGCTACGCGCAGGCATGCCTGGGGATCGGCGGCCCGGAACTGCCGGGTGCCGAGCGCTCCGCGCGCCGGCTGATCGAACGGGCGCCGTTCTCGGAGACCGGATACCGGCTTCTGATGCAGGCGTTGGCGCAGCGCAGCGACACGACCGCGGCACTGGCCGTCTACGACCAGCTCCGCCGGGCCCTCCGCGACGAGCTCGGTGTCGACCCGGGCCCGGAAGCACGACGGCTTCACCGCGAGTTGTTGGAGGCGACCCGCGACTCGGGTTGACCGGCCAGCGGGGTGGCAGAAGCGACATTATCAGCGACGAAGAGCACACCCGAGCCGACGTCGCTGTGTACCACGCGACGAGGAGGTTGACATGTTCGGGACGAGCTTGGCCTGCCCGCTCGAGGTGATCGGGGTCATCCAGAGTGGACGAACCGCCGCGGAGAGCACGCCGATCCAGGCCGCGCTCAACCGGGACGAGGTCGCCACGATCGAGCTGTATGAACCCTTCGCGGAGGGCCTGTTGGGCCTGGCCGGATTCGACTACATCTGGCTGCTGACCTGGCTGCACCGGTCCGACACGCCCGTGGCGCCCGTCTCACTCACCCCGGTGCCGTTTCTCCTGCGCCCGCAGCAGCAGCGGATGGGGCTCTTCGCGACCCGAGCCCCACGGCGCATCAACCCGATCGGCCTGAGCCTCGTGCGGGTCGTGGACGTCACCGACACCCGGATACGGTTCGCCGGAGTCGACATGCTCGACGGAACCCCGGTCGTGGACATCAAGCCCTACGTCAGCCGTTTCGATCGACCCGAGGGCGAGCCTCGCTGTGGCTGGTTCGACACCGTCGCGACGCAGCCCGCGATCACCCCGGCCGAACTCGACCAGCGCGACGCCGGGTGACGCGAGCGGCAGCGCCGCCACCTGCTACCGGCGCTCGGCGATGGCGAGGAAGCGGTGGGGAGAGTCGTCGTAGGTGCGAAGGCTCCAGCCCGTCTCGTCGGCCAACGAACGCAGCGGCACCTCGGCCAACGGCTCGTCCGGGCGCAGCGTGCGGCCGTGGCGGGCGGCGAGCGCGGCCCGTCCCGACGGGTGGAAGAGCACGAGTCGGCCCCTGGTTCGAGTGACGCGGGCAAGTTCGTGCATGCCCCGGTACGCATCGGGGAGGTGGGTGATCAGCCCGGCCGCGAACACGGCGTCAACCGCGGCGTCACGGATCGGGATGCGCAGGGCGTCACCGAGGATCAGCGTGCCGTAGATGTCGCGGGCCTGTTGTCGCGCGGCCGCGAGCATCTGCGGGGTCAGGTCGATACCGATGACCGTGCCGCTCCAGCCCACGGCCCGGCGCAGCGACTGGAGGGCGCGGCCGGTGCCGCAGCCGACATCGATGGCCGTACCGCCCTCGCTCAGCTGCGCCTCGGCCACGGCCGCGGCGTACGCGGGTTGGTCCGCCCCGAACTTGGTATCCCAGGTCGATGCTCGAATGGCGAAGAATGCCCGCGACTCGCTGACATACCACGTACTCGGCCCGCCGAGTCTTGCCGCGACGTGTCGGATCACGGGCCAGGCCGGTACGTACACATCGACGACGATGTCCGCGTCGCCGCGGCGGTCATCGGCGTCACCGCTGTCGGGCGGTGGGGTACGCAGCCAGATCACCACGTCCCAACCCAGGTCACCGGGCGCCCGCCGCCACCCGGGCCCATCGGCAACGACGATCGGCTCCCCGGCCTGCATCCCGTCCACCACGCCATCTACTGACCTCGATGCCGACGGTGTGAGGCGCCGACAGGCGCGACCCGCACCGAGCAGTCGTTCGGCAAGACGGTCGGCGACCCACGTCGTCAACCCGTCGTGGCCATCGACAACAACCGACCGGCAGCGGGCCACGGCCAGGTGGAGATGGTCGAGCACCTCGGCCCACCTGCCCACCTGCTCGGCACCACAGTTGGGTGGCCCGACCGCCGACCGGCCAACGTCCATGCAACCATCATGCAGGTGCGGCCGTAGACCCGCCAGTAGGCTTGCGAATGCCAGGCAATCCTTCCTAAGCTCCTCGCGGATTCGGCCCGCAGTTGGTCAGGCCAGCTCACGCAGGCGGCGCGCGGCGTGCTCGGGGACGACGTCGTTGGAGAACATGTCCATCCCGGCTTCGGTCCCAGCGAGATACTTCAGCGCGGTCGGGCTGCGGCGGTTGGAGAACAACTCCAGATGAAGGGCGAGTTCCTCGACTCCTGGCACGCTGCCCGTCACCGGGGCCTGATGCCAGGCCGCCACGTATGGGGTCGGCGTCGGGAACAGCCGGCCGAACCTGCGCAGCACATCGAGGTATATCTCGCCCAGCGCGTCGCGCTCGACGGCTGCGAGGCTGGGCAGGTCGGGCACCCGGATCCGCGGGTAGAGGTGCAGCTCGTACGGCCACTTCGCCGCGAAGGGGACGAACGCCAGCCAGTGCTCGTTGGACGCCACGACGCGCTCGCGGTCGGCGACGTTGGCCGCCACCAGGTCCTCGAAGAGGTTCGCGCCGTGCTCGCGTCGGTACGCGACTGCCCGGCCCAGCATGCGGGCGGTCCGCGGCAGGACGACCGGGTACGCGTAGATCTGCCCGTGGGGGTGCCGCTGGGTCACCCCGATCTCCTCGCCCCGGTTCTCGAAGCAGAAGACCTGCGCGACGTCGGGCCGGGCGGACAGCTCGGCGGTGCGATCGGCCCACGCCTCGAGCACCAACCGCGCCTGCTCGGTGGTGAGGTCGGCGAAGGTCACGTCGTGGCGCTGATCGAAGCAGATCACTTCGCATCGGCCCACGGCGGGCGCGACGGGATGCGGGGTCGCGTCCGGCTCGATCGGCGCATCGCCCTGGCCCACCAGGGCCGGGAACCTGTTGGCGAAAACGGCGACCGCGTACTCGGCGGCGGGCACCTCCGTGAGATGGTCGCTCGTGGACGGACACAGCGGGCAGGCATCGGCGGCAGGCAGGAAGGTGCGGGCCTGCCGGTGGGTCGCGACGATGACCCACTCGCCGGTGAGCGGGTCGAAGCGCGCCTGCCCCGGCGGCGGCTGGGGCGGCAGTTCGCGCCGGTCGGGCGGTGCCTCGCGGGTTGTCGACGGCGGGTCGTAGTAGAACAGGTCCCGGCCATCCGCGAGTCGCGCGTCGGTACGGACTGCTCGCACACCGACGCCGGAGCGGGGCGCGTCGCCTGGGGATGCGATGGTGGACCTCACGCCGGTAACCTAGTCGGGCAATGTCACAGAATCAAACAGCCTCTCACAGGGCCGATCATGGCAGGAGGCCGCCGTGTTGGGCGCGCAGCGTCGCAGCGCGATCGTGAGCGAGGTGCGCCGCCGGGGCGGGATCCGGGTCAGCGAGCTCGCGGCGGCGCTGGGCGTCTCCGAGATGACCGTGCGCCGGGACGTCGACGCTCTCGTCGAGCAGGGGCTGCTTGCCCGGGTCCACGGCGGCGTGCTGCCCGCCGGTACAGAGGACAACCACGGCGGCATCGTCGATACGGCCGCCGACGAGCCCGACTTCACCGCCAAGCGGGCCCGGCAGGCGGCACAGAAGGCCGCGATCGCCGCCGCGGCCGCGGCCCTGGTGACGCCGGGCACGGCGATCGGGATCTCGGCGGGCACCACGACGGCGGCTCTCGCACAGGAGCTCACAGGAGTGAACAACCTCACGGTTGTCACCAACTCGGTCGCGGTCTCCGATGTGCTGCACCGGGCGGCCAATGACACGCGGACCGTGATCCTGACCGGCGGCCTTCGTACCCGCTCCGACGCGCTCGTTGGCCCCACCGCGATGGCCGCGCTCGCCGGGATCAACCTCGACACGCTCTTCCTTGGCGTGCACGGCATGGCTGACCGGGGCGGTTTCACGACACCCAATCTCGCCGAGGCACAGCTGAACCAGGCCCTCGTCACGGCCGCTCGCCGGGTCGTGGTGCTGGCCGACCACACGAAATGGGGCGTCGTCGGCATCGCGACGATCATCCCCCTCGACGAGGCGCACCTGGTCGTCACCGACAGCGGCCTCGACACCACCGCGCTGGAGTGTCTGCGCGAGCACGTGGGCGAGGTCGTCACCGCGACAGTGTCTGGAGTGGACAGATGACCGGCGCCGCCGTGGGCACCCGCGTGTGGGCCGCGCCGGGCCGGGTGAACCTCATCGGCGAGCACACCGACTACAACGACGGCTTCGTGCTGCCGATCGCCCTGGCCCAACGTACCGTCGTTGCCGCCGAGCCCCTCGGCGCAGCGGGTCGATGGCGGGTGACCAGCGTCGGCCAACCCGGCCCGGTCACCATCACGACCGAGGACCTCAAGCCGGGCACGGTCACCGGCTGGGCGGGCTACGTGGCCGGAGTCATCTGGGCGCTGCGGGACGAGGGCATCGACGTCCCCGGGGCGCGCTTGGCGATCGAGTCCGACGTGCCCGTTGGCGCTGGGCTCTCCTCATCGGCGGCACTGGAGTGCGCGGTGCTCTCGGCGCTGGTCGACCTGGGCGGCGGCGACCTGCCGATCGCGCGGCGCCCGGGCATCGCCCAGCGAGCGGAGAACGTCTACGTCGGCGTGCCCTGCGGGATCATGGACCAGGCCGCCTCGATCCGGTGCCGCGCGGGGCACGCGCTGTTCCTCGACTGCCGAACGCTTGAGGTCCAGCACGTGCCGTTCGACCCCGCGGCCGCCGGGCTCGCCCTGCTCGTCATCGACTCGCACACCGCCCACCAGCACGCCGAGAACGAGTACGCCCAGCGCCGTCGCGCGTGTGAGGCAGCGGCGGCCCAGCTCGGCGTGCGTGCCCTGCGGGACGTGACCGACCTCGACGACGCGCTGACGCGCGTGACCGACCCGGTGGTGCGCCGGCGGGTGCGCCACGTCGTGACCGAGAATGTCCGGGTTCTCTCCACAGTGGATTCGCTGCGGGCCGGCGCATGGGCGCGGGTGGGGCGCCTGTTCACCGAGTCGCATGCCTCGATGCATGATGACTATGAGATCACCGTGCCTGCCGTGGATCTGGCCGTCGAGGTCTGTCTGGAGCGGGGTGCGCTCGGCGCGCGCATGACGGGCGGCGGCTTCGGCGGGTGCGTGCTGGCGCTCGTCCCCGCGGACACGGCGCAGGCCGTATCCGCCGCGGTGGCCGACGCGTACGCCCGTGCCGGCCACGCGGCTCCCAGTGCCTTCGTGGCCCGGCCCTGCGATGGCGCCGTCCCGCTGCGATAGGCCCGACCCTCACCGTTGTCGAGGTCCGGGATCCGGCGGCAGGCGCAGCACCGCCACGCCGCGAGGGCCCTACCGCGGCCCGCCCGTACCCGTCGGCGACATCCGACTGCGAAGGCCCGCTGACCAACTGGAGACCGCCGGACTCCTCGATCCAGACCTCGCGCGGCCGCTGCTCCGGGTTGTAGTCCGCGCCGTACTCTAGCCGGCCGCGGTGCGAGCCAGGCCATTGTGGACGGTTGGACACAGCGTGCTCCTGGTGCCGGCGGTGCCCCTCGTCCGTCCTGCAGGGTGCGCCCGACACCGGCATGACCCTGCTGGACGAGATCTTCAACATCGACGACCAGCTCGCCGCCGTCCACGATCCGGGCTGACGTCAGCGGCGCTTGCGGGGGGGTGCGGTCGACTCGCGGACCCGCAGCGAGGGGCTGATGATCACGCGGTGGGCCGGCAGGTTCGGGTCGCGCAGGCGGTCCGCCACCAGCCGGATCGCGGCCCGTCCGATCGAGCGCCGTGGTGGCCGCACCGCGGTCAGCGGCGGGCTGAACAGCCCGGCCACCTCGTCGTCATACGCCACAATGGACAGATCACCAGGCACCGTCACGTGCCGTTCCTCGCAGTGCTGCACGAGAGCGATCGCCTGGGCATCGGCGTGCACGAGCAGCGCCGTGGTGCCGGTCGCGAGCGTACGGTCGAGCACGTCGTCGAGGACCGCGTCGAAGTCGGCCTCCCACGTGTCGGGTACGTCGATGTCTATGGTGGCGTCGATATCCAGGCCGCACTCCGTCGAGGCCTCGATCCAGCCCCGTTGCACGTGCGGCCGGGTCGGGCTGCGCCGCGGGAGCACGAGGCCGACCTTGCGGTGGCCGAGTGCGACGAGGTGGCGAACCGCGATGGCCGCGCCGAGCGCGTGGTCGCTCACCACCGACTCCATGACCTCGTGGTGCGGTCCGACCGAGGCCGTACGCTCCAGCAGCACCACCGGCAGCCCCGTGCCGACGAGCCACTCCAGGGTCCGGGCAGTGGTCGGCGCGTCCATCCGAGGTGCGACGACCAGGGCATCCACGTGCGTGCGGTCCACGAGCCGCCCGAGCTGCGGCCGGTCGTCCTCGGTCTCATAGGACGAGCCGCGCAGCACCAGCCTCATCTCGAGCTCGCGGGCCGCCTCCTCCGCCCCCCGGGCCACGTCGGGGTAGTAGTAGTCCAGCGACGGCACGAGCATCCCGACCGAACGGCCGGCCAGGGACTGTTCGGTGCTGAGCGCCTCCTCGGCCGTGACCGGAGTGGGTTGTGCCGGGATGGCCGGCGGGTCGCTCTGCGCGATGAGGGCCACGCCACCGTGCACGCGCCGGACCAGCCCCTCGGCGGCGAGCTGAGCGATGTCGCGGCGGATGGTGACGGCGGCCGCCCCGAGGGCGGCGGAGAGGTCAGAGACGCGCAGCGCCCCGTCGCGCTGGAGCGCCTCGAGCAACTGCGCCCGCCGGGCTACCTGCAACGGTCCGCGCATCTCCGCTGTCATTGCTGTTCCTCCACATTCACGACCAGCGTTCCCGATGGCCCCGACGCGGTGACGTCGATGTCGAGCCGGGTCAACTGGTCCCCCCACACGTCGCTGAGCATAGGGTCATCGAGCTTGCGCGCCGTGACGCCACAGGGCGCGTCGGCCGGGTGCCAGGTGAGCACGACCGCTCCGGCGCCATCGAGGGCGGTGATCTCGGCCCGTCCCAGGCCGACGCTCACCTCGCCCGCGGCGAGCCACCGCACCGTGGTCGGGGCCGGCGGCACCTCGCCGGCGGGCTCCAGTTCCCAGGTGTCGGTGACCGTGACCCGGCCACTGACGCGGTCCAGACGTGCGGTGCGCCGCCAGGCACGGATGTCCTCGCGCGGATACGCCAGCGCCAGGTCGAGCGAGAGCGACGCACCGGCGTCGTCCACTGTGGCCGATACCTCGCGGGCCGCATGGCGGGCGCCCTCGCGCTGAGCGGTGCCCCGGATCTCGGGCACGTTGTGCCAGGAGCTCTGCATGCTCCAGATGCCGTACCGGTCCGGTCCGAAGGTGCGGGCCGTGTAGGTCGGGCGGCCCGCATCGACGAGGACCGGTACGCCCCCCAGCGCCACGACCACGGCGCCCACATCGTTGTGGTTGTGGTGCTCGCCGTTGTGGCCGCCCTTGACGGCGAGCGTCAGGCCAGCCACGCTGCCGGTGGCCCGGCGGGCGAGCAGGACCTGCGTCGAGGCGAGCCAGACGTCACGGATCAGCGGTGGGCTTGCGGTCACGGCGGCGCCCCAGGCGGGATCGACCAAAGCCTGCAGCAGGCGACCGAGCCCCTGCCGCTCGTGCGCCACCGGTGTCCCCGGCTGGCGGTGGGCGGCGGCGTGCGCCCGTGCCGGGTCGTCGCCGACCCGCAGCGCCGCCCGATGCACCACGTGCCACGGCTCGTGCATCCCGAAGCCGCCCCGGGCTGATTCTGGCCCTTGGCGCACCATGCGCGTGGCCCGGGCTGATTCTGGCCCTTGGCGCACCATGCGCGTGGCCCGGGCTGATTCTGGCCCTTGGCGCACCATGCGCGTGGCCCGGGCCTGGGCGTCCGCGAGGTTGAGGTACCAGTCGTGGCCCAGGTGCATGCGGTGCGGGAACGCCACCGTCGCGCGCAGCGCGGGGACGCCGGTCGCGTCGAGGGCTCCGGCGGTGGCGTGGGCGAGCAGATCCAGTGCCTCCAGCGCCCGACAGGCCCCGTTCCACCAGTACGAGTAGCCCTCGTCAATCGCACCGTCGTCGGGCAACGAGGCGACGTACCGGTCGAGCCCCTCGATGACCAGGTCGACCAGGGCTGCCCGCCGATCCGGGTCGTCGACCAGGCGCAGCGCCGCCACGAGGACATTGCCGTGGATCCACGGGTTCCAGTTGTGCACGTCGCCGTCCAGACCGAGCCAGTGCCAGTCGCGGTGGGCCATGAAGGGGATGAGAACGCGGCGGTCGACCTCGTGGCGGACCCGGGCCCGCAGCCCGGGGGCGTGGCCGTCGAGCGCCTCGCCGAGCAGATGGTCGATCCAGGCGAGCTGGCCCGCGACCTCGCCCGCGCCGAGGTCCAGGCAGGGCACGTGCGGGGCACCGCACGCCGGGCAACGGTCGGCGGCGACCGTCGGCACGACGGCCCCGTGCAACCGGTGCGTGTCGTCGTGGGCCGGCCAGCACCAGCTGGTCTGCTCACAAAGCAGGACGACGCCGTCGACCACCTCGTCCATCCACTGTGGATCCAAGCTCACCGCGGCGAGCACCGCGGCTCGCGATACTCGCTCCTGCCGCGCGAAGACGGTCTGCTCGTACGTGTCGCGATGGCCGTCGCGGAAATACCGCGCGTACTCGTGGGGCAGGGGCAGCGGCCAGGGCGTGGTCAGATCGGACAGCGCCCGCGCGCGCAGGTCCTCCAGGCTCGCCGCGTCCAGGTTGCTCCACACGCGACGGTCCTGCGCCGACGGCACCGGAAGGCACCGCTGCGGCGCGACGAGCAGGGCAGCGGTCGGCCCCGCGTCACGCCACAGTGCGGCGAGCGGACCGACGAACGGCGTCGGGGCCAGATTGCTCGGGACGGTCGCCGGCATGTCTCCTCATCGCGAGGAAGGGTCGTGATCGTTCGTGATCGTATCAAGTCACTTGTGGAGCGCAATGGTCGCCTTGCTCGTCCTCGCACCGCAGCAGACGCCGCGACCGCTCGTGCTGCGGGGCCCCGGCGGTACCTTCGCCCTCGACCGCCGTCGTGGGAACTCGAAGGTGAACGGCTCGCAGCCCCGCAAGCGATCGCAAATGCCGCGCTGAACCCCGCATAACGGCCATACCGTGCCCTGAGTGTGATCGCAGTGATCAATTATGGCCGTATCACTTTGATAACGGCGTTGACATGCTCTCTTGTGAACGCTTTACTTCGGACACCGGAGCGTTGCCTGTGCGTCACCAGCGGCAGCGGCGCCGGACGTGATCTCCCGACCACGGCGACCCCCCGATGGAGAGAAGCACACGTGCCGTATCCCAGCGCCAGCATGCTCCATGAGCCGACCGGAACCCCGGTCGCCGGAGGCTGCTCGCGCCGGGACCTGGTTGCCCTCGCCGACCGGATGCTCGCCGCGGTACGGCCCTACGCCTCGCCGGGCCATGCACGCATCACGATGCCCGGGCCCGAGGGAGGGTACGGCCGCGCGGTCGATGGCCTGGAGGGCTTCGCCCGCACCTTCCTGCTCGCCGGCTTCCGCATCGCTGGCCAGCCCGACGAGCCCGAGTCGGCGCGGCTCGCCGAGTGGTACGCGCAGGGGATCGCGACCGGGACCGACCCGGCCGCACCGGATCGGTGGGTGCTCCTGCCCGAGAACGCCCAGGCGAAGGTCGAGGCCGCCTCGATCGCGCTGATCCTGGATCTGACCCGGCCCTGGATCTGGGACCGGCTCGACGCGGACGTACGGCAGCGGGTAGTGGAGTACCTGGCGCCGTCGGTCGGGGACGACACCTACCCGCGCGTCAACTGGGTGTGGTTCCGGTTGGTGGTGCAGACCTTCCTGCGGTCCGTGGGGGGACCCTTCTCGCTCACCGAGATGGCCGAGGACCTCGCCACGCACGACAGCTTCGCCCGAAGCGAGGGCTGGATATCGGACGGATCGCAGCGTTCGTACGACCACTACGTCGGGTGGGCACTGCACCTCTACCCGGCCCTGTGGGCACGGATGTCCGGGGCCCAGGACCTGGCCGAGCCCCGGCGCGCGCGTGACATCGCGATGCTCGACCGGTTCCTGACCGATGCCGTGGCGCTCGTCGGCGCGGACGGCTCGCCGCTGATCCAGGGTCGCAGCCTGATCTACCGCTTCGCCGCGGCGGCCCCGTTCTGGGTCGGGGCTCTGGCCGGCCTGACGTCGCTGTCGCCGGGGCTGCTTCGCCGGGCCGCGACCGCGGTCATCGGCCACTTCGTCCAGCACGGTGCCCCGGATGAGCATGGCCTGCTCAGCCTCGGCTGGCACCGGGCATGGCCCCGGCTGGCGCAGTCGTACTCCGGGCCAAGCTCCCCGTACTGGGCGAGCAAGGGACTGCTCGGCATCGCGCTGCCCCCCGACCATCCGGTGTGGACAGTGCCGGAGCAGCCGCTGCCGGCCGAGACCGGCGATGTGCTGCGCGCCGTGCGGGCGCCGGGCTGGGTGATCAGCGGTACCCGCGCCGACGGCATCGTCCGGGTGGTCAACCATGGCACCGATCACGCGGTGCCGGGATCGGTCCTCTCCGACTCCCCGCTCTACGCGCGGCTGGGCTACTCGACGGCGACGAGCCCCGTGCTCGACGAGACAGGCTGGGTCGCGCCGGTAGACCAGAGCGTGGCACTGCTGGACCGTACCGGTGCGCCGACCCACCGCACCGGCATGAAGACGATCATGGTCGATGTCCGCCCGGACGAGGAGGCTGGCGTGCCGGTCGGCGTTGCCGGGTCGACCTGGCTGGCCCACTGGGTGGACCCGGCCCCGGGGCAGCGCGACCACGGCAGCGGACGAGAAGGCAGCGCAACGCCCGCCGGCCGCGTCACCGTGCTCTGTCTCGTTCGTGGTCCGTGGGAGGCGCGACTGGTCCGAGTGGACGAGCTCGTCGCAGGCATCCACGACAGCGAGGTGAGGCTGCGCGTGGGTGGCTGGCCGGTCGCCGGGGACGCCGGGGAGCTTCTGCGGCCGGGCTCGGCGAGCCTCGACCGGCCCGCGTCCCAGGGCACGGCCGGCCAGCGCTCGGCGCTGTCGGTCCTGCCCGTCCCTGGCGCCGCGCACCAGGACCCGAGCGCGGCGGCGGTCCCGGGCGTCACGACGCGTCCCGACGGCGGCCCGCTCGGAGGACCGGTACGCGTGCCCTGGTTGGACTTTCCGGTGCACGTCGGCCGGTGGATCGCGACCCTCGTCGAGTTGTCCGGCTCGCCGCAGTCCTCGGGGACATCGAGCGCGGCGGTGGACCTGGACGCCGGATCAGCCGTCCGGGTCACCTGGCCCGACGGCATTTCGACACAACTGCATATCGAGCAACTACACATCGAGAGTCGTACCGGTCATCCGTCCCGGTGATCCGGTAACGGTCGGGCCCCGGGCGGGCCCTGAAGCGAGAAGGAGCACGATGAATCGCAAGCTGATGGCCGTTGTCGGCATCGCCGCCGCGGCCACGTTAGCCGTCGCCGGCTGCAGCAAGTCCAGTGGTAGCTCCCACGTCGAGCTCACGCTGTCGAGCTGGAGTCTGGCCCAGACGCCGGAGTTCCAGAAGCTCGCCGACGGATTCCACGCGCTGCACCCGGACGTGACGATCACGCTCAAGGAGTACGACGCCAACAACTACGACACGCTGCTGCAGGCCGACCTGGCCGCCCAGTCGGCGCCCGACATCCTCACGCAGAAGAACTTCAAGAACTACTACCAGTACGCCACCGGCGGCGCCCTGCTCGACATCAGCGATGTCGTGGCGGGGCTGCCGGACACCACCAACGGCAAGGCGGCGTTCGCGATCGATGGCAAGTCGTACGGCGTCCCGTACCGCCAGGACGCGTGGGTCCTGTACTACAACAAAGACCTCTTCGACAAGGCTGGCGTGGCCTACCCCGACGGAAGCTGGACCTGGGACGACTACGCCGCCGCGGCGAAGGCGCTGACCACCGGCCTGAAGGCCAAGAACTCCACCGCGACCGGCGCTTACGAGCACTCCTGGCAGTCGACGATCCAGGGCTTCGCGAACGCCCAGACCCCGGGTGCCGACATCACCAGCGGCAACTACGAGTACCTCAAGCCGTGGTACCAGCGGGCGCTGGACCTGCAGTCCGCCGGTGCGCAGCCTGACCTGGGCACGGTGACCACCAACAAGCTGACCTACCAGGCCGAGTTCGGCAAGCAGCAGGCCGCGATGATGCCGATGGGCACCTGGTACGTCGCGACGATCCTGGCCCAGCAGAAGACCGGCGACGCCGACACCTTCAACTGGGGCATGGCTCCGGTGCCGCAGTACGACAACACCACGACCGGCCTGGACAAGACCCCGGTGACCTTCGGCGACCCGACCGGTCTGGCCATCAACGCGGGCATCTCCAACGACAAGGTGGCCACGGCCAAGGAGTTCCTCACCTGGGCCGCCGGCCCCGACGCGGCGAAGATCCTCGCCGGCATCGGCATCACCCCGGCCAACACCGCCGACGTGGTCGTCCAGACCTACTTCGCGCAGGCCGGCGTGCCGGGCGACGACCTGTCGAAGTTCGCCTGGGCCAAGCACGACACCAAGCCGGAGAACCCGGTCTCCAAGTACACCGTCGGCGTGCAGAACCTGCTCAACGCGCTGCACACGGCGGTCCTCTCGGGCAGCGAGGGCATCGACGCGGCCATCACCGACGCTCAGAACCAGGCCAAGGCCACGGTTCTGAACCAGTGACGGTTCGCTAGCGACGGGCCGCGCGGAGATGATGGTGTGCCCGGCGTACGGCCAACCGTGCGCCGGGCACACACCCCGTCGGGATGTACGAGGAGAACGTCATGGCAACGATGGTCACCGCGCCCCGGGGCGCCGGTGCCGACGCGCCATCACCCGCGTCGCATGGGCGTTCCGCCGGGCGCCGCCGGCTGGTCTGGCGCAACACGGCGGCGGGCTGGTCCTTCATCCTGCCGAACTTCATCGGCTTCGCGGCGCTGACGATGGTGCCGATCATCGTGCTGTTCTATGTCTCGTCCACGCAATGGAACATCTACCGGCACACGGCGACCTGGACCGGTTCGGCGAACTGGATCCAGATGTGGCACGACCCGCTGTTCTGGAAGTCGCTGTGGAACACCCTCTACTACGCGGGCGTCCACATCCCGCTGACGATGGCCGCGGCGCTGGGCCTGGCCCTGCTGCTCAACCGCAAGCTGCGCGGGGTCGCGTTCTTCCGTACCGCGGCGTTCTTCCCCTACATCACCTCGGTCGTGGCGCTGTGCTACGTGTGGAACCTGCTCTTCAGCCCGAACTACGGCCCGATCAACGAGTTCCTGCGGTGGGTCGGGGTCGACAACCCGCCCGGCTGGACCACCAAGTCGACCTGGGCGATGCCCGCGGTCATCGTCGTCGGCACCTGGCGCGAGATGGGTTACTACATGCTGCTCTATCTCGCGGGGCTGCAGACGATCCCATCCCAGCTTTACGAGGCGGCGACGGTCGATGGCGCGAGCGCCTGGCAGAAGTTCCGCAATGTCACGCTGCCGGGGCTGCGCCACACGACCTTCCTCGTGACCGTGCTGATCACGATCGGGTCGTTCAAGGTTTTCGATGTGATTCTGCTGCTCACGCAGGGCGGTCCGGGCCAGTCGACCTACGTGCTGTCGCAGTACATCTACCAGAAGGGATTCGTGGAGAGCCAGTTCGGTTACGCCTCGGCCGTGGCGGTCGTGCTCTTCGCGATCTGCTTCCTGGTCACGATCATCCAGTACCGCGTGAACCGGAGGGGCAACGCGTGATGGCCGCCATCGCCAACGCTCAGGTCGATCCCGCCGCCTTGACGGTCCCGGGCCGCCGCGCCGAACCGGCCCCGCCCCGCCGGATTCTGGGCCGGGTGGCGCTCTACACCGTCCTGATCCTCGCCGCCGCGGCCCTGTTCCTGCCCTTCTACTGGATGGCGGTCTCGTCGCTCAAGCACACCAACGAGGTCTTCACGGCACCTGTGCACTGGTTGCCGAGCACCGTCGTCTGGCATAACTACCTCGATATCTGGCAGAAGGCCCAGATGTCGACCTGGCTGAGGAACACGCTGTTCCTGTCCGTCGTGGTCACGTTCCTGCAGGTGCTGACCGGCAGCTTCGCGGCGTACGGCTTCTCGAAGATCCGCTTCCGCGGGCGCGAACTGCTCTTCCTGGCCTACATCGGCACGATCGCCGTGCCCTGGCAGTCGTACATGATCCCGCAGTTCATCCTCTTCTCGCGGATCAAGCTCACCAACACCCTGTGGTCGATCGTCGCTCTGCAGGCGTTCGGGGCATTCGGCGTCTTCCTCATGAAGCAGTTCTTCGAGTCGATCCCGGAGGAGCTCTCCGAGGCGGCCCGCATCGACGGCCTTTCCGAGTACGGGATCTGGCGGCGCATCATGCTGCCGCTATCCATGCCCGCGGTGGCGAGCCTGTCGCTGCTCACGTTCGTCACCACGTGGAACGACTACCTCGGGCCTCTGCTGTACCTGCGCGACCCGGGTGTACGGACCATCCAGCTCGGGCTCTCCCGCTTCATCGACGCATATAACGCCGAGTACTCCTTGATCATGACGGGATCGGTGCTCTCCGTGATCCCGATCGCGATCATCTTCGCGCTCGGCCAGCGGTACTTCGTCGAGGGCATCGCGACCACCGGGCTGAAGGGGTGACCGGCATGCGCGCCAAGCACGAGCTCTACACCACCATCTTCCACAGCGTCTATGTCGGTCTCGTCGCCAACGTGCTGCTGGTCGTCGGCTGCTCGCCGCTCGTCGTCTGCCTGGTGGCCACCGACCCCGCTCGCTCATGGCCGCTGCTCGCGCTGGTCACACCCGTGTGCGCGCCGGCGCTCGTGGGGGTCTTCGCCGTCTTCGCGGCCTTCACCCACGGCGGATCCACCGCGGTGCTGCGCACCTTCGGCCACGCCTGGCTCGCCGCGTGGCGGCGCACGGTCGTGGTCGCCGCGCTCGCGGTTGCCGCACTCGAGGTGCTGGGCGTGGACATGGCCTGGGCGTGGGGACGCAGCGTCGGTGCTGTCGCGATCCCGGTGCTCGCGATGCTCATGGTGCTCGTCGTGGCGACCGGTGTGCTGGCCATGGTGGTGCTCGCCGAGCGTCCGGCCGTACGGCTGCGTGATCTCGTGCGCGCCAGCCTCTACCTGGCCGTGCGGCGCTGGTACCTCACCGCCGCCTCGTTGCTGGTGCTCCTGCTTCTCGTCCAGGTGGTCGCGGCACGGCCCGGGATCGGCCTCGGGATCGTCGCGTCCCCGCTGCTGTACGTGGTGTGGGCCAACAGCCGATTCGCGCTGCGCCCCGCACTCGACTCACAGCCCAGCACGGCGCACTCCGGAGGGAGGGCGGCGGCCGCGAGGGCCTGACCAGGTAAGGCACGCGACTGATGTCCCCGGCCCACGGGCTCGGGGCAGGGGTAACGACGCCCCGGCGTGAGCCGGGAACATGAGGGAGAGACACATCTGATGACGGCGATCGACGTCCGCCCGAGTTTCGATGCCGAGGCAACGGCCGCCGCGGTAGCGGCTGCGCTGCGCACGATCGAGGCGAACATCGTCGCCTTCGGTGACCGGTACCCGGCCGACACCACCACGGCCAACAGGTACCCGCCGCGGCCCCCGGCGCTCGGCGAACCGGAGGGCGGCAACATCGGATGGACCACGAGCTTCTGGCCCGGGATGCTGTGGCTGGCCCACGATCTCTCCGGCGACGACGCGTTCCGGCGGGCGGCACTGTCGCATGTGGAGAGTTTCGCCAAGCGCGTGGACCGACGGGTCGACCTCGACACGCACGATCTCGGCTTCCTCTACACCCTCGCCTGCGTGCTGCCGTGGCGGTTGACCGGAGACTCGCGGGCGCGCGGGGCGGCGCTCGCGGCCGCGGACCACCTGATGTCGCGCGTGCTCGAGCCCGCCGGGATCATCCAGGCCTGGGGCGACCTGCACGACCCGCGCCAGCGCGGTCGCACGATCATCGACAGCCTCATGAACACGCCCCTGCTGTTCTGGGCGGGCCAGATCACCGGCGACCCGCGCTACGCCGCGGCCGCACGGCGGCACACCGCCCAGTTGCGCAAGCACATGCTGCGGCCCGACGGCACGACGTTCCACACGTTCTACTGGGACCCGGTCACGGGCGTGCCGCTGCGGGGCGAGACGGAACAGGGCCACGCCGATGACTCCTGCTGGGCGCGTGGGCAGGCCTGGGGCATCTACGGCTTCAGCCTCAACCACCGCTACACCGGCGACGCGTCGTTCCTGGACGCGGCACGCCGGTGCGCGGACTACTTCCTCAGCCGCCTGCCCGGCGACCGGGTGCCCTACTGGGACCTCGCCTTCACCGACGGCAGCGCCGAGGAGCGGGACAGTTCGGCGGCGGCGATCGCCTCGTGCGGGCTGGTCGAGCTCGCCTCCCTGCTGCCACCCGGGGATGCGCGGGAGGCGTACCGGCGCTCGGCCGCCCAGATCCTCGACTCGCTGATGGCGCGGTACTCCACGGCACGGCATCCGGAGTCGAACGCGCTGATCCTGCACGGGGTCTACGACAAGCCCAAGGGTGTGGGTGTCGACGAGGGAACCCTGTGGGGTGACTACTTCTACCTGGAAGCGCTGACCCGGGCCACCCGCCCGGCATGGAACAGCCCGTGGTGACGAGCGTCAGGAGACGTCGATGAGCTACCGGTACCACACCACCATCGCGACCGCGAACGGTCGCAACACCCTGCCTGCCAACCCGTGCCAACTGCTCGACTTCACCCTGCTGAAGCTCGATGCCGGCGCGAACTGGTCGGGAGAGTCGGGTGACCGGGAGATACTCGCCGTCATCCTCGGCGGCCGGGCGACCTTCACGGTCAACGGCCATGTCTTCACCGGGATCGGCGAACGCGCGGATGTCTTCTCCGGCAAGCCGCACTCCGTCTACATCCCGGCCGGCGCCACGATCTCTGTCGATGCTCTGAGCTCGGTCGAGGTGGCGATGCCGAGCGCGCCCAGTGACCTGGCGACGCAGCCGTACGTCATCGGACCTCAGCTGATCGAGGCGGGTCGTTGGGGGGCGTACAACTTCGCCCGGACGTACCACCGGATCCTCACCGAGGTCGCCCAACCGGAGCTGCCCGCCCGGCGGCTGATCGTGGGCGAGACCTACACCCCGTCGGGCAACTGGAGCACCTATCCCCCGCATCGCCATGCCTTCGACAACCTGCCGGCCGAGGCGCAGCACGAGGAGATGTACTACTACCGGATCAACCCGACCGGCGGCTTCGGCCTGTCCGTCGTCTACACCGACGATGGCGAGCAGGAGGTCGTGATGGTGCGCGACCACGCGATGCAGATGATGCCCTCCGGTTACCACACCGTGGTCAGCGCGCCCGGATACACCACGTACTTCCTGTGGTTCCTCGCGGGAACCCAGCGCACGCAGGGGGCGCTGGAGGACGTAAACGTGGCGTGGGTGGGCCAGCAGGTGCCGACGCTGCGCGGCCTGGGGCTGTGATGGCGGTCCTCGACCAGTTCCGGCTCGAGGGGCGGGTCGCGCTCGTCACCGGGGGCAACCGCGGCATCGGTGCCCGGGCCGCGGTGGCGCTGGCCGAGGCGGGTGCGGATGTGGCGCTGCTGGGCCGCACCGAGCCGGGCCGGACGGGGGCCGCCATCACGGCGCTGGGGCGGCGCACCGCCTGGCTCGAGGCGGACCTGGCCACCGCCACGCCGGCCGACCTCGCCGCCGCTGTGTCCACTGTGGTCGACCGGCTCGGCCGGCTGGACATCCTGCTGAACAACGCGGGCGTCATCCGTCGGGCGCCAGCGATCGAGCATGCGGTCGCCGACTGGGACGACGTCATGGCCGTGAACGTGGACGCCGTCTTTCATCTGTCCCAGGCCGCGGGCCGCGTCATGCTGGCCCAGCGATCTGGGAAGATCATCAATATCGCCTCCATGCTCGCGTTCCAGGGCGGCATCCGGGTGCCGTCGTACACCGCCGCGAAACACGCGGTCGTGGGGCTTACCAAGGCGCTGGCCAATGAGTGGGCCGCCGCTGGAGTCAACGTCAACGCCGTCGCCCCGGGCTATATCGCGACCGACAACACCGCCCCGCTGCGCGCCGACCCGGACCGGGAACGCTCCATTGTGGAGCGAATTCCGGCAGGGCGCTGGGGCACCCCGGACGACCTCGCGGGGGCGGTCGTCTTCCTCGCCTCCGACGCCGCGCGCTACGTGCACGCGGCGGTCCTGCCCGTCGACGGGGGATGGCTGGCCCGGTAGCGCCATCGACGTGAAGACCGGGCTCGGGGTCAGGAGGCCATGAGGCGACGGATGATCCCCACGCGGTCCGTGCGGCCTCGCTCATCGGACGGTAACGGCCACCATGGTGTCAGAGCCGTCGATGCCATCGCGATCGGGTGTCACCGCCGAGTGGGCATCGGCTCGTCGTCAGTGGACAGTCCCAGTCGCCGCGTGGCGGCCGGCACGACGCCCGAAGAACGACGCCGCGCCAAGCTGTGTACCCGACGCGTAGCCGTCGCCGTCAACGGCCAGGGTGGCGGCGCAGGCACCGGCCGCGTAGACGCCGGGGATCGGCGCTGCGTCCGCGGCGAGCAGTTGGCCGTCCAGGTTCACCCGGAGGCCGCCCACGGAGAACCCGGCGTAGAAGCACTGGCCCGGCGTGAGGTCATAGGCGCCCCAGGGGCCCTGGTCCAGCGGGACCACCCACTCGCTGGCCTTGTGGAACTGCGGATCCACACCGTTCGCGGCGTGCTTGTTGTACTCCGCCAGGGTCCTCGCCAGGTTGCCCACCGGGATGCCCAGCGCCTCCTCCATCTCCTCGACGGTCTCCCACCCATCGATCAAGGGCTGGAACCTGTACCGGGGCTCGACCATGGTCGCCGAGTCGAAGATGAGGTAGGCCGCGCGGTCCGGCTGGCGGAACACCGCCGCCGTCGTGCGGGAGTGGTAGGCGTCCTCGTTGACGATGCGCTGCCCGTCGCGGTTGACCACAATACCGCGCAACGCCTCCGCGGGCGGATAGAACGGGCCGGTGAGGAACGTCTTGTCCATGTTCTCGGTGACGCCGCCGACCGACTGGCCGAGCCGGATCCCCAGGCCATCGTCGTGGGTGTTGCCCAGCGCCATCCCCTTCGTCTGTACGACCGCGAGATCCGGGCAGTACTGCTCCAGCATCTCCTGGTTCATCACGAAGCCGCCGGCGGCGAGGACCACGGCGCCGGCCCGGATGTGCCCGGCTTCGTCGAACCGCTTCCAGGCGGCACCGACGACCCGGGCCCCGTCGGCGACCAGGGCGGTGGCGCCGGTCTCGTAGCGGACCTCGACGCCGGCGCCCGCGAGCTTGTCCAGCGCGAGCCCGACCACGAGCGCGGCAGCGCCCATATCCCCCGGGATCGGCGGCTTGTGGCCTCGCGGCGCCGGCGTGGCGATCTCCTTGAACGGCCAGCACTTCTCGTTGCCGGTGAACATCAGCCCGAACGTGCCCGGCTGCACGACCCGCTTCTCCGGGTAGTAGGAGCGCTCGAAGGAGAACCCGAGCGCCTCCAGCCAGCCGAAGTGCTCGACACTGCCCTGCGCGTAGAGCCGGATCTTCTCCGGGTCGCACGTGGGCAACGTCGCCCGCAGGTAGGCCGCCATCGCGTCCGGCGTGTCGTCCCAGCCGGTGGCCCGCTGCACCGGCGTGCCGCCGCCGAGGTAGAAGTGTCCCCCCGCCATCGCGCTCGTGCAGGTCAGCCGGCCACCCCTGTCGATCACCAGCACCCGGGCGCCCGCGGCGTGGGCCTCCAGGGCCGCGCTGACCCCCGCCATGCCGGCACCCACGACGAGGACGTCCACCTCGTCGGACCAACCCTCCACTGTGGTCACATCGACACGGTCAGGGATGGCAGTGCTCATCGGTCGATCGTAGTCAGCGGGCTGGACAACCGTCCAGGCGCTGCGAAGTGGGCTACTGTCACGGCATGACGGAACCCAGGACGCTGCGGCTCGACTGCCCATGCGGCGAGCACGCCCGATACCGCCACGACCAGTAGGCTGCACGCATGTCCGTCGAAGTGTCGACCCTGCCGCGCAAGGGCATGAACGCGCGCCAGGCGGAGACGGTAGAGAAGCTCTATGCGGCCGCCAGTGAGGTGCTCGACGAGGTCGGCCACGAGCAGTTGACGATCCGCATGGTGGCCGCGCACGCCGGGGTCTCGCCGGCGACCGCGTACACGTACTTCGCCTCCAAGGACCATCTCTTCGCAGAGATGTTCTCACGCCTGCTCGCGTCGCTCCCGCCCGCGGCGCTGACCGCCCGCACGCCGGTGACGCGGATGCAGCAGATGGCGGTCGGGGTCATCATGTCCGGCGTCAAGCGGCGCTGAGGAGAACACCAGAGCCCGGAGGTTCATCGTGCGGCACGGACTGGTCCTGTTCACCAGCGATCGCGGCATCACTCCGGACCGGGCCGCGCGGGCCGCGGAGGCGGCCGGCTTCGCCACCTTCTACGTGCCCGAGCACACCCACATCCCGGTGCGGCGGGAGGCGGCCCACCCCGGCACCGGCGACGCGAGCCTGCCCGATGACCGGTACCTGCGCACGCTCGACCCATGGGTCAGCCTCGCGATGGCCGCGGCGGTGACGTCACGGATCCGGCTCGCCACCGCCGTCGCGCTGCCCGTGGAGTCAGACCCGATCACGCTCGCGAAGACCATCGCGTCGCTCGATCACCTCTCCGCCGGTCGGGTGACCCTCGGGGCTGGCTTCGGATGGAACACCGACGAGCTCGCCGACCATGGCGTGCCCGGCGACCGCCGGCGCACCGCCCTGCGCGAGCACGTCGAGGCGATGCGTGCACTGTGGACACAGGAGGAGGCAGCGTACGCCGGCGAGTTCATCCACTTCGGAGCCTCCTGGGCCTATCCGAAGCCGGTGCAACCACACATTCCGCTCGTCATCGGTGCGGGCGGCGGTCCACGGACCTTCGCCTGGATCGCCCGTCACGCCGACGGCTGGCTGACCACGCCGACGCAGCGCGACCTGCCCGCCAACGTGGCGAAGCTGCGTGCCGCCTGGGCCGAGGCCGGCCGGCCGGGCGCGCCCCAGATCCACGTGCTCGCCACCGACAAGCCGACCCCTGAGCTGCTCGCCGCCTGGGAGGAGCTCGAGATCAGCGACGCGGTCTGGGGCTTCCCGGACCGCGGCGCCGACGAGGCCGAGGCGTTCGTCGCCCGCCTCGCGGCCCGCCTCGGGCTCGCCGGCTGAAGCCAGGGCCGGACGACCACCTGCCACGCCAACGCTTGGCATGCGCAGCGGGCCCATCTGCGACCTTCAAACCCACGCATCGTGGCCGTCGAGTCCCTGCTGCGCTGGACACCCAAGGCGAGGCCGCCGTGCCTCCCTCGAGCCCTGATCCTCGAGATAACGGAGAGCATTGTCACGACGACGTCGAGCACGGCGATTGAGCAGTTGCGCCAACTTCGGGACCAGCAGGTCCGGATCGCCATCGACGATTTCCGAACCGGGTTCTCCTCGCTCGCGTCGTTAGCCAGCCTTCCGGTTGACGTAATCAAGATCGACAAGTCTTTCGTCCAGCATCCTGGATGGGCAGACTCGGAGAGACCAGACTGGTCGATTATCCGGGCAATCGTTCAGATGGTCGAGCCGCTGCGCCTGCAGACACCGGCTGAGGGAGTCGAGACCGTTGAACAGGCCGACGCGCTCCGCGAGCTGCACTGCCAACTCGCCTGCCGAACGAGTCGGCATCCGCTTGATCGAGCCCGCTCAAGGTCTCGAGAAGGCCAGGGTCGTCACGCCATCGGAACTCGTCGCCGTACGTGCACGAAGGCCGACAGACGCCGCCAGTGGCTCCCACGTTAGCCAGATGTCCTGGACGTCCTCGCGACGCAGGCCGCGCCTGTGCAGGGACTCATCGCTCGGCCAGACGAACAGGACCATTGACGCGTCGTCGTCGCCGGATATCTCCAGCACGTTGGCCTTCATCGAGAGCAGCTCCTTTGCCGCTTCGCGTGCCATGTCCTGGGCGGCCATGCCGGGCACCCAGTTGGTTTCGGGACCGGCGAACTCGCTGCCTACCCAACGAGCCCAGTCGGCCACTGACAGACCACGACTTCTCAGGTAGGTAATCGTGAGCAGGGAGATACCCGCGGCGTTATTGAGGGCATATTGGGCTATTTCGGCGGGATCAAAGGCTTCCATGTCAGCGTCCCTTCTGAAGCTACGCCCGTGGTCGTGCTCCATATCATGCCCGGCCGCCGCGGGCATGCGGAGGGTCCGGCGCGGCGAGCAACGCGACACTCCGATTCAAGGCTAGGGTCACCTCATGGTCAGCGAAGCAAGCCTTGAGGAATGGTGGCAGTCCCTCAGCGACGACCAGCGCGCATTGGCCGTACGGTTCGCCAAGACCAGACATTTCACGGCCGAGGATTGGAAGTCGTTCGTGGACAGTGGTCGGGACATCCCGGCGTGGAAGTGGTTGTTCGGCGAACACGACGAACCGACCTTCGCCTTGCTCAGCAAGGCACGCGAGTTCATCCTCGGCAAGCTCAGGGCGCAGCCCTCAACCGAGGTCGCCGAGACGTGACGAGCAACGCTGGGCGTGGGACCCTCGCACCCAGGAGTCCAACGAGGAGGTTGCGACATGGCACAGCCGACCATCGCGTTCGACCGGCCGGACCAACTCCAGCAGATCCAAAGCGGCCTGATGCCTGGCGAGGAAATCATCGCCGTGTACGACGCGACCGGCGTCGGCACCGGCTTCCTCGGGCTGACGAACCGGCGCGTCATCGTTCAGGACAAGTCGTTCATCGGCAACAAGGTCGCCATTACCAGCATCCCCTACGCAAAGATCACGAGCGTCAGCGTCGTCAGCAACAAGTCGTGGGCCGGATCGTTCTTCTCGAGCGGATCAATCGCCATCCACGTCGGTGCCCAGACGTACGTCGTCGACTTCCGCGGTGACCAGAAGAGCCGACACGTCCACAACGTGATCCTCCACTTCATCGCCCAGTAGGACAGTTACGTGCTCCCGCACATCGATGCGTTCTACGCGGCTGCTACTGCGACGTTTCGTCCCCAGACGCCCAGACGTCGTCGGGGTCCACGCGATTCTTCCTGCGCCAGAAGAACAACGCGCCCACGATCGCGGCAAGGATGCCGGCGAGCACGCCCGGATCCCCGGCCACGATGGCCTCAGGAATGGGGTAACTCGCGGGTGGATCACGGTCCGGCTCGCGCTCGTCCATGGCCCGTGACGATACGCCCCTCCAACCACAGCACCTTCGCGTTGACCTCACCCTCGGCGGGCGGCGCGCTGCCGTCCGCGGCCTACCCCGCGGAGCCGGAACCGAATAGTTGAAGAAGTTGTTGCGACGTCATGCGCAACTGGACCGGCACGCCGTCGAAGAGGGTTGCGACGGCGGCGGCGTATCCCGCGGTCGGCTCGACGATGAGCGAGCGCGGTCGCGAGTCGGGGTCCGCGTGCCGCAGGCGCACCATCACCGTGCCCCCGGGCCGGGTCGGTACGGCGAGCGCCGCGGCGATGTCGTCCACGCTCATCGTCAGCAATGGCGGCAGCACCACCTCCTCGGTCGCGCCGAAGCTGATGGCGTCGTAATAAAGGGCCCGCAGCCGCTCCGCGAGGCCGAGCAGCAGTTGCTGTGTCGCAGCGGCCTCTGCCAACGGCACGTCCAGCGACTGGAGCTCGGGCAGGCCGAAGCGGTCCAGGCCGAGGCTGAACAGCCATTGACCGCCGGGGCGCCGTGACTGCCCAACGGTGACGTAGTCCGCCAGCCTTGGCTCGGCCAGGGTCGAGGCGGCCGTGTCCCTCGCGTCGAGCAGCTTCGGCGCGCGTAGGTCGACGAGGACGCCGGGCAGGACGAAGGCGAGAGCGGAGGCCAGGGCGCGTCCAGCGACCTCGTGCACGGGCGGCCACCGGGGCTCGTCCTTCGATGTGACCACCACGAAGTGGCTGGCCGTACGGAAGGCGGCGATCGAGGCCGGATCAGGACCGTGCTGCTCCAGCAGCTCGACCGGGATCCGGGGAAAGGTCTCCGCGGTGATCATCCGCGCGTCGAGCAGACCTTGGCTCACCCGGTCGAGCAGGGCCCGCGCACCCTCTCCGTGGTACGCCATCAGCGCGGACGTAACGGCCCCGTCGAGGTCCGCCGGCAGGCCGGACAGCGCCACCGCGTAGGTCGTGGACACCGTGGGCACAACGGGCAGCGTGATGTCGTCGGTCATGCCGACGATTGTGGCCCGTGGCCGCGACATGCACCGCCCCCCAACAGCACCGCGTGGCCTCGCGCTGCTACGCCGAGGGGACTCCGCCGATCACGACGAGCGCGTTACGCATCCGAGATTCTTGGTCGATGAGCCAGTCAACGTACTCCGGCCAATGCCCGGTACCCGCGACGTCGGTGAAGGTGGGGTGGCACGCGGCGACTTGAGTCTTCTTCCGGCCGGGAAGGTCCTCCCAGACGACCGGCATCCCGTACGCGGCTTCGAACGGCTCCCTCTTCGCTGACAGTGCGTCGAATCGCCTCTGGTTCACGGCGGGATCGGGGTCCTCAAAGATGAGTTGGTTTGCCAGACCCTTCTGCGTGAAGGCCACGCAATGCCTGGCGCCGCTTGTGCCGGTGGCCATCGTGAACCAGGAATCACGAGTCGACGACCGGGCCCAGCTCCAGCCCGGGTGCTCGCGCTGAATCCGGGTGCGAACCAGTTCCCAGAAGTCCCGGTACAGGCGGCCCCGCTCCGAGGAGGCGGCCGGACTCGTCACCGTCCGGATCTGCTTCTCCCAATCGTTCGGCTGGGCGACAAGCTTGAAGGCGGGAGCACGCTGCGGTGAATCGTCGATCTGGACGCCACGTGGCCAGTTGCCTCATCCCTGCCCAGGAGATCGAGGCTGAAACCCCCGACGGGATGCTCGGCCACATCGAGCGCGAGATCCATGCCGAGCAGGTCACTGAGCACGTCAACGTTCTCCAGCAACCACGGAGTGAAGTCGTGCGCCTCGTGTGGCCACACATCACGGGGCGGCACCGAGCGCAGGCGCCCCAGCAAAGGTCCAGTCGTCACACCACCCTGACATGTCGCGAGGACAAAGGTCGAGGCGTGGGCCAGCGCCGGCGGGGCTGGAATGCGCTTCACGCAGCCAATACCATGCCCGCGGGTGGGTGTCCTCTCCAGCAGCTACAGCCGCGCCAGCGGCGGCCCTTACACGGCACGATTGGTGGCCTTTGTTGAATCTCGTGGCATCAAGACGTGGCTTGACAAGGGGCATGGCGCGTTGGGCACTGCGGTAACAACCGCCGAGCGCATATGTTCGATCGACCGCCATGGAGCTTTCTAGGTGAGGCAGCATTTCAATAGCACCTCCGGCCCAGAAAGGCTCCCAGTTCCTTTCGCACTCAACGTCGCACTGCCTTCAGCCATTGATGTGACCTTGAACGCCCTCGGCGGGCCGAGGGTGCTCAAGAGCTACTATCTCGGCTGGCTCGAGCGACTTCAGGTAACTGACGCAAGAGCCGGCGAGCAGGCGGGCTCAGTCGCCAGTACGAGGTCATGGGCGGACGCGCAGTCCGACGATGTCAGTGAGGACGATATCCGGGCTGCTGCAGAATGGAGTGCTCAAGTAGCAGTGGCCGGCCTAGCTTGCGCACTGTGGTGTCTGCTATGTATACCGTTGGCGTTGTTAGTCATTGCTGTTGTGCCTCACGGCGGCCCGGTAGGCGTCGTCGTCACTTCGATCGCGCTCCTTCTCTGGTGCGCCTGCGCTGTGACTTCCCTTACCGGAGGCTTTACCGATTCCGGCACGCGGATCCTGCTCCAACGTCGGACGCCAACGAACATCGTCTGATCCCTTCTCGTCGCGTCAACCTGGCTCGTAATGCTTATCGCCTTTCTCTAGACGGACTTTGGCATGCGCTTGACAGACCGAGCTACTCGGACAAGTACCCCAAACCCCTCGGCGCCGGGCAGTGTCCGCCAATGCCTAATCAACCCTGAGGTCGCCCAAGATGACCGCGAAGCGATTGGCTTCGGGCAGGACGGGAGAACCTGCGCTGCAGTCGCTGGTCGCCCGAAACGTTCCGACAAAGACTATTGGATAGTCACCCGTCGCCTGCTCGTCATACGATAGCTGGGCTACTCCTTTGCTTGCGGCTTGCTCGAGCGTCGCGGTACTCAACTGGTTGGGGGCAAGTGCAGCGGCATTGGCCGGCAGACCAGCCGGATCACCAGCGGTCGCGACGCTTCCGGGTTTTGCCACGATGAAGGTGCCGGAGACCATGTGCGAGCCGGCCGCGTCCGCGACCGTCACGACGACCGTTACCTTCGTTCCGGACTTGACGTCCAAATCCTTGCTGGCGGTGATCAGGCTCACGGTCGGTGCCGGACACCCGGGGCGGCTTGAACCATAGGTATTCACGGGCGTCCGGGAGGCCCGGACGACGGCGAGCAGCCCGAGCCTGGCATGCCCAAGGGGCCGCACCCGCTGGTCCCACACCCGGCCTATCACCTCACGGCCGCCAACCCCATTCCCAGCGACCGGCCGCGTCAATGGTCGGGCGCAGCCGATCGCGCAGCGACGCCGAAGGCGCCATTGACGCGGCCGGACGCGGGATCGCCGCCAGCGTGTCGGCCGCCAACTGCGGCACCGCCAACGCCGCACTCGTGTTCCCGCCCTCGGCGAGCTGGGCCATCGCGTCGGCGGCGCCGCGGATCGCCTCCGCTGCGGCGGCCAGCGCCTCCACGCGTGCGCCCGGACCGACCCGCCCGCCCGTGCCTCGGCTGGCCGTGGTTGTGGCGTCGGGGGCGGTCCAGCGTTGCCGCAGCCTCGGCAGGGTGAGGTCGCGGGCCAGCTTGCCTCCCCCGAAAAACACCGGATCGCCCGCCGCGGTGGTCTCGGTGGGGAGGGCGATCGAGTATCCGGTCACCTCGCCCGGGTTGGTCACGCTGTACCGCTTCGACACGAGTACGCCGGCGTCGGCGAGCAGCGCGAAGAACTCCTCCTCACCGGCCGCGGCGGTCGCCGCGGCCCGGACCTTGCGGCGCAGCTCGTCCCGGGCCGTCAGCGGCCGGCCCTGGCGTTCGGCTTTGCGCCGCTCCGAACTGCCGGCCCGGACCTGGCTGGTGCGGTCCACCGGACCGGTCCGGTGCAACCCGAACCGGACCTCCAGCTCGGAGCAGCGCCGCCTGGTTTTGATCTTGTCTTGCCACGCCCAGGCGGTCAGCCCGTCCTGGCGCACCAACGTCGCCGCGAGATGGATGTGGTTCGGGGAGTGGCGTACCGCGATCCACCGCACCGCGCTCGTGTCGCCCAACGGCGCCAGCCCGGTCGCGTGCATCACCTGCCGGGCGACCTCAGCCCACTCAGGATCCGGCAGCAACCGATCGGCCGGCGCGTTTCGGATCGAGCAGTGCCACACCGTCAACGCCGGCGGGTTGTGCCCGGCCCGCACCGGCTGCGCCAGCAGCCCCACCAGATGCCGTACGTCACGCCGTCCGTCGATGTTGCTCGGCGGCTCGAGATCGGCCAGGTCGCCGGCGCCGTCCCACACCGCGATCAGGTGCGCGTCGGCGTGGTCGTGGTCCTGCCGGCTCTGCCGGAACAGATAGTCCACCAGCCCGTGAAGGCTTGTGTGTCGCTTGTGGACTCGCGGATTCACCGCAGCCGCCGGTCCACCTCGGCGATCACCTCATCCAACCGGACCACCACTCGCCCCGCCAACCGGACCGCCTGACCCAACCACTCCGGCATCTCACCGGTCGCGTTGAGCGCGGCGACCGCCTGGTTGACGTTCGTGCCGAACCGATTGACCGCCGTACGCGCCTCAAACAACCGCCGCTGCAGCCGCGCCAGCTCCTCGCGCCGCTGCGCATCCGCGAACACCAACGGAGCCCCGTGCGCGGCCGCGACCGCCGAGTCCGCACAGAACCCGTTCGCCGTCATCCCGATACTCGCCGCCGCAGCCTGCACCGCCGCCAGCTCGGCCTCGGTGAACCGCGGCGTCAACCGACACGGCCGATCCTCACCCCGATGCGACCGCTGCCGACCCGGCAAGGCCGTCGGCTCTCCGTGCCCTGCCGGTGCGAGTAATCTGCGGTCTTCGTCGTCTCCGGGAGTCGGGTTGGATGCCGACCCGAGTGTACCCAGCTGGTTGGACGTCCGGGTTCCGCGACCATCGTCAGCCTCCATGGCGCCGACGGTGGATGCTGCCCTTGACGCCCCCCGTTACCCATTCGTTGCTCAGGCGGGCCATCACCGGAACCAAGCGTCGCCCTGTTCAGCCAGCTGCGCGTCCCCTGGACCGACGTCCCGCCAGGTCCAGCCGGCGTCGGGGTCTGACCCGTACGCAGTCCGGGACGCCTACACGGCCTTGGTCACGAAGCCATCCGCGGCCTGGTGCTTGCCGTGCGCGGCCGGAGGCCCCGATGTCTCGAAAACGACTCGAACTCGATCCTCGCGAAGAGCCACGCCGAACCCGGGGTCGGTAGGAACCTGGAGCCACGCGCCGTCGCGACGCAGCGTCGTCTGGACCAACTGGCCGTCGTCGTTCGCGGGCTCCTCGAGTGCCGGGTCGTACTCCATCGTGACCAAGTTCGGAATGACCACGCAGAAGTGCAGCGTCGCCGGCGTGAGCGCGGCGCCGATGGCGTTGTGTGGTGCGACTCCGCAGTTGTACGCCTCGGCTAGCGCCGCGATCTTCAGGCAGTGCGACAGTCCCCCGGACAGCCCGACGTCCGGCCGCACGTGGATCGGCGAGTGCCTCGACAGGAGCTCCTGGAACTCCCACAGTGACGTCAGCCGCTCCCCGATGGCCATCGGGGCCTGGACCCGCGACGGCACTCTGGCCTGCTCGGCCACGGAGTCGATCTGAACGGGATCCTCGATGAACAGGGGGTCGAACTCGGCCAGCACGGCACTGACGGCCAGAGCTCGATCTGGTTGGAGCTTTCTATGCAGTTCGAAGATGAGGTCGACATCGTCCCCGACCGCCTCCCGTGCCGCGGCGCCTGCCGCGCGCACCGACTCGACGAGGCGCCGGGCCGTGTGGTCGCGGTAGCCGGGCAGCAGGGGGTCGACCTTGACGGCGGTGAATCCATCGGCGGCGGCCTGGGCGGCGGCGCCTGCTATCGCGGCGACGCTTGACCCGCGTAGAAGTGCGTGGAGTCGGACGCGGTCGCGAGACCGCCCCCCGGCCAGCTGCCAGACGGGGACGTCGAGTGCCTTGCCCTTGATGTCCCAGAGCGCGTTGTTCACCGCGGCCACGGCGGCGCCGACGATATTCCCCCGGAAGGGTCGGACGCGGTTCAGGAAGTGCCACAGGTACTCAGTTCTGTAGGGATCAACGCCGATCAGGTACGGTGCGAGCTCAGCGAGGACCGACGCGGCGGCATCCGGGTACCCCCACGCACCCGACTCGCCCAGACCCACGACTCCCCCGTCGGTCTCCACTCGCACGAACGCGTGCCCTCGCCGGCGACCGTCCTCGCCGCGGAGAACCTGGACGCGTGTGATGGACAGCGACACCGGCTCCCCCTTCCCGTCTTGGCTCACTTCTCCAGCAGGGCCTGTGACTCGGGTGCCCATCCCAGCCCTCGGCGAGCCTTGGTCAGGTTGTGGACCGCCTCGGACTCGTCACCGGCAATGAAGTAGGCGTCGAAGCGTCCGTGTCCGATGCTCGCCACCTTGAGGGCGCTGAGGTAGGCGCGCGCCAGGTCCTCCTCGTCGGTGGCGAACAGTGGCCCACGGAAGTCCGGCTCTCGACGCCGCCGTTCGTCGAGGAAGTCCTCCCGCTTGCGCGGAGCGGTGATCCGGAGGGCGACGAGGTTCATGTCGAACCATCGCGCGAAGTAGGAACATATCTGTTCACCCAGACCTTTGGTGAGACCGTAGACGCTCGGAGAGTCCAGCGCCGTGCTCTCCTCCTGGTGGTAGTACGGCCTTTCCCGGTAGTGCACGCTCATGGTGCTTGTATGCACGCCGTACCGGATGCCCAGCCCATGCGCGGTGAACAGCAGTACGTGCAGGCCAAGGGTGTTGACGGCATAGTTCGACTCGATCAGCGGGATGGACTGGTCCGTAGACCGCCCTCCCTGCCTGCCGAGCATGACCATGTTGATGAAGGTCTCGCAGCCGTGAAGCGCCTCGCCGACCGCGTCCGGGTCGCCAAGCGAGCCCTGGACGAACTCGACGTCGGACGCTCGAGGGGGGTTGACGTCGAGAACGCGCAGGTCGTACTGGCTCTTCAGGTACGGCCGGATCATTGATCCGACATGCCCAGATCCCCCGACGAGCAGGAGTCGGGGACGTCGGGGAGTACCCGGTCGGGTGGGCGTGTGCATGTCGCGGTGCTCCCTCTGGCTTTCCTTTGTGGGTGGTCGGCGACTCGGTCTCGCGACGGCCGAGCTCGGTCAGCCTGCAGCCGCCTGGACCTTCCGCTTCTTCTTCCGTAGGTAACGCCACCGGTGGACCGGGTCGTTGACCATCCGCAGCCACGAGCCGAAGAGGTTGATGCTCAGGCAAGTCAGGAAGATGAAGATTCCTGGGATCGTGATCAGCCACCAGGCGTCGCGGATGTACTTCCTGCCGTCGGCGACCAGGAGCCCCCACGACACGGCCGGCGACTGGAGACCCAGGCCCAGGAAGCTGATGCTGGACTCGAGGAGGATCACGCGGGCGAGGTCGATCGTGCCGAGGGTGAGCACCGTCGACATCATGTTCGGGATCAGATGGCGGAACATGACTCGTCCGTCCGATGCTCCGAGCCTGTCGGTCGCCAGGATGAACGTCTGCTCCCGCAGCGACAGCGTCAGGCCACGGACCACGCGACAGTAGAGCATCCATCGGGCAACCGACATCACCAGGATCATGTTCAGCGTGCTCGCGCCGACCACGTACATCGCCAACAGCACGAAGAAGATGGTCGGCAGCGCCATGAACACGTCGACCACGCGCATGATCACGGTGTCCACGAAGCCGCGGTAGTAGCCGGCGAGGACACCGAGGACGACCCCGGTGGTCCCCGAGACGAGGGCGACCGCCACGGCGACGCTCATCGAGACCCGGCCGCCATACAGGATCCGGGTGAACAGGTCGCGGCCCAGCCCGTCCGTGCCGAACAGGGCGAGGTGGCCATTCACATGCGACATCGGGGGAAGCAGGGCGTTGTCGAAGTCACGACCGGTCACGTCGAAGGGACTCACGATCGGCCAGATGACCGACATCAAGACGATGAGGACCACGAAGCAGAAGGCCGGGAATGCGAGCCTGTCCCGGACCAGCGCCCCCCAGGGCAGCCAGCCGTACTTCCGCCCGGCCGGCGCCGGCGCCGGCGCCGCCGGGGCTGTGGCAACCTGTTCAGCCACGTCGCTGCTCCCGCCTTACTGGTACTGGATTCGCGGATCTATCCACAGATAGATCATGTCGACTAGGAAGTTGATCAACATCACGAGCGTGGCTGCGATCACGACAGCCGCGACGACCAGCGGCAGGTCGCGCTGCTGGATCGCGCTGACCATCAGGTAGCCCATTCCCGGCCATCCGAAGATGGTCTCCATGATGACCGTGCCGTTCACGATCGAGGCGAGCTCGTCACCCGCCACCGTTACGATCGAGATCGACGAGTTCTTCATGACGTGCAGCCAGAGGATGACCGGTCGCCCGAGGCCCTTGGCGGTGGCGGTCTGCACGTACGGCTTGGCCAGCTCCTCCATGACCGCGGTCCGGGTGATCTGCGCGAACCGTGCCAAGCTGCTCATCGAGAGCACGAGCGCGGGAAGCACCATGAACCTGATGTCGCCGTACCCGCGGAAGCCGGAGGTTGGCAGCCAGTGCAGCTGCAACGCGAAGAAGTAGATGCCCAGCAAGGCGATCCAGAAGTTCGGCGCAGCCATCATCGCGAACGACGCGGAGTTCACGATGCCGTCGATGATCGACCTTGGTCGAACCGCTGCCAGGAGGCCCAGCAGGATGCCGACCAGGCTGATCGCGAACGCGAGCCCGCCGAGGAAGAGCGTCTTGGGCAAGGCTCGCAACACGACGTCCACCGCCGGCTCATGACGACGAATCGACTCTCCCAGATCCCCTCGGAGGGCGTTCCCCATGAACTCGCCGAACTGGGTCAGCACCGGCCGGTCGTAGCCCATCTCATGGCTCAGCGAGGCATACTGCGCATCCGTAGCCTCCGGCCCGAGGATCAGGGAGACGGGACTGCCCAGCGCGTGCACCGCCCAGAACAGGACGGCCGTCAGTATGACGAGCGTGACGAGCGACGAGATGACCCGACGGATCACGTACCTGGTCACGCGGCGCCCTCCGCAGGTCTGCCGACGTCGACGGTCGCGTCCTCGTCGCGGCCCGACACATGGGCCATCAGTTGGCTGAGCTGACCGGGTCTGGCGGACGAGATCGCGCGGGCCACCGCCTCGTTCACGTCGAGCTCCACCGACTCCCGCAGTCGCTGCGCCGACGGCTCGTCCAGCGCCCCGTCACGGCGAAGGGCCTCGGCGTACAGGGTGACCGGATCGCGCCGCAGCCAAGCCTCAAGTTCACCCTCGGGCCGATACGTTGCCGGATCTGCGCGCGAGTGGCCGTGGTAGCGGTAGGTCTTGGCCTCGATGAGCGTCGGGCCCTCGCCGGCCCGGGCACGGCCGGCCGCCTGCCCGACCGCCTCCCGCATGGCGGCGAGGTCCTGACCATCGGCCACGAGGCTGTGCATCGAGTAGGCGCGGCCGCGCTCGGCGATGCTGTCCACCGCTGTGGTCCGCCCCAAGGGACTGTACTCACCGTAGAGGTTGTTCTCGCAGATGAAGACGACGGGGAGCCGCCACACCGCCGCCAGGTTGAGGGCCTCATGGAACGCGCCGATGTTCGTCGAGCCGTCCCCGAACAGGCAGAAGCTGACCGCGCCGGACCTGGTGACCGACGCAGCAAGTGCCGCACCCGCCGCGATCGGCATCCCGGCCCCGACGATCGCCATCGTGGGAAGCACATTCACCGATGCGTCCACGAGGTGCATCGAGCCTCCCAACCCCCCGGTCGAGCCGTCCACGCGGCCGAGCACCTCCGCCGCCACGGCCAGCGGCGTCACACCGAACGCCATCGCCACTCCGTGCCCTCGGTAGGTCGCGCAGACGAAGTCCTCGGGCCGGCTGCACGCGGCCGCGGCCACCGCGACGGCCTCTTGGCCTTGACACGTGTGGATCGAACCGCGAATCATGCCGTCGCTGTACAACCGGTTCAGGGCATCCTCGAGCAGGCGGATCTCCACCATCCGGCGCAGCTGCTCGATCGGGTCCGCCACCGCCGCCCTACGCTGGGCGGCCGTGGACGGAACGTGCAAGTCATCGGTCATGGCTCCACCAGGGCTGGGGAACCTGGGCGGTCTTGAGGAGGTCGGTCACCTGCGTCACGATGTCCGGCCCACGGGGTGTCATGAGACGCTCCAGGTTCTCGGCGTAGGGCACCGGCGCGTCGGGGCCGGTGACCCTGAGGACGGGTGCGTGAAGCCGGCCGAAGTGGCTCGATGCCACGCCCGCGGCGAGGGTGGCGCCCCACCCGCCGGTGAACGGCCCGTCTTCGACGATCACCAGGCGACCCGTACGTCCGACCGAGCGATCCACGGTCATCAGATCCATGGGCTTGAGCGACATCAGGTCGAACACGTCGGCCGAGAACGCCCCCACGTCTGCGGCCTCGACGGCAGGACCGACGGTGGCACCCAGCGCGACGAGGGTGACGTCGTCGCCGTGGCGCAGCTGGCGGGCTCGACCAAGCCGGATCGTTCTCGACTCGTCGGGGTCGAAGTCCTCCCACGCGCTGTAGAGAACCCGCGGCTCGACCACGACGACCGGGTCGGGGTCCCGCACGGCGGCGTGCAGCAGGCCGGACGCGGTGAAGGACCCTGACGCGACGGCAATCTTGAGCCCGGGCGTGGAGAGCAGCCACGGCTCGACGCTCTGGGAGTGCTGGGCCGCGTAGCCGAGTCCCGAGCCGCCGGAGCCCCGGACGACCAGCGGCGCGGTGTACTGCCCCTGGGACAGGAAGCGGATCTTCGCCGCCTGCGTCACCAACTGGTCAAGGGCCACACCGAGGAAATCGAGGAACATAATCTCGATGATCGGTCGAAGCCCGCCCATCGCGGCGCCGACGGCGGCCCCCAGGAAGCCGAGCTCCGAGATGGGCGTGTCGCGGACGCGTTCCGGCCCGAACTGATCGAGGAGGCCGTCCGAGGTCTTGAAGACACCACCGGCCGCGCCGACATCCTCGCCCATCAGCACGACGCGCGGATCGCTCGCGAGCTCGTACGCCATCGCCTCCGCGATCGCCTGACGCATGCGCATGCGTGCCACACCAGACCTCCCGCCGTGTTACACCGAAGTGTCCGGGGACGCCTCACCGTTCCCCTTGGTGATCACATCCAGGCGAGGACTGTAACATGGCATCGCTATTTGAGGAAATACTCAGTATTTGATAGTCTGCCGGCTCATGAGGGAGACTCCGGACCCGGGACCCGGTCGTCCACGAATCCAGTCGCTTGCCCGAGGGCTCGCCCTGCTCACCGCTGTCGCCGAGAGCCGCGGAGCGTTGACCGCCAAGGAGCTGAGCGAGCGGACGGGGGTCTCCCGCCAGACCACCTATCACCTGCTCCACACCCTTCGCGAGGCGGGATACCTCGAGCGCGGGCCCGGCATGCGGTACCAGTTGGGCTACGCCACCCGCAGCCTGGCCTACGGCGAGACGGCACCGACCGGCTTCCCGGAGGCCGTGACCCGGTTGGAGAAGCTGGCGCAGCGCACGCGCGAGTCCTGCACTCTCTCATGCTGGCAGGGCGACGATGTGGTCGTCGTCGCTCAGGTGCCCGGCATTCACGCGGTCCGGGTGGCCGACGTCCACCCCGGACAGCGTGGTCACCTGCATGCCCGAGCCTCGGGCAAGCTCCTGCTGGCATACGCCTCCCCGGAGCGACGTCGCCGGGTCATGGCCGGTCTGGAGCTGGTGCGCCTCACCGAGAAGACGCTGACGCGGGGGCGCGCGCTGGAGCGGGAGCTCGCCCGGACCCGGTCGCTCGGGTACGCGACAGACATCGAGGAGTTCGCGGAGGGCATCTCGTGCGTGGCGGGCCGCGCGGTCACGGCGGGGACGGAGCTCGCGTTCGCGGTCCTCGCGCCCAGCTGGCGCTTTGACGAGAACTTTGATGACTATGTGGATGCCGTGCTTGAGATGGCCTCATCACCGTCGACCCGGGATCGGCTGGAAGCCTGAATGGCTGGCCGTGTGTTGTTGCCCACTGTGGACCCCCGGGTCCAACGCGACGCCGGCGACGGTCGGGGGGACCCGCAGGAGCACAGGCGGCGTGCCGGCCCGGTCAGGGCCCCGCCCTGGTGGCGTCTGGCCGCGCCCGTGGTCGACGTGGTCGGCCTTGACAGGGCGACACGAGGGAGGCAGTCTCCTTCGTAATCTTGAACACCCGTACAGTTCTGCGGAACTTGGTGAGCGAGGGACACCTCGGGCGCGGGCTCGCCTCAACCAGCCTACCGGCATCGTGGATCCGGAGCGCGGCATGCTTCTCGAAGTAAGACAGCTTAAGACATATTTCGATAGTGATGGCGAGGAGATCAAGGCCGTTGACGGCGTCTCCTTCGAGCTCAACGAGGGTGAGACGCTCGGCCTCGTCGGCGAGAGCGGCAGCGGGAAGAGCGTCACCGGCCTGTCCATCCTGAGGCTGGTGCCCTGTCCACCGGGCAGGATGATCGGCGGCGAGGTGCTGCTCAACGGGGTCAATCTCCTGGCAGTGAGTGAGGAGCAGATGCGGCAGCTCCGGGGTAAGGAGATTGCGATGATCTTCCAGGAGCCGATGACGTCGTTGAACCCGGTACTCACGATCGGTCGCCAGATCACCGAGACGATTCGCAAACACCTGGGGCTGAGTCGCTACGATGCGAGACGCCGAGCAGTCGAGCTGCTCACACAGGTCCAGATCACCGACCCCGAGCGTAGGCTGTCCCAGTACCCGCACCACTTCAGCGGCGGCATGAGGCAACGCGTGATGTTCGCGATGGCGCTGGCCTGCAACCCCAAGGTGATCATCGCCGACGAGCCGACGACGGCTCTCGATGTGACGATCCAGGCGCAGGTGCTGGAGCTGATGAGCAACCTGAGCACCGAGTTCGGTGTGGCGATGGTCCTGATCACCCACGACCTTGGCGTCGTGGCGCGCTACTCCGACCGCGTGAGCGTCATGTACGCCGGGCGGGTCGTCGAGTCGGCAACGACAGACGAGCTTTTCGCGGCGCCGAAGCACCCCTACACGCTGGGTCTGCTCAGCTCGGTGCCGCGTCTGGACATGGCGCCCGGCGAGCGCCTCGAGCCGATCAAGGGAAACCCACCCGACCTCGGCAACCTGCCCGATGGCTGCTCCTACAGTCCCCGCTGCCCCTTCGCCGATGACAGGTGTCGCGCCGAGGAGCCGACGCTGCGCTCCATAGATGGTCGCCATGAGGCGGCGTGCTGGAAGTCCGACGAGCTGACCGGCATCACTAGGATCGTCAACCGCGACGTGCCTCAGCAGGTGCGCGTATGACGAGCATCGCGGGCCCCGCCGCTCCAGTCACCGGGCCGCCCCAGCCGACCGACAACCTCGTCGAGGTTCGCGGGCTGAGGATGTACTTCCCGATTCGCTCCGAGTCGCTCATCGGCCGCCCAGGGGTGCTCAAGGCCGTCGATGACGTCAGCTTCACCATCCGCAGAGGCGAGACGCTCGGCCTGGTGGGCGAGTCCGGGTCGGGGAAGTCCACGATCGGGCGCTGCCTTCACATGATGTACAAGCCGACGGCCGGCGAGGTTCTGTTCGAGGGCACGGACCTGACGAAGGCCCCGCGGCGGATCCTCAGGCAACTGCCCAAGCAGGCCCAGGTGATCTTCCAGGATCCGTTCAGCTCGCTCGACCCGCGGATGAGTATCGAGCAGATCCTGACCGAGCCGCTGATCATCCACGACGCCGTGCCCCACAGCGAACGACGGACCGAAGTGGAGCGGCTGCTCTCCATCGTCGGCATGACCGCGAGGATGGCGTCCAGGTACCCACACGAGCTCAGCGGGGGCCAGCGTCAACGCGTTGCCATCGCCCGTGCCCTGGCGATCAGGCCAGCATTCATCATCTGTGATGAGCCGGTGTCCGCGCTGGACGTCTCGGTCCGCGCGCAGGTGCTCAACCTCCTCGAGGACCTCCAGGAGGAGTACGGACTGACCTACCTGTTCATCGCGCACGACCTGTCCGTGGTGCGGCACATCGCCGACCGGGTGGCCATTCTCTACCTCGGCCACATGGTCGAGATCGCCGACCGGGACGAGCTGTTCGGCAACCCCCAGCATCCGTACACGAAGGCGTTGCTCTCCGCGGCTCCGGTCCCCGACCCCAAGATCGAGGCCACTCGTCAGCGGATCATCCTGAAGGGCGAGATCCCGAGCCCAGCCAACAAGCCGTCGGGCTGTGTCTTCCGCATGCGGTGCCCGATGGCGATCGATGAGTGTGCGGTCGCCATGCCTGCGCTTCACCACAGCGCCGACAACCACGACGTCGCGTGCATCCGCGTCTGACGCGCACCCGGCGGGCTGCACTGACGAGCCTCGCCACGCCCATCGACGCCGATGGCGGCACACCGACGCTCCGGACGAGGAGGACAGTACGGATCCGAATATAGAGCAGGCAGAAGACGACTTGAAGGGGGCCGGGGTGCGGCGTCGACGAGGCGTCGTGAGCGTAACGCGGCCGCTGGTGCCGGCCGACATGATCGCGGAGATCGAGGAGGTCGCCGACGTCAGGCTCTGGCCCTCCCACGAGCCGCCCACGACCGAGCAGTTCGTCGGGCTGGTGCGCGACGCGGTGGGTATCCTGTCCGTCTCGGGCGACCCGCTCGGCGCGGCCGTGGTCGAGCGCCTGCCGCGGCTGCGCGTGGTGAGCCAGAGTGCCGCCGGGACCGACAACATCGGTCTGGCGGCGCTGACGGCTCGTGGCATCCCGGTCGGCCACACGCCCGGTGTGGTCACCGACGCGACCGCCGACATCACGTGGGCGCTGATCCTGGCGGTTGCCCGGTACGTCACCGAGTCCGATGCCTATGTCCGCCGCGGCGGGTGGGACTACCGGCGGTGGGACATCTTCTGGGGGGTCGACCTCGCGGGCGCGACCCTGGGCATCGTGGGCTTCGGGCAGATCGGCCGTGCCGTCGCGCAACGGGCGGTGGGCTTCGGCATGAAGGTCGTCTACCACTCGCGGTCCCCGGTCGCCGACCCGATCGGTGACCAGCTGCCCCTCGAGGAGCTGCTGCGTAGCGCGGACGTGGTGTCGTTGCACGTGCCCCTGACCGACCAGACCAAGGGCCTGATCGGGCGGCGGGAGCTGCGACTGATGAAGGAGTCGGCGATCCTGGTCAACACGGCTCGTGGCGGCATCGTGCACCAGGACGCGCTCGTCGAGGCCCTGCGCGAGGGTTGGATCTGGGGTTGCGGCATCGACAGCCCGGCCGTCGAGCCGATGCCGGCGGACGATCCGCTGCTCGCCCTGCGGCGCTGCGTGGTGCTGCCCCACATCGGCACGGCGACCCAGCGGTCCCGGCACCGGATGTCGCGGATGGCCGTCGACAACCTGTTGGCAGGCCTGAGCGGGCGTCGTCTTCTGCACTGTGCCAATCCCGATGTCTATGGAACGGCGTGACCGGTTCTCCGAAGCGGGCACCCAGGTTAGCAGGGAAGGATGAGAGTAGTTGACTCGATCGAACTATAACGGCTCCGAGACGGCGGTCGCCTCGCTGGCGCAGGTGCCCGGTGAGTGACCCGCGCGTCTACCGGATCGCCGCCATCCCCGGTGACGGGATCGGCAAAGAGGTCGTGCCGGCCGCGGCCGAGGTGCTCGACGCGGTCGCCTCGGCGTACGGCTTCGGCCTGCGGTGGGACACGGTGCCCTGGGGATGCGAGTACTACCTGGAGCACGGCGCGATGATGCCGGCCGACGGCATCAAGACGCTGCGGTCGTACGACGCGATCTTCCTCGGTGCCGTCGGGCATCCAGACGTGCCCGACCACGTCTCGTTGTGGGGCCTGCTGATCCCGATCCGGCGCGGCTTCCGCCAGGCCGTCAACGTCCGGCCCAGTCGCGTGTTCGACGCCGGCCTGAGCCCGCTTGCGGGAGTGGACCCGAGCGTCGACTTCGTCGTGATCCGGGAGAACAACGAGGGCGAGTACTCCACGATCGGCGGCCGGATATACGACGGCACCGACCAGGACATGGCCATCCAGGCCGCGGTCTTCACCCGCAAGGGCGTCGAGCGGGTGGTGCGGTACGCCTTCGACCTTGCCCGGACTCGGCGCGGACGTCTGGCGTCTGCGACGAAGTCGAACGGGATCGTGCACACCATGCCGTTCTGGGACCAGATCGTCGAGGAGATCGCAGAGCAGTACCCCGATGTCGAGCGGACCAGGTACCACGCCGACGCGCTCGCAGCGCTCCTGGTCCTCGACCCGCGGCGCTTCGACGTGATCGTCGCGTCCAACCTGCTCGGCGACATCCTCACCGACCTCGGCTCCGCGGTGACGGGAAGCATCGGGCTGGGCCCGTCGGCCAACCTGAACATCGACGGCCAGTACCCCTCCATGTTCGAGCCGATCCACGGCTCCGCGCCCGACATCGCGGGTCGCGGTGTGGCCAACCCGTTGGGCCAGATCTGGGCGGGCGCGATGATGCTGGACCACCTCGGCGAGCGCGCGGCCGCGGCGGCCGTCGTCGACTGCGTCGAGTGGTCGCTGGGCTCCACCGGCACCCGTACCGCCGACGTCGGCGGCAGCGCCGGCACGGCGCAGGTCGTCGAGTCGATCCTTGCTCGGCTTAAGTCGCGGCCGCCCGAATAGCCCAGGGTTGGTGTCGCGGTCCGTTCGGTGACCGCGTGGGCGAGCGACCGGCCGGCGATGCGCTGTCGCCGCGGTCAGCCGGCCGCTGCCGCCCCGTCGATGGCGTCGACCAGATGCTCACATGCGCGGGCGAAGTGGCTGCGGAGCTCCTCGGTCGCGCCGGCGGAGTCACCGGCCCGGATCCAGCGCAGGATGCGATCGTGCTCGTCGGCGATCTCGCTGGGCTCGAGCAGGCCATACGCCTGGACGCGACTCATGCACAGACGCACACCGACGAGTAGGCCGTGGTAGAGCGCCGCGACCCGGGGGCTGCCCAGCGCCGTGACGAGGGAACCGTGGAAGCGCAGGTCTGGTTCGACAGCGTCAAGGCTCGATACATGGCCCACCGCCCGAAGCTCGTCATTGGCGGCGATCGCGGCCTCGGGTACCTCACCTCGTTCGCAAAGCCGGCATATCACCTCGGCTTCGAGAATGCGACGCGCGTAGTACAGGTCGCGGATCTCAGCGGCGTCCATCTTCGTAACCCGGGCAGATCGGTTCGGGCCGCGAACGAACAGGCCCTCGGCGACGAGCCGTTCGATGGCCGCCTTCGCGGTCGGCCGCGCCACCTCGTAGCTCGTGGCGAGCCCGACCTCAGTGATCGACTGATCGACGGGGATCTCTCTGCTAAACACCGCGCGCCGCAGATCCTCGGTTACGGCATCCACGGTCGAGACCGTCATGAGCCTTTTCGGCCCTGGTGTGAGGGTCATGATCCACTTTCGGTCCGACAAGAGTACTTGACTGACAACTTTACCGAGCGTACCGTGCCTGCATCGCTCAAGAGGAGTAGGCATGGTGAAGTTGGCGGAGCGGTGCGGACCGGTGGATGAGGCGGTCGCGCACTGGTTCGTTGATGAAGATGTCGATACTTATTTTACTCTATTGGGCGACGGAAACGGACACTTCAGGACGGCGTACTGCGCCGTCGCCGTGGCGCTGCGCGATCATAGCGCCATTGGCAGGCTCGGGGTCCGCTCGGTGACGCGCGGCTCCGGGTTTACGCAGATCATGACAGCCCCTGCGACGGTATCGACAAGCGGAGTGGCACTCGTCGTGCTCGCCAGCCTGAGGCCACTCCACTTCCGCCGGGAAGCTCAGGCAGTGCAACACCACCCGCTCACGCGGCCCGCGGCAGCGCACGCCGCCCGTTGCTTGACCTACGAGCGGCCACCGGCCGGGTCTGGCCCGCGCTCGCGCGCCGCCCGGACTTCTGCGCCATCGCGGCGCGGCTCGAGCGGTTCAGCCAGCCGTCCAGGACCCATGTGCTTGACCCGCGACGGCTCGCGGAGTCCGTGCGACCGAGGAACCGCGAAAAGATGACGTAGGCGTTTAAGAACCTGCGTATTTAGTTACCAAACCGCCGACACGCCAGCGCCCGGACGCGTGGTCGGAGCGCCCCCCCGCACAACCAATGAGGTATCTGCCGTCCCATGAAGACCGTGGTCTGCGCCCCCGACAAGTTCCGGGGCGCGCTTACATCGACGCAAGCCGCGTCGGCGATGGCCCGTGGCGCCAAGACCGCGGGCTGGGTCGCGGTCGAGCACCCGATAGCGGACGGGGGCGAGGGCACCCGGGAGATCATCATCTCCGCCGGCGTGGGCCGCGTGCGCCACGTCGACACCGTCGACTCCCTCGGGCGCGCGGCCACGGTGCCGTACGTACTCGACGAGGCCGGCACCGCGATCATTGTCGCCGCGGACGTCATCGGCGTGGCCACCTTGGCCGACCATGAGCTTGATCCACTCGCCGCAACGAGCCGGGGGTTGGCGCAGCCGATCCTGGCTGCCCAGGCTGCCGGGGCGAGTCGAGTGATCATCTTCATCGGAGGCGTCGCCACGGTCGACGGCGGGCTCGGGCTCATTTCGGCGCTCGGCGGCACAGTCAAGTCTATCGACGGGCTGCCGTTGGGCGGTGTCGGGGGCGACCTCTTGGCGGTTCGCCATCTCGACCTGCGTCCGGCGCTGCAGCGAATCTCCAATGTGGAGCTGCTCGTGGCGACCGACGTCAGCAGCCCGCTCTACGGTGCCGACGGCGCGGCGCATGTCTTCGGCCCACAGAAGGGGGCCGACCGGGCCACGGTGCTGCTGCTGGACCGCGGCCTGGAGCATCTTGCCGGTTACCTGGGGGACGTCGCGGGGCGCCCCGGCGCCGGAGCAGCGGGGGGGCTCGGCGCAGCGCTCATGGCGCTGGGCGCGACGCGTGTCTCGGGCGCGGACACGCTGCTCGAGCTGACCAACTTCCGCAGCCGGATCCGGGGCGTCGACCTGTGCCTGACCGGCGAGGGGAAGGTCGATCGCGGCACGGCGGCGGGCAAGGCCGCGGCGGCGGTCATCACGGCCTGCCAGGAGGAGTCCGTTCCGTGTGCCGTGCTCGGCGGGACGCTGACCCATGACGCCGAAGACCTGTACCCGCTCGGCACCGCCGGGGTCTTCGCGATCGGCCGTAAGCCACAGGCTCTCACCCGGGCGCTCGAGGAGACCGCGGAGGACCTGGAGCGCACCACCCGTGCGGTCTGCTCGTTCGCCGAGGCGGTCCGCGTCCATGCATCGCTCACCGGAACCGGCGACCGCCCGCCGCCCGGTGCCGGCAGCCAGAGCGAGGCGCTCTTTCAACTGTGCGGAGGTTCCTGAATGGACAGCGGTGTCCAGCGCCCAGGCGCCCTGCCTTCATTAGCAAAATCCAATGTTACGAGAGTCGACGGGTCGGGGGGTGAAGGTGCGGCGACAAGGCGCCGAGACGGTCACTGGAACAGCGTGACCCTTCACGGGGATCGCGGGACGGGTGTATCAGCTCCTATCGAGCAGGGCCACCACCGTCCCGAATGAGAGACACAGACCGGGCCGGCGCGAGTCCTCTCCACCGGTGGGCCAGACGGTGACGGCCCGGAGCCATCGAGCTCGCAGCGCGTGTGCACCTTCGCGCGCGGCGAACGGGGACCATCTATCGACTGACATAGCTGCCGGACATTCCGGTACTGCAATCGGAAAGGGAGAGGATGGCGATGAGACGTCGCCGAATACGGAAACACCTAGCGCTGGTCTTGGGCATAGTCATTGCCGCGGGCGGGCTGGCCGCGTGCAGTTCCGACAGCTCTGACAGCTCAGGCACGAAGGTCCTGACTGTTGTGGCCGCCGCCGCTCCGCTGGAGTTGGGAGTGTTGTCGGTCCAGAGCCTCTACAAGCCGATGCAGGACCTAGCCAGTGACACATTGGCATACCGCGACCCCGAAACCGGTGAGCTCAAGCCCGAGTTGGCCACGTCGTGGGAGCAGACCGCTCCCGACGAGTGGGTCTTCCATCTTCGTCCGGGCGTGAAGTTCCACGACGGCACCGACTTCGACGCCGAGGCCGCGGCCTGGAACGTCACCGTCCAGACCGACGCCAACACGGGCAAGAGCCGGGCCGCCGTCTTCGCCCCGAACCTCAAGGCGTCCGCGGTCGACCCCCTCACGCTGGACATCAAATGCGAGTCGGCCTGCCCGATCCTGGACCAGATCTCACCGCACATCCAGTTCACCTCGCCGACGTACGCGTCCAAGAACCCCGACAAGTACATGGTCTGGCCGATCGGGACCGGCCCGTACTACCTGGCCGAGTGGAAGGACGACTACCTCCTGTACAAGCGCTTCGAGGACTACTGGAACAAGGACGAGCACATCTACTTCGACGAGGTCAAGGTGGTCTGGCGCGAGGAGGCTTCCGTGCGCGCTGCGATGGTCGCCAATGGGGAGGCCGACCTCGCGACCGACCTGACCCAGCTGGAGGCCGACCAGGTTCCGGTCGCGCTCTCGGTAAACTCGGCCGACTCGGCAGTGCTGCGCTTCCGCACCCGCGGCGCGAACGGCGAGCTGGACCCGGTTTGGGGCGACCGGCGGTTCCGGCAGGCACTCATGTACGCGATCGACTGTGACGCGATGGCCAAGACGCTCATGAAGGGCGTGGTCAAGTGTGACCCGGTCCCGATGAACCCGGCCTCGGTGGGCTGGGTCGACGATCCCGGCTACCCCTACGACCCGGCGAAGGCTCGTGAGCTCCTAGACGAGGTTCTCGGAGCGGGCAAGGGGATCGACATCACGATCCTGGAGGAGGCCGGGGTGATCCCATCGGAGTGGAGCGATGCCATAATCAGCTACTGGCACGACGTGGGCGTGAACGCGACCGTGCAGCAGCTCGAGGGCGACCTTCTCAACGCGCACGTCAGGCCAGGTCCGTGTGGCGTTCCAGGCGGTCAGTGCAGCATGCCTCCCGACGTCTACATCCTGGCCGCGCACACCAACGACCTCTTCGATGCGAGCATCCCGCTCCGGTACATGGACTGCACGAACCCCGCGTCCTTTGCCGCCTGCGACCCGGCGTTCATCGCAGAGGCGGCGGACGCAGGCGCCAAGAGCGGTGCCGAGCGCAAGACCGCGATGGAGGAGATGGTCCGCAAGTGGGTCATCGGAGACGCACAGGTCAACGGCCTGTGGCACACGCCGTACGTCTTCGGTGCCTCGGAACGGCTCGTCTGGCCGCATCCGCAGATGCTGAGGATCCGTCCCGACGAGATGAGCTTCAGCAGCTGAGGTGCATCGCGGGCACCGCGAGGCAGGCGACCGGCTCCGGAAGGGGCCGGTCGCTTGGCGCGTGCGCATGCCGGTCACGTCGGGCGGGCGTCGCGGCGGTCCTGGTGGGCCTGTCTGGTGAGCTCGCCCAGGACCGCGGAGAGCCGGCCCGCCGAGCGCCGGAGCGCGTTCAGCGTCGCCGTCTGAAGGAGGGGGCTCACCCGGCCCTCCGGACCCGATACCGAGATGGCGGCGGGTGTGGGGGCCCCGGCGACCGGCACCGCAATACACGACACCCCAACCTCCTGCTCGCCGTTGTCGACGGCGTAACCGCGCCGGCGCGTCAGGGCCAGCTCCTCAAGAAACCGATCGAGCGAGGTGATAGTCGTCGCCGTCATCGCCGGCATCCCGGCACGCCCCAACAGCTGGGCGACGCGCGGCTCGGGAAGCTGGGACAGAATCGCCTTGCCGACGCCGGTGGAGTGGGCACTGACCCGGCGACCCACCTCGGTAAACATTCGCATCGAGTGTCGCGACGGCGCCTGAGCGACGTAGACGATGCCGTCGCCGTCCAGGATCGCCATGTTCGCCGTCTCGCCGGTGAGCTCGACCAGTTCCGCCAGTACGGGCTGGGTCCACTGACCGAGCAGCTGGCTCGCTGCCTGGCCCAACCGGATCAGCCGCGGGCCCAGGACGTAACGCCGCGACGCCCCTCGCCGCAGGTATCCGAGGCTGGCCAGGGTCTGGGTGAGGCGGTGCGTGGTCGCGAGCGGGAGGTCGCACGCGGTCGCGAGCTCGCTCAGCCCGGCCTCACCGCCGGCGTCGGCCAACCGCTCCAGCAGGTCGAACGCCCGCGCGAGCGACTGGATCGAGCCCGAGCGGGGTTGGGCCACCTCGGCGGAGGCCTTCCGTTTGCGCGGCGCCATCACACACCTCTTGTCCACACTGCCGGCTCTGGATAGGCTGATTTCGCATCCCAGAAGCAGTTTACCGCAATACGGAAACCTGAGGGACGAGCGATGACTGTCCAGGTCGATGGGCCCCGCGGACACCGGCACGACGAGATCCTCACGCCGCCCGCGCTGGAGTTGGTGGCCGCGCTGCATCACGAGTTCGAGGGCCGACGCCGCGAGCTGCTGGCGCGACGCGCGGAGCGCTACGAGCATCTCGCCAGCGGCGGGACCCTCGGCTTCCTCGAGGAGACGGCCGCGATCCGCGACGGCGACTGGCGCGTCGCCCCGCCCGCCGCGGGACTGGTGGACCGCCGCGTCGAGATCACAGGCCCGACCGACCGCAAGATGACCATCAATGCCCTCAACTCCGGGGCCAAGGTATGGCTGGCAGACTTCGAGGACGCGATCTCGCCGACCTGGGAGAACGTCGTCGGTGGGCAGCTCAACCTGGTCGATGCCCTTGACCGGAGCATCGACTTCGTCTCCGATGACGGCAGGGAGTACCGGCTCGGCGAGGAGACTCCCACGATCGTCGTCCGACCTCGGGGTTGGCACCTGGTCGAGAAGCACGTGCTCGTCGATGGCCAGCCCGTCGCCGGCGCGCTTTTCGACTTCGCCCTGTACCTGTTGCACTGCGGGCGGCGGCAGCTCGCCGCCGGCAAGGGACCGTACTTCTACCTGCCCAAGCTGGAGAGCCACCCCGAGGCGCGGCTGTGGAACGACGTGTTCGTCCTCGCCCAGGACCGCCTCGGGATGCCGCGGGGCACGATCCGCGCCACCGTCCTCGTCGAGACGTATCCGGCGGCGTTCGAGATGGAGGAGATCCTCTATGAGCTGCGGGAGCACTCGGCCGGCTTGAACGCCGGCCGCTGGGACTTCATCTTCAGCGTCATCAAGAAGTTCCGTATGCGGGGCCGCGAGTTCCTGCTCCCCGACCGCGGCCAGGTCACCATGATGGTGCCGTTCATGCGGGCCTACACCGAGCTGCTCGTGAAGACCTGCCACAAGCGCGGTGCGCACGCCATCGGCGGCATGGCGGCGTTCATCCCCAGCCGCCGCGACCCAGCGGTCAACGCCGTCGCCCTTGCGAAGGTGCGGGAAGACAAGCTCCGCGAGGTAGCCGACGGCTTCGACGGGTCGTGGGTCGCGCACCCCGACCTCGTCCCGGTCTGCCGCGAGGCGTTCGACTCCGTGCTGGGCGACAGGCCCAACCAGCTCGACCGCCAGCGCGACGACGTCCACGTCTCAGCGGCGGAGCTGCTCGATGTCGCATCGACCCCGGGAACCGTCACGGAGGCCGGGCTGCGCAACAACATCAGCGTCGCAGTCCAGTACCTCACGGCCTGGCTCAAGGGAACCGGCGCCGTAGGCATCTTCAACCTCATGGAGGATGCCGCGACGGCCGAGATCAGCCGATCCCAGGTCTGGCAATGGATAAAGAACACTGTCGAGCTCGACAACGGGACCGTGGTGACCAGGCAGCTGGTCGAGCGGCTCGTCGATGACGAGATCGCCAGACTGCCGGGCGACCCGGCCGACTACGCCGACGGGCGGGAGACCTTCCTGGCGGTCGCGACCTCGGACGACTTCGTCGAGTTCCTCACCGTGCCCGCATACGAGAAGCTGGCCTGAGGACCCGGGTGTGACGCGTGCCGCTCGCGCCGGGGCCCGCACCCGGCCGCGCGCCGCGGACGTTGCCGCAGTGTCCGGCCCGTGTGTGATGCTGGCCCTATGATCATCACATTTCGATGCGGAGCTCTGGCGATGGGATGTCCGCAACAGTGACACGGGGGTGTTCGTGAGGCTGCCTGCCGCGGCATCCGAGCAGGTCCGCGAGCCGACCGAGGGTCCGCGGCGTGGCTTCGGCACGGTGCGGGCCACCATCGGCGGCAGCACGTGGGCGACATCGATCTTTCCGGAGAGCGGGAGCGGGTGCTACGTGCTGCCCCTCAGGCGCGCCGCCCGCACGGCCGAGGAGCTCGACATCGGTGACATCGCTCATGTCCCCTCGATCCCATCGACGGGTGACCAGCCGGCGTACTTGTCCGTTGTGGACTTTCTGCTCTGGCGCACTCCGATGTGGACTGTCTGGACCATCTGACGTGGCCGCGTCCTCCGGGACTGGTTCGCCCGCCCGACCTGCCGCGCCGTGCGGTCAGGCGGCGCTGAGGCCCGGCGGCATAGCGGGAATGCCTTCGGGAACGTGCTTAATCGCGTCGGCGAGGCTCAGGAGGTGCTCCCGCATGAGCGTGTCCGCCCAGTCTCGGCTGCCCCGCCACGATGGCCTTGATGATCGCGAGGTGCTCCTTGAGCCCCACCGCGGTCGACCCGGCAGCAGCGTGACACTGAACTGGTAGCGCACACTGTGGTAACGCAGGCGGTTCAGCACGTCTGATGCCGTGCGCAGGCGGGAGGCTTCGCGGATGTGGGTGTGCAGCTCCATGCCGCTGCGCCCGTGCCCGATGACGTCGCCACGCCGTACGGCCTGTTGCATCTCATAACCGAGCTGCCTGAGCTCCTGCCGCTCCCTCGGGGTCGCCGCAGTCGCGGCCCGGGCCGCCCACAGCCCCTCGAGCACACCGCGCACTTCGGTGATCCCCAGTGCCTCCTCCTTGGAGACCGGGCGCACCCAGGCTCCGCGGTTGGCCGGACCACGTTCGGCATGCCGTCGATGCCGGCTCCCCGCCAGGCACCCTTCATCGACGCGGGCAGCTCGGCACCGCGGGGGCGGTCGTCCACTCGGGAGGCGGGGGAATCTTGCCGATGCGGATGCGTCGACTGAGCATGGCCGAGCGGGGCATCGAAACGCCGACCGTGAGCCTGGCCGCAGTGCTGGCCGGTAACCGCGATGTCGGCGGGGCCACCCGGCTTCGGTTGACGGACCATGTCGAGGAGATCGTTGGTCGGGCTTTCTGGCAATTCGGCGACTGGCACCCCGTGGTGCGTCGGGCGGAGCTGGACGCGTACCTGGACAACGTCGTACAACGCGAGTTCCCCGACCAGGGCTACCCAGTCCGCCGGCCGGCCGCGCTGCGTGCGTGGCTTGCCGCACACGCGCCCGCGACATCGACGATGACGGCCTATTCGAAGATCCTGAACGCGGCTCACTGCCGGGCTGGCGAACAAGCCGGCCCAGGAGACGACGCTTGCTTACCGCGACGCCCTGTCGTCTTTGTGGTTGCTCGATGCGGTACCACCGTGGATCCCCAGCTACAACCACCTGGACCGACTCGGCCAGTCCCCCAAACCCCACCTCGCCAACCCCGCGCTGGCCGCCCGACTGTGCTGCCGGCGTACGCGGCGACGGTGCGGGCGCAGACCGCGATCCTGGCGGTCATCAACGCTCAGGTCGAGGCCATGCAAAGCAGGTCGACGCCCATTTCTAAGCACCCGGACGCTGAGGTCTACCTCAGCCAGCCCGGCCTCGGCGTGGTGCTCGGCGCTCGGGTGCTTGCCGAGTTCGGCGATGACAGGGACCGCTCCGCCGATGCCAGGGCCCGAACGCAACTACGGCGGTGCCAGCCCGATACCCCGCCAGTCAGGCAGAAGAAAGTCGTGCTGGATCGGTACGTCCACAACGACAGGCTCATCGACGCACTCGGCCGCCAGGCCCTGTCCGCACTGACCGCCTCGCCCGATGCGAGCGCCTACTACCGGCAACTGCGCGCACGCGGAACCAGCCACCACGCCGCGCTGCGCCAGCTCGGCAACCGCCTCGTCGGCATCCTCCACGGCTACCTCAAGACCGGCACCGCCTACAACGAAGCCACAGCCTGGCCCACCGACCAAGATCAACAGGTTGCGACAAAGGCCATGGGATGTCTGAGCAGCGCAAATGCGGTTCGAATAGAGCCAGCACGATCAGACGCTATTCGTTGTCGCGATCCAGAAGGTGGGTGACGGGCAGTTCGGTCTCGGCGTACGCAACCGCAATGCGGCCGCCGGGGCGGTGCTCGGTGCGGGTCCGGTAGCACGCGCGCCAAGGAACCGACGGCCGCTCTACGTGGCTAAGCAGGGCGCGGTCATCGGCCAGGACGTCGGGCGGCTCGCGTACACCGAAGATCACATGTGTCGAGCTATTGCGCCCCTGGAGGGGCGGGAACTCTCCAAGATCTCGGATCTTGTCCACAGTCGCGGCAGCGACGAGGCCTGCGCCGAAGCAGATCATGTCACCCGCGGCCCGGGCGCCTGGCCCTGCCGGATCTTGTCAGGCGAGGACTTTCATCGCCTCCTGCACCCCGCTCGCCCGCACCGGGACGCCCGCCGCAGTAAGCCCCATCTCGACGCCGCTCAGAGCTCCCACGAGCGCAAGGGGCCCGAGACTCCCGAGATGGCCGATGCGGATGGTCCGATCTGCCAGGATGCCGAGTCCGGCGCCCAGCGACATGTCGAACCGGTCGTGCACGAGCTGCCGAAATCGGGGAGCGTCGACGGACTCCGGCAGCATGACGGCCGTGACAGTGTTGGAGTACTCGGCCGGGTCCGCGCAGACCACGTCCAGCCCCCACGCGAACACCGCGGAGCGAGTCGCTTGAGCGAGCCGATCGTGCCGCTCGAAAACGTGCGGCAGCCCCTCCTCATCGAGGAGCCTCATAGCCTCCGCCAGCCCGAAGAGCAGGTTGGTCGGGGGCGTCCAAGGGAAGAAGCCATTCTCGTTCGCGGCGATGACCGGCGCCCAGTCCCAATAGGACCGGTGCAGTTTGGCCCGCTTTGCCGCCGCGAGGGCGCGAGTGCTCGGCACGTTGAAGCCCAGCCCGGGCGGCAGCATCAGGCCCTTCTGCGAACACGCGATGGTGACGTCGACACCCCATTCGTCGTGCCTGTAATCCGTCGACGCCAACGAAGAGATGGTGTCGACCATCAGGAGTGCGGGATGCCCGGCCCTGTCCATGGCGGCACGGATCTCGGACAGGCGGCTGCGGACACCAGTGGAGGTCTCGTTGTGTACCACCATGACGGCAGCAGTTGACTGATCTCGATCAAAGGCAAGGTGCTGTTCGACCGCTTCGGGCGAGACCCCGTGACGCCAGTCACCAGGGATGAAGTCGACCTGGAGTCCGAGACGCTCGGCCATTTTCCGCCACAACGTGGCGAAGTGTCCGGTCTCAAATGCGAGCACCCGGTCACCCGGCGACAACGTATTGACGAGGGCCGCCTCCCACGCTCCAGTGCCCGACGAGGGAAAGATCACTACGGGCTGCCGGGTTGCGAATACGGTCTGGAGCTTCCCAGCAGGTCACGGGTGAGCTCCGCGAACTCGCCACTTCGGTGGTCGATCGTCGGCCTGGCGATGGCGCGCAAGACGCTGGGCGGCACCTGTGACGGACCTGGCGTCTGCAGGACGTGCTGATTACCGGACTGACGCACGAAGCTCGTCCCTTCGATCGTGCCGTGTAGCGGCACACCGTGCCGTAAGATGAAACGAGGCTAGTTCCCGCTGCTCGCTCCGGTCAACACCCACAGCGAGTTGAAGAGTTTGCGAATGGGATGGTCGACGATGGGGCGGCCGTACGCGGAACGCCGTTCTGGAGGTGAGGGCCGGATGCGCAACGTACTGAACACGTTCCGCGTGCTGGATGAGGTGGCCGCGCGTCGGCCGATCGGCGTCGGTGAGCTGGCCAGGGTGCTCGGCATGCCGAAGAGCTCAGTCCAGCGGTCGTTGATGGCGTTGCGCGAGGCCGCATGGATCAAGCCGGCGCCCGGTGACGTGACCAAGTGGACCATGACGACCAAGGCGCTTCGGCTTGGCTACCTGGCGACCGACCTGAACCTGCGCGACGCGGCACTTCCCGTGATGGAGGAACTGCGCGAGACAACGAACGAGACGATTCATCTGATGATCCCGGAAGGATCCAAGATCATCTTGATTGAACGGATGCAGACCCTGCAGCCGGTCCGGATCGTCCTGCCGCTGGGGATCGGGTTACCGCTTCATGCCTCGGCCAACGGGAAGGCTGTCCTCGCCTACTGCTCGCAGGGAATGGTCGAGCAGGTTATCGCCGCGGGCCTGCAGTCCTTCTCCGAGACGACCATCACCGACCCCGAGGTGCTGCTCGCCGAGCTTGCAGTGATCCGGCAGCGCGGCTACGCGACCAACGAAGGCGAATGGCGCTCGGACATCGCGGCGGTAGCCGCACCCGTCTTCGACGACGGCCCAGAACCAGCGGCGAGCCTGAGCATCTCCACCCCCAGTCGCCGGATGTCCCCCGCGGTGAGGGGCAGGTTCGGCGAGCTTGTCACCCACTCCGCGCGTGCGCTCAGCGAGGCGCTGGGCCGCCAGCCCTGACCCAGTGGGCAGAGGCCGACCGACTGCGTGTCAAGTACCGCGGCCACCCCGACGTTGTCGCCGAGACGGTCGGCCGCCCCCGCCTCGCATCGATCATCGACCGCGCCCAGTCGTCATGGTCGTGTGCCGCTACTCCATCTTGCTCAAACCGATGCATGTTTGATCAGATGCGAATACGCACTACTCGGCTGGGTCGCGAAGCATTCGCTCAGGTCCGCGGCAACCCTGCAGGAGTGGCGACGCCTTGATCCATCGACGGATTATTCCGACGGCTGCGGAAAGCCCGCGCCATGCTTCGGCTGCGACCCGGGTGGCCGGCCTCCCGGCCGTGCGGAAGGCGTGCTGTCCATCGTGGACTGTGCTGCGACGTCCGGCATGCCGCGCAATGACCGGTCAACATGGACGACTTAGTGGAGCTCGAGTCACGCGTCGCCGTGGTCGGCAAGCCCAACCTGGACGCTCACTGGTTCGGGCGCTCGCCGAGGGCAGAGCTTCGAGCGGTTGGTTCCCGCGGCATCGACCGACTCCGCCGCCGACGCGTACCTGAGGTCGAGCGCGCCTGCCCCCACGCGCGGAATGGGCTGCCCGGAACACCACGAGGCCGGTCGACGACGGTACTGTTCCGAGCCGTCGCTGTCCCAGCTCTTCCGCGGTTGCTCCTAGCGTTCATGATCGCCTCACAACGCCTCCGAGGTTCTTGCAACGGGCTCAAGATCGTTCTTCCAGGTTCCTTCCTAAGCTCTTCTAAGCCTTAATCCACGGATGAACTGACCCGGGGGGAGTGTCGCAGACGCGATGATGCCCTCTGAACTGGGAAGATCGAAGTTGCTGAAGCTCAGATCTTCCGTTCGAGAGGGCACCCTCGAGGTGAGGTTACTCCACGGTGGCGGCCGGCTCCGCGTAGCGTTTGACGATCCCGACCTCGTGTCGCACTCCGGTCTGGTGCCGGCGATGGAATTGGCCGAAGCGTGCGACCTGCACGGCATCGTCGCCGAACACGTGCGTATCGCCGGTCATCGGGGAGCCAACCCGGGCGGGAAGGTCGCCACGCTGGTGGCGGGGATGCTGACGGGAGCGGACAGCATCGACGATGTTGATGATCTGCGCAGTGGCGGGATGCCGTCGCTGTTCGGCGGCATCTACGCCCCGTCCACGTTGGGGGAGTTCCTGCGCGCGTTGCACCACGGCAACGTGCGCCAGTTGCAGGCCGCAGCCCGCGAGTTCCTCGTTCAGCTTGCTGGCCGTGGCCGGCTGCTGCCCGGCGCCGGTGGGGTGGCGTTCCTGGACGTGGACTCGTTGCTGCGCCGGGTGTACGGCAAACAGAAGCAGGGCGCCGGGTTCGGCCACGCGAAGGTCGGCGGCTACCAGTTGCTCCTGCGTGGCCTCAACCCGCTGATCGCGACGTTGAGCACTCCGGACGCGGCGCCGCTGATCGTCGCGACCCAGCTGCGGGCCGGCAACGCCGGCTCGTCACGCGGCGCCGCGTCGCTGCTGGCCGAGGCCATCATCACCACCAAGGCGGTGCTGGCCGCCCAGCATAGCCGCGGCGGAGAACTGGTGGTACGGGCGGATTCCGCGTTCTACGGCCGCAAGTTCATCGCCGCTTGCCGGCGCGCCGGAGTCCGGTTCTCGGTCACCATCGCCCAGACCGCCAAGGTCAAGACGACGATCGCCACGATCCCGGACGACGGCTGGGCCGAGATTGAATACCCCCACCCGATCTGGGATGAGGACCAGCAGCGGTTCGTCTCCCGCGCCCAGGTCGCCGAGACCATCTACACCGCCTTCAGCGGCCGGTGGCGTGTCACCGCCCGCCTCATCGTGCGCCGCATCCCCGATCTGCGAAAGTCCACCGTGGACGATCAGGGCGTGCTGTTCCCAGTCTGGCGTTACCACGCCGTGTTCACCGACAGCCCGTTCATCCTCGTCCAGGCCGAGGAGCAGCACCGCGGTCACGCGGTCGTCGAGCAACTGTTCGCCGAGATCATCGACGGCCCGCTGGCTCACCTGCCATCCGGGAAGTTCAACGCCAACAACGCGTGGCTGACCTGCATCGGTATGGCGCACAACCTGACCCGGGCCGTCGGCATGCTCGCCGGCATGGGCATGGCCCGCGCCCGCACCATCCGGCGGCGGCTGGTCCACGTTGCCGGCAGCGTCGCTCGGCACGCCCGAACCACCATCCTGCACATGCCCGAGTACTGGCCCTGGCAGCACCAGTGGCTACGGCTCTTCAACGCGGTACACGCCCCACCCGGCTGATCGTCCACACGCGACGATCACAGCGGCCGAGCGGCCAACCCCGATCTCCGACAACCAGCTCCGAGCAACCCGGCGACGAGACCGGACGCAACACCCTGAACCGACAGCCACAATCACGATCGCAAGATCAGCAAGCCGTCACGCGCCATATCATCCGTGGATCAAGGCTAAGGCCTCGTCAAGATCGTCTTTCCGAAGCACTTCAGGCTATTCCACGCCGCTTCCAAACCTGGTCCTTCCCCGCGACAGTCCGGGCAGCGGGAAGGGGCAACGCGGCAGGTCACGCGACCTATGGCATCGATAGTGGTGGCGGTGGTTTGGAAGGGCGGTCGGGGTGTTGCGTGCGGCCTGTTCCAAGCGCCCCTTCCACGTTCGCGGCCTGCCCACAGGGTTTGGAGGGACCGCGGCGTTTCTTCTGAGCCGTTCCGAGTCTCTTCCTGGGGTGTTTGGAAGAGACGACCGCGCCGTTCCAAGGCGGGCAGGGTTCTTCTGAAGGTGTGGGTTTGGAAGGGCACGCGTTCTTCCAAACCTTCTTCCAGGACGGGGGCTGTGGATAGCGGCGATGGACCAAAAAGGCCGGTGCTGCCCTTCCCGACGTCAGATTGGGTGTCGCAGATGACTGGGCAACAGTGGGGCCACACAGTGCGCGACGGGGATGGGCCAGCCTCTCCTGCACGAGCCGGCAGCACGCGAGCATCCGCGTCACGCCGCGACTGCCCGACGGAACAGGAGCAGGTAGATGACCGCGAGCACCGACGCCGCCACCTGGACCATCGACGCTGTTCGCAGTCTGGGGACGACCACCGGCGTGGAGACCGCCGGCGCCATACTCGGCATCGGCCGCACCAAGGCGTACGAGCTCGCCAAGGCCGGCACGTTCCCGGTCGCCGTGCTCAGGATTGGCCGCCGCTACGTCGTGCCCGTACCGCCGCTCCTGACCTTGCTTGGCGCCCCAGCCGAGTAACCGGTTCTCCTGCGCGGTACATCCGGGAACTCCGGCGTGTTAAATTCTGCGGCTGGATGACGCCCGATCCCACGGACAAATCACGGACAAAAGATCTTGAGGGCCACTTCCCGAGCTTGGAAAGTGGCCTATGACCTGCGCCTTTGTGGTGGGCGATACTGGGATCGAACCAGTGACCTCTTCGGTGTGAACGAAGCGCTCTCCCGCTGAGCTAATCGCCCGGGATGGTCCCCGAGCCTACCCGACGCGACGCTGGACCTGCATCCGGGTAAGTCGGGCACGCAAGCGCGCCGGCGCCAGGAAGGTACGCCGAAGACACCAGGCGGCCGGCGTCAGGAAGGTACGCCGAACGCAGGGCGCACCGGGTCCGACAGCGGTAGCGTTTGGGGTACGCAGGGCGGTTGTGGTGCCCGCCGTACGGTCCAGGAAGTCCCCGCAGTCATTGCCCGGATTTGTCCGGGATGTCAACACCAGGAGGCCGACCACGCGTGAGGTTTGTACGAATGGTCACGGGCGGCCGCTGTCGGAAACCACCAACTCGTTCGCAGGGCCCTATCCGTCACTCTGGCGCCCCGTGCGCGTTACCGGAGTAAGACCGTGTACGGCACGGCCGGCCACCCCTGAACCTGTCCGCGAGACAGAGCAAAGACAGGCAGCCACAAGATTCCTACCACTACCGGGTGAGAGATCAGCTGATGGCGTCGCAGCACGATGAAGACGGTCGGAGTATGGGCATGCGGGGCAGCGGGGGCGCCTCGCAGCAGGGCCGGGGGGAGTCAGCCATGAGTGCCATACGTCCGCAGACCGTCGAGGTCGAGACATCGCTCCGCCTCGTGGCTCCCGACGCGACGGCGCTGCCGGTGCGCGCGAGCCTGCGGTATGACCCGGCCGACCCGTACGCCGTGCACGTCCTGTTCCACGCGGACAACGCCACGGGCGAGACCGTGAGCTGGTCGTTCGCCCGCGAACTGCTGGTGACCGGTCTCGATGAGCCGGCGGGCATCGGAGACGTACGGGTGTGGCCATGGGCGACGCCTCGCGGAGACTTCGTCGCCCTGGCCCTGTCCTCCCCGGACGGAAATGCCCTCTTCGAGGTACCGCGCAGCGTCCTCGTCCGCTTCCTGCGGCGCACGTACGTGGTGGTGGCGCGTGGTCGCGAAACCGACCACCTCGACGTGGATGCCGCGCTCGTCCGGTTGCTCGCCGGCCGCTGACGCGGCGTACGGAGTAGCACGGAAGGGGCCCGGCCGGTGAGCCGGGCTCAGCGCTGCGTCACGCCCAGGAGCACCCCGAGCCGCTGCTGCTGCTTCGGGGCGTCGAGATCCGCCGTGGAGCAGGTCATCGCGAGCCGGCCGCGGTCGAGCACCGCGACGCGGTCGGCCACGGCGTTGGCGAGGGCGAGGTTCTGCTCGGCGATGAGGATGGCCATGCCCCGGCCGGCGAGCGTGGCCAAGGCCGCCGTCAAGGCGGCGATGACGCTCGGCGCAAGGCCCTCGGATGGTTCGTCGAGGACGAGGAGCCGCGGCTGGGTGAGCAGGGCGCGGGCGAGGGCGAGCATCTGCTGCTCGCCGCCCGAGAGGTGCCGGGCCTGGTGACGGGTGCGCGCGGCCAGTTCCGGTAGCACGTCGAGGATCTCGTCGATCGTCCACTGTGGTGGCCCGGCCGATGACCGGCGTGCGGCCCGCAGGTGTTCGGCCACGGTCAACGGTGCGAACAGGCGCCGACCCTGGGGCACGATCGCGATGCCGGCCCGGGCGGGGTCATGCGCCCGGCGGGTGGGCAAGGGCAGGCCGTCGAGCTCGATCCGCCCCGGTCGCCGTATGGGCAGCAGTCCGGCCACTGTGGACAGCAACGTCGTCTTGCCGGCGCCGTTGCGGCCGAGCACGGCGAGGGTCTCGCCCTGGTGCAGCTCCAAGTCGACGCCGTGCAGCACCGGCGCGCCGTGGTAGCCCGCGCGCACGTCCCGCACCCGCAGCAACACCGGACCGGCGGCACCCGGACGGCGGGTGGTCGGGCGGCGGGTGCCGGTGGCCAGGTAGGCATCGTGCACGGCCGGGTCGGCGCGCACCTGCGGGCCGGACCCGGTGGCCAGGTGCCGGCCGTGGTGCAGGACGGTGATGGTGCGCGCCAGCTCCCAGACCAGGTCGAGGTTGTGATCGGCGAGCAGGACAGTCGTGGTGCCGGCAAGGTCGCGCAGGTGCGCGGTCAGGTCGCTGATCTCGTGCGGATCGAGGCCGGCCGAGGGTTCGTCGAGCAGCAGCAGCCGCGGTCGTCGGGCCAGGGCCATGGCGAGCTCGAGCCGGCGTTGCAGACCGTACGGGAGCCGCCCCGCCGGGGTGTGGCCGTGGCTGCCCAAGCCGGTCTGTTCGACCAGCCGCGCCACCCGCTCGGGGTCGCGGCTCGCGAGGGAGAGGTTGTCGGCGACGCTCAGCCGGGCGAACAGTGCAGGGTGCTGGAAGGTCCGGCCGATCCCCAGCCGGGCGCGTCGGGCGGCACCGAGCGCGGTGACGTCGCGTCCATCGAGGATCACGCGACCGCTGGTCGGGCGCAGCGTGCCCGCGATCAGGTTGAGCAGTGTGGTCTTGCCGGCCCCGTTCGGACCGATCACCGCGTTGCATGTGCCGGCCTCGATATCGATGGTCATCTCCTGCAGGGCGACCAGTCCGCCAAACCGGCGTCCCACTGACTCCAGGCGCAGCATGCTCATCGCCGTCTGCCCTGCCACCATGGACGCAGCCGTTCCGACAGTGCCGGCCGATAGGCGACGAGGACGAACACCAAGCCGAGCAGAGCCAGCGCATGCCCGCCGGTCCGGGCACCGATCAGGTCACGGACCGCGACGATGAGCACCGCTGCCGCGACGGCACCACGCATCGTGCCCGCACCGATGGCGGCGGCGAGCAGCGCCAGCGCCGACGTCGAGACGGTGAAGTCAGCGGGGCTCAGGTACCGGGTTGCCGCGACCATGAGCGCTCCCGCCGCGCCCGCGATGCTGGCCGCCGCAACGTGACCGGCGAACAGGGTCGCGGTGACGGCGTGGCCGAGCGCAGCCAGGCGCGGCTCATGGTTGGCGGACGCGCGCAGGCGCAGCGCCCAGGGGCTGCGCAGCAGTGCCGCCACGAGGGCGGCGACCAGCAGGAAGCAGCCGAGCAGGTACCAGTAGACATACGGCGCCGCCCGAAGTGCCCCGCCGGGGACCAGGCTCACCGGCGGGGTGGGCAGGCCGTTGTCACCGTTGGTGAGGCCGCTCCACTGCGACGCCACGGTGCGGACGAGCTCGGCGATGGCGAGCGTGACCATCAGGTGGGTGGCCGCGCGGGTGCGTAGGACCAGCGGCGCGGTGAGCGCCCCCACTGCGGCGGCCACGAGGGCTGCGGCAACGAGCTGGATGGGCGCGCTGCCGACCCCGGCTCGAGTGGCGAGCAGGGCGGCCGTGTATGCGCCGATCGCCAGGTAGCCGGCCTGGCCCAGCGACGGCAGGCCGGCCACCCCGAGCAGTTGGGTGCTGATCGCCACCATCGCCAGCACCATGGCGGTGCAGCCGACGGAGACCACATAGGAGTTCACGACCGCCGGCAGCCCGCCGGCCGCGCCGACCGCGATGGCGAAGACGGTCCAGGACGCCCGCCGGCGGTGGGTGGATTGGGCGGCGGGCGTGGACGCGGCGGTGCGGGTGCTGGTCGTGGTCATGGCGATCCCATCGGCGCAGCCCGACTGCGGACCACGAGCACCGCGAGCAGGACGCAGAACAGCAGGAACGGAGCCAGATCGGCGGCGGCGATCACTCCGATGGTCTGGACCTGGCCGACGAGCAGTGCGGCGGCCAACGTGCCGGGGATGGAGCCGGTCCCGCCGATGATCACAATGATCAGCGACAGGACGAGCACGGTGGTGTCGACACCGGCAGCCGGACCGAGCAGCGGGGCGCCCAGCACGCCACCGGTGACGGCCAGCACCCCACCGGAGGCCATCGCTACGCTCTGGACCGCCCGCGTGTTGACGCCAGTTGCGGCTGCCATCGTCGGATCGGCCACGGTGGCGCGCAGCAGCACACCGTAGCGGCTGCGGGCGATGACCAGGTGCAACGCCAGACCGAGCAGCGCGGCCAGAGCGATGAAGACGAGCCGGTAGATCGGGTAGCCGAACCCGCCGATGCTGATGCTGCCCGCCAGCGCGGTTGGTGCGACGGCCAGCAACGGGGCACCGCCGAACACGGTGGTGTAGGCGTCCGCGGCCAGCAGGGACAGGCCGAGGGTCGCCAGCGCATGCGCCAGCGGCCCGGCCGGCGCGAGCGGACGCATCGCGGCGCCGAGTGCGACCCCCGACACCGCGCCGGCGGCGACACCGGCAGCGACCGCCGCCGCGAGACCGGCCAGGCTCCCGTCGCCGAGCAGGTAGGCGATACACGCCCCGGCCAGGTAGAGGCTTCCGTGTGCGAGGTTGAGCACGCCCATCACGCCGAAGATGAGGGTCAGGCCGGCGGCGACCACGAACAACAGCAGGCCGAACGCGACGCCGTCCAGGGCGGTCACCGCGTACGTCATGGCGCACCGTCGCCGGTGCCCAGGGGGCAGGGCCGGAGGGGAGCGGCGATCCCCCCGGCCCTAGTCTCGAATACTCCCATGGATCTATTGCTCGGTGGCCCGCCGGCCGGTGGTGGTGTGCATGGGGAACAGGTAGGCCATGGTCTGCGAGTCGGTCACGGCGGCACGCAGCAGGTCGAGCTGGTCCGTGGTCATGCCCCGCGCGAGCAGGGCGTCCTGGAGCAGGTACGAGTTGTGCAGGTGGAGCAGGTGGCCGGCCTGCCCGCCGTACCACAGCCGGTTGTGGACGACCGTGTTCACGTCGGTCAGGTCGCAATCACGCATGGCGATGGGTACCCGCGGCCCCCAGGAGGTGTCGGCGCCGTTGGCAAGCATGATCGCCGGCACCAGGGTCTGGTACGTCTCATACGCCTGTGCCGCGGCCGGGCTGGGGGCGTGCAGCAGCGTCCTGGTTGTCGGATCGGTCCAGTCCGAGATCACGATGACGCCGCCAGGTCGCAGCGCGGTGGCGAGTCTGCGCAGGACCTGCTCACGGTCGGGCAGGAAGACCAGAACCGCCCGGGCGTGCACCAGGTCGAAGCTGGCCTCGGGCAGGTCGGTGGTGCGCACGTCGCCGGTGAGTGCGGTGACGTTGGTCCGGGCCGGGATCTGGCTGGTGTTCAGGTCCAGAGCGGTGACATGGCCAGCCGGCGTGGCCTTCTCGGCGAGCCAGGCGGTGATGGTGCCGGCGCCCGCGCCGACGTCCAGGCACCGAGCGCCCGGGGGAATGTCGAGTTGGGACAGTACGCTGATGGAGTCCGCGTCGAGGATCTCGGCCAGCACCCGCCGCTGCTGTGCGGCGTGGTCGTCGCCGGTGTCGCCGGCGAAGGTGTACTGAGCCGGTACGCCGGCCGGCCCGGTGATCGTGGTGTCCACTGTGGTCACAGATGTTCTCCTTTGGTTATTCCCCGCCAAGGACGGTGAGGGTCTCGATGACGACGTTGGCTCGGCCCCGTCCGTCGATGCGGACCTGGCGCAGATACCACGGCTGGGTGGGTGCGTGGTCGGCGGCGAACCGCCAGTCGCCTCGCGGGCTCGGGATCACGCCGAGACCGGCGATGGCGGCGTTGACGGACTCGGATGTCGGCTCAGGACCGGCGGCGGCCAGGGCGAGGTCGAGGACCAGCGCCGCGTCCCAGCCCTGCATGTTGGGCTGGGCCGGGGTCTCGCCGTACTCGGCCTGGAACGCCGCGGCGAACTCCCGGTTGGCCGGGTTGTCCAGGTCCGGGGCGTAGTTCAGCGACGAGTACACCCCGTCGGCGGCCTCGCCCATGGCGGCCAGGACGGCGTTGCCCTCGGTGGTCACCCCGGTCACGTACAGCGGCAGCCGGTCGCCGATCACCTGGTCGTACTGCTTGATGAACGCGATCGCGTTCGCGCCGCCGAAGAACGCGAACGCGGCCTTCGCGTCGCTGGCGGCGATCTGGTTCAGGTACGGCACGAAGTTGGTGGTGTTCGGGTACGGCGTCCAGGTCGGCTTACCGCCGGGGTTGGCCAGCACGCCTCCGGCGGCGGTGAACGGGCCGACGAAGCCGTTGACGAACCCGTACCCTCCGGCGAAGTCCGGACCGATCGCCCACACCGGACCATCCACATGGGAGCGCACGTAGTCGACCAGCGCGCGGCCCGGCTCGCTGAGCCGGAAGGAGGAGTACCAGGCGTAGTCCAGGCTCAGGTTCGGGACCACGTCCATCCGGCCACCGGTCCCGATGAACGGGATCTTCGCCTCCCCGGTGGCCTGGAGCACGGACATCATGGCGTCCTGGCTGACCGTGCCGACCATGAGCTCGATGTGGTCGGAGTCGATGAGCTTGCGGATGCCGTCTCGAGCGGCCTGCAAGCCGTCCGCCTCGTCCACCATCGTCGTGGCGATGTCGAATCCGCCCAGCCTGTTGTCGTGCTGCTTGAGGTAAAGGTCCCACCCTCGGATGAAGTCGTCGCCGGCCACGGCGAGCACGCCCGAGGTGGGCCACATCAGGCCGATCCGGATCGGGCCGTCCCGACGGGACTCGGCGGGGTTCAGGCTGGAGCCGCTGCAGCCGGACGACAGCGCCAACAGCAGCGTCAGCCCGGCCGCGAACAGCGCCCGCCAGCGGCGGAGTACTCGTACGATTGACATGTTTCTCGCTTTCTCACGGGACTTGGCTAGGTACGGGCTGGCCGCGGCGCAGTGCCAGCACGTGTTCGACCAGGGCGGTCAGGACCTGCCGCACGTGGTCGCGGTCGCGGGCATCGCAGGTGAGCACCGGAATGTCGCCGGGCACGCGCAGCGCGAGCCGGACCTCGGACAGCTCGTAGCGTGGCGCGCCGTCGAACTGGTTGAGCGCCACGACATAGGGAAGACCGCGGTGTTCCATGTAGTCCATCGAGGCGAAGCAGTCATCCAGGCGGCGGGCGTCGGCCAGCACCACCGATCCGATCGCGCCCAGGCACAGCTCGCCCCACATGTACCAGAACCGGTCCTGGCCGGGCGTGCCGAACAGGTAGAGGATCAGTGTCTCGTCGATGGTGATGCGGCCGAAGTCCATCGCCACCGTGGTGGCCGCCTTCGCCGGGGTCAGCACGATGTCGTCGAGACCGCTGGCCGCGGTGGTCATGACCTCTTCTGTCCGCAGTGGAGTGATCTCCGAGGCGGCGCCGACCAGGGTTGTCTTGCCCACCCCGAACCCTCCGGCGACGACGATCTTCGCTGAGGTGACCTGCCGGGGAGCGGTCGATGGATGGGCGCCCCGCGCACTGCGTCCGGTCATGCCCGCTGCGGTTGGCGCACATCGGGGGCCAACGCACCGGCGACCCGGTTGATCAGGCTGGCCATCTCGTAGGTCACCTGGCCGAGATCGCAGTCCTTGGCCGCCACCACCGTCAGGGTCGATTTCTCATCGATCGCCATCATCACCAGCAGGCCGTTGGTCATCTCGACCAGGTTGTGCTCCACCGCACCGCCGTTCATCAACCGCGCCGCACCGTGCGTCAGCGACGCGACCCCGCTGGTGAACGCGGAGAGCTGGTCGGCCTGCTCCACCGGCAGGTGCCGGCTCGTCGCGATCTTCATGCCATCGCCGGACACCGCCAGGGCGTGCACGAGCCCGGGGACCTGGTCGCACAACCCGTCCAGCAGGTATCCCCAGTCCCGGTTGCCTGTCATCGCCTGCATGTCTCTCCACCCATCTCCGGCCGACCTGGCGTCGGACCTGGCTGTGACTGACGTCGTTGTCTGTCGCGGCTATCGGCGCCCGCGACCGGCCCGGCCCAGGCCGTTCTGGTACGCGGCCATCTGCAGCCGGATGCGGTCCGGATCGCGCCGCGCCGGGGCCGGCTGCCCGATCACCAGGTCGACGGTGGGAACCACTCGGTCGCCGGGCTGGCGGATCGGCAGACCCGAACGGGTCCACTCCGATACCGTGGCGGTGCCGGCCGCCAAGGCGGCCCGGGCGGAGGCCTGCCACGCCGCCGGAACGGGTGCTCCGCCACCCCCCGGCGACGCGCCTGGCTGGAACCACGAGCGCGTTGGCTCGTGGCGCAGCTCGTCGTAGATCACCGGCGAGGCGAGCTCCCCTCGCGGCCGTGGTATCGCCGACCGGCTCGGCGACGACCTCCCGCCCGGTGCCGCAACCGGGTGCAGCGCGGCGGTCGTCTCGTGCCCCGCCGACCGACCACGGTCCATCAACTCGGCCGGCACCGTCAGGTTCACCCACGTGCCGCGGTGCAGCACCGACCGGAACCACACCGTCACCCCCAACCGCTGCGCGAGCGCGCCCGCCACCGGCAGGCCCATGTGCTGCGTCGTGCGGTGGTCCAGCCGATGCGGGTTGGCGATGCGGGCCCTGATCAGGTTCAGGTCCGCCGCGCTCAGCCCGGTGCCCTCGTCCCGGATCTGGATATGTAACTGGTCGCCGACCTGTTTCGCCTCGACCCGCACCGGCGACTCGGGTGGCGAGAACCGGGTCGCGTTGTCCAACAGCTCGGCCAGCAGGTGGACCAGCTCGTCGACCGACTCGCCGCGGATGTGCACCGACGGGTCCACGGCCGTCGCGACCACTCGCTGGTAGGCGTCGATCTCCTGCCCGGCGGCGCGCAGCACGTCCGTCAACAGAACCGGATCCGCGCGGACCCGGCCACCACCGCTGCCGCCGGCCAGCACCTGCAGGTTGAAGATCAGCCGTCGGATCAGAACCGCGATGTGGTCCAGCGTGAACAGCTTCGCCAGCCGGTCCGTGTCCCGCTCGTTGCGCTCGAGCACGTCCAGGCTGCCCATCATCGCGTCCGCCCGCAGTTGCAGCCGCCGCGACAGGGACACCAGGATCGCCCCGACGCCGGCCCGCAGCGCCGCCTGCTCCCCGGCCACACGGATCGCCGACGCGGTGACGTGGTTGAACGCGTCGGCGACCCGACCTACTTCGTCGCTTCCGTCCACCGGGATCGGTCGCGACGCGGCGGCCAGTAACCGGGTCACCGTGGCCGGGTCGGCGTGCTCGGCATCCAGCTCGCGGACCATCGCGGGCAACCGGCGCTCGGCGACCTCGATCGCGCCGGTCTGAAGCCGGGACAGCGAGCCGGACAGCGAGCCGGCCACGACCGCGCCGATCACCAGCGCGACCAGCAGCAGCCCAGCCACCACACCAGAGGCCAGCCAGATCCCGCGCATCTGCGCGTCCCGCTCCGCGGTCACCGACGTCAGCAGATCGGCGTCCAGATCGGACTCCACCCGGTGCATCAGGTCCATGCGCGCACCGACCGCAGCCACCCAGCCCTTCGGGTCGATCCCCAACGCCAACGGCAGGCCCGGCTGTGATCGGACGACGAGCCCCTGCAGCCGCTCGGCGAGCAGCACCTGGTCGCCGCCGGTGACTCGGCCGTTCAACCGGCCGGGCCACGACGGCGGGCTCAGGTCGGCGAACGTCTGCATCGACTCGGTAATGCCGGTGTCGGCGGCCACCACCTCCTGCTGCGCGACCGGCGTGAGCACACCGGCCGCCATGGCTCGCACTGCCGCGACCTCGAGCTGACCGGTCGACTCGATCGCCGCCGACAACGCCGCCGCCGCCCGCAACCCGTTCGCCGTCGCCGCGTCCACGCCGATCTGGCCAAGCCCCTGCCGGTAGGACAGCAGATCGGCGATCGTCGCGCGGTACCGGAACGTCACTGCCGACAGCACGGCGTCCGGCGCCTGGGCGACCTTGTCCCGCAACGCGTCCAGCCCAGCCAGCTCGGTGTCGATTCGTGCCAGCAACGTAGCCGTGCCCGCGGGCACTCGTACGCGATCCCGTAGCGCCTTGAACTCCGCCACGGCGATGTCCGTGGCCGAGCCGGCGCGGTGGAGTTCGTCCAGTGCCGCGCCACCGGCGCCCTTGGCGAAGACCAGCGCCGCCGCCGCGCGTTCGGTCTGCAGCGAAGCCGCCAGCCGGGCCGCTTCCCCGCCGACGGCCACGAGCTCACGCGCCCGACCCGCCTGACCGGCCCGGTCCGCCGCCGAGACGACGTTCACGGCGGTCAACCCCAGGGTCGCCAACACCGGGAGCAGCAGGATGACTGCCAGCTTCACGCGGATCGGCTGGTTCCGCAGCCAGCGCCGCCGGGCCCGCACCGCAACCCCGGCGGTGCGGATCGCTGTGTGCGTCACGCCCGTACCGCCAGCGCCCGGGAATCCACTATGGACGGACGAGCGGCGCGATCGGTCGACCCTGCCTTGCCAGGCGCCGGACCGCTGACAACAGTCCCGAACGTCACGGTGTGCCCCCTGCCTCTCTCATCGAACGGCACCCGGGGCGGACGCGGTCGCAAGGCCGGAACACGTCCCTGCTCCCGCCTGGCCGGTATCCGCCCCGGGCCATCGAACGGCTGCGGCGATCCCTCGCCGCGGCACGCGTCCACCGTCACCGATCGCCGGCGGGCAGGGAATTCCGATTGATGGGCCGATCTGCCGTCCGTTCTGCTGTACGGCACGTGGGAGCCGGCGGACGACCATGCCATGGACCCACGGCGGACCTCAGGCGAGGTCAGCCAGAGCCGATCACGCCCACCCCCGATATGATTCGGGTCTATGGTTCAATCACAATGTCCCTGCTGCGGCAGGGCAAGTCCAACAATCCAGGAGGCAACCGTGTCAGGGCCACTTGGTCGGGGCAGGCGCGGACCGACATGATCACGGATACCGGCTGACCATGCTTGATGGCAGTCAAGACCATGCGGGCGGTCTGGCTCACCGACTGGTAGACGAACTGACTCGTGCTGGCACGCTGCACACGCCTGTGTGGTGCTCAGCGTTCGAGGCCGTGCCCCGGCACTGGTTCGTCCCCAAACGCCGACAGCAAGCCAGTCCACCTCGCGGCCGCGCAGCGGTGCGGACTACGGGTGCCCAGGACACTTCTCACAAACAGTCCTCGCGTCGCCAGGCAGTTCGTTGCCGAGGTCGGGCGGGCGGTGTACAAGCCGCTCACCCAGCAGGCCATCGTGGATGATGATGGCCCCAGCGTCATCTACACGACCCGGTCTCCGTGACGGACATCGATGAGTCAGTCGAGGTCACTGCCCACATGTTCCAGCAGCGGGTGGCCAAGCAGTACGATGTGCGACTCACTGCCGTCGATCAGTCGCACTTCGCCACACGCATCGATATCGGGCGAGCAGATCTAGTCGACTGGCGCAGTGACTATGCCGGTCTCACCTATACCGTGCTGCCCAACATCCCACGCGAGGTGGACACTGGTGTGCGAGAGCTGCTGCGGCGACTGAGCCTGCGGTACGCCGCGATCGACTTCGCCGTCGCGGCCGACGACGCATGGTACTTCCTCGACCTCAACGCCAATGGCCAGTGGGCTTGGCTCCAGGACGCAACCGGCCAGGCCATCAGCCGCCATCGCGGACGCGCTTGCAGGTGTCAGTGACCGGTAGCGCAGGCTGCTGTTCAGCAACTGGATGTTCCTGGTCGTATCCATCGACGCTCCAGGAATCTCAACTCTCCATTCTCCGCGTTCGGTTCGGCCGACGCGTGCGGGCCAAGCACGAACCCTTGGCGAGGCGGCTACCGCCCCCTGTCATCGTTCGCGCGACAAGGTCGGACCGACAATAGACGGACGTGGGCGTCTTCGCTCACCTCCCGGGGCGGTGCACAGCGCCCGGGCGACGGCGGCGGCGATGGGCAGGCCTGTGGCGTGTTCGATCCACAGCCACTGCCCGTTCGGGTTGGCTTCGAGGAACCACCACCGGTCGTGGTCATCAACGACGAAGTCGATCGCCGCGAACCGCAGCCGCAGCCGGTGCATGAGTTCCCGGACGTTCGTGACCTCGTCCGGTGGCACGTCCACAACGGCGTACGCGCAGCGGTCGAGGTTGGTGCGCCAGTCCAGGTGTGGGGAGTCAATGCGGGCCGCGAACACGGCATCGTCAACGACGGTCAGGCGGGCGTGCCAGGCCGCGGTGATCAACTGCTGGGTCAGGTGGGCGGCCCGGCCCCAACCGGACCGATCATCCTCGGACACCAACCCAGCGACATCTCTGGACATCGCCTTGACCACGACCCGCTCACGGACCGCGGCGAACGACTCGGCGGTGGCCCGGCCCGTGGAGATCATCGTGTCCGGCACGGCCAGGCGGCATCGAACGGCGGTGACGAGTTGGTAGGCCTTAAGGCCCGCCAGCGCCATGTCCGCCGGATGGTTCAGGTATGGCAGCCAGGCCAGCACCCCGCCCACACCGGCGCGCAGCTCGGCCAGGTCGACCGGATCGCTGATCGTGAACTGTGACGGTCGCCGATGCCACGCTCCGACGACCTCGGCCAGGTCACACCCGTGGATGGTGCCGTGCACCGAGCCACGGGAGACCCACATCTCCACCGGTATGTCCGAGCGTCCGATGTCGCCCGTGTCCAGCCGTACGGTCATGACTCCCGCGTCGTCCAGGTGCCGGGCGACCGCGTCGGCGTGCCGGTCGCCCGCGTGCGACAGGATCAGGACCGAGGGGGTCAACGCCGCGAACCACCTGCCGCGTCGGACGCCTCGTCAGGCCCCGCGGCCGGCGCCTCGGCCGGCTCCCCGGCCGGCTCCTCGGCGCCGACTGGTGCCACGGCCGGGCTCTGCGATGACGCGGTTCCCGCGGCCTCGGGCGTCAGCGCGTAGAGGTACCAGCAGCCGTCCAACTGCACCTTCCGCAACTGTCCCTTGGTGTGGGCCACATACCAGTCAGCCGTCGCTTCGCTCATCGCCATGCTCGCGGGCTGCGGGGCACCGCTGCCGCGGTCAGTCATCGATTCTGGTCGGCCCGGAACCCTGGTCGCAGGCGGTCGCCAGAGCCGCTACCCTCGCCGCCTCCGGCGGATACAGTCCGACGATGTCGGCCTCGGTGAACGGCGAGTCGTTGGCCGGCGGCTGCCCGGTGACGACGTCAACAGTCAATTCCATGTTGATCACTCCCTCGAGAACAGAATCCAGGTGCCGACTCCGGTGCCTCCGCGACCAGGCGAGCGGCGCTGACGCCCACGCCGGTCCCCGGCGCCCAGGACCACGGTCACGTACCCGCGACCCGGTGGGAATGCCCATCAGAGCGCCGGTTGGGGGTCCGCGTTACCGTCCGTGCCACGTCGACGAAGTCGACGCGTCGAGCGCGATCTGGGTCGCAGGGGGCTGCGCGGTGAAACGTCCGCCGGCCGGTAGACCCGGACGCGGTCGCGCGGAGGGAAGTCCTGCGACACCCCGGGACACCTCGGCCCAGGTTCGATCACGATGCGCACCTGGCCGACCTGGATGCAAACCCGGACCGAGGAGCCGGCCAGGTCGATCGTCGCGCTCTCCACGGGCGCGTCGCGCGTGCCATCGACACACGCCCCATCGACACGCGCCTCATCGGCACGCGTGGCATCGGCACGCGTGGCATCGGCACGCGCCTCATCGGCATACACGCCCCCGGGGCGGGTGCCGTCGAGCCGCTCGCATGCCGACGAACCCGGCGACCCGGCTGGCCGGGCCCGCGCGGTTGGCTGCGGACGGAGGATGAAGAAGCCCAGGTCGGTGTCGCTCGCCGCGCCCAGGACGTGGCGCAGTGCCCGGCGTACGTGCACGCCCGGCCACCGGAACTCCCCCCGCTCCAGCCGGCCGATGTAGTGTCCGCTGATCGGTGCTGACAGCAGCGGGTTGGCCAGTTCGGCCAGCTCCTGCCGTGACAACGGCCTCCCCGACCCCGACGGAGACACGCGGCGAAGCCGGGCCAGCCGGAGCCGATCGTTTCGGGCCGTCACCTGGCGCCCGGGTGGTTCGACCTCCCCGGTGCCACCACCGCCGTCGGCTACCGGCCGGTCGTAGAAGAGCACGTCCCACTCCAGATTCTGTCGATGGATGCTGGTCGCCTCGTCAGATGGCGAGCAGCGCGAGCATCTCGTCCACCGGCAACGCGCAGCGAAAGCCCGGCTGGCCGCTGGCGCCGCTGCCGGAGGGCGGCTCATGGCGGCGCGGCCCCCGGCTGGTCGCGCACCACTCGGTGAGATGGCTCGGCACCATGCCCTCCTCGCCGCCCGCCGCGCGGTCCCATTGCACGGGCGTCGGCAACACCCGACTCGCCCAGGCCGCATATGCCTGGGCGTCGATCCATGGCACCTGCACCGGGGTGTCCGTCATGCTGTCGGGCAGCGTCCCGTCCAGCCACTGCGTGGGCGGCCGGTGGCCGGTCGTGGTGACGAACTGCGAGTACTCGCCGCAGGTGGTCGGCAGCACGTCGATGTAGTAGCCCGGCAGCCAGACCGGGTCGCAGCGCGGCGGGGCGTAGGGGCCGGCCTCGATGAGCGTCATGAGCTTGCCGTCGATCGGGTGGCGCACGAGCTGGCGGACCGTGTCGGGTGGGAAGACACCCTCGATCTGGGCCGCGGTCCCGCCGGCGAGGCGCTCGAACCGGGTGCGCGTCTGGACGTTGCACGTCGCCAGCGAGGTGTCCAGCGCGGCCTGGTTGAGCGAGCGCGGCCTGATCGCGTCCGACGACGACTCCCACTTGCTCACCATCCGGTCGCTGACGCCGAGGTGGGCCGCGAACGCTCGCACGCTCATCCGGCGCGCGAGCCGCAGCGCCCGGACCTCCTTGCCTGTCCATTGCGGAATTGTGGACATGCGCTCTCCCTCGATCCGTTGCGACGGGGACAACGGCGGGAGCCTAGCGACGGATGGCGGCAGATTTCCAGCAACTTAGACGTTTCCATTGGGCTAGCTGATCAGAACGCACTTGCGGGGCGCGGCGAACTCATCGGTGCCCGGTGCGGGCGATCACCACGAACGCCGTGCTCAGGCGGCATCGACGGGTCGCGTCACGGCCGACGCTTCGCCGAACGCGGCAGCAAGGTTCGGCACGACCACGGCCCTGGCCGACCCGCAGCGCCTACACGTCGATCCGCGACCCCAGGACCACCGTTCGCTCGCGGGGCAGGCCGAAGTGCTCGACCGCGTCGGCGGTGAGGTGGGCGGTGGCGAGGAACAGCCGCTTGCGCCACCGTGCCATCGTCCGCGCCCGGCCCGCTCGAAGCTCCACCTTGGACAGGAAGTACGAGGCGCGATAGGGGTCCACCGCACCCTCCGAGACGGTCGGGTCGAGCGTGCGCAGTACGGCAGGCACGTGGGGTCGTTGCATGTAGCCCGTGCGCAGCGTCACGTGGAGGATGCCGTCGTCGGCGTAGCCCAGGTCGTCGACGAGCAGCCGCCGCTCGGCGGGGACGCGCGGCACGGGCTCGGTGTCGATCGACAGGATCACGACGTGCTCGTGCAGCACGCGGTTGTGCTCGACGTTGGCGCGCAGGGCCAGTGGTGCCGTCTTCTTGCCGCGGTTGAGGAAGATGGCGGTGCCCGGGATCCGCACGAGCTCGGACGCGTGCTCGCGCAGGTACTCGACGAAGTCGCGCAGTGACCCTTCCCGCTGCTCGCGCTCCTGCGTCACGATCTCGCGACCGCGCCGCCACGTCGTCATCACCGTGAAGGCGGCCAGGCCGATGAGCACCGGCACCCAGGCACCATGGGCCAACTTCGTCGCGTTCGCGAGCAGGAACAACGTGTCCACCAGCAGCAACAGCGACCCCGCCGGCACGAGGAGCCAGAGCGAGGTGTGCCACTTGTGGCGGGCGATGACGAAGAACATCAGGGTCGTGATGGTGATCGTGGCGGTGACCGCGATACCGTACGCGTACGCCAACGCGGCCGAGCTGCGGAACGCGACCACCAGCGTCAGCACGGAAATCGCGAGCACCCAGTTGATCCAGGGAACGTAGATCTGCCCGATCCGGGACCGCGAGGTGTGGGTGATCCGCAGCCGCGGCAGGTAGCCGAGCTGGGCCGCCTGGGATGCGACAGAGTAGGCGCCGGTGATGACCGACTGCGAGGCGATCACGGTCGCCACGGTGGCGAGCAGCACCATTGGCAGCCGTGCCCACCCCGGCGGGAGCAGGAAGAACGGGCTGCCGATGTTGGCCTGGTCGTTCAGGATCAGCGCCCCCTGGCCGAAATAGCTCAGCACGCAGGCCGGGAAGACGAGCACCAGCCAGGCGCGGGTGATCGACCGCCGACCGAAGTGGCCCATGTCGGCGTAGAGCGCCTCCGCACCGGTGACCGCGAGCACGATCGCGGCCAGGGCGAAGAACGCGACGCCGAAGTGGTGGACCAGGAAGCTCAACGCGTAGGTCGGCGACAGCGCCCCGAGGATCGCCGGATGTTGGGCGATGCCGGCGACGCCGAACGCGCCCATCGCGCCGAACCACACGATCATGATCGGTCCGAACAGCCTGCCGACGGCTGCCGTGCCCCGCCGCTGGACCGAGAAGAGCACGATGATGATCACCACGGTGATCGGCACGATCAGCTCGCCCAGGGCCGGCTCGACGACCCGGAGCCCCTCGACGGCGGAGAGCACGGAGATGGCCGGGGTGATCATGCTGTCACCGAAGAACAGCGCCGCCCCGAAGACGCCGACGGCCGCGAGCACGCTGGTCAACCGCCCGCCGTGGGCCATCCACCGGCGGACCAGGGTGATCAGCGCCATGATGCCGCCCTCGCCGTCGTTGTCGGCTCGCATCGCGAGCAGGACGTACGTGACGGTGACGATGACCACGACGGCCCAGAACACGAGCGACACGACGCCGAACACATAGTCCGTTCGGACCGGGACGGGATAGGGATCGGCGGGGTTGAAGACGGTCTGGAGGGTGTAGATCGGGCTCGTGCCGATATCGCCGAATACCACGCCCAACGCACCGACCACCAGGGCGAGCCGTGCCGTATCGGCCGCCGACACGTGGGTGCTGGTCACGTACGGACGCTACCCACTCGCGCAGGGGTTCGCGGTGGAAGCCGGCCTTATGACCGGCTCGGGACGGCGGCTACCGGGGGGCCTCAGCCCGTACGCACGTCGAAGTGCACGACGTAGAAGAAGTCGCCGGCGCCGTCGGGCCGCTTGAGCTCGCCGGAGCGGATCGCGGGATTCCCGCCGGAACCGTTGACGCCCAGGCCGTAGCTGACCTGGCCCTCGAAGTCCCCGGCCGGCGCGTAGTCACGCAGCCCGGAGAGGTTGACCGGACGGGTCGGGCTTTCGGCCACAGTGGACGCTGCGCCGTCGTCATGCGCCTGCGCGCCATCGAAGACGACCGACAGGAAGTATGTGCCGGCCAGCGCCACCGGTTCCCCGGACCCGTCCTGGACGATCCCCGACACGTAGTGGAAGCGGTAGGAGGGGAATGCGCCGCGGAAGTAGAACGAGATCCGCTGGTAGGTCGGGTTGCCCTCCGGATGGTCCGCGGCGTAGACCGCGACGAGCCGCGGCAGGTTCGGTGCGGTGCTCGGGTTGGTGATGCTCACCTCGGAGTTGGGGACCGCGAACTGGTAGGTCACCTGGTACTCCACCCCGTCGCCGGAGGGTTCGGCGGTGGGCGGCGCCGCCGTCCCGATGGTGCCCGTGCCGCCCGGGGTGGGCGATGCTCCACCCGGCGCCGACGAGGACGTTCCGGGCGTCGGCACGCCACCCGACGTGCACCCGACCAGCGTCACCAGGGCCGCGCCGAGCGCGCCAGCCACGATCATCATGCGAGGTCGCATCGTGCGCCTCCTCGTCCCGCGTCCCGTCCTCGTCCGGAGGGAACCCCGGCGCGAGCCTAGCGAGCGGGATCAAGAATGACCCGTGTCCGAGGTCCCGTCTGCGGGCACGAGCAGATGCCGCATGATCTTGCCCAGGGCGTTGCGGGGGATCTCGCGGACGACGTGCCACTCCCGTGGGCGCTTGTACCGGACGAGGCGCTTGGCGCACCACCCGTCGAGGTCCGCGGTCAGGCGCACGGTGTCCGTGGGCTCGACCGTACGGGCCGCACGATCGGGGCTCGCGGGCACGACGAAGGCCGCCACCGTCTCGCCCCACCGGTCCGACGGCACGCCGACGACCGCGACCTCGGCGACGCCAGGATGGCTCAACAGCACCTCTTCCACCTCTCGCGGGTGCACGTTGTAGCCACCCGTGATGATCAGCTCTTTCGCCCTCCCCCTGATGGTCAGATACCCGTCCTCGTCGAACGTCGCGAGGTCGCCCGTCCGGAACCAACCGTCGCTCGTGAACGCCTCCAGCGTCCCCTGATCATCGAGGTATCCGCGAATGACGTTGGGTCCGCGCACCTGGATCTCTGCCGTGCCGTCTGGCCGCTCGGCCAGCCGCAGCTCGACACCGGGTAGCGGGAACCCGACAGTTCCCGGCCGGCGCTGGCCCTCGTACGGGTTGGAGACAAGCATCACGGTCTCGGTCATTCCGTAGCGTTCCAGGACCGCCTGGCCGCTGCCCTCACGAATCGCCGCGTGCAGGGGAGCCGGCAGAGGCGCGGAGCCGCTCACCGCCAGCCGCAGCGCCGACAGCGAGCCGACCCGGCCGGATGCGGCGATGCGGTGGTACATCGTGGGTACCCCGAAGAACATCGAGGCACCGTGGTCGATGGCGGCAGCGACGGTCTCCGGTGAGAACGGCGCCAGCATCGCCTCGGCGCCGGTGATGAGGCTGCCGTGCAGGCCGACACCGAGCCCATGCATGTGGAACAGGGGCAGGCACAGGGCGAGCCGGTCCGCCGGCGTCCACCGCCAGGCGATGCGGACCGCGTGGGCGCTGGCGAGCAGGTTGGCGTGGGACAGCGGCACGCCCTTCGGCTGCCCCGTGGTGCCCGACGTATAGACAATCAAAGCTGTATCGTCGGGTGTGGCCGCATCGAGCACGAGGCCCGAGCCACGGCGCGGCAGGTCCTCCAGGCTCGGCCGCGTCGCCAGCATCGCAGGTCCGGACGCCGGCAGTGCCCGGGCACGCTCGCCGTCGGCGACGACTACCGCCGGGCGCGCCGCCGCGGTCAGCCTCGCGAACTCCGCCGGCGGGTACTCCGGGTTGGCGGGGACGACGGTCAGCCCCGCCCGCAGCGCGCCGACGTAGGCGACCACCGCCTCGACGCTGGTCTCCGCCGACAACAGCACCCGGTCCCCCGGCACCAGCCCGGCCGCCGCGTACCGCAGTGCCGCGACGCCGGTGCGCTCCTCCAGCTCGGCCGCGCTGATCCGCTTACCGTCGCGTGTGGACAGAGCGGTGCGAGCCGGGTCCGCCGCCCACGCTCGGGTTAACGCGCCGGGCAGGCTCGCCCCGTCGGACAGGTCCACATCGGAGGGTCGCGTCCCCGCGGGCAGGTGCACCGCCCACGCCGGATCCGTCGTGCCCACGGCTGGTCAGGAACTCGCGACGGCGTTGGCGAGGATCGCGTCGTGCACGTACTGGGCCAGCCCCGAGCGCTGGTCGTCGTAGGTGGCGCGGAACCGTGGATCGGCCAGGAACATCTCGGCGAGCCCGACCTGCATCTCGTAGGAGCACGGGTAGAAACGCCGGTCGATCTGTTCCCGGTGCTCCTCGGCGAGCGCCATGGCCGGTTCGCTGTCCGCCACGACACCCGCGTCGAAGGCGGTGACCCAGCGCCGCAACAGATCCTGCGACTCGCGCCGGATCTGTTGCCAGTCGTCCTTGGTGTAGCTCGCCGCGCGTCGCGAGGACTCGCGGTACGGGTCGGTGTCACCCCAGCGCTCGCGCGCCTCCTCGGCGTGCACGTCCGGGTCGAAGTCCCCGAAGACCTCGAACTTCTCCTCCGGGGTCAGGTTGATCCCCATGGTCTGTGCCTCCAACAGATACTCGATCGCGGTCGCCATCTCGCGCAGCCGCTCGATGCGGCCGAGCAGCAGCCCGTGCTGGCGCCGCAGATGCTGCGCCGGGTCCGGGTCGGCGAGGACGGCGCGGACCTCCTCGAGGGTGAAGCCGAGCTCCCGGTAGACCAGGATCAGCCGCAGCCGCTCCAGGTCCTGCTCGTCGTAGCGACGGTAGCCACCGCTGGTGCGCCCGCTCGGCCGCAGCAGACCGATGTCGTCGTAGTGGTGCAGTGTCCGTACGGTCACGCCCGCGATCTGGGCGACCTGCCCCACCGCGTACATCGAGCTCACCCCCCTTGGTGCCGACCACCCAAGGGTGCACCCTCCCGTTACGTGAGGCGCAAGTCTGTGCCTACATCGAGTCGCAGGGGCAGGACGCGAGGTACTGGTGGACCTTGCTGACGTACGACGGGTTCGGGATCGACAGGTAGTCATCGGACGGGTCGCTGGTGCCGTTGAGGTGCTCGACACCCCCGTAGCCCACGTTGTAGGCGGCGATCACGACGTCCTGCAGCATCAGGTCGGTGCCACCTGGTCCGATCGCCTCGGTGTCGCTGAGGTCGAACGAACCGAAGTAGTAGAGGCCGAAGTACATGGTGAGCCACTGCAGGTACATCGCGCCGATGTTCGCGTTTCCCTGCATCGTGTTGACGTCATCGCTCCGGTTGAACCGCTGGTTCATCCACGGCGCGGTGCCCGGCATGATCTGCATCAGTCCGATGCCACCGTCACAGGCGATGACAGTCGAGCGCCAACTGCTCTCGGTGAATGCGACCGCGTTCATCAGCTTCGCCGGGACGCTGATGTCAGGGGGGTATGGGGTCCCGGCCGGCCACCCAGTCGGCACGGTGACGCCGCTGCGCCAGTTCGCCCGTGCGCCGGCGTCGGCGAGCGCGGCGCGCACATCGGCGGCCGACGCGTTGTGCGCTGTGTCTTCCTTCGGTGTGCAACCGGCGGCCGTGGTGGTCGGCGGCGGAGGTGGCGGAAGCTGATTGGCCGGAGGTCGCTGGGTCGGCCGCGGGATCTTCGGCTTCGAGGACTTGGCCGACGTGCGTGTCGGGGTGCGACTCGGGGTGGCGGACGGGGTCGCGGAGGCGGTGGCGGACGGTGACGCGGGATCGGTTGATGTCACTGCCGGGCCGGGGCCGATCGTCTCGGGCTGCTTCGATGGCCGGAGCAGGATGTAGCCGGCGGCGCCGAGCAGGACCACCGCGAGGAACGCCGCGACAACCGCCAGCACCGAGGAGTTCAGCCACCGCGAACCACGCCGTTCGGGCCGCGGCCGCTCGGGCGGGTACAACCCGGGAAACTCCGCCGTCGGCCCGTCATAGCTGCCGTGCCGAGGTGCCGGCATGCGCTGCGTCGGCCTGTCGCCGAAGCGTTCAAATCCGTACGAACGTGACTCCCCGTCGCTCACCGCACGACCATACCTGTGCGTCACCGAGATGGCGACCGCATCATCGCCCCACCGGCGTGCCGGCGAGCGTGCGCTCCGCCTCGGGATCGGTGGCACGCAAGCGATCCCGCGTCCGCCACGCGACCGCGAAGACGATCACCCACGCGGCGCCGAGAAGCATCGACGCGAGTACCTCGCTCGGCCAGTTCCAGCCCAGGTAGAGCCGCGAAACGCCGACGAGAAGCACGACGCCGACCGCCGCGGTCCAGGCCGTGACGCGCACGCCCCACCGCCGCCAGCGCCGGGTCAACAACCAGGCCACGAGCCCGACGCTGGCTGTGACGAGAGTCACCTGGTTGCCGTAGAGGCCACGCCCGCCGAACATCTCGCCGGCCGCGACCACGGCCTCGCCGCCAACGGTCTGGCCGGTGTGGACCAGCAGGGGCAGGCCGGGGGCGACGTCCTGGCCCGACCGCGACAACTCCGTGGCGGCGGCGAGGATCACCAGCGGCAGGAAGGCGCCGACGGTACCCAGGACGCCGAGCAGGTCCGGGCGCCAGCGACCCGGGCGGCGGTTGAGCACGAGCCCGACCACGCCCGCCGCGACGACGAGGAAGAACCCGCGCAGCACCGAGAGCAGCACCGAGGCCGCCTGGACGGTCCCCGGCGAGCGCTGTGCCGCGAACCACTGCGCGATCAGCGGATCCACGAGTGGGACACCGCTCTGGCGGACCACGGCATCGATGACCACGGTGAGCACCACACCGGCACCGAGCAACAGGAGCACGCCGAGCAGCACGCTCACGGCGACCGCTCCGCCGACTCCCGCCCGGCGGGTCAGCCAACGGAACCCTTCGTCGTACGCCTCCTCGAGCCGGCGCAGCGGCGACCAGCGCGCGAGTCGTTGGCCGAAGGCGGTCACGGGGTCGGGGTGGCGCCCGAGATACCGGCCGAATACCACGAGCCCGACCAGGACGAGTAACAGCAGGAGGAAGGCGCCGGTCGCCCGGCCGAGAAACTCCGCGGCGAGCCGGTACGACCCGCCCGCGATGAAGCCGACGAGCACCGACGCGCTCACCTGAGCGCTGACGCCCAGGGCATCCCAGCCGAGAAACCGGCGGTACGGCATCCCGCCCACGGCGCAGAGCCGAGGCATGAGCGTGCGGCCGAACGCGACGAACCGGCCGAGGAACACGGCACGCCCGCCCTGACGCTCCAACAGGGCCTCGGCCCGCGTCCAGCGCTCCTGCCCGACCCACTGCCCCAACCGGGAGGCGTGCAGCCGGGGCCCGTACCGGCGCCCCTCGTAGAACCCGAGGGTGTCGCCGACAAACGCCGCGGCGATCATCAGGGCCGCGGCCAGGTACGGGTTGACCGTGCTCAGCGAACCGAGGAAGCCGACCACGATCAGGGTCGCCTCACCCGGCAGCACCAGGCCGATCAGCAACCCCGTCTCGCCGAAGACGAGCACCGCCGCGACGACGTACACGAGCGCCGGAGGCAGCCCGCCCAGCCACGCGACAACACCCTCCACGCTCGTCCCTCCCTGGCGCATCATCGCAGCCTGGTGCGACAGCCTTCTCCCCAGTCCCCTCCCGTTGATCTAGGGCGTGGGGCCGTGGTCGGAGATCAACTCACGGTCGCCTGCCCTAGATCGACTTCGGGGAGGGCGGGTGACCCGGGACAATGGACGCATGCCCAACAGCACACCCGACGCCCTGCCCACGAGTACGCGAACCCGTGCCGTACGCGGTGACCTGCGCAACGTCGCGATCATCGCCCACGTCGACCACGGCAAGACCACGCTCGTCGACGCGTTGCTGCGTCAAGCGGACATGGTGCACACCAAGGCCGAGCTCACGGACCGGGCCCTGGACTCGATGGACCTCGAGCGGGAAAAGGGCATCACGATCCTCGCGAAGAACACGGCCGTGCGGTACCAGCCGTCGAGCGGGAACGCGGTCACGATCAACATCATCGATACCCCGGGGCACGCGGACTTCGGCGGCGAGGTCGAGCGCGGGCTGACGATGGTCGATGGCGTGCTGCTGCTCGTGGACGCGAGCGAGGGCCCGCTGCCGCAGACCAGGTTCGTGCTCCGCAAGGCGCTCGCGGCACGGCTGCCGATCGTGCTGGTGGTCAACAAGGTGGATCGGCCCGACGCGCGCATCAAGGAGGTGGTCGACGAGACGTACGAGCTGTTCCTCGACCTCGATGCCGACGCGGCCCAGATCGACTTCCCGATCCTCTACGCCTGCGCCCGCATCGGCGTCGCCTCGCTCAAGCAGCCCGCGGACGGCACCATCCCGGCCGACTCCGACTCGCTGGAGCCACTGTTCCGCACGGTCATCGACACGATCCCCGCGCCCTCCTATGTGGAGGGTGCACCCCTACAGGCCCACGTCACCAACCTCGACGCCTCGCCGTTCCTCGGCCGGCTCGCCCTGTGCCGGGTGCACGAAGGGACCGTCCGCAAGGGACAGACGGTGGCCTGGTGCCGGGCCGACGGAACCATCGAGCGGGTCCGGGTCTCCGAGCTGCTCATGACGGAGGGGCTGGAGCGCAAGCCCGCCGACGCGGCCGGCCCGGGCGACATCATCGCGGTCGCCGGGATCGCCGACATCATGATCGGGGACACACTCGCCGACGCCGAGGAGCCGGTACCGCTGCCACGCATCACCGTGGACGAGCCGGCGATCTCGATGACGATCGGCACCAACACCTCGCCCATGGTGGGACGGGTCAAGGGTTCGAAGGTGACGGCGCGGATGGTCAAGGACCGCCTCGACCGCGAGCTCGTCGGCAACGTGTCACTGCGGGTGCTGCCCACGCCGCGCCCCGACACCTGGGAGGTGCAGGGACGGGGCGAGCTCGCGCTGGCGGTGCTCGTCGAGCAGATGCGCCGTGAGGGCTACGAGCTGACCGTCGGCAAGCCCCAGGTGGTCACCCGCGAGGTCGACGGCCGCCTCTGCGAGCCGGTCGAGCGGCTCACCATCGACGCACCTGAGGAGTACCTCGGCACGATCACGCAACTGCTCGCCACCCGCAAGGGGCGGATGGAGCAGCTCATCAACCACGGCACCGGCTGGATCCGCATGGAGTGGCTGGTCCCCGCGCGGGGCCTCATCGGCTTCCGCACCGAGTTCCTCACCGACACCCGCGGCACCGGCATCCTGCACCACGTCTTCGAGGGGTACGAGCCGTGGTTCGGCGAGCTGCGCACCCGCGCCACCGGCTCCCTCGTCGCCGACCGGACCGGCGCCGCGACGGCCTACGCCATGCTCAACCTGCAGGAGCGGGGCACGCTCTTCGTCGACCCGACCACGGAGGTCTACGAGGGAATGATCGTGGGCGAGAACTCCCGACCCGATGACATGGACGTGAACATCACCAAGGAGAAGAAGCTCACGAACATCCGCTCCTCCACCGCCGAGGAGACGGAGAAGCTGATCCCACCCCGGCGGCTGTCGCTGGAGCAGGCCCTGGAGTTCTGTCGCGAGGACGAGTGCGTCGAGGTCACGCCCCAGGCCGTACGGCTGCGCAAGGTCACGCTCGACCAGACCGTACGGGGACGCGAGACCGCCCGCCGCAAACACCAGGCCTGAGCTGCAAGGTCACGCGGGTGGGGGCGGGGTAGCGGCGTAACGGCATCCGGTATAGGTATGTCATGCCCGGCCCACGATAAGGAGTTCATATGCCCAGGTACGCCACCCTTTCCGACGTTCTGCGCGCGGACGGCGCGCAGCAGCAGGTCGTCGCGGACACCAAGGCGGTGATCGAGCAGGAGCTCGCCGCCAAGTCGGGCGTCTCCGCAACGCTGCTCAAGGCCGCCTACAAGGCGGTGACCACTCTCGCGCCCGGCTACTACGAGTCGCGGATCGAGCAGCTCGTGCCCGGTGTGCTGGACCGGCTGCAGCCGTTCTGGACGGACTTCCAGTCCTCCGGCAGCGGCCAGTTCGGCGAGTACCTCTCCGCCCGAGGCAAGGACGTGTCGGATGCCCTGCTCGCGGTGACCGACGAGCGGGCCAAGATCTCCAAGCGCACCGCCGTCACGGCCGTCTACAACTCGGTACGCGGCAGCGCGGCCGAGCACATCCAGACGGCCCTGCCCGCCGTCGGATCCCTCGTCGAGAAGTACGCCGCCTGACGGCACTTATCGTGGGAGATTGGTGTCGTCCCAGCAGCACCAATCTCCCACGTTATTGCTGCGGCTCCAGGGCGGCGATATCCGTGCGGTACACCGCGCCGTCGAGGCGGACCCGGTGGACGAGCTCGTAGGCACGGGAGCGCGCCTCGGCCAGCGTCGGTGCCATGGCGGTGCAGCACAACGCCCGGCCGCCGGTGGTCACGAGCGTGCCGTCCGGCAGCAGCCGGGTGCCCGCGTGCAGGTAGCCCTCGCCCTCGGCGCCAGTGATCGCGTCGCCCGAGGCAGCGGCGCCTGGATAGCCGTGCGAGGCGATGACCACCGTGACCGCGGAAGCGTTGCGCCAGGCCGGCGGCGGCACCTGGCCGAGCGTGCCGGTGGCGGCGGCGTACAGCAGCGTGGCGAGGCTCGAGGAGAGCAGCGGCAGCACCACCTGTGTCTCGGGATCGCCGAAGCGGGCGTTGAACTCCACCACCGTCGGGCCCTTGGCGGTCAGCGCGAGTCCACAGTAGAGCAGACCTTGGAAGGGCGTGCCGCGCTTGCGCATCTCCGCGAGGACCGGTTCGACCACAGTGGACAGTACCATCGGCGCGAGGTCGGCGGGTGCCCACGGCAGCGGGGCATAGGCGCCCATGCCGCCGGTGTTCGGTCCCGTGTCGCCGTCGCCGACCCGCTTGTAGTCGCTGGCGGGCAGCAACGGCACGGCGGACACGCCGTCGGTCACCACGAACAGCGACACCTCCGGCCCGTCGAGGTACTCCTCGATGACAACCCGTCCACAGTGGACGGCATGGGCGAGCGCCTCGTCGTGGTCGGTGGTCACCACCACGCCCTTGCCGGCCGCGAGCCCGTCGTCCTTCACGACGTACGGCGGCCCGAAGGTCTTGAGCGCCACCACGGCCTCGGCCTGGCTGGTGCAGAGCATCGAGGCCGCCGTCGGAGCACCGGCCGCCGCCATCACCTGCTTGGCGAACGCCTTCGAGCTCTCCAGCCGGGCCGCGGCCGCGGAGGGGCCGAAGCACGCCACGCCGGCGGCCCGTACGGCATCGGCGACCCCGGCCACGAGCGGCGCTTCGGGGCCCACGACGACCAGGTCGACGGCCTCGGCGACGGCCAGGTCGGCCACCGCCGCGGGGTCGAGCGGGTCCACGCCGCGCAGCCTCGCGGCCGAGGCCATGCCCGGGTTACCGGGCGCTGCCAGGACCTCATCCACGATGGGATCGGCCACCAAGGCGGTCACGAGCGCGTGCTCGCGGCCTCCCCCACCGACGACGAGTACGCGCACCCCGCCACTCTAGGCGCCGCGGCCCTGACCCAGCCTCAGATGCCGTAGTGGGCGTGGCGCATGTGATCGACCACCTCCGCCGGCCCGTCCAACCCGACCCGGGCGTGCGCCTGCCGGCCGAGCAGGAAGAGCACCAGCTCCTGGGGCTCACCGCGCAGCTCGACCGGGTCACCGCCCAGGCCCGCCTCGATCGAGCCGTGCCCCGGCGCCGCGACCGTTACCCGTGCAGGTGTGCGCCGCAACACCCGCGGGGCCCTGGAGCGCACCCCGGCCCAGAGCCCGGCGGAGAGGTCGGCGGGCAGCGCGCGTGGTTCCCAGCCCGGCTGCGCCCTCCGTACGTCCTCGTGGTGGACGTAGTACTCGACCCGGTTCGCCGCCTCGTCCAGGGCGCCCGGCAGCGCCCACACCGGCCGGCGGCGGGCCTGGGCCACGAGCGTCGACCAGGGTCGCGCCGCGACCGACGCCTGCACCCGGCGCAGCGGTGTGGAGAGAGTCCGGATGAAGATGCCGCCAGCGACATCCGGGCGCGTGCCGCGCACCACGAGGTGGGCGGCGAGGTCGCGGGTGGTCCAGCCGTCGCAGAGGGTCGCGGCATCCGGCCCGACCTCGAGCAGCAGGTCGGCCAGGGCGGCCCGCTCCACGGGCGCGAAGCGGGCCACGCTCAGCCGGTGTGGACGCGACCGATACCGACCAGGACGGCGGCGCGTTGCGGCGGCAGGTCCTCCAGCACCACCCGGCCGACGATGTCGTCCGCGTGCAGGATCGGCCGCGCGGAGGCCTCCTCCGACGGTGCCGCGACGAATCCGACGTGGTCGATCTGCCCACCCGACGTGGCGAAGAAGTAGAGGTCGCCGGGGCGCTCCTGCCCGGGCTCGATCTGCGTCACGCTCCGGGCGAGGTCGTGTGCTTCGCGGGGCAGCGTGACGCCGAAACGCCGCCAGACCAGGTGGACGAGGCCGGGCGCGTCGACGCCGTACGCGGAGCCGCCGCCCCACACGTGCGGGACGTCGCGCAGGCGGTCGGCCCACGGCAGCACCTCGGCGTGGTCGTACGGCGGGGCCAGCGGTACGGCCGCCACGTCGTCCTCGATCGCCCAGGCCGGCTCGAACCGACCGGGTACCGCGACGGGGAGCCAGCCGTCGAACGGCGCGCCGAGCGCTAGCAGGCGCGTGCCGAACGTGACGCCGGGAACGGCGAGGGCGGCGTCGGGGTCGTCGCGCAGGGCCGTCGCGGTCGCGGTCACCACGTGCCAGACGCCGGAACGGTCCTCGACGTCGTCGCCCCGGTCCCGGTGCCGGGCAGCCACCTTCACGCCGGCCGCGTGGAACCCGTCCACGGGCGAGATCTGGTCCGCTGGAACCCACCCGGGGTAGCCCTGCGCGTCGAGTGAGGTCGGCTGGCCCAGCGCCACGACCTTGGCCCAGTCACCGCGCAGCTCGCGCACCACGACCTTCTCGCCGAGCAGGAGTTGGGTCAGCGCGCGCCCGCGCAGGTCCGCGCGGTCGTCCGCGCTCATCGCCTCGACCCAGTCCCGCGGGCGGGAGGGAGACCAGACGGCGGGTTCGTCCACCGCCCGCACGCGGTCGGGCGAGGCCCACAGGGTTGCCACACCAACGCTGACCACGGCCTCCGCCCCCGGCGCGATGTGCGCGTCGAGGCTGGCGAGCAGGGAACCGAGGCTCACGGGCGGTCCTTTCTCTTCGCGGCACGTCTGTTCGGGGCATGTGTGTTCGGGGCGTGTCTTTTCGGGGCATGGCCGCAGCTAGCGGTGTGGTGCAGCCTACGCGGCAGCGCCACCGGTCGCAGCGCCAGTGCGCACGGCGCGCCGCTCACCCCGCGCCGGCGGTCAACCCCCGCGATGGGGTCACAGGAGCGCGCGCGAGACCACCAGGCCGGCGACGAGGAATGCGGCGAACGTGAGGACGTCGACCAACACGATCCGGCCAAATCGCTTCCGGTCGGTCAGGAACAGCCGCCGCAGGTCCGACCATCGTCGCCGCAACTCCGGGAGGCTGGTCAGCATGAGCAAGATCCCGAGCACGTTCGACGCGATGTAGAAGGTGATGTACCACTCCGAGAACGTCGCCCCGGTTCTGCCATGCGCCACGAGACCAGCGAGCAGCGCCGACGGAAGCTGGTTCACGAGGGCGTCGTTGCCCGGTGTCAGCGGTGAGAGGAGGAAGCCGACGTAGAACGCCGCGCGCCTGGCGTAGCGCCAGGCCGGCCGCGGCCGCGAGGGGCCGACAGCGTCGCCGTCCAGCGCATTCACCGTAGGGCCGAGCCCGAACAAAGCGTGTACCAAGCCTGTCAGGAGAGCCGGTGTGCATGCTCGGGCACGCTGTACACGCTCACGCTGTCCAGGCAGAACGTGTTCGCGGCCCGCGCGGCATCGTCAACGGGTCGGATGGTGATCTTCGCTATTCGGGAGTTGTGCCGGAAAGCGAGGTACTCCACGCTGTACTTGTGGGATCGCACGGTGCTGAGGTCGATCAGCTCCTCGTGCCGGGCCACGTCGCCACTGTCCACTCGGAACATCACGGTCCCCGACGCTTCGGCCGACGCCGGCCGAAAGCGCATGTCGGCGACATGGGGTCGATTGCGCAGCGGGCTTTCGACATCGATCTCTATCATCCAGTCCCCGTCCTTGTTCACGATGGCGACGCCACTCATGTCGTCGGCATCTTCCCGGGACGTGAAGTTCACGATGGTCAGGTCGAGATCCTCGCCCTGGAAGGTCTTGTTGTATCGGGTTCCCTGAGCCGGTAGAGCGCTGACGACGGTATCCGCCTCGCTCTTGCGCCGGGCCAGCAGAGCGGTCACGTCCTTCAGGTACTGGCTCACCTTGCTCTGCATCAGGTTCTGGAATTTGCCCTCGCTGGGTCGCTGTACCCGGGCATAGATGAGCTCCAGCACGTCGGTGATGCCATCGCGGGAGCTGCCATCGACCGTCTGGTGGTGACGTAGCGGCGCGGGGACGGCCTCTGGCGCGAGCTCGAACACCATCGGGATGACCAGCTTCGAGTCCGTCGCGTTCAGCGATACGCCACCGACCGCTCCCGCCTCCCAGAGCAGCCACGGCCGGCCCGCCGACTGGGCGGTGAGCAGGATGATCGTGGCTTCGCTGCTGACCACGGACTGATGGATCCACTCCAGCCAGGAGGCTCCCGGCTCGATCCCGCCGCGGGACGGCCTCGTGGAGGACGAACGGACCACGACGTCATCGACGGTGTTCTCGATGGCGTCCTTGAGGAGGGAGACGAACTCCGCGTCTTCGTGCGCATGGCTGACAAAGACGGTGAAGGCCATGCTACCTCCTATGCCCGGAATGCCCCATTCGCACTCGTCAACGCGCGACGGCTCCTCCATCGTATAGGCCCGCTGGTTGCGCGGATCACCAGCGACGACGCGAGCCTTACGGCACGGTCGCGGGTCGATCCCGCCGAGTGCTGGCGAGGCTCGCGATCGTGGTGACCGCGATCGTGACACCGATAACCAACAGCGACACGTAGATGGGAATCTCGGGCGCCCACGCGACGGGTCGGCCACCGTTGACGAAGGAGAGGTTGTTGCCATGCAGGGCGCCAAGAATCAACTTGATGCCGATGAATGCGAGGACGATGGCAAGGCCGTAGGAGAGGTACTTCAGCCGGTCGAGCAGGTCGCCGAGAAGGAAGTACAACTGGCGCAGGCCCATGACGGCGAAGACATTCGCGGTGAGGACGAGATACGCCTCCGTGGTCAGGCCGAAGATGGCCGGAAGAGAGTCGAGCGCGAAGACCAGATCGGCCGTTCCCAGGGCGATGATCACGATCAGGAGTGGCGTGAACATCCGCCGGCCGCTCGCCATGCGAATCGAGAGGCGTCCCCGCTCGTCGTACTCGGAGGTTGTCCGCAACCATCGCCGGGCGAACCTCGTGGCCGCATTTTCCCGGTAGTCCACCGGATCCTCAGTCCCGTGGCGGACCAGGCGGGTCGAGGTGTAGAGCAGGAATGCGCCGAAGATAAAGAAGATCCAGTCGTACCTGCTGATGAGCGCGACGCCGGCAGCGATGAACGCCGCGCGCAGCACCAACGCGAGCAGGATGCCGATGAGCAGCGTCTTCTGTTGGAGCTGGCGCGGCACCGCGAAGCGCGACATGATAATGATGAATACGAATAGATTGTCGATCGAGAGGCTGTACTCCGTGATCCACCCGGCGTAGAACTGGCCGGCGAACGTCGCGCTCTTGAAGTACCAGACCCCCAGCCCGAACGCCAGGGCGAGCAGCACGTACCCGACCACCCAGGCGGTGGACTCCCGCAGCGTCGGCGCGTGGGGTCGCCGGGTGATGACCAGAACGTCGAACAGCAGCATGCCGACGAGGCCCACCAGCGTGATGGCCCAGACCCACACCGCGACGCCCATGCGCCCGTCCCTCCGCTGACACGTGCCACCGTGGCCCGGGCGGCACAGCGCAGCCCGCGGGCACGATCTCACCCGGTCTCATGCGGAGGTCTCTCCCGCCCCCGGAGCACGCTCCGGCGACCCGACGGCGCCGGGCCTGACCTGTGGCGGCACAAGCCACCACGCGGTCGCGGCCGTGCTGACGACACCGTGGCTTAGGGAATACTCCCCTCTACGCCCGCCTATTCTGCCTGGCGGTCGGGCGCAGCGTCGAGTCGGGTCGGGCACAGCCGGGCGACGACGGTGTCAGGCTCGCTGCGGATCACCGATTTCGCTAAGGTACTTGGTCGCCGGCCCTGTCAGGCGCCGGTGCTCGGGAGGATCTATGAGCGGTGCAGCGGGGCCGGTGCGGGCGGCCGCCCGGCGCCCCGATCCGGCTGTACCCCCACCGGGCGCACCCATGAGGCATCAGCGTCGGGTGACGCGGCCCGTCTTCGTCGACGGTTCGGGGCGTCGGCGTCGCCTCATCCTGGTCGCCGGTTCCGCGATCGGCGTGCTCGTGGTTCTGGCCCTCGTCATGCTGGTCGCGGGGCTGTTCGGGGCATCGCCGGTCCACCTGCCGGGCCTGCCCGGCGGACAGGCTACCGACGCGCGCCAGCCGGGGCGGACGACCGGGGCGCCCTCCGGCCCCGACGCCGCGACGAACCCGGCGCAGGCCGCGTCGCCCACCGCGTCGACGTCACCGATCGTCTCCCCCTCCGCCGATCCCACATCGCGTCGGCACGTGCCGACGCAGACGCCGACCCATCCGGGCGGCAAGAAGAGCACCTCGTAGCGCCATGGCCGTGCACACGAAGCGCCGGGAGCCGCGCGCGCACTGGGTGCTGCTGGTGCTGGGGCTAGTGCTGCTGCTGGGGGAACTCTGCCTCTCCGGGTATGTCAACCACGTCGGTGCCGAGGGTTCCGGCCCCAGGGCCCCGGCGGCCGACCGGGCACCGGCACCGCGGCAGGTGCTCGACGGCGGTCCGGTGCTCCGCCTCGACGCCGACGGCAAGCTCACGAGCAGCTCCGTGCCGTCGAAGACGATCGCCCTCACCTTCGACGACGGTCCCGACCCGACCTGGACGCCGCAGATCCTCGACGTGCTCGCCCGCCATCATGCGCACGCGACGTTCTTCGTCATCGGCTCCAAGGTCAACGAACACCCTGAGCTGGTGCGCCGCATGCTCGCGGAGGGAGACGACGTCGGTCTGCACACATTCACCCACGCGGAGCTGATCACGATCCCGCAGTGGCGGCGCGAGCTCGAGCTCAACCTTTCGGAGAACGCTTTGGCCGGCGCGGCCGGAGTCAACACGGTGCTTCTCCGACCGCCCTACTCGTCGGAGCCGGACGCGGTGAGCGCCGAAGAGTACGACGCGCTCTCGTCGGTCGCCGCTGGGCGTTACCTCACCGTGCTCGCGGATCTCGACACCGAGGACTGGCGGCGACCGGGCGTCGCCAAGATCGTGGCCAACGGAACGCCCGCGAAGGACCGCGGGGCGGTGGTCATGCTCCACGACGGCGGCGGAGATCGGTCGCAGACGGTCGCGGCTCTCGATGACCTACTCACCGCCCTGGGCAAGCGCGGCTACACGTTCACCACCGTCACCCATGCTCTCGGCCTGCCGCCGGCGACCACCAACGTCGGCACCTTGGCCCGGCTGCGCGGCCAATCACTGCTCGTCGCCCAACGCCTCGCGATGTGGTTGACGACGGCCATGGTGGTGCTCCTGAGCATCGCGCTCGCGCTGGGCGTCGTACGGCTGCTGGTCCAGGTCATCGCGGCCCGAGTCCACGCACGGAGGGCGCGCCGACGGCGCGAGGGACAACGGTTGCGCTACCTCGGCCCCGTGTCGATCGTGGTGCCGGCGTACAACGAGGCCGCGAACATCGCGGCCACGGTACGGTCGCTCGTCGGCAGCGACTACCCCGACCTTGAGGTGATCGTCGTCGATGACGGCTCGACCGACGGTACGGCCGAGATCGTACGATCGCTCCGCCTGCGTCGGGTGCGGGTCGTCCGGCAAGCCAACGCCGGCAAGCCGGCCGCGCTGAACACCGGCATCGCCCGGGCGGCCGGCGAGATCATCGTGCTCGTGGACGGCGACACGGTCTTCGCCCGCGACGCGGTGGGGCGGCTCGTGCAGCCCTTCGCCGATGCCGCGGTCGGAGCGGTCAGCGGCAACACCAAGGTTGCCAACCGCAAGGGGCTGCTCGGGCGCTGGCAGCACCTCGAGTACGTCGTGGGGTTCAACCTGGACCGGCGGCTCTACGACCTCGGCGAGTGCATGCCGACCGTTCCGGGGGCCATCGGCGCGTTCCGGCGCGAGGTGCTCGATGCCGTGGGTGGCGTTCCGGCGGCGACCCTGGCCGAGGACACCGATCTGACCATGGCGGTCCTGCGCCGGGGATGGCGGGTCGTCTACGAGGAGACTGCCGTCGCGTGGACCGAAGCACCGTCCTCGCTGCGTCAGCTCTGGCGGCAGCGCTATCGGTGGTGCTACGGCACCATGCAGGCGATCTGGAAGCACCGGGCCTCGCTGGTCGAGCGCGGCCCTAGCGGCAAGCTCGGCCGGCGCGGGCTGCTCTACCTCGTGCTCTTCCAGATCCTGCTGCCGCTCGCGGCTCCAGCGGTCGACGTCTATGCCGTCTATGGCCTGATCTTCCTACCGCCCGACCGCGTGGCCATGGTGTGGTTGAGCTACACGGCGGTCCAGATGTTCGCGGCCGGCTACGCGCTGCGGCTCGACCGCGAGCGGCTTCGTCCACTGTGGAGCCTGCCGCTACAGCTGATCGTGTACCGGCAGCTCATGTACCTGGTGACGATCCAGTCCACCGTCACCGCGCTGACCGGCATCAGGCTGCGGTGGCAGAGCGCGAGCCGAACCGGCGACGCCGAAGCCCTTCTCGTCGGCTCCGGAGGGTCGTGGCAGGCGGCCGGGACACGGGACCCAGGGGCCGGCACCGGGTGACGGTCCCCCACACCGGCCGGACCCGGTAGGCTGCGGCCATGGTGCTGGAGGTGGCCCACTTCGACATCCGGGCGGGCGAGGAGGAGGCGTTCATCGCCGGGTACCGGGCAGCGTACGAGACGATCGTGACCACGCCGGGGTGCCTGTCCGTACGGCTGACCCGCGGCGTGGAGTCCCCGTCACGGTTCGTGCTGCTCGTCGAGTGGGAGTCCGTCGCGGCGCACGAGGAGAACTTCCGCGCGACGCCGCGGTTCACCACCTGGCGCGGGCACATCGGACCCCACTTCGCCGCGCCGCCCAGCATGGAGCACTTCAGCGACGTCGCGGCGATCACGGCGTGACCACCGACACCGGACCGCGCCGGGGCCTGGACGCCGGCGCGCAGACCACGACCCGGTACGCGTCCGACGGCGTTGAGATCGACGCATGTCATGATGTCGGTCCGTCGAAGGATCTCGCCATCGTGGTGGCACACGGCTTCACGGGCTCGTGGCGCCGGCCGGCGCTGCGGCGCGCGGTGGCGGGGCTGACGCAGCACGCCGGCGTGGTGAGCTTCGACTTCCGCGGACACGGGCGCTCCGGCGGCGCGTCCACGGTCGGCGACCGCGAGGTGCTCGACCTGCAGGCCGCGCTCGACTGGGCCACCGAGCTCGATTACGCCCGCGTGGCCACCGTGGGGTTCTCCATGGGAGCGTCCATTGTGGTGCGTCACGCCGGGCTGCGTGGGCTCGCCGAGCCTGCGGCGCAGGCGCACGGACCGGTGGCCGTGGTCGCGGTCAGTGGTCCGGCGCGGTGGTACTACCGGGGTACGCCGGCGATGCGCCGCGCGCACTGGGTCATCGAACGTCCACTGGGGAGGCTGGTCGGTCGTCTGGCCCGGGGAACCCGGATCGCCGCACACGGGTGGGACCCGGTTCCGGCGGCTCCCCACGAGGTGGCCGGGCACATCGCGCCGGTGCCGTTGCTCATCGTGCACGGCGATGCCGACCACTACTTCCCCGTCGAGCACGCCGAGCAGCTCTTCGGCGCGGCGAACCACCCGAAGGAGCTCTGGCTGGAGCCTGGCTTCGGCCACGCCGAGTCCGCCGCCTCCCCCCAGCTCGTGGACCGCATCGGCGCCTGGGTCCGGACTGCCGCCCTCGACCCTCGCTGACCGGTCCGGACGGTCACGTTTGCGCGTGCGCCGGCACGCCGACGCGGCTTGGGCATGGGAGACTGGGCGAGTGCTGGCCGTCCCACGGGAGGTTCTCATGACCGCGTCGATGCTCGAGCACATCGGTCCGTGGACCGAGGAGGACTACTTCGCGCTGGGTGAGACGCCCGATCGGGTCGAGCTCTTCGACGGGAGTCTCATCGTGAGCCCGGCGCCCTCATTCCGCCACCAGTCGATATCCCGTGCTCTCGCCAATGCGCTTGACGCCGGGGCGCGCGCCGCGGGCCCCGAGGTGTATGAGGCGGTGAACGTCCGGTTGCGCCAGGACCGCATCGCCATCCCCGACCTCGCTGTGCTCGAACCCGTCGTGATCGACGCGCTCGCCGCTGAGGCGAGCAGTATCGCTCTCATCGGCGAGATCGTGTCGCCCAGCAACGCGGGCACTGATCGCGTTCTTAAGATGCGGCTTTACGCCGACGCGGGGATCCCGTGGTACCTGCTCGCCGAGCGGAACGAGTCCGGTGAACTGACGCTTCGGATTTTCGGCCTGCAGGACGGTCACTACGTCGAGCACGCCAGCGCGTCACCCGGCACTGCGCTGCGCATGACGAACCCGTTCGTGATCAACCTCGATCCGGCTGAGCTCGGCTGACGACGGCGCCGGTTACGCCGCGCGCGAACGGTCTTGCCCCTACGCGGTCGAGGCTGGTCTTGTAGGGGCGTGCGGGTCACGGTCATCGGCGGGACACGGTTCATCGGGCGGCGCATCGTGACCGACCTCGTGGCACGCGGCGACGAGGTGCAGGTCGTGCACCGTGGGCAGACCGAGCCGCCTGATCTGGCACCCGCGCGGCACGTCCACACGGAACGAGCCGACTTCGCCAGCGTCGCGACCGAGGTGAGCGCCTTCGCTCCGCAGGCCGTGATCGACACGGGGGCCATGAACGGGTCCGATGCGGACGCCGTGCTGCCGTACCTGCCCAGGGTCGCGCTCGTCGTACTGTCCAGTATGGACGTCTACCGCGCGTTCCATCTCGTACGGCTCGACCAGGAGGGCGAGGCCGTGCCCTTCGACGAGGGTGGTCGGCTCCGGGATGCCCGCCACATCAACCGGGGTCTCGGCCTGCGCGAGGAGGACGAGAAGCTCGAGGTCGAACCGTCCTATCTGGAGCGCGGCGCCACGGTCCTACGCCTGCCCATGGTCTATGGCGAGCACGACGGGCAACGGCGGGAGGAGTTCATCCTGCGCCGGGTCCGGGCCGGGCGGCAGCGGATCCCGATCGGCGCCGGCACCTGGCTGTGGACGCGCGCCTACGTCGGCGACGTCTCGACCGCCGTGCTCGCCTGCCTCGCCAACCCGGCGGTCGCGGGCGAGGTGCTCAACATCGGCGAGCCGGCGGTCCGCTCGATGCGCGGCTGGGCACACGAGATCCTCGCCGCGGCCGGGCATGAGGCGCAGTTGGTGACCGTGCCCGAGTCGCTGGTGCCGGCGGATCTGTGGCCCACGAAACGCGTCGACCAGCACCTGCTCGTCGACTGCGGCAAGGCCAGGCGGCTGCTCGGCTGGCACCCGGATCCGTCCGCCGGCCTGGCTCGGTCGGTGTCCTGGCATCTGGCCCATCCGCCCGCGGACGCGAGCGACGACTTCACCGCCGACGACGCCGCCCTCGCCGCGAGCTGAGCCAAGCCGGGCCTCGCCGGCTTGGAGCGGCCCGGCTGGTCCGGCCCACCGACCGGACTCGCAGCGGCTCAGCGACCGGTCGCGAGGTCCATCTGGCGGATCTCCTTCTTCAGCTCCGTGATCTCGTCGCGGATGCGTGCCGCCAGCTCGAACTGCAGCTCGCGGGCCGCCTCGAGCATCTGGTCGGTGAGCTCGCTGATGAGCTTGGCGATCTCGGCGCGAGCCATGCCCTCGGTGGGGGCGGTGATGGTCCTCGATGCGCGGCTGCGGGTCTCCTTGACCGGCGCCTTGCCGCGCGACATCTGCCGGCCGCTGCCGCCGACTGAGCCCGCCCCTCGGCGACCCTGCGCGGTGCCCGGAGCAATGGCACCGCCGGGACCGTGCCCGCCGGCCACGCCGCCGACCAGGGCCGCGGTGTCGTCGGCCTCGCGGTAGATGTCGTCGAGGATGTCGCCGAGCTTCTTGCGCAGCGGCTGCGGGTCGACCCCCTGCTGCTCGTTGTACGCGACCTGCTTGGCCCGGCGCCGGTTGGTCTCCTCGATCGCGGCCGCCATCGACGGCGTGATCTTGTCCGCGTACATGTGTACCTGGCCGGAAACGTTGCGGGCCGCGCGGCCGATCGTCTGGATGAGCGAGGTGCCCGAACGCAGGAACCCTTCCTTGTCGGCGTCCAGGATCGAGACGAGCGACACCTCGGGCAGGTCCAGGCCCTCGCGCAGCAGGTTGATGCCGACCAGCACGTCGTAGTCGCCCCGGCGCAACTCACGCAACAGCTCCACGCGGCGCAGCGTGTCCACTTCGGAGTGCAGATACCGGACCCGGATGCCGTGCTCGAGCAGGTAGTCGGTGAGGTCCTCGGCCATCTTCTTGGTCAGCGTCGTGACCAGCACCCGCTCGTCGCGCTCGGCGCGTGTCCTGATCTCGTGCATGAGGTCGTCGATCTGGCCCTTGGTCGGCTTCACCACGACCTCGGGGTCGACCAGGCCGGTTGGTCGGATGACCTGCTCGACGACGTCGGCGCTGACCTTCTGCATCTCCCACGGACCGGGGGTGGCGGAGAGATAGACGGTCTGCCCCACCCGCTCCTCGAACTCGTCGAAGCGCAGCGGCCGGTTGTCCGCCGCCGAGGGCAGGCGGAACCCGTGCTCGATCAGGACCCGCTTGCGCGAGGCGTCGCCCTCGTACATGCCCCCGATCTGGGGCACCGTCACGTGCGACTCGTCGATGACCGTGAGGAAGTCGTCGGGGAAGTAGTCGAGCAGGCAGTGCGGTGGGCTGCCCGGTTCCCGTCCATCGATGTGCATCGAGTAGTTCTCGATCCCCGAGCAGAACCCGACCTGGCGCATCATCTCGATGTCGTACGTCGTACGCATCCGCAACCGCTGCGCCTCCAGCAGCTTGCCCTGCCGTTCGAGCTCGGCCAACCGCTGCTCCAGCTCGGCCTCGATCCCGCGCAGGGCCCGCTCCATCCGTTCCGCGCCGGCCGAGTAGTGGGTGGCCGGGAAGATGAGCAGCTCGGTCACCTCCCGGACCACATCTCCGGTGAGCGGGTGCAGGTAGTAGAGCTTCTCGACCTCTTCGCCGAACATCTCCACCCGTACGGCCAGCTCCTCGTACGCCGGGATGATCTCCAGGGTGTCGCCGCGCACCCGGAACGTGCCGCGGTTGAACGCCAGATCGTTGCGCGTGTACTGGATGTCGACCAGGCGCCGCAGCAGCTTGTCGCGCTCGACCTCCTCACCCACCCGCAGCCGGACCGACAGATCCAGGTACTCCTGTGGCGTGCCCAGACCGTAGATCGCCGAGACCGTCGCCACCACGATCACGTCGCGACGGGTCAGCAACGACATCGTGGCGGAGTGCCGCAGCCGCTCGACCTCCTCGTTGATGGATGAATCCTTCTCGATGTAGGTGTCGGTCTGCGGGATGTACGCCTCGGGCTGGTAGTAGTCGTAGTACGACACGAAGTACTCGACCGCGTTGTTGGGCATGAGCTCGCGGAACTCCTTGGCGAGCTGAGCCGCGAGCGTCTTGTTCGGCGCGAGCACGAGCGTCGGGCGTTGCAGCTTCTCCAACAGCCAGGCCGTGGACGCGCTCTTGCCGGTGCCCGTCGCGCCGAGCAGCACGACGTGCGGGTCGCCTCGCTTGACCCGCTTCGCGAGCTCCTCGATCGCGGCCGGCTGGTCGCCCGACGGCGTGTAGTCATGGACCACCGACAGCGTGCCGTCCAGGCGAGGAATCTCCAGGCTCATGCTCCACAACCTACGCCGGGCGTCCGACACAAAGTCGTGGCCGAGACACGGCCACGCGCGCCATGCGAGGTCGCCGGTGCCGCCGATGGTGGACGTTATCGACCTGGAACGAAGATTGCGATTGTGTGTCCGACCGTGTCGCGCTAACGTCTTCGGCGTAGGCCGTCCGCGACGGCCGACCGGGAGCGGCCCGCCCCCACACCGGCGGCTCGCACCGGCGCCCAGGTAGAAGCCCATGGCTCCCCGGGTGGACGAGCGGAATGCTCGCCGGCCAGTTCGCGGACGGCCGTTCCTCGGGTGCATGGTGCGCGCGCGCGCTGCGCGCTCGCGCCGGCTCGTCACGGATGTCTCCTGGGGGCCAAGCCCCCAGACCCCAGCCGGGGCTCCGCCCCGGCCCCCCGTGGGTGGTTGATGTTCGTTGTCGGTGGTTGATGTTCCTTGTCGGGGGCTTCTCTTCTGGCGCTTGGTCAGGGTCAGGGGACGGTGGTGTTGTGGCGACGGGGGAGGATGATCTGCTCCCAGACCTCATCGACCTGCATCGTCAGCTCGTCGAGCGTGCCGTCGTTGACGATCTCGACGTCGGCCACCGATCGGCGCTGCTCGTCGGTGGCCTGCGCGGCGATGCGGGCCCGTGCATCCTCCTCGCTCATGCCGCGCTGACCGACGAGCCGGGCCAGCCGGGACTGCTCGCTCGCGAACACGACGATCACCAGGTCGAAGGCGCTGGCCAGGCCCGACTCCACGAGCAGCGGGATGTCGTTGACCACGACCGCATCCGGCGGTGCGGCGGCGATCATCCGACTGGAACGTTCGCGGACCCGCGGATGGATGATCGCCTCCAGCCGCCGGCGCTTGGCAGTATCGCCGAAGACCAGCTCGGCCACCTTGGCCCGGTCCATGGTGCCATCGGGCGCGAGCACCTGCGGGCCGAACGCGGCGACGACCTCGGCGAGCCCATCGGTGCCGGGCGCGACGACCTCGCGGGCCAGCGCGTCCCCGTCGATGATGACGGCGCCGTGCTCGGCGAGACGGCGCGACACCTCGCTCTTGCCCGACCCGATCCCACCCGTGAGCCCGACCATCAGCACGACGGACAGTATGCCATCGCAAGATCGGCCGTTCCCGCAGCGCGCCAGCGCGGATAACCGTCACGAGCCCGACTGATCCGTGACCGCTGGCACCCCGACCCCTAGCGTCGCGGGCATGTCATCACGAAGGATCGCTGCTGGCGTCGTAGCAGCGGCGGCAGCATGCGTTCTTGCTCTGTCGGGTTGCGCGGGCAACGGTCGCCCGGGGCCATCGCCCACGACGTCGCCACCGGCGGCGGACGGGTCGTCCACGCTCTCCCCCGCATCGGGCGCTCCCACCACGAGCGCGGCCCCCCCACCCGTGACCTTCCCGACCTCGGCGGAGCAGTACACGAAGCAGGCGATCCAGGCCTGGGCCGGCAACAACTCCGCGTCCTTGGACCAGTACGAGGTGACCGACGGCATCCTGCACACCATGAGCGACTGCGGCGGCTGCTACAACACTCAGTTCGGCCTGGCCCCGGGGTTCTGCCAGGGCGCGGCCGGATCGAGTTACTGCCTGTACTTCAACATCTACGGCGACAAGCTGATGCTGCGGGTGGAGAACCAGTTGCTCGGCCATCCCAAGGCCGTCGTCGCGGGGAGCACCTTCGAGCCGACCACGTTCCCCAGTGACGACGAGGCATACGCGACCGAGGCGCTCGCGGCCTGGAACGACGGCAACGATGCCCGCCTGAAGTTGTTGACCAAGGACAAGGTCGGCAGCGCCTATGTCGATGGCCTCGGTGCCCAGCGCGGCTCCGACTGGACCTACCAGCAGTGTGATGGCGGGATGGGCTCGCTCTACTGCGACTTCACCCGCGATGGACACACGCTCGCGTTCCAGTTCGTCAACGGCCCGGCAGCGCCGACCACGGGTCCGGACAGCCAGCACCGCATCGTCTCGATCAACTACCTGCCCTAGGCTCTCCCCCGCGTCCACGCGTGGTCGCCGTGGCGGGAGTGCCCAGCGGTACGGGCGGTAGGGTCGTCCGCGTGGATCTGGACGACACCGCCGTCCGGCTCGGGGTACCCGTCGAGGAGATCGACCGCGTGCACCGGCTCGCCGGCGACGAGCCGTCGGCTGCGCTGCCCGCCAAGGCCGACGCGCCCGCGATACTGGTGCGGCTCGGGGTGCTGCCCGACGACGCCGCCGAGATCATCGCGGGCTGGCCCGACCCCGTCTCTCCACTGTGGACCCCAGAACTACGCTGGCTGCTCGACCGCTCGATCGCCCTGGTCCGCGCCGATGTCGGCGGCCACGACTGGCTGCCGCCCGGTCCGGAGCTACCGCGCGAACGCGGCCCCGCGTGGCGGCATCTCTATGTGTACGCGTATCTGGCGCTGGTGGACGTCGTCATGGCATACCACCGCGAGCACGGCATCGCCGAGGCCGTGTCCTGGGCGACCCTCGCGGACCTGGGCCGCAACCTCGCGATCGACCGGCGGATGCGCCGCGAGGGCTGGCCGGTCATGCAGAGTTGGCTGACGCTGCACGCGCGCGGCGGCGTCTTTGAGCTGGGCCGGCTGCAGCACCAGCGCGGCGGCACCGCCATCAGCCTGCACATCCCCGAGTCCGGGCCGATGACCCCGCAGGCGGTCGCGGCGTCGCTGGACGAGGCGCGCGCGTTCTTCCCGCGCCACTTTCCCGACGAGCACTACACGGCGTTCTCCTGCGGCTCCTGGCTGCTCGACCCGCAACTGCAGGAGTACCTGCCGGCGGCCTGCAACATCGTCCGGTTCCAGCGACGGTTCGAGCTCGACCCCTACCAGGAGCCGGACGGGCTGGACGCCGATGTCGAGGTGCTGCGGTTCGTGTTCCGCACCCTGACCACGCCGCTGGACCAGTTGCCGCGACGCACCGTGCTCCAACGCGCGATCGTCGACCACCTCAAGTCCGGCCGCCACTGGTACTGGCGCACCGGCCGGTTCCCGATCGAGCCATGAGACCACGAAGGGCGCCTCCGATAAGGAGACGCCCTTCGATTCGTACGGTGGCGGTCAGCTCTTGCCGCCGGCCAGCTTCTCCTTGAGCGCGGCGAGCGCCTCGTCCGTGGCGAGCGTGCCCTGCGGCTCCTCGGGCGCCTTCGCGGCCTTGGGCTGGCTCGCCTCCTTCTCGGGGGCGGGAGCGGGGCCGGGCGCGGGCGCGCCCTCGACGGCCCGAGCGCTCTGCACCTGCTTCGTGTGCGCCTCCCAGCGCTGGCGGGCCTCGGCGTACTGCCGCTCCCACTCTTCGCGCTGCTTCTCGTACCCCTCGAGCCACTCGCCGGTCTCCGGGTCGAAGCCGTCGGGGTAGACGTAGTTGCCCTCGGCGTCGTAGGTGGCCGCCATGCCGTAGAGGGTCGGGTCGAAGTGCTCCTCGCCCTCGACGAAGCCCTCGTTGGCCTGCTTGAGCGAGAGCGAGATCCGCCGCCGCTCCAGGTCGATGTCGATGACCTTCACCATGACGTCGGAGCCGACCTGCACCACCTGCTCCGGGATCTCCACGTGGCGCTCGGCCAGCTCGGAGATGTGGACCAGGCCCTCGATGCCGTCGTCGACGCGGACGAAGGCGCCGAACGGGACCAGCTTGGTGACCTTGCCGGGGACGATCTGCTGGATGGCGTGGGTGCGGGCGAACTGCCGCCACGGGTCCTCCTGCGTCGCCTTGAGCGACAGCGAGACCCGCTCGCGGTCCAGGTCGACGTCGAGCACCTCGACCTCGACCTCCTGGCCAACCTCGACGACCTCGGAGGGGTGATCGATGTGCTTCCAGGAGAGCTCGGAGACGTGCACGAGGCCATCGACCCCGCCGAGGTCCACGAACGCGCCGAAGTTGACGATCGACGACACCACGCCCTTGCGGACCTGGCCCTTGCCGAGCTTGTTGAGGAACTCGCTGCGCACCTCGGACTGCGTCTGCTCCAGGTAGGCGCGGCGGGAGAGCACCACGTTGTTGCGGTTCTTGTCCAGCTCGATGATCTTCGCTTCCAGCTCGCGGCCGACGTACGGCTGCAGATCCCGGACGCGACGCATCTCCACCAGCGACGCGGGCAGGAAGCCCCGCAGCCCGATGTCGATGATCAGTCCGCCCTTGACCACCTCGATCACGGCACCGCGGACGACCCCGTCGTCCTCCTTGATCTTCTCGATCGTGCCCCAGGCGCGCTCGTACTGGGCCCGCTTCTTCGAGAGGATCAGGCGGCCCTCCTTGTCCTCCTTCTGGAGAACCAGGGCCTCGACGTGATCACCGACGGAGACAACCTCGGACGGGTCGACATCATGCTTGATCGACAACTCACGCGAGGGGATGACGCCCTCGGTCTTGTAGCCGATGTCGAGCAGGACCTCGTCCCGATCGACCTTGACGACCGTGCCTTCGACAATGTCGCCGTCATTGAAGTACTTGATGGTCTCGTCGATCGCGGCGAGGAACGCTTCCTCCGACCCGATGTCGTCGACGGCGACCTTGTTCACGCTCGAGGTGGCCTCGATGCTGCTCGTCATGTGGGCAGTTGCTCCGCTGGACTGTGTGGTTTGTTTACCGACCCCCGCAGGCCCGCCGCGCACACGTATCCCGCCACACGGTTAAGGACGGGATTCATGACGCGACCGCGAACCTGCTCCCTACTGAGGTCGCAGCCCACGAGTGCATTGAACACATTACTCTCCCGCCGTCTCGCCGGTCCAACCCTCCCGGCATTTTGGCCCGCCGCCGATGCCCTGTTGATCTAGGGCCAGGGGCCGTGCTTTGATCTTCGACCACGGTCCTTCGCCCTAGATCAACGGAGGTGGGCGGTACGGTGTGGGCCATGGCGGAGCAGGACGAGGCGGTGTTCGGGGACGCCCTCGGCACCCGGGTCGCCCGCGTCCGGCTCACGCCCGAGGAGAACCGACGAGCCGCCCGTTACTGGTGGGACATCGATGCAGATAACTATCAGGCCGAGCACGGTGAGTTCCTGGGCGAGGTGGACCTGGTCTGGTGTCCCGAGGGGCTGCGCGAGGCCGACGTCCACCTGCTCGGTGACGTGGCCGGGACCCGGGCCCTGGAGGTGGGGTGTGGCGCCGCCGCGGCCGCCCGGTGGCTCGTCACGCAGGGCGCGAGCGTCGTGGCGGTCGATCTCTCGACCGGCATGCTCCGGCACGCGCGGGCGGCGGCGGAGGCGACCGGCGTACGGCCGGCCCTGCTCCAGGCCGACGCGCAGTACCTGCCCGTGCGGGATGAGAGCGTCGACATCGCCTTCACCGCGTTCGGGGCGGTGCCCTTCGTGGATGACTCCGCGCGGGTCATGCGCGAGGTGTTCCGGGTGCTGCGTCCCGGTGGGCGCTGGGTCTTCGCGGTGACCCACCCCATGCGGTGGATCTTTCTCGACCACCCCGGCCTGGAGGGGCTGATCGCGACCTACTCCTACTTCGACAGACGGCCCTACGTCGAGCTCGACGCCGGCGGCCAGGCGACCTACGTCGAGCACCACCGGACGATCGGCGACCGGGTAAGGGAGATCGTGTCCGCCGGGTTCGTGCTGCGCGACATCGTCGAGCCCGAATGGCCGCTGGGCCACGACCAGATCTGGGGCCAGTGGAGCCCGGCCCGCGGTGTCCTGTTCCCCGGCACCGCCATCTATGTCTGCCACAAGCCCGCCTGACGGTCGCGGCGGGCGGGCCACAGTGGACACCGGGGTAGGGTTCTCCTCACCCCGGCCTCGGGTGGCCGCCTCATCGACGGCCAGCGGCGCACGGCCTAGCGTGGCCTCATGGCAGAGTTGACCGAGCGAGCGCCCCGGCGGGGCGGCGGGTTGCTGGCGATGCTGCGCGCGCCCGTCTCGGGCTGGGCCTGGCGCGCGACCATCCATCACGTCGTCGGGTTCCCGCTCGCCATCGTGACCTTTGTGGTGACCGTGACCCTGCTCGCCCTCACGGTCAGCCTGGCCATCACGGCAATCCTCGCCCTGGCGAGCCTGGTGATGCTGCTCTGGTCGTTGCGCGCGTTCACCGCCGCGCAGCGGTCCCGTTTCCGGTCGGTCCTCGGCGTCGAGATCCCGCCCCTGGCCCACGACCATCCGGGCACCGGGGTACGCGGGCTGCTGGCGCAGGGCGTGGCGGCCGCGACCTGGCGCCAGATCACCTACCACATCCTGGCCCTCGTCATGGGCACGGTGAGCTTCGTGGTCGTCACGGTGGTCTGGTCGACCGGCGCGGCCGCTGCCACGGTGCTGACGTACGCCCGGGCGCTCCCCGACCACAACGGCCTGTTCGGCTGGAACATGCAGGACCGGGGCACGCTCGCGTGGCTGACCGTGGGCGGTCTCGTGCTGCTCCTGATGGCGCCGTGGATCGCCCAGGCTCTCGCCGACATGGATGTCGCCGCGGCGCGGGCCCTGCTCGGCCCGAGCCGGGTAGAGGAGCTGGCCCGCCGGGTCGACACGCTGACGACGAGCCGCGAGGGCGTGGTCGACGCCGCCGACGCGGAGCGACGGCGCATCGAGCGGGACCTGCACGATGGCACCCAGCAACGGCTCGTGTCCCTGGCGATGAACCTCGGCATGGCGCGGGGCGCGCTCGCCGACGCCCCCGAGCCCGCCCGGCGCGCGGTCGAGGAGGCGCACGAGGAGGCGAAGCGGACGCTGACCGAACTGCGGGGGTTCATCCGTGGGCTGCACCCGGCCGTGCTCGACGACCGGGGCCTGGATGCCGCGCTGTCGGGGATCGCCGCCCGGGCCCCGCTGCCCGTCACCGTGCGGGCCAACGTCCCCCGCCGGTGCTCACCGACCATCGAGGCGGTTGCCTACTTCGTGGTCTCGGAGGCCCTGACCAACGTGGCCCGGCACGCGGGAGCGACCCGTGCGGAGGTCGTCGTGGAGCAGCAGGAGGGCCGGCTGCGGGTGACGGTCAGCGACGACGGCCACGGTGGGGCCGCGCCCGAGCGGGGCACCGGCCTGCATGGGCTGGCCCAGCGGGTGGCCTCCGTCGATGGCATGCTGCGCATCGACAGCCCGGCCGGTGGTCCCACCGCGATCGTGGTGGAGCTGCCATGCGAGCGGTGATCGCCGAGGACTCGGTGCTGCTGCGGGCCGGCCTGGCCCGGCTGCTCGCCGACGGCGGCGTGGAGGTGGTGGCCGCGGTCGGCGACGCCGACGAGCTGCTCCGCGCGGTCGACGAGCTCCAGCCCGACGTGGTCGTGGTGGACGTACGGATGCCACCGAGCTTCACCGACGAAGGGCTGCGCGCCGCGCTGGTGCTGCGCCGGCAGTGGCCGGACATCGCGGTGCTCGTGCTCTCGCAGTACGTCGAGGAGCGCTACGCGGGCGAGCTGCTCTCCAGCGATGCCGCAAGGCCAGTTGCCCAACGCAGCACCGGCGGCGTCGGCTACCTGCTCAAGGACCGGGTCGCCGACGTGGAGGAGTTCCTCGATGCGCTGCGTCGCGTGGCCGCTGGCGGCACCGCGCTGGACCCCGAGGTCGTCTCGCAACTGCTGACGCGGCGTCGACCCAACCCCTTGGATCGGCTGACACCGCGCGAGTGGGACGTCCTGCGGCTCATGGCGGAGGGACGCTCGAACGCCGGCATCGGCACCGCGCTGCATGTCAGCGGCAGCGCGGTCGAGAAGCACGTGAACAACATCCTGGCCAAGCTCGACCTGCCGGCCGACGAGGCCGATCACCGGCGGGTCCTCGCGGTCCTGCACCTGCTACGCCACTCCGGCTAGCGATCCGTCGTGTCCGGTCGATCCGTCGCCGGAGTGAAGCTGAGCGCCTGAGGAGAGGCCATGACCGTCACCACGACACACCTGCCACCGACCCCGGGGAGACGGTCGAGGCCGACCGGGCCGAACGCCTGGCTCGTCATCGGTGGCGTCGGTACCGCGATCCTGCTCATCGCCGGCGCCCTCTCCGTCGCCGGCTGGCTCGGCTACCGGACCGAGGTGCAGAGCCAGGTCTACCACCAGAGCATCGCCACCATCGACATCGACATCGCGACGGGAGACCTCGTGCTCTCCCCCGGGGAACCGGACACGGTGTCGCTGACCCGGCGACTGCACTGGTCCTACACCAAACCGACGGTCGAGGAGCACTGGGACGGGCAGACGCTGCGGGTCACGGGCGCGTGCCGCGGCGTTAGCTTCGGCCCGAACTGCGGCGTCGACTACACGGTCGCGGTCCCGCCGGGGATCGCCATCCGGGCGCACACGTCGACGGGCGACGTACTGGTCCGCGACCTGCACGGCGAGCTGCAACTGAGCACCGATACCGGCGACATCACCGCGTCCGGCATCGCATCGAACTCCGTCACGGCATCTGCCGACACCGGAGACATCACGCTCTCCTTCTCCGCCCCACCGCAGGCGGTCTCCGCCGGGACGGATACCGGTGACGTCACCCTCGCCGTTCCGCCCGGCGACGACTACCACGTGCAGGCGCAGACCGACACCGGCGATGTCGGGATCGCGGTGCAGCAGAACGAGGGCTCGGCGCGCTCCATCACCGCCCGGACGAACACGGGAGACATCAACATCAGCTACTCGTGACGTCGTCGGCGTCCACAGCCGACAGGTGCCGTACGGCCTGGAAGATCTGGGCGAGCTCGGCGGCGTCCTCGCCCGCATGGTGCGTATGCGGGAGGTTGAGCCGCAGCGCCGTGAGGATGTCGGTCTTGCGCGACCCCGACCACTGCCCGGCCGTACGTCCCATCCAGTAGCTGCGCAGGTCCACGCCCGAGCCCGTGACCCCGAACGGGTTCGCGCCGGTGTAGCGGACGAAGTACCAGTGCACGAACATGCCGTCCCACACCGCGGGGGCCGCGAGGAAGACGGGACGGCCGATCGTCCGCAGTCCGTTGACCCACGCCGCCGCGGCGCTCATCGCCTCCGGCGCGCTGGGCGCCTGGGCGAGAAGGCGGTCCCGATCCAGACCGGAGACGGCCAGCGCCTGCGGCACGAACTCCTCCGAGATCGGCTTGAGCTCGGTATAGAAGGTGAGCTCGGGTCGCCCCACGACCGCCATGCCGAGCGAGATCATGCTGTACGGCCCGGGGATCGGCCCGTCAGCCTCCACGTCCACCGCCACGTACAGCTCGGGAAGTCGCCGCCCAGCGCCTGCTGCCATGCCTGCGACGGTAGCGACGCCGGCGTCGCCGCGCCGACTCCGTTAACCTTGCCGCCCAACCTGGCCGGCGCCCGTGCCCGTTAGCTGGGCAGAGGCCGAGGAGGTGACCCGTGCGGGGGAGTGACGATGAGGACTTCGTCGCCTACGTGACCGGTCGACTGCCGGTGCTGCGGCGGCTGGCGACGCACCTCGCCGGCGACGCGCACCGCGGCGACGACCTGGTGCAGACGGCGGTCACCCGCTTGTACCTGCACTGGCGGCGGGCGTCGAGGACCGAGAACCTCGACGGGTACGTATTCAAGATCCTGCTCAGAGCGTTCCTCGACGAACGCCGGTTGCGCTGGGCAGCCGTACGCCTGGGCACCGCGCCGACCGCGCGGGACCCGGGCGCCGACGCGGCGTCACCGGCCGCGGATCACGCGAGCACCGTCGCTGACCGGCTCGTGTTGCGCCAGGCGCTGGCCACTCTCCCGCCCAAGCAGCGGGCCGTGCTCGCGCTGCGGTTCCTCGCGGACCGGTCCGTGGACGAGGTGGCCAGAATTCTCGAGATCGCGCCCGGCACCGTGAAGAGCCAGACCCATGACGGCCTCAACGCGTTGCGCCGCCTGCTCGGGCAACCGGAGGTTACCGACAGCGAGTTGGGAGCCAGGCCGTGAGTGACATCCTGAACCAGTTCCACGAGGAGAACCTGCCGCCGTCCACTGTGGACATCATGAGGGCGGTCCGGGCCGGGCAGCGGCGGCGGCGGATTCGCACCGGACTCGCCGCCCTCGCCGCGGTGGTCGCGCTCGTCATCGCTGGTGCGACCGCGCCGATCTGGCTCTCATCCCGGCCCGGCCCGCCACCCCCCGCCGAGCACACCTGCGGCTCTCCGGTGCCGTCGCGGCCCGCGCAACCGACCTGGGAGCTCCTCGACCCGCTCACCTCGGATGTCGACGCGACCGGCGTGGCGGGATTCCGGCTCAAGACGTCCATCACCTTGACGACCTTCCAGTACGCGCAATTGGCCAGCGACGCCGGTGATCGGGAGGTGACGGTCGTCCTCTTCGCCTGCGGCGCCGAGCCACGCCGTTTCGACACCGACGGGACGCCGATTGCCTTCGATCCGAGCGCGGGCGAGCCGGCCGATCCCATCGGTGGCTCAGCGGCGTACTGGCTGTCGCAGGAGGAGGTCTTCCTGCCGGGTCCGGCCCAGGCACTGGCCTGGCAGTGGACGGCGGGCGCATGGGTGATCGCCTTCGCGAGCGCGCCGGAGAAGGATCCATCCACTGTGGATACTGCAGAGCTGCGCGGCATCGCGACGCGGGTCGCGCCCGAACTCCGGCTGGGTGCTGGGACACCGGTGACGTCGCCGTTCTCGCTTCCTGTTCCGGCCGGGATGTTCCCCGCGATCACGGTCACGCGGTTCGCTGCGGACAACGGCCGGAATTTCCCGCTCTCGTTCGGCATCGGGTTCGACACCGTCGGCAGCGCCGAGCCCACCGATCCGCTTCTGAACACCTACCTGCCCACGATCTCGGTCAGCGCGAACTTCTTCGCCAACGCGAACGACCGGCCCACCGATGCGTCGGAGTACCCGGAGGATCTCGGCCATCCGGCCTACCAGACCGTGATCGACGAGAGCGGCGTACCGGTCAACGCCCTGCTCATCTACGACTACTCCGGGTTAGGCGCGCAGATCGAGACCGCCGGGGTGCCCGGAACGGCGGCCGAGAAGCTGAGCGCCGCCGCGGACCTGTTCCGGTCGATGACGGTCTACCCGGGCGCCGCCGAAGACGTCTCCGCCTGGGGGCCTCCCGTCGGCTGAGAAATCCGCCAAGGGCTGCTGACAGACCGGCCGCCGGCCGGGCATAGTGACGGTGCCCGGCCGGCGTCATGTGGTGTGACGAGCGGAGCCTGCGGCGGAGGGACATGTGGGCATGCGATGAGCCCAGAGCACGAGCGGGAGTTCCGTGACTTCGTGGCGGGGCGCTCGGCCGGTCTGCTGCGCACCGCGTACTTCCTCACCGGCGGCGACGTGCACGAGGCGCAGGACCTGCTCCAGACGGCACTGATCTCCACCGCCCGGCACTGGTCACGGATCGTGCACCGGGACGCGCCGGAGGCGTACGTGCGGCGAGTGCTGGCGCGGCACCAGATCAACCGGTGGCGGGCGCGCGCGAGGCGACCGGAGACGCTGATGGCCTCACCGCCGGACCACGCCAACGGGCACGAGGAACAGAACAGCGTCGAGCTTCGGCAGGGGTTGATCCTGGCCCTGCGCGCGTTGCCGCCACGGCAACGGGCCGTCGTCGTTCTGCGCTACTACGAGGACCGCGCCGAGTCCGAAGTCGCCGATCTGCTCAACATCTCGGTCGGCACGGTACGCAGCCAGGCGGCCAAGGCCCTGGCCAAGCTCAGGGCCTCCTACGACCAGGCCACGACCACCCGGCTCCGCTGAAGCCTCGAGAAGGACAGCCACGATGAGCTTTGAGGACCAGCTTCGAGCCGATCTGCGCGGCACCCCGGTGCCCAGCACGCTCATGCCGCCAGGCGACCTGGCCGACCACGTACTACGGCGGTCGGCCCGCAAGCGCCTGGTGGCGCAGTCCGCCGGTGCCAGCGTGGCGGCGCTCGCCGTGGTCGGTGCGGTCACGGCCGTCGCCTGGCTCGGCCACCCCGTCGTCCGGGCGGTGAACGGGTTCCCGGGCGACGTGACCCGGACGCTCAGCGAGAGTCCGACGCCCACGCCGACGCCCACGCCGCCCCCGGTCCAGCCGCCGGCCATGCCCACGACGTGCGCGGGCCAGCGGCTGCCGGTTCCCGCCGGCGCCCCGGCGAGCGCCATCGTTACCGCGGTCGATCCCACGGGGGAGTTCGTCGGGGGGCGCTCGTACTACCCGAACAACGTGCGCAAGCTGGTGCTCTGGGACAACGGTTCCGTGCACGCCGTGAACGTCGATGGCTTCGATATGCAGATCAATGCGATCAACAGCTCCGGCGTCGCGGTCGGCTCGACTTTTGTGGGCGACGGCACGAGTACCAGGGCCTTCGTGATCCACGGCACGACGGCCACGTTGCTTCCGGGAGACGGCGCGGCTGCGCTGTCGATCAACGACAGCGGTGTCATCGTGGGCACGGTTCCGGGCGGTGGCCGGTACGTGCCGGTCATCTGGCGCTCGGAGACGGCCGAACCCCAGCCGCTCCCGCTGCCGCCCGGCCTCACCCAGGGCGAGAACTACATCATCGACGATGATGGAACAGTGGCCGGGGAGATGAAGGGCACCGCCAGCGCGGTGGGCACCATCGTGTTGTGGCAGCCCGACGGCACCCCCGCAGACCTGGCCGGTGACTACCCGATGACCGACCAGCATGGTCAGCCGCTGGATGTCAACGAGGTGATGCTGCTGGACTACCGCGACGGGTGGATCACGATTCGCCTGCGGGACACCGGTCTGGACGTGGTGTGGAACATCCACACCCGCCAGACGCGCTGGATCGACGGATCGAGTGGCAATGTCAACCGCTACGGGTGGACGCTCAGTTGGCGCGACGGGGAGCCCGTGCTCGACACCGACCAGGGCGTGCTCGGACTACCGCACGTGTCGGGAGTGACCTACCAGGCACACACGGCCGCGGTGCTGACCGGGCTCAGCGACGACGGGCACACCATCGTCGGCTACCTCAGCGACGACTCCCCCACCCTCGTCCCGGTGATCTGGCTCTGCACCTGAGGCTCGAGCGGTCGCACCGGCTGGTCGGCTCACGTGGGCGAGACCGTGCGCAAGCCAAGACGATCCAGCGGGCCACCGCTCGGCAGCGGCGTCAGTAGCGCGACCGCACGTCCACGGTCCGTGATCTCGATGGTCTCGCCCAGCTCGACCCGCCGCACCAACCCACTCGCCGACTGGCGCAATTCCCGGATACCCACGCTCGCCATGTGTCACTTGTCGCACATGATCGGGGGCCGTGGCCGGTCGTGCAGCGATCGAGCCACGCGGCACTCGGGATGCGATATGTCAGTGGTCGGCAGCGGCCCAGTTGGCGCCGGCGCCGACGCTGACCTCGAGCGGGACGTCGAGGGGGTAGGCACCCGCCATGTTGGCCCGGACGAGCTCCTCCACCTGCTCCCGCTCTCCCGGCGCCACCTCGAAGACGAGCTCGTCGTGGACCTGCAGCAGCATCCGCGAGCGCAGACCCGCCGTGGCCAACGCCTTGTCCACGCGCAGCATCGCCACCTTGATGATGTCGGCTGCGGAGCCCTGGATCGGCGCATTGAGCGCCATGCGTTCGGCCATCTCCCGGCGCTGCCGGTTGTCGCTGGTCAGGTCGGGCAGATAGCGCCGGCGGCCGAGCACCGTCTCGGTGTATCCGTCGAGGCGGGCCTGCGCCACCACCGTGCGCAGGTAGTCGCGTACGCCACCGAAGCGCTGGAAGTACCCGTCCATCAGCACGCGCGCCTCGTCCGGCGCGATGCCGAGCTGTTGGGCCAGGCCAAAGGCGGACAGCCCGTACGCCAGCCCGTAGTTCATCGCCTTGACCTTGCGGCGATGGTCGGCGTTGACCTCGGCCAGCCCGATCGAGAACACCACCGAGGCGGTGACCGCGTGGAAGTCCGCGCCGGAGCGAAATGCCTCGATGAGCTTCTCGTCGCGGGACAGGTGCGCCATGATCCGCATCTCGATCTGGCTGTAGTCGGCCGTGAGCAGCTCCGCGTAGCCGGGTCCGACCGTGAACGCGCGCCGGATGCGCCGCCCCTCTTCGGTACGGATCGGTACGTTCTGCAGGTTGGGATCGGTGCTGGACAGGCGACCCGTCGCCGCCACCGTCTGGTAGAAGGTGGTGTGGATGCGCCCGTCCTCCGAGACGGACTTGAGCAGACCATCCACTGTGGACTTCAGCTTCGCGACGTCGCGGTGCCGCAGCAGATGCTCCAGGACCGGATGCCCGGTCAGGACGAACAGGCCCTGCAGCGAGTCGGCGTCGGTGGTGTACCCGGTCTTGATGCGCTTGGTCTTGGGCAGCTTCAGCTCGGTGAAGAGGATCTCCTGCAGTTGCTTGGGAGAGCCGAGGTTGAACTCCCGGCCCACCACGCCGTACGCGGCCTGCGCCGCGGCCTTGACCTCTGCCGCGAAGAACGACTCCAGGTCGCTGAGGTACTCGGTGTCGGCCGCGATGCCGGTGCGCTCCATCGCGGCGAGCACCCGTGACAGCGGTTGCTCCACCTCGATGAGCAGTTGGTGGGCGTGCGCGACCGCCCCGCCCTCGGCACTGGCGTCGCGGTTGAGCTCGGCATTGATGGCGTCGACGAGGTCGAGCGTGGCCCGCGCCCGCAGCATCAGGTTCTCCTGCGCCGCCTGCTCTCCACTGGCTACGGCGAGGTCGACGTCGCCCAGGTCGAGCGTGGGCTGCCCATCGGTGTCAGCGACCTCGATGCGCAGCTCGCGCTGCAGGTAGCGCAGAGCCAGGTCCACCAGGTCGTACGACCGGTTGTCGGGCTTGGCCAGGTAGGCGGCGAGGGCCGTGTCGGTGGCGAGGCCGTCGAAGTCCCAGCCGTGCGCCGTGAACGCGAGCAGGGCCGGCTTGGCGTCGTGGATCACCTTGGGCCGGGTAGCGTCGGCGAGCCAGGCAGCCACCGCCGTCTCGTCGTCGGCGTCGAGCCCGATCGGATCGAGGAAGGCCGCTGGCCCCTGCCCGGTGGCGACCGCGAGCCCGGTCAGCCGACCCGTACCCCGGCCGAAAGCGCCGGCCACGGCCACCCCGACGAGCGTGCCCACCGGAGCGTGCCGATCGAGCCAGCCCCGCACCTGGCCCGCGCCGAGCACCTGGCCCGCGAGATCGAACCCGGACTCCGCCTCGGGCTCGACCGACTCCAGGTACTCGTAGAGGCGGTCGCGCAGGACCCGGAACTGCAGCGTGTCGAAGACGCGGTGCACCGCCTCGCGATCCCAGCCGCGCCATCGCGTCTCGTCCGGGACGGTCGGCAACTCAAGATCACGGATGAGCCGATTGATCTCGTAGTTGCGCAGCACCGTGCCGAGGTTCTCGCGCAGGCTGTCGCCGACCTTGCCCTTGATCTGGTCGACATGGGAGACCACGCCGTCGAAGTCGCCGTACGTCAGCAGCCACTTGGCGGCGGTCTTCTCGCCCACGCCCGGTACCCCGGGCAGGTTGTCGCTCGACTCGCCGACCATCGCCGCGATGGCCCGGTAGTGCTCGGGTCCGATCCCGTACCGAGCGACCACCGCTGCCGGGTCCATGCGGGCCAGCTCAGAGACGCCGCGTTTGGGGTACAGGACGGTGACACCGTCGCGAACGAGCTGGAACGCGTCGCGATCGCCGGTGCAGATCAGCACCTCCATGCCGTCGGTGCGCGCCTGATCGGCGAGGGTGGCGATGACGTCGTCAGCCTCGTACCCCGCCTTCTCGACCACCGGGATGCGCAGAGCCGCGAGCACCTCCTGCACGAGCCCGACCTGCCCGCGGAAGTCGGTCGGTGACTCACTGCGGTTGGCCTTGTACTCGGCATAGAGGTCGGTGCGGAAGGACTTGCGCGAAACGTCGAACGCGACCGCGATGTGGGTCGGCCGCTCGTCCCGCAGCACATTGATGAGCATCGAGGTAAAGCCATAGACCGCGTTGGTCGGCTGACCTGTCGTGGTCGAGAAGTTCTCCACGGGCAGCGCGAAGAATGCCCGGTATGCCAACGAATGTCCGTCCAGCAGGAGAAGCCGCGACTCGCCCTCGGCCGCGGCCGCCCGAGGGGTCGCCTTCGGCACGGCGGCGACCCGGCTCGGGCGCGTTCGGGGCACAGCGGATGTCACGCTCCGGACTCTATCCGCGCCCGCCGACAAACCCCGCAGGCCGCGCCCGGGTCGTTCGGGTTCAGCTGCTCGCGGTGGTGCCGGCGCCGGGCAGGGTCTCGGAAATGATCTTCTCGGCGACCTGCTTCATGGTCATCCGGTTGTCCATGGCGGCGCGCTGGATCCACTTGAAGGCGTCCGGCTCGGTCATCGTGAACGCCGTCATGAGCATGCCCTTGGCCCGCTCGATGAGCTTGCGGGTCTCCAACCGATCACTGAGGCTGGCCACCTCGGCCTCGAGCGCCCGCATCTCGGCGAATCGGGATAGCGCGATCTCGATGGCCGGGACGAGGTCGCTCCGCTGGAAGGGTTTGACCAGGTACGCCATCGCGCCGGCGGAGCGAGCCTGCTCCACGAGCTCGCGCTGGGAGAACGCGGTCAGGATGACGACGGGGGCGATCCGGTCGATGGCGATCTTCTCGGCCGCCGCGATGCCATCCATGATCGGCATCTTGATGTCGAAGATGCACAGGTCGGGCTTGAGGTCCTGGGCCAGCTTCACTGCCGCCTCACCGTCAGCGGCCTCGCCGCAGACCTCGTAGCCCTCCTCCACGAGCATCTCGCGCAGATCCAGCCTGATCAGAGCCTCGTCCTCGGCGATGAGGACCCGGTGGCTGCGCCCCTCGGTCACGGTCAACCCCTCAAGCTGTTCTGGTGCGGGCGTCTTCGGCCCTTCGTACCCGGCGCGCAGCGGCGAGTGGCTCGGGGCGTGCGCGCCCTCGCCGGTCGCGGTCGGCGCGAGCATTAGCGTAGCGGGTACCCTCATGGGTGCCGCGCGACCATGTCGACGTCACCGAGTCGACCGTGGCGGCGTCCCGGTAGGCCAATCGGCAGAGCCACGGAGCTCAAACCTCCGACAGTGTGGGTTCGAGTCCCACCCGGGGCACCCCGCCCGGGGCGCGACCAGACACCCGGCGCAGCCACCGCCAGCGGCCGAAGGTATCGACGTTCGTCGTGAGCCGGGGCCCGCTGCGCGCAACCTCACGTGCCGCGACCCTGGCTGTCGCCAGGCACCGAACGCTACCGTTTCGCGCCATGTGGGGACGATGGGCCCTCTCGGCGATGGCGACCGGCATGCGCACGGCTGCCTCGCTGCGCGCGGGCGTGCTCACCCGGCCCCAGGAGGTGCGGCGGGCGTTGACCGTCGCGGACGTGCTTCCCGCACCCGCGAGCGTGCTGGCCCTGCCCGGCGTCGCATTCACGATCCCCGACGGCGTGAGGATCGTCACCACGGACGAGCCGCAGGCCGTACGGGTCGGCGCCCACCTGGCCACGCTGATCGGCGGCTCGGCACCACGCCCCGGCGACCAGCGACCCCCGGGAGGCATCGCGCTGCTCGTCGACGCCGCGTACGAGCCGGAGGAGTACGCGCTGGACATCGACCGCGACGGCGTGAGCATCCGCGCCAGCGGCGCTGCCGGCCTGTTCTGGGGCGTACAGACGCTGCGGCAGCTCCTGCCCGTGCGCGGGCCGCTCGTCGTGCCCGGCGTACGGATCGCCGACCGGCCCCGGTTCGGCTACCGCGGCGTGATGCTCGACGTCGCGCGGCACTTCTTCGATGTCGCCACGGTGCAGCGGATCATCGACCTCGCGAGCAGGTACAAGCTGAACCACCTGCACCTGCACCTCTCCGACGATCAGGGCTGGCGGATCGCCATCGACAGTTGGCCGCGGCTGGCCACCCATGCCGGCGCTACCGAGGTGGGCGGCGGTCGGGGCGGCTACTACACGCCCCGCGACTACGCGCAGATCGTGGCCTACGCCCAGGAGCGATTCATGACCGTGGTCCCGGAGATCGACCTGCCGGGGCACACGAATGCCGCGCTCGCCGCCTACCCGGAGTTGGCCTACGACTGTGTGGTGCCCCGGCGTTACACCGGCACCACGGTCGGCTGGAGCGCGCTGTGCCCCGGCCGCGAGCTGACGGCCAAATTCCTCACCGATGTCCTGGGCGAGGTCGCGGCCATGACGCCGGGGCCCTACCTTCACGTCGGCGGCGATGAGGCCCTGACGATGTCGGCGCATGACTACGCCACGATCGTGGCGCAGGCACAGCAGATCGTCGCCGCCCATGGCAAGGTCCCCGTCGGCTGGCACGAGCTCGCCGGCGCGCCGCTCGGATCGACGACCGTGCTGCAGTTCTGGGGCGTCACGCCGTGGGCCCGAAGGGTCGCCGAGGCGACGAAGGCCGGTCATCGCGTGATCATGTCTCCGGCCGACCGCACCTATCTCGACCAGCGACACAACCTGGCCAGCCGAGTCGGCCGGACCTGGGCCGGACCGATCAGCGCCGAGCGGGCGTACGCGTGGGATCCGGCACGCTATCTCGCCGGGGTCCCGGAGTCGGCCATCCTCGGCGTCGAGGCTCCCTTGTGGACGGAGAAGGTGAGCACGGTCAACCAGATCGAATACCTGATGTTCCCCCGGCTCGCCTCGATCGCCGAGATCGGATGGTCGCCGCTGGCCACGCACGACTGGTCGGCCTTTCGCCACCGCCTCGGCGCGCAGGCGCCTGCCTGGGAGGCGCTGGGCGTCCACTTCGCGCGCGTGCCCGGCGTGCCCTGGGTGGCGTCACCCTCGGCGCCGGCGCTCGTCCGCCAGCGGCCGGGACGGCGCTCACCGGAGGTGGCCGGACCAAGCTCAGATACCGATCAGGCTGCCGACCACGTGCCAGACGAGGTAGTAGGCGAGGCGGAACGCCAGCGGGGCAAGGAACCCGTACCGCCAGAAGAGACCGGCCTCACCGAGGTTGACGCCGTACATCGCCAGTCCCACGACCAGCATCAGGACCGGGTGCCCGGCGAGCAGGCCTAGCTGCCCGGCCGGTTCGAGCGCGGATGTCAGGACCGCCAGAATCCAGAACACCGTGGCATGCCCGCGTCCGCGCAGGATGACCTGCGCGGTCAGCCACAGCAGCAGCGTGATGGGGATCAACCGGAAGAGCGACTCCACGACGATCGCCCCGCTGGAGTAGAACGCGAGCGATTCGGGAAACGAGACGTTGATCGATGTTACCTTCGCCGCCTCCGCCACGATCCGGGCGTACCCGGTGACCGCTTGAAAGGCGAGGTTGACCACGCCGAGTCCGAGCCCGATGGTGGCGGGAAACAGCAGCCACCGGCGCGGCGAGATGCTCGGTTCCCAGAGCCGGTGCAGCCCCGCCCGCGGCCCGAGCCAGACACTGCATCCGCCCGCCAGCGCGAGGAAGCCGATCACCGGCCAGCTCAGGGCCGCCGCCTGTGACGGCGCGCTCGCGTCAACGGACGCGCGGTCAAGGAGGATCTTGGCTAGGACAAGGTAGACCACAATGGCGAGGTAGACCAGAAGGGACCGGCGCACGCTGGCCGGCTCGCCGAGGCGACGTTCGCCGGTCACCCGATCTCTATCCACTGTGGACACGATGGCCTCCTGGGCCCGCTCGTCGGTTCCCGGGCTCCAGCCTGGGCCGGTCTCCCGACGCCGGCATCGGCCGCCGGAGTCATTCCGGTGCCCTCCGCAGTGGCGAGCAGGCTCCTCCTGCGGGAGGAGGGCGGGGCCGCTGCCGGCCTACCCGTGCGGGCGGACCAATCCCGTTTCGTACGCCATGACCACCGCCTGGACCCGGTCGCGCAGCCCCAGCTTGGCCAGCACGTGACCCACGTGGGTCTTGACCGTGGTCTCGCTCACCGACAGGGTCGCGGCGATCTCGCCGTTGGACAGCCCGTGGGCCATCTGCACCAGCACCTCCCGCTCCCGGTCGGTCAACTGGTCGAGGCCCCGGGGCGCGGCGGCGTCGGGGTCGGGCAGCGCACTGGCGAACCGGTCGAGCAACCGCCGCAGGATCCGCGGAGCGACCACGGCGTCGCCGCCAGCCACGGTTCGGATCGCGGCGACAAGGTCCTCGGCCGGCACATCCTTGGCCAGGAACCCGCTGGCCCCGGCCCGCAGCGCGCCGACCACGTACTCGTCGAGGTCGAACGTGGTCAGCACCAGCACGCGGACGGGCAGCCGCGCGGCCACGATGGCCCTCGTCGCCGCTACCCCGTCCATGCCCGGCATGCGGATATCCATCAGGACGACATCGGGCAGGAGCCGGCGGGCGAGGTCCAGGGCCTGCACACCGTCCCCGGCCTCGCCGACGACGTCCAGGTCGGGCTCCGCGCTCAACACCATCCGGAACCCGGTCCGCAGCAGTGGCTGATCGTCAGCGAGCAGGAGGCGAATGGGGGCGCTCGGCAAGGTCTGGGTCACCCAGCCCCCCGTGCCCCGGCCGGCTGAACCGGCACGGCATCCGGCTGCTCCATAGGAATCCTTGCGTAGACCCGGAATCCGCCGCCCAGCCGCGGTCCGGTGTGCAGGATGCCGCCATAGAGCGCCACCCTCTCCCGCATGCCGAGCAGGCCGTGCCCCACGTGCCGGAGTCCGCCCGCTGGACCCCGACCGGTGTCGAACACCTCCAGCTCCAGCCACTCCGGGCCGATCTCGAGCCGGACCGCAGCCGCCGCCTCGCCCGCGTGCTTGAGCGTGTTCGTCAGTGCTTCCTGCACGATCCGGTGAATGGTCAGCGCCACGCCCGAATCGAGCCGGGCGGTCTCGCCGCTCACCTGAAGCGTCACCGGCAGCCCTGCCTCCCGAACCTGCTCGACCACGGTGTCGATGCCGGCGAGGCCCGGCTGCGGCGCGAGCTGCGCCTCCTCGTGCTCGGCGTCGGTCCGCAGCACCGACAGCAGCGCGCGCATCTCCCGCAGCGTGGCCCGGCCGGTCTGCTCGATCGTGCGCAGTGCCTCATCGGCCGAGGCCGGCTGCCGGGGGAGAACCCGCCGGGCACCGGTGGCCAGCACGCCCATCACGCTCACGTGGTGTGCCACCACGTCGTGCAGCTCCCGGGCGATGCGACGCCGCTCATCCGCCACGGCCTGCTGGGCCAGAATCTGCTGGTTCTCCTCCGCTGCCCTGGCCCTCGCCTCGAGCGAGGCGGTGTAGGCGCGGCGGTTGTGAACGCTGCGGCCGACGAAGAAGCTGGCCGCGCACGTCGCGCCCGTAGTGAGCATCAGGTAGGCCACCGGTACGCCATCCGGATTGAGCTCCGGCGGGATGGCGACCGTGGTCAGCAGCGGCGTCCACAGGAGACCTGCCGCCAACACGGCGCGGCGGGTCGGCAGGTAGGCCGCGACACTGTAGGTGACCATCATGTAGGAGAGCACGAGCCCGGTGCCGGAGTAGCGCGTGCTCGCGGAGACGGCGAAGGCGGCCATGGTCAACCCGACCGCCAGCCATGGACTCACCCGCCGGAACGTCACGGGCAGCGCGAACGCGGCGCTGAGGGCCAGCACGCTCCACCAGGCCTGCGGCCACCGCTGATGCGGTATGACGGCGAACTCCAGTACGGCCACCAGGGCCGCGGTCGCCGCATCGACCACGACCGGTGCCGGATGCCGCCACCGGGTCCACCAGATCGTCGACACGCGCGCCATGACACGACGCTAGCCGGACATCGGCACCAGCCGTCATCACGCAGGTCGAGACTCGTCTCCTCCTCAAGGACGACGCGCCTGTTAGCACCATCACGATGCCGGCGCCAGTGGTGGGGAGTTGAGACCAGACCACCGCGCGTTGGTCCAGGACATGCGAACCGCACGGTCTGCGCAACCGCGCCGATGGCGCTGGTTGATCGCGTGCGTCGTCGTGACGCTCGTGCTCGCCACCGTTGCCTGGACCGCGTGGGCTCGAGGTCTGCGGCCGGGGCTTGCCGCCGCGAACCCGACCGCCACCGCGGGCGGCGCAACCGGGCCCGGCCAGGCCGCGGCGCTGGCGGCGCTACACGATCTGGCCACCGAGAATCCGGGCGTCGACTTCGGGGTAGCCGTCGTCGACCACCGCAGCGGCCGGACGTACCAGTACCGCGCGCAGGACCGGTTCTACACCGCCAGCATCGTCAAGGTCGAGATCCTCTCCGAGCTGCTGGTGCAGCTGCGGCAGGAGGGCCGCCAGCTCAGTGCCGAGCAGCAGGAGCTCGCCACCGCGATGATCGAGCACAGCGACAACGACGCGGCGACCAGCCTCTGGTCGACGATCGGCCGAGATCACGGCCTCGCCGCCGCGGACGCGATGTTCCGGCTCACCAACACCGTACCGAGCGCCGAGTCCTGGGGATCGACCACCACGACTGCCGGCGACCAGGTCGCGATGCTGGACGCCATCGCCGATCCGGCCGGCCCGCTCGGGGCCGACAACCAGGCCGTACTGCGACTCATGGCCGGCGTCGCCGACGACCAGACCTGGGGGGTGTCCGCGGCGGCCCACAGCGGCGAGACCGTCGAGCTCAAGAACGGCTGGGTCAGCCGTCACAGCGACGGCGGCGCCTGGACCATCAACAGCATCGGCCGGATCACCGGTCCCAACACCGACCTCACGATCGCGGTCCTCAGCAATGGCCACGCGACGTACCGCGCCGGGGTCACTCTGGTCGAGCGTGTGGCCACGCTCACCCGCACCTCGATCGAGGCCGCCTAGCGGCGCCGCACCCCGGTGAGCTGGGTAGCGCTGGCTTCTCCCCGCCGCACCACCGCAACACAGCGACCTTGGTGGATGATCACTGTGTTGCGGTGGTGCGCAAGGAGAGCAAGAGGGCCACCCAGCTCACACGCCACCCGGCCACCGCCCGGGTCGGATACGCACCGTCGCAGTACGTACGTTCGGGCCCGCCCAACATCCGGATCCGTCCGGGCGGCGGCCGGCGCGCCGGTAGCGTGGCCCGCAGAAGCCGGCCGTCGTCAGCAGGCGGCGGCGGGCGAGAGCGGAGAAACGGAGGATCGCGACGATGATGCTGACCTCGTCCTCGTTCGAGGACAAGCAGGAGATCCCCCGCAGGCACGGCAAAAAGGCAGGCAACGTCTCACCCGCCCTGTCGTGGGACGATCCCCCGCCTGGCACGCGCTCCTTCGCGCTCGTGATGGTCGATCGACACCCGGTCGCGCAGGACTACGTGCACTGGCTCGTGACCGACATCGGCGCGGACACGATGGTGCTCCCCGAGGGGGCCGCCGACGGCGCGATGCCGGCCGGGTCGTCCGAGGTGAGCCCGTACGCCGGTCCGCTACCGCCCTCGGGCACGCACGACTACGAGGTCACCGTGTACGCGCTGGACACGGACCATGTCGAGGTGCCCCGCGGGGCGTCGTTCCAGCAGTTCGTCGCGGCCGTCGAGCCATACACGCTCGACGTGGCGACGATGCTCGGCAGCTTCACGGCCTAGCGCCACGCGGCAAACTCCGCCGCGGGCCACGCGCATCGTGCGCCACGCGGCAAACTCTGCCGCGGGTCAGACCGCGCCGGGCCGCAGGTCCGCGTCCGCGGCGACCGGCTGTGCGGGGATGCTCGGCAGGTCACCATGGACGATCCGCAGCGAGTCCGGCAGGCCCGAGATGCTGACCGTACCGTCACGCGCCACGGCCACGCCGACCTCGGCTCCCGCGATCCGTACGCCCGTGAGGTCGACGCCGCCAAAGGGCGCCGCCGGCAAGGGTCGCAAGTGGACAGTGCCGGAGGGCACGTCCGGGTACACGCCGAGCACCGCCTGCAGCAGGGCGACCGAGGCGGCGGCCGACCACGCCTGCGGGTGGCAGGCAGCCGGATAGGGCACCGGGCGGGACCACACACCACGGTCGTCTCCGCCGTACAGCTCGGGCAACCGGTGGCCGAAGGCCTCACCGGCGGTGAGCAGACCCTCGGCCAGGGTGGCCGCGATCGTGCCGTAGCCGCACCGGGCGAGACCACTGACCGCGATCGCGGTGTCGTGGGGCCAGATCGAGCCACAGTGATAGGACAGCGGGTTGTACCCGCCGCTGTCCGCCGACATGGTGCGCAGGCCGAAACCGCCGGACATCGCCGGCGCCGCCAACTGGCCGGCGACCAGCGCGATCTCCTCGTCGTCGAGCAGGCCGGTGCCGAGCAGGTGACCGATGTTGCTGGTGAGCGCGTCGACCGGTCGCTTGTCCCGGTCGAGCGCCATGGCGGGGTGCGGCCCACCAGGCCCGTCGACCCAGAACCGTGCCCGGAACCGTTGGGCCAGCTCGGCCGCGTACTCCCGCCACCGGGTCGCGCCGGTCAGGCCGAAGGCGTCGAGCAGCGCGGCCCCTGCGGTCGCGGCCGCGTAGGCGTAGCCCTGCACCTCGCAGAGCGCGATCGGTGGTTCGGCCAACCGACCGTCGGCGAAGCGTACGGAGTCGAACGAGTCCTTCCACCCCTGGTTGGCCAGGCCACGGCCCTCATCGATGTATTCGACGAACCCGTCACCGTCGGCATCCGCGTGGTCGGCGAGCCAGCCGAGGGCGGCCTGCAGGTGTGGCAACAATGCCGCGACCCGGGGCTCAGGCAGACCCCAGCGCCAGGCCTCGTACAGCAGGGTGATCCAGAGCAGGGTCGCATCGACGCTGCCGTAGTACACGACCGGGCCCGACCCGGCGTTCAGGGAGAACGCGCTTCCATATCGCAGTTCGTGCATGATCTTGCCCGGCGCCTCACCACTGTGCCGGTCGTGACGCTGACCCTGCCGCCGGGCCAGGGCGCGCAGGGTGCCCGCGGCGAGGTCGACGCCGAGCGGTAGCAGCATGTGTGCGGCCCAGAGACTGTCGCGGCCGAAGAGGGTGAAGAACCATGGCACGCCGGCGCCGAGGAACGTGTCCGTTGGCTCGGCGGGATCCACGAGCCGGATCGAGCGCAGGTCCTGCACCGAGCGCTCCACCAGACGCGCGAGCCGGTGGTCGTCGGCGACCAGCCGCGGCGCCGACCACTCGACCGGCTCCGGTGCCGCCATGACGGCCACCGCGGTCGCCGTGACGCGTAGCTCCCAGCGCAGCCGGGCCGTTGACCGCCGCGGCAGATCGACCGTCCACATGAGACGGCCCGTAGCGACATCGACCGTCGCCCCCTCACCGATGGCCCGCACCTCGTACCCGGGCTGCGTCCACAACAGACCGCCGGTGCACGGCCGGGCCGGCAGTGGCGGCCGGGTATCGCCGCCACGCACCGCCTCCATGGGCGCGAGGTCGGAGGCGAGGTCCAGCGTGATGGTGGCACGCACCGGGGCGCTGGCCGCGGAGATGATGCGCAGTTCCTCGTCCACCCCGATGCCGTGCACCCGGCGCACCCGCTCGATGCGCACCGTCGGATCGGCACCCGCGTCGCCGAGCTGGCGGGCCAGGCCCACGAAGGTCGTGCCGGCGTCCTGATGCGCGTGCGCCAGCGGTGTCGGCTCGGCGCCGTTGACGCCCAGCACCGCCCGCGACAACACCCGCCGGTCGCCGAAGAAGACGCCCTGCACGCCACGACTGCGGATCTGGCCGTCGTGGCCACTGAGCGCGCAACACGGTGCGTGCACGGTCACCGACAGGTCGTGCAGCAGGGGCTGGAACCGTTCGGAGGCCGGGGCGGTCGTCGGGTGGGGCGATGCCAGGGGCAGGTCGGCGTCGTACACCGTCACGTGATCTCTCCCGATCTGTCGATGATGCACCCGCGCCCTCTTGACAGGACCGAGGCCGTCGAGGCATCGTCAGCGAATCCACACTTTGAACGGTCCAATGATGCTCCTACGACTTTGATCGTTCAATGTCCACAGAAGGCAACGATGCCACCCAAAGTGACCATCCGAACCGTGGCTCGCCGCGCCGGCGTGTCGGTCCAGACTGTGTCCAATGTGCTCAATTCACCTCACCTGGTACGCCAGGAGACGCGAGCGCAGGTCCAGGCCATCATCGACGAGCTCGGCTACCGGGCCAGCCAGGCCGCCCGGCAGATGCGGTCCGGTCGGTCACGGTTACTCGGGGTACGCATCGAGCCGGCGCGCGACGGCATCAACGGCAACATCCTTGACCGGTTCCTGCACGAGCTCACCGAGGCGGCCGCGCAGGCCCAGTTTCGCATCGTGCTCTACGCCGCCCCCGACGACCACGCGGAGATCAGGGCGTACGAGGACCTGCTCGCCTCGTACAGCCCGGACGGTTTCGTCCTCACCAGCACCCACCACGGCGACGCGCGCACCGGGTGGCTGCTGGAGAAACGGGTGCCGTTCGTGACATTCGGTCGACCCTGGGGCTCCCCCGACCTGCACCCCTGGGTCGACGTCGACGGTGCCGCCGGCACGGTCCTGGCGACCCAGCGGTTGCTCGCGGCCGGGCACGTACGCGTCGGCTTTCTCGGCTCGCCCGAGGGCGCGGGCGTGGCCGACGACCGCCGCGACGGCTGGGTCACCGCCCTCCGTCACGCCGGTCTCGACGCGTCCGGCCTCGAGCGGCACGTGGCCGACACCGTGTCGGACGGGGAGCGTGCCGCTGCCGAGATGTTCGCCCACCCGCAGGGTCCAACGGCGCTCGTCTGTGCGAGCGACTCGCTGGCCCTCGGCGCCTGGCATACCGCCCGCCTGCGGGGCGACACGCAACCCGCAGTCATCGGATTCGACGACACCCCGGTCGCCCGCGCGGTCGGCCTGACCACGGTGGCCCAGCCACTGGCCGCGGTCGCCCAGGCGTGCGTGCGCCTGCTGACCGGGCTGCTCGACGGCGACGGCCCCCGACATGAACACGTCCTACTCGACCCGCACCTGGTGGTCCGCGACTCGGGTTGAGCCGCGGCACGACGGGGATCCCCTCGGCCCGCGCACCACCCCCCGACAGGGGCGCGAGCCGAAGCAATACGCAAGTCACGACAGATCAAGGAGAAATGATGCGAACCTCCCATCGGATCATGGCTCTCGCGTTCCTGGCGACGGCCGTGGTGGCCAGCACCGCTGCATGCGGCGGCTTCAAGAACAACCCGCCCCCGCAGCAGACGGGACCGGCCAGCCTCCAGATCCTCATCGGATCCTCCGGTCAAGCCGAGACCGACGCCGTCAAGGCAGCGGCGGCCGCGTGGGCGAGCGCGAGTGGCAACACGGCGACCGTGACACCGGCGCAGGACCTCGGACAGCAACTCGGGCAGGCATTCGCGGGCGACAGCCCGCCGGACGTCTTCTATGTCGACGCGGGTCGATTCGCTGACTACGCGAAGGTCGGCGCGCTCTACGCCTATGGCGACCAGATCTCGGACGCGAACGACTTCTACGCCTCGCTGCGGGACGCGTTCACCCTCGACGGCAAGCTGTACTGCATCCCGAAGGACTTCTCGACCATCGCGATGGAGATCAACACCGACCTGTGGTCGCAGGCCGGGCTCACCGACGCCGACGTGCCGACGAGTTGGGACCAGTTGCGGTCGGTGGCGCAGACATTGAAGGCGAAGAAGATCACGCCGATCGTCATCGGTGACACCCGCGACCGGATCGACGCGTTCATGGTCGAGGCCGGCGGCTGGCTGGTCAGCGACGACGGCAAGACGGCCACCGCCGACTCGCCGCAGAACCTCACCGCCCTGCAGTACGTCCAGGGCCTGCTCAAGGACGGCCTGGCCGTCTACCCGAGCCAGGTCGACGCCGGCTGGGCCGGCGAGGGATTCGGCAAGGCAAAGGCCGCCATCACGTTCGAGGGCAACTGGATCAAGGGTGCGATGCAGACCGACTTCCCGAAGGTCAAGTACACGGTGAACGAGATGCCGGCCGGTCCGGCGGGCAAGGGCACGCTGTCGTTCACGGTCTGTTGGGGCATCGCGGCCAAGAGCAAGTACCAGGCCCAGGCCGTCGACTTCGTGAAGGCGATGGTCTCGGCCGACCAGCAGATCAAATTCACCCAGGCGTTCGGCGTCATGCCGTCGCGGGCGTCGCTGAAGGACCAGTACCTGACGCAGTTCCCGACCGACAAGGCATTCATCGATGGAGCTGACTATGCCAAGGGTCCGGTGAAGGCCCCGAAGATGGACAGCGTGCTGTTGGACTTCGATTCTGGACTGCAGAAGCTGACTTCGACCGATCCCAAGACGCTGTTGGCTCGGGTGAACACCAACACCGCAGCGGCCCTGGCAGGCTGATGCGGCACGGCGGCTCCGGCCGACGACGCTCGGGTGAGCGCACCTCCCCGCCACCCGAGCGTCGGGAGCCCCCCGGTCGGAGCCGCCATACCGCACACCCTGGAGCGAAGGAGTCTGCGTGGTACTCACACACGAGGCGCCGGCGCGGGCAGCCGCTGACCGGCCGGCACCACGGCGGCGCTCCCGCCTGAGAGGGCCCGAGCGGACGGCTGGCTGGCTGTTCGTCTCACCGGTCGTCGTCCTGCTCTTCGTGTTCCTGCTCGTCCCGATCCTCATGGGACTGTGGGTGAGCTTCACCTCCTGGAACGGACAGGGCAGCCCGTTCCAGCCCGGTGTGCCGGTCGCCGGGGCCTCGAACTACACGAAACTGTTCACGGTGGACGGCCTGGCTCGGCAGGACCTCATGACGAGCCTGCGCAACAACATCTACTACGTCGCCATCGTCGTTCCGCTGCAGACCGTGCTGGCGCTGTTCCTCGCGCTGGTGGTGAACCAGCGGATCCTGCGGGCGAAGTCCTTCTTCCGTACCGGCTTCTACTTTCCGTCGATCACGAGCTCGGTCGCCGTCAGCATGATCGTCCTGTTCCTCTTCACCAACGGCGGCGCGATCAACGCGATCCTCGGGTACTTCGGCATCGATGGTCCGAACTGGTTCGCCGACTCCCGCGGCGTGCTGCACCTCATCCTCAACGCGATCGGTGTCGCCGACATCAACAACCCGCCACCGGCGCTGCTCGACCACCAACTGCTCGGGCTCTCCTGGTGGGAGTGGTTCGCCGGCCCGAGCGTCGGACTCTGCGCCATCATCGGCCTGGTCATCTGGACGACCTCCGGCACCTTCATGCTCATGTTCCTCGCGGCACTGCAGGGCATTCCGGTGCAACTGGAGGAGGCGAGCCTGCTCGACGGCGCCAACCGCTGGCAGCACCTGCGCCGGGTCACGCTGCCGCTGCTCAAGCCGACCATGTTCCTGGTGGTCACGCTGGGACTCATCGGGACCTGGCAGGTCTTCGATCAGGTCTACGTGATCACGAAGGGCGGCCCGTCCAAGACCACTGTGACGCCGGCCTATCTCTCGTACCGCACCGCGTTCCTGGACTTCAACTACGGCCCGGGGGCCGCCATCTCCTTCATCCTCTTCGCCATCATCATCGTGATGATGCTGTTCCAGCGCTGGGTCATGCGCGACCGGGACCGTACCGGTCCGGGCTGGCTGCGCCGGACCTGGTCGCGGTCGCTGGGTCGGGCTGGAGGGAGTTGACGTGGTCGTCTCCATCGACAACACGCAGGCACAGGCGATGGCGGCCGCGGCGATGGCGGATGCGCCGGCTCCCCTCCGTGTGCGCCCGCGCCGCCTCACCGGCCGGCAACGGGTGATCCGGGTCCTGAGCTATGCCGTGCTCGTGTTCTTCACCCTGCTCTTTCTCTACCCGTTCGTCATCCAGCTCAGTAACTCCTTCAAGACCGAGACGGACGCGGAGAACAACCCCCTGCGGCTGATCCCCGACCCGATCAGCACGGACAGCTTCGTGCGCATCTTCGACGGGACGCAGTTCCCCATCTGGCTGGTCAACTCGGCGCTGGTCACGGTGCTCGCCACCCTCGGGCGGGTCTTCCTTGACTCGCTCGCCGGCTATGCCCTGGCGCGGCTGCAGTTCGGCGGACGCCGGTTCATCTTCGGCGCCATCCTCGCCGTGATGAGCGTGCCGGGCGTGGTGCTGCTCATCCCCAAGTTCCTGGTCCTCAACCAGCTCGGCATCTACGACAGCTACGCCGCGCTCATCATCCCGCTGCTGGCCGATGCGGCCGGCGTCTTCATCATGAAACAGTTCTTCGAGTCGATCCCGAGCAGCCTCGAGGAGGCGGCCCGGATGGACGGCGCGGGCCCGTTCCGCACCTACTGGTCGGTGATCCTGCCGCTGGCCAAGCCCGCGTTGATCACCCTGACCATCCTGTCGTTCCAGGGCACGTGGAACGAGTTCCCGCACACGCTCGTCGCGGTCCAGAGCCCGGACCTCTATACCCTGCCCCGAGGCCTGGCCCAGCTCGTGAGCGGATCGCTCGGCGCCGGCACGCAGTACCCGCTCAAGCTCGGCGCGGCACTGCTGACCCTCATCCCGGTCACGGTCATATTCATCATCTTCCAACGCCGGTTCGTCCGTGGCGCCACCGAAGGAGCCGTCAAGGAGTAGCCGACCTGGGCGGGGCTAAGGCCTGTCTGCTGAATCCTGCACGCGCGTTGGACCCGGCCAGGCCGCGGCTAGGCCCGGGAAGTCACTTCTTGGGCAGCTCGGGATCCGCGCGGTGCCCAAGAAGTGAGTTCTTGGTGTGAGATCGGTCCGTCCGTGGCGGCACCGAAGGCGCCGTCAAGGAGTAGCCGACCCGAGCGGGGCTAGCATCGCGTTCATGGCTGCGCACGCGGCGCGGTTGGTGCGGGCACGCATCGCGGCATCGATGGCTTTCCTACTGTTCGGACTGGCACTGGGTGCGTGGACCTCGCGGATACCGGCCATCAAGGAGCGGCTCGGGCTCAGTGACGGTTGGCTCAGTGTCGCGCTGCTCGCGTTCGCGGCCGGCTGCATCGCGGGGATGGCGCTGATCGGACGGTTGACGGACCGCTTCGGCAGCCGGCGCATGCTGATCGCCGCGGCGTTGCTCGAGGGCGTCCTGCTCGTGCCGCCGGCGATCGCGCCGTCGTTGGCGAGCCTCGCGGTGGCGCTGTTCGTCTTCGGCGTCGTGCACGGCACGCTGAACATCGCGATGAACGCCAATGGCATCGAGGTCGAACGAGCCTGGCGGGGCCGGATCCTCTCGTCGCTGCATGCCTCGTACAGCCTCGGCGGTGTGCTCGGCGCGGTGGCGGGAAGCCTCTTCGCCCGTGCCGGGGCCAGTGCCGGCACGACCCTGGTATCGGTCGGCGCGGTGGTGCTGGTCCTGGCGGCGTGGGCGTCGTGGTGGGCGCTGCCCGCGGCTCCGGTAGCACGGGAGTCGTCGCAGCGAGCGCCCGGTGCCGCTGGCGACCGGCCCTACTATGTGCTGCTCGGCGTCATCGTGCTCTGCACCCTCGTCGGGGAGGGCGCCGCGGCCGACTGGAGCGCGGTCTACCTGCGCGACGACCTGGGCAGCACGGCATCGTTCGCACCCTATGCGTACGCCGCGTTCGCGCTCGCCATGACCGCCGGTCGGCTCTTCGGCGACCGCCTCGCCACGGCGCTCGGGCCGGCTGGCCTGGTCCGCACCGGCGCCGCCACCGCCGCCGTGGGCCTGGGCGCGGCGCTGCTGCTGGACCAGCCCTACGCCGGCGTGGTGGGGTTCGGGCTGCTGGGCGCGGGGCTGTCCGGCATCGCCCCGCAGGTCTTCTCGGCCGCCGGCAACCACGACCCGGCACGGGCCGGCCGGGCCCTGTCGACGGTGGTGAGCATCGGATATCTGGGGTTCGTCCTCGGTCCGATCCTCATCGGCGCCGCGGCGACCGTGGTGAAGCTGCCCGCCGCGTTGGCGATACCGGTGCTGCTGGCGCTCTTTGTCGCGATCGCCGCCCGGGCCCTGAACGCCCGGCGTGCCCCGGCGGCCTCGCTGCCGACCGAGGATCTCGTGGCCTGATCGGCCGGGTCCGCCGTCCGCATTATCGAGCCAGCGCGGACGGGACCGGATCAGCGCACGAGAGTGGCCCGTTGCGCGAGAGGAACGCCGGACTGCGTGGCGCGGGTCCGGACCACGAACGCCTCGACCAACAGGCTCAGCCCGAAGGTGATCATGGCGGCGGGACCGCCCGGGAACCCGATCCCCATCGCCTGACCGAGGAACGCGGCGCCGACCCGAACGCCGATCATGGCGAACCAGACGAGCAGCGTGAACACCGTGTACCGCTGCCACAGATGTCCGTCGCGTTCATAGAGGTGAATGGTGTACCCACGGGCGACACCGGCGGCCGCACCCAGTACGGCCTCGGCGGCGAGCAGCACCACCGCGGCGAAGGTCATGCTCGTGTGCAGTTGCACCGCGCCGACCACGACGAGGATCGCCGGAAGCACGCCGGAGCGGGCCGTGACCGGGGAACCGGAGAAGCGGCGGACGATGACGAGGACGACGAGGGCGGCGATGATCACGAGCTGACCGAGGTTCATGCGACCTTTTCTACCCGTGCTCCCGGCGCTCGCGACGTGGTCGCGCACCCGCGGCTGCCATGACGAATGTCACGGGTTGGTCGCCCCATGGCCAGCGCGTCGACCCTGTCGGCGGTGCGTGCTTTGATGACCCGATGATCGACCACTTCGGCATCAACTGCGCGGACCTCGACTCCGCCAAGGCGTTCTACGACGGCGTGCTCGGTGTGCTCGGATATGGCCGGGAGATGGACTTCGGCGAGGCCGTCGGCTATGGCAGGGACGGCAAGCCCGAGTTCTGGATCAGCCACTACGAGGGCCAACCCGGCACGCAACGCGAGATGCATCTGGCCTTCCAGGCTCCGGACAAGGACGCCGTGGACGCCTTCCATGCCAAGGCCATCGAACTCGGGGCGGCCTCGTTGCATGAGCCGCGCACCTGGCCGGAGTACCACCCCGGCTACTACGCCGCCTTCGTTCGCGATCCCGACGGCAACAACGTCGAGGCGGTGATTCACAACCACTCGGGCTGACCGGGATCACGCCCGCGGCGCGAGGGCGGCGCGGAGCCGGTCGAGTCCACTGCCGCTCCCTGGGGGAATGGATAGGCAAGTTGACTCACCATTGGAACGCCGGGCCTTCCTGTCAACACCTGCCCGTACAGATTCCTTCACGATCTTGGGACTAGGGCAGCGATGGAGATCCACTCAACCCGACAACGCCGGGATCGTGTGGCGGGTCGTCGTGAGCAAAAAAGGGGGGGCGGTTGGATGGCACGCTGCGGCAACATGTCCGGATGCTGATCCGTCGGGAGTATCCCGATGACGTTGACGCCATCCGCACGGTGACGACCCGCGCCTTCGACGGGATGCCGTACTCAAGCGGTTCGGAAGCGCCGCTCGTCGATGCGCTGCGCTCGGATCGTGGCTGGATCCGCGCCCTGTCGCTCGTCGCAGAGGTCGATGGCACAGTGGTTGGCCACGTCGTCTGTACCCGGGCGACGATCTCCGGCCGGCCGGCCCTCGGCCTCGGGCCGCTGAGCGTCGACCCGACATGGCAACGGCGCGGCGTCGGCTCGGCCCTGATGCACGCGGTGCTCGGCGCCGCCGACGCCCTCGGCGAGCCGGTCGTCGTGCTCCTCGGCAATCCGGCGTACTACCACAGGTTCGGGTTCAAGCCGGCGTCCGAGTACGGCATCGATCCGCCGGTGCCGCAGTGGGCTTCGAGCTTCCAGGCGCGGGCTCTCACGACATACCGGGCGGATCTGCGGGGCTCGTTCGCATACGCGGCTCCGTTCCAGGACGCCTGAGTCAGCCGTCGGGATCTGGAACGACCCCAGGTGCGGCTTGCGGCGGTCCACTCGCGGCGCAAACCCCAAGGTCACGCAGGGCCGCGGCCATACTGTCTGGGTGGACCAGCCGTCGACCGGGGATCATCCGGCGCGTTCGCGAGGCAGCGAACGCCTGCTCAGCTTCAGCGACGCCGTGGTGGCGATCGCGGCGACGCTGCTCGTGCTGCCGCTCGTCGAGATCGCGCCACGGGCCACCGTCCCTGACATCGGTCAGTTACTCGGCGACAACAGGGCCACGCTGCTCGCGTTCATCCTGAGTTTCGTCGTCATCTACCGCTTCTGGCTCGTACACCACCGCGTCTTCGGCAGTGCCGAGCAGGTGAGCGGAGCACTCGTCTGGCTCAATGGGCTGTGGCTGCTCAGCATCGTGTTCCTGCCCTTCCCCACCCAGCTCATCGGGGCACCAGGCACGACGGACAACAAAGGGATCTGGGGCCTTTACATAGGCACATTGCTCGTGGCGTCAGCGACGCTGTCGGCGAGCCTGTGGCTCATCCGCCGCACCTGGCCGCCCGCCGTGCGGGACGTCCCGCACCCGGACATCTGGGTGCGGGGTGTTCCGGTGGGGCTGGGCCGCATCCTGGTCATGACCCTCGGCCTGGCGGTCGCGTTCGTGCTGGCGGTCACGGTGCGCGGCGCGGGTCCGTGGGCGCTGCTGCTGCTCATTCCTGCCGGAGCCAGCCAGCGTCTGTTTGGGCTCCTGGGTCCGGTCGCGAATGTTCTGCGTCGGCCGGGCCGGCGCTGAACGGCCCGCGCTCAACGGCCCGCGCTGAACGGCCCACGCTCAACGGCCCGCGCTCAACCGCCGCCGCTGAACGGCCCCGGGTGAACGGCCGCCGCCGAACGGCCCCGGGTGAACGGCCGCGGGTGAACGTCCGCGGGTGAACGTCCGCGGGTGAACGTCCGCTGCTGGGGCCTGTCTGCTGAGTCCTGCACCCGCGTTGGACCCGGCCGAGCCAAGAAAGTCACTTCTTGGGCAGGCCGGGGTCGGCAGGGTGCCCAAGAAGTGAGTTCTGGGAGTGGGGCCGGTCGGCTCCCCGCCCTGATGTCCGCTCCGCACGCGAATCCACCCCGACCGTCAAGTCGGCGCCCTCGGCCTGGTCGCAGCCGGGGCGCAGCTCGTCGAGCACCCGCTGCCACGTGCCGTCCCGCGACCACCGCCTGTGTCGCATGGAGACGGTCTTCCCGTTGCCGAACTCGCCCGGCAGATCCCGCCACGGCGAACCGGTCCGGGTCCGCCACACCACCGCGTCAATCACCACACGGTGGTCCAACCACTGGCCGCCACGCCGCGCCACCGCACGGTCGGGAAGCAGCGGCTCCTGCAACGCCCACTCCGAGTCGGTCAGATCATGACCATCGATCACACAGATGATCTACGAGATCCGAAGCCGATCATTCAGCAGACACGCTAGGCGGGCGAGGCCGGGATCTGCGCGAGCCGCGGCATCACCGACTCGGCCACCCGAGCGATGAAGCCGGCCGGGTCGGGTTGCGGCGCCCGCAGGTGCATGTGCTGCACGCCCAGCGCAGCGAGCTGCTCGGCCTGGCGGAGGAACTCGTCCGGATCCTCGACCGGGTCGGCGAAGGTCAGCACGGTGATCTTGATATCGCCGATGTCGCGCCCCTCCCGGTCACAGTGACCTCGCAGCACGTCGATCTTGTGCCGGATGTCATCGACCGTCGGGACGGTGAGGTTGCAGGCGTCGGCGTACTTCGCGACCAGCCGCAACGTCCGGTGCTCACCGTTGCCGCCGATGAGAATCGGCGGCCGGGCATGACCGATCGGCCGGGGCCGGTTGAGCGTCTCGGCGAGCGAGTAGTGCTTGCCCTCGAAGGCACCGTCGTTGTCGCTCCACATCTGCAGGCAGATCCGGATGGCCTCCTCGAGCCGCTCGAAGCGCTCCCGGACGGGCGGGAACGGCACGCCGAGGCCCACGTGCTCGCGCTCGTACCACGCGGCGCCGATGCCCAACAGGGCACGGCCACCGGAGAGCACATCGAGGGTTGTCACCGTCTTGGCGAGCAGGCCCGGGTGCCGGTAGGTCACGCCGGTGACCAGCGTCGCCAGGTGGACCCGGGAGGTGCGGGCGGCGACGTACGCCAGGGCGGTGTAGCCCTCCAGCATCGGGTTATCCGCCGGCCAGATCCGGTCCATCTGGAAGTAGTGGTCCATGACCGTGAAGAGCGCGAACCCGGCCTCGTCGGCTGCCTGCGCGGCGCTCGTCAGGACCGGCGCGATCGCGGTATCGCCGCCAGGGTTGGTGAAATACGGGAAGTGAACTCCGATGTCCATGACGACTCCTCTCCGGCCTCGACCCTACCGCGAGCCGGGCCCGGCCGGGCGGCCCGCCGGCTACCGTGCTTCGACCATCACATCAGTGGATATGTGACTTTTCCGTGCTCATCCGTCAGCGGGCAGGCCGGCCGGTCCCGGTGGTACCGACCGCTCGGTCTTCGTGCCCGGGCCACCACGCCGCATGGCCGATGAGCGCGGTCAGCGACGGAGTGAGGAACAGGGCCATAACGAAAGCGACCACGGCGATGCCGAACGCGATCGCGAAACCCATCTGGGTCAGCAGGCTGTTGCCGGCCAGCAGCAGCGAGGCGAACGTGCCAGCGAGGATCAGTCCGGCCGCCGCCACGGTGGGGCCGGCATGACGGACCGACATGGCCGCCGCCTCGCGCGGCTCCAGGCCCTCGCGCGCCTCCTCACGCAACCGGGCGACCATGAGGATGTTGTAGTCGGTCCCGAGCGCCACGACGAACAGGTACATGATCACGGGAAGCAGGAAGATCAGACCCGGGTCGCCCTTGACGTTCTGGTAGATCAGGACCGTGGCACCGAGCGTCGCCGTAAAGCCGAGGCCGACCGAGGCGATCAGATACCACGGCGCCACGAGGCTGCGCAGCAGCAGCCCGAGGATGATCATGATGAGCACCGCCGCGATCGGGAAGACCACGGCGTAGTCGTGGTTCACCGCTGCCTCGATGTCGACGAAGACCGAGGTGATGCCGCCGACGAAGGCGGTCGTGCCGGGCGGCGCACTCCCGTGCGCGGCCGCGCGCAACGGACCACGGACGGTCTGCAGCGCCTGCCTCGATGCCGGGTCGCTGGCGAGGGTTACCTGGAAGGCGGCGACCGTACCGTCTGCCGAGAGGGCCGGCTGCCCGACCTGGCCCACGCCAGGCACCGCGGCGAGCTGGTCGCGGTACGCGGCGAGCTGGTTTGCGACCAGCGGCGTACCGGTGTCGGATCGTACGTACACATTGGACGGTTGCGTCGCGCCCGCGGGCAGGCTCTTGAGCAGCTCCTGCTGCCAGACGGCCGACTCCGATGTGGTCGACGACGAGCCGGCGCCGAGGTCGAAGTTGGGGTGGAAGCCCAGCGCGAACAGCGACAGGACAACCAGAACGCCCCCGGAGACCGCCGCGTAGAGCCAGGGGCGCCGCCCGAGCGAGGCGCCGATCGCGTTGAACCGGGCACCCGTCGGCTCGCGTCGCCACGACTTGGACGGCCAGAACACCCGTGTGCCGAGCAACGAGACGATCGCGGGGACCAGGGTGAGACCGGCAAGCAGCGTGGTCGCCACGGCGATCGCCAGCGCCGGCCCGAGGGCACGGAACAGGCCCAGGGTGGAGAGGGTCAACGCCAGGAAGGCGATGATCACCGCGCCCGCCGCCGAGGCGATCGCCTCACCAACCCTCGTCACGGCGCTGACCATCGCGGTCTTCGGATCCTCGCCGGCGCGCAGCCGCTCCCGATACCGGAACATCAGGAACAGGATGTAGTCGGTCCCGACGCCGAAGAGCACCACCACGAGCATCGCGCTGATCGAGCTGTCGGCCTTGAGGTCGAAGGCGTTGTTGGCCCAGCTGATCAGGCCGGTCGCCACCTGCGAAACCAGGCCGATCGTGATGATGGGCAACAACGCGATGATCGGGCTGCGGAAGATGACCAGGAGCAGCGCGAGGATGAGCACGATCGTGGCGCCGCCGATGATCCTGGTAGCGCGGTCGCCCGATGCCTGGGAGTCGAGCTGTTGCGCGGCCGTGCCGGTGACGCCCGCGCGCAGGCCGGTGCCGCCGAGCTGGGCCTGCAGATCCTGGCGCAGCGTGCGTACGGCCTCGATCTGCGACAGGTCGCTGGGGCTCGTCGGCTGCTTGATGGCAACGGCGACGATCTGGACCAGCTTGTTACCCGAGGCGGGCACGGCCTGGATCCCGAGCACGTTCGGGATCTTGTTCGCGGTGAGCGTCTGGGCGATCCGCCCGACCGTGGCCGAGTCGGCGTCGGTGAGCGGGGAGCCGTCCGTGCGCTCGACGACCGCGATCGCCGCCGGCGTCGCCGCTTGCGGGAACGCCGCCTGCTGGACCTGGATCGCCTGGATGGACTCATAGTGGGTCGGCAGGAACGACGCCTCGTCCGACGTGGAGGTGAGCTTGGGCGCGAAGCCGATGACGACTCCCGCGACGATCACCCAGGCGACGATCACCCAGATCGGGTGGCGGACGACGAAGCGCCCGATGCCAGCGAACATGAACCCTCCCGCTCGACCCTCGCATCTCGTGCAAGATCGAGTGTAGGAAAGCAGGCTCACCCGCCGGCCGGGCGCCCCCCGGATGTGAGCTTCACCTCTACATCGGACAGAGCAGGACCTGCGGGAGGCGGCGGGGGACGGTCATGCGGGCCGGCGTTCGTCCCACCAGGTCAGCACGCGAGTCGCGAGAAACGTCAGCCACTTCGACGGCTCGCCGGCCGGCACGTCGATCTCGAACCAGACCCGACCCGGTTGCCGACCGGCCTGCAGCCACCTGCCGTCGGCCGTACGCGCACCACGGATCTGCTCCATCGCGTCGGCCATCCGCCTGTCCGGCACCGCGTCGTCGTTGATCGACGCGGCACGGAAGTAGTCCCCGGCGTTCAGCACGCTGTAGGTCCACCGGAACGGGTAGGCGAACCGCAGCGCCCACGGCGCGACCGGCTCGCCGGTGGAGAGTCGGCGGTAGAGCCCGCGGGCCAGCAGGTACTCCTCGCCGGTACGCCGCGCCTCGCGGACCCGCGCTCGGTCGCCGGTCACCCGCTCGTAGTCGAGCAGGCCCTTGAGCGCATTCAGGGTGGAGTGGAACGACGATGTCGTCGCTCCGTTGACCCACTCGCAGTTCCACCCGCCATCGGCGAGCCGGTGGTCGAGGAACCAGTCGACGAGTCCGTCCACGTCGGCGCCGAGCCAGAGCCCGTTCGAGAGCGTCCACGAGTTGATGCAGCAGTCCACCTCGCCGCCCCAGTAGGGGAGGTTGTCGTAGTCCCACCGGCTGTTCGCGGCGAGCTTCTCGGCGGTCCCGGCCAGCACACTCGCGTCGATTCCCCACTCCCGCAGGCAGTTCAGCGTCCACGTGGTCGCCGTCCACGGCTGGCCCGCGCCTTCGGCCGCCTCCGGGCCCCGGAAGTCGAAGTCGCCAGGAAAGAACGACCCACCCGCCCACTGACCGTCGGGGTCCTGCAGGGCGAGCAGTCGCGCGCCGAAGCCCTCGGTCGCGACCCTCGCCCTGGTCGCGGACCACACCGGTTCCGGCAGGCCGAGCAGGTCCCGCTCGACCTGCCACCGCAGCGCGGGGTCGCTGTCGAGGAGCCAGTCGTTGAGTGCCGTGTTAGTCATGGCGGGAAGATACCGGCCGGCACCGACATGAGCCGCCGGACCCGGTTCGTTATTTCCATGTTTATACCGGCAGCGTTGTCTGCGCCCCGATTCTTCGGGGACAGACGGACCGACAGCAGCTTTGGTACGGTGCCCCGGGCACTGGGCCGAGTCGGCATCGGAGGAGTCATGACTGAGAATGCGTCGCCCCCGCCCGTCATCGCGGGCGTCGTCGTCGAGTCGCCTCCGCCGCCACCGCGCCGGCACGACCCGTGGGCGGCAGCGCTCGGCAACGCCTGCCTGCTCGGCGTGGGATACCTGCTCATGCGGCGATGGGGTCTCGCCATCGCCAACGCCGTCATCAGCGTCGTGTTGATTCTGCTCGTGGGCGCGTTCGGCCAGCCGGGATGGTTCTGGCGTGGCGTGCTGACCCTGTGGTGGATCGCGACCATCCTTCACGGTTGGCTGCTGGCACGGCGTCCGCCCGCGGCGGCTGTTCCTGCGATGGCACCCGCAGCGACGGCACCGGCGGCGACGGCACCGGCGGCGACGGCACCCACAGCGGCGGCGCCACCCGCGACGAACGTCGGACGGCAGCGAGCGATCGCGGTCGGCGCGACCGTGGCCGCGGGACTCTTGGTCGCGGGCCTGCTCTTCGATGCCCACCGGATCGAGGCGTCGGCGGCGAGTGCCCACGAGGCCGGCAAGTGCGACGAGGCGATCGCGACGCTGGACCAGATCGCGGGCTGGCACCGGTTCGCCGACCCGTACGTCACCCGCCGTACGGCTGATGAGCGGGCGGCGTGCGGCCTGTTGGTGCAGGCGCTCGCCGAGGACGATCCGGAGCAGGGCGCCGCCCTGCTCGCGCAGTACCTCGACTCGGGCGACGGGCGGTGGCAGGGCGCGGCGGACCGGCGGGCGGACCTGCTGCTCACGATCGCCAAGAACGCCATCGACAACGCCCTTGCCGGCGACATGAGCCAGTTGCTGGCCGGGTTCACCGTCCTCGGGACCGTACTCGACGAGACGCCCGGGCGGGCCGGCGACGTTCAGGCGATCCTGACCAGCTACATGGACCGGCTACCGCAGGGTGACCCGTGCACGGCCACGGCCCAGCTCGACTGGCTGCGCGAGCGCCCGCCCACCGGCGACCAACTCGACCAGCCGGCGACACAGGTCGACACCCTGGCCCCGACGGCGCTGGTGGCGTGCGGCGACAAGCTGCTCGTCAGCGACGCCTCCGGAGCCCTGACCGCGTACAACGCCCTGCTGGAGCGTTACCCCGACAGCGACTTGGCGGACGCGGCCCGGACGGGAGTCGACAAGGCCGAGACGCAACTGGAGGCGGACACGGTGAGCAGGCTGGTCAGCGGTGATCCCCCCGGCTACTGCACGACCCCGGCTCCGTACCGGGCAGCGCCCGCGTGGAAGGGCGGTGGCCCACACAAGCTGCTGCCACTGATCTCCAGCCAGTTCGCCGACGACGTGCCCACCGCGTGGAAGGCGCTTGGCTACAACGACGCGACACTGATCCTGTGCGTGAAGGGGCCGTCATCCGGGCGGACCCTGCGCACCTGCGACTACGAGGGTGGCTACCGGGTCACCCTGCACGCGGCGCGCTACGACGTGAAGGGATACCAGCTACGTACCGGCACGTTGGCGTTCGACACCTCGATCCAGCTGACCGGTGGCTGCCCGTCCATCCTGCACTGGAAGTGTGACTACTACTTCCCCAACTGCCCGCCGCCATCGTCGATCCGGGCGAGCTACAGCGACTCGGCCTTCCGATCCGCGATCCACCCGTGGGTCTTCCACTGACAGCTCCGCCCGGCGGTTCCCGGCTCGACGCGTTGCGCACCCGCGCTCCCGGCTCAGGGGCTCTACGTCGGAAGACGTAGCCTGGGCAGCGCAAACGCGGACGCCGGGCACGTCGAATCGCTAAGGACATCCCGGCAAACAGCGGCTTTCATTGTCCTACGGGCAGCTGTCACGAGTAGCTGTCGTAGGCGAAGCTTGGGCGACTGTGGAGGGTTGATCGTGGCAGGCACTGCTGTCCCATCGGACCTGGAGATCGCGCGTTCGGTGACGCCCCGGCCGATCCTCGAGATCGCGCGCGAACTGGGCCTGCGCGACGACGAGGTCGAGCTGTACGGCAGCGCGAAGGCGAAGATCACCCTGTCCGGGATCGAACGTCTGGAGCGGGAGAACCCGCGAGGCAAGTACGTGGTGGTGACCGGGATCAGCCCCACCCCGCTCGGCGAGGGCAAGAGCACCACGACCGTCGGGCTCGCCCAAGGGCTGCGGCGCATCGGGGTGCGCTCGTCGCTGGCGATCCGCCAGCCCAGCCTGGGACCGGTGTTCGGGATCAAGGGCGGCGCCGCGGGTGGCGGTTACTCGCAGGTGATCCCCATGGAGGACTTCAACCTCCACCTCACCGGCGACGTTCACGCCATCGGCGCGGCCCACAACCTCGCGTCCGCCTTCATCGACAACCACATCTACCACGGAAACCAGCTCGGAATCGACCCCCGATCGGTGCTGTGGCCACGCGTGCTCGACATCAGTGACCGCGCCCTGCGCGAGGTCATCGTCGGGCTCGGCGCCAAGGAGAACGGATACGCCCGCCAGGCCGGCTTCGTCATCACCGTGGCGTCCGAGGTGATGGCGATCCTGGCCCTCGCCTCTGATCTGGCCGACGTCCGGGCCAGGCTCGGTCGGGTCGTGCTGGCGCTGCGCCGCGATGGTTCGGCGATCACCGCCGAGGACCTCAAGGTCGCGGGTTCGATGGCCGTGCTGCTCAAGGACGCGATCAAACCGAACCTCCTGCAGAACCTCGAGGGCGGACCCGCGTTCGTCCACTGTGGCCCGTTCGGCAACATCGCGCACGGGAACAACAGCGTCATCGCCGACCGGGTCGCGCTCGCCGGGTCCGACATCCTGGTGACCGAGGCCGGCTTCGGCGCGGAGATGGGTGCGGAGAAGTTCTTCGATATCAAGTGCCGCGCCTCGGGCCTGCGCCCGGACGCCGCGGTCGTCGTCTCCACCATCCGGGCGCTGAAGATGCACGGCGGCGTCGGAAGGATCGTGGCCGGCAAGCCGCTGGACCCCGCGCTGCTCGAGAACAATCCCGCCGCGGTCACCCGGGGAGCGGCGAACCTCGCCAAGCACATCGAGATCGTCCGCAGGTACGGTGTGCCCGCCGTGGTCGCCATCAACGTGTTCCCCACCGACACCAAGGAAGAGATCGCCGCCCTGCGCGAGGCCGCGCTCGCGGCGGGGGCCGAGGACGCGGTCGAGTCGAACCACTTCGTGGATGGCGGCAAGGGCGCCGAGAACCTCGCCCGTGCCGTCTGGGCGGCCGCCCAGAAGGGTGCGCCCGACTTCCACCTCCTCTACCCGGACGACGCGCCACTACGGGTCAAGATCGAAACGATCGCGACCCAGATCTACGGCGCCGACGGCGTCGACTTCCTGCCCGCCGCCGACCGGGCGCTGTCGCGGTACGAGGCACTGGGGTTCGGCAACCTGCCGATCTGCATGGCCAAGACCCAGTACAGCCTTAGCCACGATCCGTCCCTGCTCGGCCGTCCGACCGGTTTCCGGCTTCCCGTACGTGACGTGACGCTCTCGGCGGGCGCGGGCTTCGTGACCCCGCTGTGCGGAGACATGCGCACGATGCCCGGCCTGCCCAGCAGCCCCGCGGGTGAGCGCATCGATATTGATGCCGACGGCAACGTGATGGGCCTGTTCTGATCACGAGCCATCACCGGGCCCCCGTATTCACCAACCTGGGGCGCGGGCCGATACGCTGCGGCCGTGACGGACGACCCGACCCGCCCGCTGCCCGCGGACTCCACGGACGTGGTCTCCAGCCGCGGGCCGCGGGTGGTCGACCCGACGCGCACCCAGCCCGTCGATCCGTGGGTCGGCTCGGCACCGGTCGTGCCGCCTACCTACGGCTCGATCGATGTCGAGCCTGTCGTCGTCTTCGTGGACCGGCCGCGGCGACGACGCTGGCCCTGGGTCGTCGGTACGCTCGCGGCACTCGCGCTGATCTGTTGCGTGGGTGCGCTCGTGATCTGGACGCCGATCAGCCGCGAGTACCCGGCCCACCTGGAGCTCGGCGACAGCGCGGCCGGATTCGATCGGGTCCGGGATCCCGACATCGACCGCGCCTCGACCGATCTCGAGGTCGAGATGTTCCGCAAGTACGGCGTGGACGATGACGTGGCAGCGGTGCTCGCCGACCACAAGGCATCGCAGCGCCGGCTCGTCCTGATCGCCGCCACGAAGCTGATCCTCGATCCGGGCAAGGAGCTGGACCAGGCGATCAACGGCATCACCGACCGGCCCGTCCGCAACATCACCGACTACCACCGACTCGGCCCGATCCTCAGGTGCGCGAACACCGAGGACGACCAGTCGCAGGCCGTGATCGTGTGCGCGTGGGCCGACCACGGCAGCATCGGGCTCGGTATCTATTACGGTTCATGGACCATGGACCAGGCCGCGGCGGCACTGCGCGACCTGCGCGACGCGGTCGTCCGTCGCGGCTGAGAGGCTGGAGCGCATGGGAGAGCAGAACCAGGACGCGGAAGCCCAGGACGCGGCACAGGTCTGGGAGGCCCGCTACGCCGGCACCGACCGCGTCTGGTCCGGACGGCCGAACCAGGCGATCGTGGACGTGGTGTCCGGCCTGCCCGCCGGACGTGCGCTCGACCTGGGCTGTGGCGAGGGCGCCGACGCGATCTGGCTCGCCCAGCAGGGCTGGCAGGTCACCGCCGTCGACGTCTCGCCGACGGCAATCGCCCGGGGCGCCGCGGCCGCGGCCGAGCAGGCAGTTCCCGAGGGCCGCATCACCTGGCAGGTTCACGATCTCGCCACCTGGACCGCGGATGGACCGTACGAACTCGTGTCCGCGAGCTTCTTGCACTCGCCGATCTCGATGCCGCGCACCGAGATCCTGCGTCGCGCCGCCACCCACGTCACGGCCGGCGGCCATCTGCTGATCCTCTCGCACGCCGCGTCCCCGCCCTGGGCGACCCAGCACCACCACGAGCACCACTTCGCGACACCGGCCGAGGAGGTCGAAGCGCTGGGCCTGCCCGAGCACGAGTGGCAGACACGGCTGGCCGAGACGCGCTCTCGGCACGCGACCGGGCCGAACGGCGAAAGCGCCAGGCTCGACGACGTCATCGTGCTCGTGCAGCGGCGATAGACGCATCGACGGTCAGCCCTCAGGGACTGAATCGGTCGCGCCCACAGGGACATGCCGGGAGAATGCCGCGATGAGGTCGTCGAGCGTCGTGGTGTAGGTCTCCGGCCGGGTTCGGAACGCGATCGACTTGTCGCGGTATGGGCATGCATGCGACTCGTCCCGACACGAGAAGACGCCGACCAGCGAACCCGACCCGTCCGGGTCGACCCGTACGTCGTGTACGTGACGCCACTCGATCGGCACGTCGATGCCGGTCCACAGGAGATGATCAGCGGTCAGCCGCAGTCGGCCGCGCCCGCCACCACCGAGCTTGCGCAGCTCACGGTGGGCCTTCGCGGCACGCCGCAGACACCACACGACGTAGCCCGCCAACAGCACCACGAGCAACGCCGCCGCGGCGGGCTGACCGACCACGAGCAGACCGGCGACCGGCGGCAGCAGCATCGCGGCGACGAGCAGGGCGTTGCGCGCGTAGGCCGTACGGCGTGCCCGGATCGGCCAGAGGCGGAAGGAGAACTCGTCCACACCCGCGGCCTCGTCGTGCAGCGGCGGCAAAGGAGCGCGCCGGTCGACCACGGCGACATGCGGCGCGAAGGCGGCAGCGAGGTCGTCCACGGTGGTCGCGTAGTTCACCGCCTGGTAGCTGCGCAGACGGCGCCCCGTGCCCCGGCGCCCCGTGCCCCGGCGCAGCACGACGGTCAGCCGCGGGACTGCGTCGCGGTAGACCCGGGCGGTTCGTACCGCCGACCACGGCACCGCGCCACGCCCGTCGTCGATGCCGGTGGAGTCGACCGTCAGCCCGCCCGAGGGCCCGCCGGCGTCGCGCGACAGCCGGCGCAACCGCAGCAGTACCCGGAGGATCTGCGCGTCCCAGAACAGCAGCTGCAGCGCGCCCACCGCGAACAGCGCCAGGGCGACGGGTTCGCGGGCTGGCGTCAAGGCGACCAGCCCGAGCATCGCGACGGTGACTGCCAGATAGCCCACGCCCACGCGCAGCACGCGGCTGCACCGGCGGCGCACCGCCGTACCGTCCACTGTGAACGTCACGACGGACACTCCAGATGCCTACCACTCGCGAGTGGAGGCAGGCAAGCCCGCGGCTCTCTGTCGTGCTGATTCATAGAGAATGATGGATGCCGCTGTCGCCGCGTTGAGCGAACTCGCCGAGCCGGACATCGGAATCCGCAAGAGGTGGTCGCAGGCCTCGCGCCAGGCGGCGCTCAGACCACTCGTCTCGTTGCCCACCAGCACCACCGTCGGCGCGGTGAACCCGTAGCTTGCGACGTCGAGCTCGCCGTGCTCATCCGCGCCGACGAGCCGGACCGGAATGCCGCGAGCGCGCAGGGCATGTACCCAGTCGAGGACCGGCCGATGCGAGGCCGCTCGCACGACCGGTACGGCGAACAACGACCCGGTGCTCGCCCGCACGGACCTGGGGTCATAAACGTCCGCAGCGTGGCCGGTCACGATGACTCCGCTGGCGCCGAACGCGTCGGCGGATCGGATCAGGGTCCCGATGTTGCCCGGGCCCGTGGCCCGATCGAAGACGACGCCGAGCAGGTCCGGGCCGACCGGAATGCGGCCGAGGTCGTCCTCGGGCAGGGCCACGACCGCGAGCAGTTCGGGCGTCGCCTCCAGCTTGCCGCCCAGCTCGGCCATGAGCTCGCTGGCGACCGCGAACCGGTTCGCCTTAACGGAATCGCGCGTGTCCCGGGCCCACTCCGACAGGCGCACGTCGGCGTTGTAGAGAAGCTCGCGGATGTCCCAACCTGACCGTACGGCCATCGTGATCGCGCGAACGCCCTGCACGAGGAACTCGCGGCTGCGCTGGCGCTTGGCCCGGTTCGCGAGCAGGGCCTCCCACTGCTGGAACCGCGCGTTGCGGGTCGTGACCCGGAGCGCGGCGGCTCCCCCAGCCCGATCCACGACGGCAGCATACTTCGCTCGCCTCGCGGCGATCTGGGTTGTAGGCCTTGTCGATCACAGATCGCGTGCGGTAGGAGGTCGCATCCTGCGCGGACCAGTGTCGGGCTCGCCGCAATGCTGGGGTCAGGCTGTGGGCCCGCGTCGTCGGGGTCACCGCTCGCTGCCGTCGTCGCATGTGCAGAAGTTACGTACAGTAACGCCCCGGGCCTCAGGTCGGCCTTTCGCGCGCTGGACGGTTTGCTTGGGTGCTTCTCACGCAACGGCCTCTCACCTGGCAATAGAGCGATAGGGAGTTTCTTCGATGCCTGTTTGGCAGTCACGGAACGTAGCGGCAACAACCGGCGCATGCCGCCGGAGCCACGCGGACGAGATGCTCCGCGTCCGCTCTCCGAACGGCAACAAGCCCGAGGCTGAACCGCGCGGCCGCCCTGCAGCGTCGCGGCCTTCTTCGATCAGTACGGCCGCGCGGAACGTGCCTACTCTCTGTTACGGGACGGCGTTGATCGACGATCTTACGTTGAGGAGTATGAGCTGGCCGGGAGGCGTTGCGCCAGAAGCACCAAAGCAAACCGACTGGAGTGCACAAGGCCAGAGGAGCCCAGCCGCGTAACTGTGCGTAGCCGTCGCGCCCGGGCCGGGCCATGATGGCTACGACCCACGGCAGCACAGAGATCCTGGGCCATGAGTGCGATGCCGTCGACCCCGAGCCCGTCGGCCGCGTCACTATGCGAGCGTGCGGGCAGGGCGGCACGGGAGTACCTGGCGACGCTGCAAGCGCTCGGACTCTCCATTGAGGACGCCCTGGCCACCATCCGTGAGCTGCCCGCGCACTCCTGACCGTTACGCCGCGCCGTCCTCGCCCAAGACCGCCAGACGCGGCCAGGTCCGACGTCGTGGCGGTGGGTCGCCGAAGTCGAACCGCGGGCGGGACAGCGCCAGCAGCACGAGATAGCCGGCGAGCACGAAGCCGTGGCTGAGCAGCCGGGCACGATCGACCTCGCCATGCGCGATGTCGTTGGTGCTCAACAGCAGCAGCATCGCCACGAAGGCGCTCATGAGCGGGATCAGCGCGACGGGGCGGGTCCGACGCAGCGCGATCCAGCCGAAGCCGGCGCCGATCGCGATGTTCCACGCCGCGGACTCGTGCCACAGATGGGCAGGACCGACGCTGCCCGCGTGGTCGTGCTCCCCGGAGCCGAGCGCGTTCACCTGAATCATGCCGAGCAGGAACTGGGCCAGGCCCAACAGCCCCAGTGACCACCGCAGCAGGGCCGCGGCCCGGTGCTGCCCTGGCCCCGGAGCCGATGCGGCCAGCAGCTCCGGGTCCAGCCGGTCGCCCAGCGCCGGCGACGGTTCGGCCGCCGCCAGTCGCACCATGCGGGTCACCGCCACCGCCTGGCGCCACCATCGGGCGCATTCCGGACAGCCGGTCAGGTGGACATCGGCCTGTGCCGCTTCGCCTGGCAGGTCCTCACCATCGAGCCGGGCCGACAGGATCTCCCGGCACGCGTTGCACTCCACACGGACATGGTCGTCCACGACCCCGCCCCGGTTCCCGCCGATATCCCGGGGCTACCCTGACCCGCATGACCGCGCGGTCCGACGACGACGTCACGCGCCTGGCGATGGCCGCGAAGGGCGGGGATCGCGGCGCCGCTGCCGACCTCATCCGTCACACCCGCCACGACCTGCTGCGCTTCCTGCGGTTGCTTGCCGACGCCAACGACGTCGAGGACCTGGCCCAGGAGACCTACTTGCGCGCCATGCGCGCGCTCACCAATTTCGATGCCCGCTCCACCGCTCGAACCTGGCTGTTCGCCATCGCCCGCCGGGCCGCGGCCGACCACGTACGGTTGGCGCGACGACGGCCCCGGACATCGCCGCTGGAGGCCCTCGACGAGAACTCCCAGCGCGCGCGCACGCCGCAGATCGACGAGACCGTGGCCCTGCGTGACCTGCTGGCCGGCCTCGACCCGCAACGCCGGGAAGCGTTCGTACTGACCCAGGTGGTCGGGCTCAGCTACGACGAGGCGGCCCAGGTCTGTGGCTGCCCGGTCGGCACCATCCGTTCCCGCGTCTCGCGTGCTCGCGAGGAGCTGGTCGCCGCCGTGCGGGTCGACACCCACCAGCTTCCCTCCACAATGGACGCCGCTCGACAGCTGGGCGGCGCCGGGGCACGCAAGGCGAGGCGACGCCAGGCGGGATAGCCCGGCGTCTGGGACATCGGTGCCCAGGCAACGAGCACGGCGGCAACGCGGAGCTACTGCGGGAGATCGCCGTTGAACGAGTACGAGACGCCGAGCGGATTCGCGATCGCCGCGACGATGCTCCGGCTCATCGCCACGGTGTCGACACCGTCGCTCAGTCCACGGTGGACACAGTCACTCCACCACGCCCACACCAGGCGCACGGTCCCGTCCGCGCTGCTGATCCGCAGGACGGCGTCGGGCAGCGCCGGGCCGGGCTGGCACTGGTTCGCTGGCACGTCGGGGTTGCCGCCGGCCGGGGCCCTGTCGATCAGCGAGGCCAGGTGTGATGCCGCCTCGCCCGTCAGTTCCCCCGAGGCGCCCAGATCCCCGAAGCCCTCCGGCGTCCCCTGCGGCCAGTACCGCGACTCGTACGTGCAGATGCTGATCGCGACCGGGTGCGCATCGACGAGGTCGCTGCCGGGGCGAGCCATGGGCGAGACGTCCGGGCGCCGGTATGGGCAACCCACCTCGTCCACGTCGACGACCCGCAGGCTGGCCAGGATCGTGTCGGTCGTCGCCTGCGCGAGCGTCCGTACGACCAGCGCCGCGCCGCGGTCTGGAATCAGTACCACGGCGGCGAAGCGGCCATCGCCGAGTCTGGCCGTCAGGCGTTGCGCCGGCAGGCCGTCGATGCGCACCTGCTCGCGCGGGGCGCCCGGATCGAGCAGGGCCTGGGCCACAACGCCATCGACAGTCATGTACTGGTCGAGGTGCTCGAAGATGGCGACCTCCTTGGTGGGCGCCTCCATCGTGAGGCACAACGTCGCCGGCCCGCGCCCCCGCACCACGCTCGGCGCGCTCGTCATGTTGCAGCCGAAGTCGTTGACGGACCAGCCGTCCGGCACAGCGGCCACCAGACCCAGGGAGCTCTCCCACCGGTAGCCCCTGGGCGGCGCGCCGATCGGTCCGCCGGCAGGCGATGGTGCTGGTGTCGACGCGCCAGGTGCTGACGCCGATGGCGAGTTGCCGATGCTCGCCGGCTCGCCGCCGCCACGTCGGACCAACGCGAGCGCCGCCGGCACGGCACCCGCGGCGAGCACGACCGCGGCCACGACCGGCACCCAGCGCGGCACGACCGTACGCCGGCGCGCGGCGCGCTCCTCGATCCCGGCCCGTACGGTCGGCAAGAGCCGCTGGGCGCCGCCATCGGCCAGGTACTCGTGCCGGCGGAACGTGTCGCGCAGCACGCGCTCGACGGGCTCGGAGTCGACGTCGTGATCTGTCATGGCAACGCCTCCCGGTCGGTAGTGGAAACGATGGCGCGCAGGGCGGCCAGCGCACGGGCGGCCTGCGAGCGCACGGTGCCGGGGTGGCAGCCGCCCGAGCAGCTCCCAGGCCGCGTCCCGGCTCGCCTGCTCACCAGCCGGATCCTTGCGGTCGGGCCGCTCGTCCTCCCGGACCTGCATGGGGATCTCCGTGCTGGAACGCCGCCGCCACCACCGCAGGTGCGCCCGGACGAGCACGGTCCGGACGTACGCCTCCGGATGCTCCATCGTGGACAGTTGCGCCCACCACCGGTACGCCGCGAGCAGCGTCGACTGCACCAGGTCCTCAGCCCGGCCCCGGTCGCCGCAGAGCATCACCGCGAACCGCAGCAGCGCCTTGCCCCGGGTCAGGACGAAGTCCTCGAACGACGCCTCCACCCGACCTCCCGACGGTGACTGTGCCACCCCACCTACCAGAAGGCGTCGACGCCCCCCATCCGCTGCACGCCGCCCGCGTGATGCCTCGCACCAACCCGCGACAGCCGCAACCTGCGATAGTCGCAGCGTGCAATGGTCGCAGGCTACGATAGCCGCAGGCTACGATAGTCGCAGCCTGCGATAGTCGCAGGTTGGATTTGAGAGCGAAGGTCGCCAGTGCGCTTCGTCAATCGCGTCACCGAACTAGCCATTCTCGACGAGTGGTACGCCAAGCCCGGCCCACAACTGGGTGTCGTCTGGGGCCGCCGCCGGGTTGGCAAGTCACACCTGCTCTCCCACTGGGCGAGCCGAAAGCGGGCGGTGTACCACGTCTCGCGCAATCGACCAGTCGATCAGGAACTCGCCGCGCTCTCCGCCGCGGCCGCACCGGTCCTCTCGCTGGCGGATCGCGACCTCGCCAGCCGCCCATTCCGGGATTGGGACGAGGCGTTCGACATCTTCCGTGAAGCGGCCAGCCACGAGCCGGTGGTCGTGATCATGGATGAGTTCCCCGAGCTCGTCCAGGCCGACCCTCACTTCGAGAGTGCTCTCCGCGCGATCTGGGAGCGCATCAGGGAGTGCGCGATCCGGCTGGTCCTCTGCGGTTCCGCGGTGCGGACGATGGAGGCGCTGCAGGAGGAGCGGGCTCCGCTCTTCGGCAGGGCGACCCTGCGCATGCAGGTGCGGCCATTCCTGCCCGGCGAGTCGGCACTCATGCTGCCGAGCCTTGAGCCATCTGAGCGGGCCAAGGTCTGGGGCGTCTGCGGCGGCACCCCCTTCTACCTGGCGCTGTGGGATCAGTCCGCCTCCTTCCGCGAGAACCTGTCTCGCCTGGTCGGCACCGAGTACGGCCTGTTGCTCAACGAGGGCCAGTTGATCCTCGCCACCGAGGACTTCGCGGGCGGACGCCGCGAACGGATACCGGAGCAGGTCCTTCGGGCCATCGCCGGCGGACGTACCAGGTTCAGTGAGATCAAGGACGCGCTCGGCATCGACCCGAGCCGGGCTCTGGCAGCATTGGCGGATCTGGACCTGGTCCAGCGGGTGCTCCCGGTGGGCCGTAATGCCGACGCGCGTCGGGCGTACTACCGAGTAGCCGACAACTTCCTGGCCTTCTGGCTATCCATTGTGGAGCCGCGACGTACCTCCATCGTCCGAGGGCTCGGAAAGTCCGTGGCCGGCGTCATGGAGAGCCACTTTGATGCCTTCATGGGCCAGCGCTGGGAGGATGCGGTGCGGGCGCACCTGGTACAGACCATAGTGGACGACCCTCGCGTCGCTCCTGTTACCGAGGTTGGCCGGTTCTGGCACCAGTACGGTGATGACCCTGCCGAGATCGACGTCGCAATGCTCAGTGAGCCTGACGGTCGGCTGAGCCTCGCCGGAGAGGTCAAGTGGGCCAAGCGAGAGGACGGGGGGCGCATCCTGCGCTCCTTGGTGCGCAAGGCGCACGCCTCCCACCTGCTGTCTCGGGAAGGTCCGGAACCCGTCTACGTCATCGCCGCCCGGGAAGAGGTCACGGGGAACCTCCCGGATGATGTGCTCGTCGTGACCACCGCCGACGTCTTCGCCTGACTACTTACCAACCTCGAAGCAGCGACTCAAGGCGAGGGGGTGGCGCGGAAGTGGACGAGTGCGGCCCAGGTCTGGCCTTTAGCCTGTTCGCCGCCGAGACGGGTGCCGCCGAAATCAGGGCGCTCGGCGAACGCGCATATGGCGCCACGACACGTAGGTGCCGACGATCCCGAACACGAACATGCCGGCCAACCCCGCGTAGAGGTACCACGGCACTCGTTCGTCCGCCTCCCAGACAAGGGCACACGGTTGACTCCCCGCCTGATACCTGACTTGCACGATGTCGCCGACGTGCGGTTGATCTGTCAGCGGCGCGGAGGTGAAGCCAGAGTTGACCGTTGACGAGCAGTGCCGGCCATCGCGGGTCACGAAGCTCACGTCGTACACGCGGCGGTGGGTCTCGCCCGGATGGACGTACGCAACTCTGGCGACCACCGTCCGTTGGCTCGGGTTTGCCTCCTGGACGTAGTTGAGTGCGGCGAAGGCCGGTACAGCGATGGTGCCGCGCTCCAATCATCCGGCTCCGCAGAGGTACCTGTCAATGCGCGGGCGGCGTGGCGAGGAAGTGGAGGAGGGCGGCCCAGGTCTGGCGTCTCGCCTGTTCGTCGCCGAGACGGGTGCCGCCGAGATCGAGTTGCTCGCCGGTCAGCGGCTGGGTGACCGCGGGGTCGAAGCTCAGATAGGGTACGCCGAGCATCTCGTGGCCAGCCCCGTCGACCTCGAGCGTGTCCAGCCGCTGCCCGAGCCGGTATTGGAGGGTCTGGACGTAGCTGCCAGACGGCCAGATCTGGTCGTCGGTACCGACGAAGGCGAGCACCGGACCAGCGATCGCATCGAAGGGAATCTGCGTCTGCGCGGCGCCATGGTACGTCCAGGCGTTACCGCCGTTCGGGAAGCCGACATGCACGCTCGCCGCCGGCGATACCAGGACGGCGCCCGCCACGAGGTCGGGATACAGGCCCGACAGCAGCATGGCCGCCTCGCTCCCGCGCGAGTAGCCCACCACCCGAACAGGCCCGGGCAGCAGGCGGGCGGCCGTCGCGAAGTACTCGATCGGGATGTTCTGCAATTCCCCGGGCAGGCCGGGCGCGTGGAAGTACGCGATCGCCAGAGCCGGGTAGCCGTGGGCGGCCAGGACCTCCGCGACCCACGTCATGCTCTTGCTCAGACCACCCTCCGAGCCGCCGATCAGCAACACGCCGGGACCGGTGGGGTGCGCCGGAAGCGCGAGCAGGCCGGAGACGCGGTCCGCGGCGATAGTCAGCTCGTGAGTCGTCACTGCCGACGCCAGGACGACCCGGCGGAGGTCGATCGACGCTCCGCCGGAGAGCGAGATCCGCAGCACAAAGCCGCCGTCCGTCTCGGCCGACGCCCCGGTTGTCGTTGCCGGGCCCTGCACGGCCATCGATGCGATCAGGCCCATCCCGTCGACGCCGCTGTAGTCGCCGGCGTCGGGCGCGTCGCGGTCGAGGTCGACCACGCCGTCGGCGCCGGCCGTGAACGTGGCCCGTGACGCCCACCGGGCGCCTTCGAGCTCGGGCATGCTGGCGCTCAGCGCGATCCGCTGCCCGGGGTTGAGGCCGGTGACCCGGACATGCACGGGTTCGTCCACAAGGGACTGTATGGGCGTGACCTCGAGTACCCCGGTCGGCCCCGCCGAGCCATGGCAGCCGACAAGCGTCGCGGCGAGCAGGCCGGCGAGCATGGCATTGACCAATTTCACGATGAAACACGGTACCGGGCGGCCGTGCCCGCGGCTACGGTCGATCGTCCGCCACTTCCTGCCCGGACCGAGGGTTTACGGAGCGTGACGTGAATCGGCCCGGTCGACCATCATGCGTGTTGGGCGGTCAGCACTGCTTCCTCTGACGCTACGGCCCGCGACCAGCCACTTCAGCCGCAGCACGTGATCTTGAATGGCAGACCCGGTGACTCTCCGTGTCCGCCGACTGATCGCGACCTCCGGCGATTTCGGGGGCGTACGGCGCGACGGGTGCAGGCCGGCCGTCGTCGCCGGTGTTGTCGAGCCCGACGAGACCGACCGCCACGGAGAGTCACCGGCCACGGTGCCATCGATGTCTGTCAAAGAAAAGAATGCCTGGTCAGCGGCCGTATCGCGAGAAGAAGCAGTGCTGACTCAATGTCGCACATCATGGCCGTCGGCCCGGCGGCCCGTCACGCGGCGTGACAGCTAAGGACCGGCGCGCGCACAAGAGCAGCCGCGAGGGGCGCACAGACACCGGCGTAACAACCACGAACCAGCGCGCACAAGAGCAGCCGCGAGGGGCGCACAGACACTGGGCGTCAGGGCGTGCCGAACAGCGTGGCGGGGACCGCGGCCGCGAGCGCGCGGTAGCCGGACCGGTTGAGGTGCAGGCCATCGCCGACGTGCAGCCCGGGGCGCACGCGGGCCGGGTCGTCGGGCCGGCGTACTGCGGCATCGAAGTCGATGACCTCATCGAAGCGTCGGCTGTCCCGGATCCAGGCGTTGACCCGCTGACGGGTCGCCTCGCGCACTCCCGCAGCATCGTCGTAGGAGTTGCCGGCGAACGGCGTGAGGGTCGACCCGTAGACGCGGATGCCATGCGCGTGAGCACGGTCGATGATCTGCCCGTACGCGCCGATCAGCTCGTCCCCGACGCGTCGCTGCGCCTCCATGGTGGAAAGCGCCGTGCCGATGTCGTTGACGCCCTCGAAGAGGATGAGCCAGGCAACACCGGCGCAGGCCAGGACGTCGCGCTCCAGCCGGGCCAGGGCCGCGATGCCGAGCCCGTCGCGCAGCACCCGGTTGCCGCCGGCAGCCTGGTTGACGAAGCCGAGGTGCGTCAGGCCCTCCCGCTCGTGCAGGCGGTCGATGAGCTGGTCGGGCCACCGATCGTTGCCATCGGTCGTGGAGCCTCGCCCGTCCGTGAGCGAGTCACCGAGAAGCACCGCCACTGCGGGAGCCGGCTCTCCCGGGCTCGGCAAGGCGTCCGGGCGCACCTCCAAGGCGGAGAGCAGATACCAGTGCGCCACCGGTACGGCATCCTTGAGCTCGGGCTCGGCGATCAGCTCGTCCGGCCGCTGGTCGGGGGGCACGGCGTGGCCCGCGACGACGTACGAGGTCGTCCGCGAGCCCGGGTGTGTGGTGATGCCTTCGATCGCGCAGCCGGGCTCGAGCTGAAGCGTCACGGCGAGGTTCGTCCGGGGCGCGAGGGGAAGAACGAAGGGATCCGTGGTCGCGGTGCCCCGCGGCGGAATGGTCACGCTCGCCGCGCCACGAAACGTCAGCGCGATGCTGCTGCCCGGCACGACCCGGCTCACCCCCGTCCGCCCGGCATCGGGGCGTGCCACGGCTGCTGCCACGACCCCCAGCGGGGTGCGACCGTATTCGTTGGACAGACGAAGCCGTGCCGAGCTCGGCGAGACACCCGCGGCATCGCCACCCACGGTTGCCCGTACCGTCTGGCGCAGGATCGCGCCCGACAGGTCCGGGTCGTCATCGCCGTCGGGCGGCTGCAACGCGCAGCCCCAGGTCGTCACCCATCTGTTCATCGATTCGAGACCGTACCAGCTTCCCGGTCCTGCAAACGGTTGCCCCGCTCACCAACATGCCCGAGCCATGGAGTAGACCCTTATCATGCATGCTGCCTGGCTCAATCCCGAGGCGTTACGCCCGATCGGCTCCCGCCCCAGCCGGCTGCGCGGAAAGGGCGGCCCCCTGTTCCGTACGGTCGCGGCCGAGCGCTGGGCGGCGCGCGAGATGTTCGCGCCCAGGCTCACCCCGGCACAGTTCTACGCCGGACGACCCGACCCGGAACTGGTGCTCACCACCTCATCGTCGATCCTGCCGACGCCGGTATGGGAGCGCATCGCCGGGCTGGGCGACCTCGGCAGCCAGGGGTACGCGGTCGACCGCGCCGACGGCGTCACGACGATATTCGCGCAGGGCAATGCGGGACTGCTCTATGGGTTCTTCCATGTCGTACGCCTCGGGGAGGCGGCGTTCGGCGACGACATCCCCGCATTCGCGTACCGACCCGCACACGCCTTGCGGATGCTCGACCACTGGGACAATGTGGACAGACACCCGGTCATGGGTCAGGTGGAGCGCGGGTACTCCGGCGGCTCGATCTTCTGGCGTGACGGTCTGGCACTGCACGACCAGGAACGGGTGCACGCTTACGCGCGCCTGCTCGCCGCGACCGGCATCAACGCGGTCGCGGTGACCAACGTCAACGTGCACGCCACCGAGGCGCGCCTGCTCACCGAACGGCTCAACGAGGTCGCCTGGCTCGCCGGAATCTACCGTCCGTACGGCATTCGGGTCCATCTGTCGGTGAGCTTCGCCGCACCGGTGACCGTCGGCGGGCTCGCCACCGCCGACCCGGTCGACCCCGCCGTCGTGGCGTGGTGGGCCGCGGCGACCGCCAATGTGTATGACGCGATCCCGGACTTCGGCGGCTACCTGGTCAAGGCCGACTCGGAGGGGCAACCGGGCCCGTTCGGGTACGGCCGCAGCCACGCCGATGGCGCCAACCTGCTCGCCGGCGCGGTGGCGCCGTACGGCGGCGTCGTGCACTGGCGGGCGTTCGTCTACAACCATCGCCAGGACTGGCGCGACCGGTCCACCGACCGTGCCCGCGCCGCGTACGACCACTTCGCGCCGTTGGATGGCCAGTTCCGGGAGAACGTGATCCTGCAGGTAAAGTACGGCCCGATCGACTTCCAGACGAGAGAGCCGGTCTCACCGGTGATCGCGGCGATGCCGCACACCGCGGTCGCCACCGAACTGCAGGTGACACAGGAGTACACCGGCCAGCAGCAGCACGTCTGCTATCTGGGCCCACAGTGGAGCGAGATCCTGTCGTTCCCCCTCGCCGGCCCACGGACGGTGTCGCAGCTCAGCAGTGGCGGGATCGTCGGAGTGTCCAATGTGGGCGCTGATGAGTACTGGACGGGGCATCCTCTGGCTCAGGCGAACCTCTATGCCTTCGGACGCCTCGCCTGGGACCCCGGGCTGGACCCGGCGACGGTCCTCGACGAATGGATCGGGCTGACGTTTCCGGGCCAGGGCGACGACACACTGCGGCAGACGCTGCACGCCATGCTGGACGAGTCGTGGCGTACGTACGAGCAGTACACCGCGCCGCTCGGCATCGGGTTCATGGTCCGGCCGCAGCACCACTACGGTCCGGACGTGGACGGCTACGAGTACACGCCGTGGGGGACGTACCACTTCGCTGACCGGGACGGGATCGGGGTGGACCGCACCCGGGCCACCGGAAGCGGCTTCACGGGCCAGTACCCCCAGCCGTGGTCGGAGATCTACGAGTCGCTCGCGACGTGCCCGGACGAGCTGCTCCTCTTCTTCCACCACGTGCCGTACGGCCACGTGCTCCACAGTGGACTCACGGTCATTCAGCACATTTATGACACTCACTTCGTCGGCGTCGAGAAGGTCCGGGCGTTGCGCCCACTCTGGGATCGGGTCGCTGGCCTCGTGCCCGACGACCTGCACGCCCGGGTGGCGCAACGGCTGGACGAGCAACTGCGTTGCGCCATCGAGTGGCGCGACCAGATCAACACGTACTTCGTCCGCAAGTCCGGCGTGCCCGACGCCCAGGGCCGCACGATCTACTGACCCGCCGCCACGGTGAACGGATGCCGACCTGTGATCCGAATGGCCCTACCGAATGGCCCTACCGAATGGCCCGCAGACGTGCACATGCTGGGGCGGTGAACGGGGACACAGACGGTAGAGCCGGCGCATCGACGATCGCGGTACGGGTGGCCGAGAGACGCCTTCGCGCGGACGGGGCAAGGCGGGCGCTCGCGTGGCTGGCACACCCGGTCACGCTCGCCGCCCTGGTCGTGCTGTTGCTCAACGACCATCTGCTGAAGGCGGCGTACCCCGGTCCACTCACCGGCAAGCTCAGCGACGTCGCGGGCCTGGTGCTGGCGCCGCCGTTGGTGACGACCGTGGTCCTGAGCCTGGCACGGCGCATGCCGGCGGGCCCGGCCGCGACCGGCTCCATGGTGGCCGTCGGCGCGATCTTCACGATCATCAAGGCGATCCCGGCTGCGGCGAACGGGGCCTCGGCCGCGTGGTCGATCATCCTTGGACCGTCGCTGGTGCGTGCCGACCGTACGGACCTGTTCGCGCTCCCGGCCCTGGCGATCGCCTGGCACGTCTGGACCCGTGCGCGGCAGCGCCCCGCGCCCGACAGCATCACCCGGGCGGTCCGGCTGGCGATCGTGCTCCCGCTGGCCCTCTTTGGCGTCGCCGCGACCTCGGCGCCTTACGTCGATCTCGAAGTCGCGGCCGGCGTCGGCCCGGGCGCAGGCGCTGACACCGCGATCCTCGTCGAGGAGGAGGCGGGGGTCACGGCCACAACCCGGGACGGCGTGACCTGGCAGGCTTACGAGAGCGGGACCGCGTGCGACCCAGCGACCCGGCCGTGCCGCAACTATGACGCCACAGCCATGGCCCAGGCCCTGCAGGTGCACCCGATTGCCTGCACCTCCGACGGGAGCGCGTGTTACCGGGTGGTCCCCGGCCACCTGCGGATCGAGCAGTCCGTCGATGGGGGCCTGACGTGGACGACGGCATGGCAGATCGGCGACGATACGCGCGAGCGCTACGTGGCCGTGTTCACCGACGACGCGCGGTGGGACCGTGGCTACCGCGCGCACCGGGACGTCCGGTCAGATCTGTCCTGCACGACGGTCTCGATCATTGCAGGGTCCGGCAGCGTGGTGGTCGGCTGCGGGCTGCTCGGGTTCCTGCAGCGCGACGCGGCGGGGAACTGGACGCAACTGCCGTGGTACACCGGCGCGTACCACCCACAGCTCGAGGGAACCATTACCGCCGACTGGACGAACGCGCTCATGATTGTCCTCTTCGGACTGTCGATCCTCCTCGTCGCCGCCGAAGCGCACGCGCTGCGCCGCCGCGAGGGCCGGACCAGCTCGACCGTGACCCGGGTCGCCATGGCGGTACTCACCCTGCTCGCGTCTGCGCTGGCGCTCGTGGTCACAAAGCCAGGGACGGACCTGACGTACGGCGGTTGGGAGTTCACCCCCGTGATCGCGACGTTCGCGTTCTCCTGGCTCGTCATCTATGCCACCACGCGTCGCGGCTTCCCCGGGCAGCTCGTGCCGCTGGCCGTGGTCCCGACGATGGCGTGCCTGGTCGTCTACGACCGCATGGTGGCGGCGGTGATCTCGTTCAGGACCGGCTGGATCGCCATCGGGTCGGTGGTCGCCGCCGCGCTCGTGGCGAACCTCGTGATAGGCCTCCTACTCCCGGCCCGCAGCCAATCAAAGCCCGTGGCCTCGAGCTCCGGCGTCACGCGTCTTCCGTGACCGTCTACTCTGGATGGTTCGATGTGGTGAACTCGGTGGTGACCAACTCGACCATGGGGCGGCTCGTGCGCACCAACGCGAGCACGAAGAGCACCGCCAGGACAGCCACCAGCAGCTCGCTGGCGACCTGCGCGACCAGCACCGCGGCGATGATGACGCCCGCGTTGCCCAGGGTCGACACCGGTGCCCGGGGGATCATCTCCCAGGCCAGGCGGATCGTGTCGAGCGTACGGAAATCGAACAACGACGTGATGACCAGCCCGTGGGTGAGCCAGAGCAGCGCCAGCACGCCGATGAGGATGAGCACGATCGCCCACCAGGTCGGCAGCCCGGAGACCCAGAAGTTCGCCAGCGTCACGGCGACGACGGTCAGCCAGGCCAGCCCGATCAGCCAGATTGGCAGGACCGCCCGCACGTTGATCCGGTAGCCGTGCCAGAACTGGCTGGACGGGCGCAGCTGGGTGAGGTCACTGCGCCGGTGGTGCAGGGCGTAGATCGCCGCGGACAGGGCAGGCCCGAACGGGATCGCGCATGCGGCCACGAGCGGGATGTTGCGGATGTCCCTGGGGAGCAGGAACAGCGCTACCATCCCGGGCAGGCTCGCGAGGACGAGCATGAGTTCGACGACGATCAGCGTATAGATGAACGAGGCCACCCGAGAGAGCGGGCCCTCGCCGAACTCCCGCTGTGCCCGCGTCACCCGCTCGCCTCCCCCACCGCCGTCGCGCCCCGCCCGAGCAGCCGGCCCTCATCCCACCACGGCGGGGTCTCGTCCGCGACCGGGCTCGCCTCGACCAGCGTCACCTCGTGCCGGGCCAGCGTCAGGTCCAGCATCAGTCGCCCGGCCGCCACCGCGGCCCGGCGATGTTCCCGCACCGGCTGCGCCGCCTCGCGCAGCGCGTCGAGCTCCCGCGGCTTCGGGGAACGGGGGCGCCCCATCTCGGCCCACGCCGTCGCGGCGTTGCCGGCCTGCTCGTTGACGCGCGAGCGCAGCACGAACGCCGCCGAGCCGGCGCACGGCAGGTCCAGCCGCAGTACATGGGCATCGACGTGGTCCACTCCGCTGACGTCGACCGGTGCCCATGCGAGCACCGCGAGCCGCCCGTCGGGGTGCCGGGTCACGAGATGGTCGCCGCCTCGGGCAAGGATCTGGGGGCCGAGGCGGGCGAAGAAGGCGTAGAGGTGGTAGGCGGGCTTGGGGATCTGCCGGTGGGTGAGCAGCCCGAACCCGCCGTGGAACAGCGCCGTCGGGATGCCCACCTCCTCGAACACGTCGCTGAACGTCCAGTACGCGAACGAGTCCACGAGCTCGCCGCCGGCCGCGAGCACGGGGGCCAGGTACGCCGCGTGAAAGGCCGTATCGTGGATCGGGTTGTCCGGGCGATAGGAGGAGTTGAACTCCGTGATGTGCACGGGCAGTGTGGCCAGCGGCGTGCCCGCGAGCTGCTGGCGGGGACGGGCGAACTGCGCCAGCAGGTCCGCTGCTGGCCGCAGCGTCTGGTGCACGCCGAACGGTACGTGCTGTGCCGGTCCCGAGGTGTAGGCGTGCCGGCTGATGAAGTCGAGGGGAACCGAGCGCGCCAGCACGAACTCGGCGAACCGGTCCAGGAACTCGTCGCCGCCGGGCGAGATCGCTGGCCCCCCGACCTGCAGGGAGGAGTCGACATCCTTGACAGCGCCCGCGGTCGTCTCGTAGAGGCGGTGGTAGGCGTCCTGGTCGGCTCCGAGCCAGAACTGCTCCAGGTTCGGCTCGTTCCACACCTCGATCGGCCAGCCCCGCACCTCGTCCAGCCCGTACCGGTCCACGAGGTGTGCGACCGTGGCCCGCGTCAGCCGCGCCCATTCGTCGGGTGAGGAGGGCGGCGTGATGTTGCCCTTCCACCAGAAGACGGTCGCGTCGGCGGAGACCAGGCCCGAGGGCATGAAGCCGAGCTCCAGAAACGGGCGGATGCCCAGCGCGAGGTAGGCGTCGACGATCTGGTCGAGGTACGTGAAGGCGTACCGGACCTGGCGCTGTCCCTGGTGTTCGTACGGACGGTGGATGCCGACGTCGTCGCTGAGCACGCCGTGCCCGCGGATGAGCCGGAAGCCGATCTCGCGCTGGGCCACCGCGAGCGACTCGAGGTAGTCCTTGCGCAGCCCGAGGGCGAATCGGCCGGTTCCGACGCACTCGCGCCACGCCGGGCTCAGGCGCCCGACTGGGCTCTCCGGCACGGTGATCCGGTTCTGGCTCATCCATCGTCCACAGTGCTCAGTCGCAGCCGTACGGCCCCGGGCAACCGGTCCCGGGGCCGTACGGGCAGTGGTGCGGGTGGTCCGGTCGAGCCCGGAGGAGACGTTTCGGGCTCGACCGGACCGGGCGGGGGCGAGATGCCGGTGCCGCCTACAGGTCCATCAGCGCTGCTGGAAGGCGTTGTAGGCGTCGGTCACGAGACCGAGGTAGGTCTGGGCGTCGAGACCGTCGAGCTCCTTGACGAAGTTGCCCCAGTCGTCGAACGACCGGCTACCGAGGATGAACTTCAGCGACTCCTGCATGACGTGCGGCGTCAGGTCAACCTCGATCTGGGTCGCCTGGTCCTGCTGGTCCTCATCGAACGGTTGCGGCGGTGGCACGGGTAGTACCTCCCGGTCCTTCACGGAGTCGAGGAAGGCCTGCTCCTCGTCCGAGTAGAAGGAGTGCATCAGGTCGCGGGTACCGCCGTAGACGAAGATGCCGTTGTAGAAGCCGTAGTCCTTCTGCAGTTGCTTCGTCGCGGTGTCCGCGTTGAAGCCCAGCATCGTGATGTCCGGGTTGAGGGTCCGCTTGCCGTTGGCGTCCTTGGTGTAGGTGACACCCGGCACGCCCCACTTGGCGAACTCCTGGCCGTTCTCCGAGTACCACAGCCAGTCCACGAACTGCATCATCGCGACGAAGTTCGGGCTGTCCTTGACATCGGCGTTGAAGATGATGCCGTTCTCCAGCCGGCCACCGAACATGACGTTACCCATCGGACCGGTGGGCGGCGGGATCATGCCGACCGTGGCGCCGGGGATGTTCTTCAGGTTCGGCCGGTAGTCGTTGATGACGTTCTGGATGTTGCTGCTGATGACGAAGGACTTGCCCTGGGCGAACTTCTGCAGCGCCTGGTCGTCCTGCTGCGTGAAGCTCTCCGGGTCGAGTAGGCCCTCGGTCACGAGCTTGTTGAGGTACTGCAGGGTCTGCTTGTACGCGTCAGACTCAGCGGTGAGGACGTACTTCTTCTGGTTGAAGTCCCAGGAGACGGTGTTGTAGTCCCAGCCCGCGCGCACGCCGAAGGCCGCCGCGATGGTACGGATCAGGTTGCCGCCCGGCCGCTCGGGCGGGGCGAAGTTGAAGCGGTCCGACAGTGGGTAGCAGCCGGCGACGCCCGCGCACTCCTTGTCCTTGAGAACCTTCAGCATGTTCTCGAAGTCGTCCAGGGTCTTGGGCGTGGCGATGCCGTCCTTGGTGAGCAGGTCGGTGCGCACCGCGAACGAGTACTCGGTCCGCTTCTCCTCGTGCATGCCCGCGAGGTTGTAGTACTTTCCGTCGGCCTGCGTGAGGGTGTCCAGGTCGGACTGCATGTTCCAGTTCTGCACCCGTGCGGAGTAGTTGGGCATGAGGTTGACGTAGTCGCTGACCGGCAGGATCGCGCCCGACGAGACGTACTCGTTCTCCTGGCCCGGGTACGTCTTGGGGATGATCTGCGGCGCCTGGCCCGCGTTGATCAGCGTGGTCCGCTTCTGGTTGTAGTCGCTCAGTGGCGCCTCCACCAGGTCCAGGTGGACGTTAGTCCGCTTCTCGAGTTCGCTCCAGAACAACCAGTCCTCGTTGAGTGGGTAGTTCGGGTGGTTGTTGTACATCATGGAGAAGTGCAGCGGCTGGTCCGTGGTCGCCCGGAAGTCGACGCCGACGGCATAGTTGGACATGGCGCCGACACGCTTGTCCTTGAACTCGTCCGGCTTGCTGCTGCAGGCAGACGCAAAGCCCAGGGCCAGGACAACCGCGGCGCCGGCACTGACCGAGGTCAGTGATCGTCGCCGGTTGCTGTGGTACATGTGGACTCCTTCGATGAGGGACAGGTGGGACACGGGCAGGCCGAACGGCTCCGGCCGGCCCTCGACCGCGACGTCAGCCCTTGACGGCGCCGAGCATGACGCCGCGGACGAAGTACCTCTGGATGAACGGGTACACCAGGAGAATCGGGACGCAGATGAGGACGATCGCCACCGCCTGGACGTTGGCGGAGATGTGCAGGTCGGAGATCTGACCGCCCATGTTCGTGCCGCCGGTGGCACCCACGAGCAGGTTACGCAGGTAGATAGTGACAGGGTTGAGATTCTGGTGATCCAGATAGAGGAAGGCTGGGAACCAGGAGTTCCAGAACGAGACGCTGTAGAACAGCGTCATGGTGGCGAGCACCGCCTTGGAGAGCGGGAGCACGATGCGCATCAGGATGCCGTACGTGTTCAGGCCGTCGACGGCGGCGGCCTCCTCCAGCTCGGGCGGCAGGTTCTCGAAGAACGCCTTCATCACCAACAGGTTGAACACGCTGATGGCGTTGGGTAGTGCGATGGCCCAGATCTGGTTCCGTAGTCCCATCGCGCTGATGAGGACGAAGTTGGGGATGATGCCGCCGCTGAAGAACATGGTGAACACGGCGACCCAGATCAGCAGCGTGCGGCCCTTGAGGTGCTTCTTCGAAAGCACGAACGCGTACGTGGTCGTGAGCACCAGCGCGACCACGGTCGAGACCGAGGTGTACTTGATCGTGTTCCAGTAGTTCAGCCAGAACAGGTGATCGTGGGACACCAGCCGGTAGGTGTCGACGTTGAACCCGATCGGCAGCAGGTTGACCCGGCCGGTGCGGATCGCCACCTCGGAGCTGAACGACTTGGCCACCACGTGCACGAACGGGACCAGCGTGGCGATCACCACGAGGGTCAGCCCGATGGCATTGAACACCTGGAAGGCCCGGTATCCCCGCGTGTCGTGGATGCGCCCCCACCGACGCCGACGCGGGGCCGTGACAAGCCTGGGCTTGGCCGGTGGCGCAGGCGGCGTCGCCGGCGCGCGCGGTGCGCTCTGCTCGATGGCTACCACAGGCTCGTCCCCACTGTGCGCTTCGCGATGAGGTTGGTGGACATGATCAGGACGAGCCCGATCACTGCCTCGAAGAGGCCGATCGCGGTGGCGTAGGAGAGGCTGCTCGCGGAGGCCATGCCGACGCGGAACAGATAGGTCGACAAGATGTCGGCGGTCGAGTAGGTCAGCGGGTTCTCCATCAGGTAGACCTTCTCGAAGCTGACCCCGAGGAACGTGCCGACGTTGAGGATCAGCAGCGTGATCATCGTGGTGCGCAGCCCCGGAAGCGTCACGTGCCAGGTCTGTCGCCATCGGTTCGCGCCATCGATCTTCGCCGCTTCGTAGAGATCATCGTCAATCATTGTGAGCGCGGCGAGGTAGAGGATCGTGCCCCACCCGACCGTCTGCCAGACCTCGGACGAGACAAAGATCGTGCGGAACCACTCGGGTTGTTGCATGAACGGGATGGGGGTCACCCCGAATCGGTGGATGGCCTGGTTGACCAGGCCGTCCAGGGCCGTGACCTGATAGATGATCGTGACGACGACAACGATCGACAGGAAGTGCGGCAGGTACGAGACGGACTGCACGAAGCGCTTCCAGGTGCCGTTGCGCACCTCGTTGAGCAGCAGGGCGAGCACGATGGGCAGCGGGAACGTGAACAGCAGCGTGAGCCCGCCCAGGATCAGCGTGTTCTCGAAGACATGCCAGAACGTCTTGCTGTGGATGAACCGGTCGAAATAGTTCAGCGTGAATGGCCCGGTACCCAGGATGCTGCCGCCAGGGCGGAACCGACGGAATGCGATAACGTTACCGATCATCGGGAGATACCGGAACACCAGGAAGAAAGCGATCGGCCCGAGGGCGAGCGAGTAGAGCTGCCAGTCACGCCGGAACGCCTGGCGCCAGGTCCGCTTCCTGGGCTTCGCGGCTCCCATCCGGGGGGTCGGCGCGGTGGCGGGAGATCCCATCACGCGGATCCCGACATCGGCCTCGAGGTTCGTCACGCGCCGGCACCCCCCTCGCGCACCCCGCGACCTGGCGCATGCCGTGCCATCGAGGGCGAGCAGGCGATCAGTTGGTGCAGGGTCGGGGGCAGCCACGGCCCGCCCCGCGCGACGCGGTCGCCGGTTGGGACCCTGCTCATCATGGCACCGCCTCCCGCCGTGGACGTGTCGATCGCGAACGGTGTGGTTGCCCGTAACCTGCGTCTTGCGTTTGGGCTGCAAACGTATGCGTCCTCATACAGACATGTCAAGGGTCAACCGTGCAGGCGCGCCCGTGGCGGCGGACGCTCATCGCTGGAGTGCGCGGGCCGTCCCTCTGCCGGCCAGCGCCCGGTCAGGCGCCGTCGCCCCGGTCTTGGCATCGACTGCCGTCGATCAGGATGGGAATTGCTGGCGGCATAAGGAATCCAACCGGTGGTCCTGGTGTGCCATCATGCGGATCAGCCGATGCTCGTGATCGCGTGACGGGCGCGGCACTCGATGACTGCGCTTCGATTGCAGTCATCGAGGCCACCGCCTGTTACCGTTCCGATACGTTGTCGGACGTCGATGCATGGGTTGCTAGCCGCTAGCGAGCAGCCCCGCCACACCGCCGGAGCGCAGCGCGGCCAGGCGCTCGGCGACCAGCCCGACCAGCGTCGCGTCGTCGGCGAGACCCTCCGGCGCGACGGCCGCCACGCCGAGGATGGCGCGCACCTGGGCGGTCGCGTCGTCGCCGGCCGCCGTGAGCGCGTCGCGCAGCGCAGCGGCGAGTGGGTCATCGAGGGGCAGCACGGCTCCGTCGTCGGAGAGGCCGCCGAGGAACCGGGCCCACGCGGCCACGGTGGTGGCGAGGTACACGGGCTCCGCACCGGCCGCGCGCCGTTCCGCCACCGCGGCGAAGACGCGCTGGGGCAACTTCTGCGAGCCGTCCATCGCCACCTGCATCGTGCGGTGCTCGATCGCGGGATTGGCGAAGCGATCGAGAACGCTTGCGCCGTACGCCTTCACCGACACGCCATCGGGCGCCCGTACGGTCGGCGCGATGTCTTCGGCCATCAGTTTGTCGATGAAGTCCGCCATGCCCGGCAGGAGGAGTGCCTCCCGGATCGTCGCGACGCCGGCCAGGCACCCGAGGTAGGCCAGGGTCGAGTGAACCCCGTTGAGCATGCGCAGCTTGAGCCGCTCGTACGCCGGGACCTGCGCGCTGAAGGTGGCCCCACCGGACTCCCAGGCAGGCCGTCCCCCGGGGAAGAATCGCCACGGCATCGCGGGGTCGTCTTCGATCACCCACTGGTTGAAGGGCTCCGCCTCCACCGCCGCCTCGTCGGTGCACCCCAGCGCCTGCCTGGCCCGCTCGTACGTGCGGGGCGTGCTGGCCGGCACGATGCGGTCGACCATCGTGCTGGGGAACGCGGCCCAGCTGCCCGGCTCCTCGCCGAGGGCCTGGCACAGCGCGGATCGCAATCGTTCGCCGTTGGCGGGCAGGTTGTCGCAACTGACCAACGCCAGCGGCGCGCCGCCCGTCGCCGCCCGCCGCCGCAGGGCCCGCGCCAACAGGCCGACGACCGTTCGGGGTGGCGCCAGCCCGACGAGATCAGCGAGCAACTGCGGGTCGTCGAGCAGGCGACCCGCTCCGTCGGTGAGGTACGCCTTCTCCGTCACGGTCAGCGTAACGACGCGGGTCGCTGGGTCGGCGAGCAGATCCAACACCGCTTCGCCCTGGCTCGGCAGATGCAGCGCGCCGACCAGCGAGCCGATCACCTCGGTGACGGGCGGCCCCGCGGAGAGCGTCGTCACGCTGAACAGGCCATCCTGTTCATTGATCGCGGACACGGTCGCCGGGCTGCGCGGTGCCACCGCGACGATGCCCCAGTCGCCCCCGGCGTAGCGCAGCGCGGCGTCGGTGTAGACGGCCTGGTGGGCGCGGTGGAACGCGCCGAGTCCGATGTGGACGATCCCGGGCCGGCTGGGCGGCGGCAATCTCCATGCGTCTGGCGCGGTGCGGCGACCCAGCCGGGTGGAGCTCACCGCCCGTCCAGCCGGAAGACGCGCCGGGGCAGGTGGTAGGCCAGGTCGGCCATGGTCTCGACGGCCTCGTCGTGGTCCAGGCGCCCTTCCACGACGAGCCGGGCGAGGTAGGCCGCGTCGACCCGGCGGGCGACCTGGTGGCGCACCGGGATCGAGCAGAACGCCCGGGTGTCGTCGACAAAGCCCGCGGTATTGGCGAACCCGGCGGTATCCGTGACCGCCTCGCGAAACCGGCGCAGCCCGTCCGGGGTGTCCAGGAACCACCACGGCGCGCCGAGGTAGAGCGCCGGGTAGCCACCGGCGAGGGGGGCGAGCTCCCGGCTGAACGCCGTCTCGTCGAGCGTGTACAGCACCAACCGCAGCCGCGGATCGTTGCCGAACCGGTCCAGCAGCGGCCGCAGCGCCTGCGTGTACTCCGTGGCTCGCGGGATGTCCCCGCCGACATCGCGGCCGTGCGCGCGATGCAGCATGGCGTTGTGGTCGCGCACCGCCCCCGGGTGCAGTTGCATGACCAGACCGTCCTCAGTGGACATCTCGGCGAAGCGCAGCAGCATGTGCGCCCGGAACGCCTCCGCGTCGCCCGCGCGCTGCGGGTCTGCCGTGGCGTCGGCGTCGCCACGGGCACGCAGCCGCTGGAACAGCCGCGTCGCGTCGGCGTCGTCGAGGTCGAGGGTGAGCGCCGTGGGGTGGCCATGGTCGGTGCTGCGGGCCCCGGCTGTCAGGAAAGCCGCCCGCCGCGCCCGTACGGCCTGCAGGTACCCGGCGTAGGTCGTGGTGTCGACGCCGGTGAGTGCCGCGAGCTGGTCGAGGCGGGCGGCCCAGCCCGGCCAGTCAGGGTCGACGATGTCGTCGGGGCGAAACGTCGTGATGACCCGGCCGCCTGGCCCGCCCCAGCCGTCGGCCTCGAGCTTCGCGTGCGCCGCGAGGTCGTTGCACGCCGACTCGGTCGTGGCGAGCACCTCGATGCCGAACCGCTCGAAGAGCGCGCGCGGGCGGAATGCCGGCTCGGCGAGGCGGTCGACGAGACGGTCGTAGACCTCATCCGCGGTCTCGGGGCGCAACGGCGTATCGATGTGGAAGATCTCATCGAGGGTCATCTCCAGCCACAGCCGCGACGGGGTGCCGCGCAGCAGGTGCCAGTGGTCGACGAACGTGCGCCAGATCGCCCGTCCGTCGGTCTCCACAGGCCCGCCGTCGAGCCGCCGCACGCCGAGCCGGTGCAGCGGCACGCCCTGGCTGTAGAGCATCCGGTTGATGTAGTGGTCCGGGACGATGAGCAGCCGTGCCGGGTCGCCGAAGGCCCGGTCATCCGCGAGGAGCCAGGGATCCACGTGGCCATGCGGCGAGATGATCGGCAACTTTGCCGCGTGCTGGAACAGAGTCCGGGCGACCTCACGCTGGCGCGGCTCGGCGGGGAACAGCAGGTCCGGGTCTGTTCCGGTGGCGTTGGGTGGACTAGAGGTCACGAGGCTCCTCGGGCGGCGTCGGGACGGGAGCACCCGGCTCCGGTGCAGGGTCGCTGCAGGGCTCGTCCAGTACGGTTGGTGCATGCCAGTACGGCAAACGATCGCAGCGATCCTAGCTCTCGCGGTGTCGGGCGCTCAAGAACGCCCCACCCGACCCACGACGATGGAAAACGATTTTGCTCGCCCACTGGAAAAAGAATGTCCGGGCAGCCATTGACAGTGGGACAAACGTTTGCATTAATTGCTGCGCAATCCTGCCCTCGCCCTGCGGAGGACCGGACCCCGGCACCGCGATCCCCGCGGGCACGGGAGTTACCGACGAAGGGAGCGCGTCGTGCCCGCGACAATCCGGGACGTAGCACGGGCATGTGGGGTGCACGTGTCGACGGTATCGCGGACGTTCTCGGCGCCGGGTCTCGTCAACGCGGAGACCCGCAGCCGGGTCCTCGCCGCGGCCGAGCAACTCGGGTACCGACCCAACCGAGCCGCCCGCGCTCTCATCACGGGGCGGACCACCAACCTCGGCGTCATCGTCGCCGATATCACGAACCCGTACTTCCCGCCCATGATCAAGGCGGCTCAGAGCCAGGCGAGGCTGCACGACCACCACGTCTTCGTCGCCGACACTGACGAGGACCCCGCGGTCGAAGAGGAGCTGGTCCGCACGCTCGCCACCCAGGTGGACGGTCTCCTGCTCTGCAGCCCCCGCATGTCCGGCCCCGCGCTGGAGGCGGTGGCGGGTGAGGTGCCGATCGTCCTCGTGAACCGGATCGTCGAGGGCATCCCGGCGGTGCTGATGGACCTCGATGCGGGGGCACGTCAGGCGATCGACCATCTCGCCGACCTCGGCCACGAGCAGCTCGCCTACGTGGGCGGACCGGCCACCTCCTGGACCAACAAGGAGCTTCGTCGGGCATCGGTCAGCGCGGCCAAACACCGCGGCGTACGGCTGACCCACCTCGGGCCGTTTCCGCCGAACCAGGTCGGCGGCCAGACAGCGGCGCCCGCCGTACGGACCAGTGGTGCCACCGGTGTCTTCGCGTTCAACGACAGTGTGGCGATCGGCCTCATGGAGACACTGCGGGCCGAGGGCGTCGCGGTGCCGGAACAGATCAGCATCGTCGGCGTCGACGATATCCCCCAGGCCGAGCTGGTCCGGCTCACGACCGTCGCGACGCCGACCGACGAGGCGGGCCGCACGGCCGTGGAGATGCTCCTGCAGCGCGACAGCGGGCGCGGCTCCCGGGGCGGCGCCGCGACACGAGCACCGGTCGCCGGGCACCGCAGCCTGCCGACGAGCCTCGTCGTGCGCGCGTCGACCGCCCCGCCGCCTCCCACGACGCCTGCCCCACGCTCCGGCGGGCGCTCACGTGCTCGGGCGCACGACACCGACCGCCGTGCGGGCGACGACCTCACCGCTCGCGTCTAACTCCACCCGCTCGTTGCCGGCGACCCTCAGGTCGACCCGGAACCGTTGCGTAGCAAGGGTTCCGGCAATGGGCCGGGCACTCATGCCGACGATGGCGCGGACCTGGCCCGCGCGGTCGGTGACCAGGCGCCATCCGTGCGGGAAGTTCGCGTGCAGCTCGCCGTCGCGGTAGAGCACCGCCCCGGACCCGTCGTGCACGAACTCATATTCCGTTGCGTCTATGATCCGCGCGTACCCGATCGCGTAATCCATGCCGGCCGGCGTCAGCGCCGTGCACCACACCTCGCCCTCGGGTCGGGGCAGGATGCCGGCGAGGCGCTCGATCGCGTCGAGCGTCCACAGGATCGCCGGCGAGTACTGCTCCGTGAAGCCCTGCTCACCCGTCCACGGGTGCAGGGTCTGTGGGAAACGCGTCATCCGGGCCACAGCGCCCAGCACGCTGTGCAGGGCCCAGCTCAGCTCGACGTGGTGGCCATGGTGCTCGAAGGCGTGTGGTGCGCGCAGCAGTGAGAGGAAGTTCGTCGGCCCCGCCCAGGAGTTGCGGGCCCAGTCGTGGTCGAAGCGAGGATCGTCCATGGCTAGGGAGGTGAACGGATAGCGGGCGAAGAACTTGCGGGAGTTCAGCAGGTACCGGCGGGCAGCGGCTTCGAAGAGGCCAGCATCACCGATCTCGCACGCGAGCACCCGAAGCAGCACATCGGACTGCACCCGAACGAACGCACCGGTCCGGTCGCGGTCGTAGAACATGCCATCGGCGCGGTCGTAGCACTGGTCGAACAATGCCCGCGTGCTGTGTCGTTCGCGGGCGAGCCATTCGGTGGCATCCTCGCCCAGCGCCCGCGCGATCCGGGCGAGGTAGCGCCGCTGGCAGGCGACGTTCGCGGTCAGGTCGGGAGCGAGGTACGGCAGCACCGGGCAGTCCGGGTCGTAGGCGGTCGCGTCCTCGTGGAGGGTCGTGTCGGGCACATGCCAGAACCGGGGCGACGCGTCGTGACCGGTGTCGAAGGTGCAGAACGCCTCCACGCATCCGGTGCGGCGGGTGTCCCGATGTGCGGCGAGCCAGGCGTCGTTTCGGGCCATGGGCACGTACATGGCCCCCAACAGCGCCGTGTCGCCGGTCAGCGCGGCGTGGTTCCAGACACTTCGTGCGAGCGGGGTCACTATCTGGATCTGGCGATAGGAGGCACCGGCGTCGGTCACCTTGTAGGGCAACAGCCCGTCATCGCGGATCCGCTCGGCGAAGAGCATGAACGTGTCGCGAGCCACCGCGGGCAGGAAGCGGCCGAGCACCTCCGCGCTGATCGTGCCGGTGCTCTCCAGCCAGGTACCGCGGTAGACCCCGCCCTCGCGCAGCACCGGTGCTCCGCCGCCGCCGCCGTGGATGCAGGCGCTGATGAGCTCGGCCACAGCCCGGTTCCAAACGTCCACCAGCGGCCCGCCGCTCGCCGCCATCCGTACGCCGTGGCGTGCCCACTGGTCCAGCAACGCTGCCGGCACGGACCCGGGCGGGGCCGCGACAACGGTGCGGATGTCGTTGTCCCGCAGCCGTTGCAGCACTCCCCCTGGCTCTGTCACCACACTCCCCTCAGCCGTTCATCATGGCCGATGTCACGCGCTGTGAACGACGCTCGTGGCGGCGGCCGTGCGTGCTCGACCCGCTTTGCTTTGGTGCGTTTCACGCAACACCCCGCTGTGCTGGCTCAATAGATTGATTTGAGGTATTCAACATCCACTCGCCGTCACGGAGCGTGAAGGACCTCGGGATGCGGCCCAAGCCCGGCACCGGTGCGAAGCCCGGCGCCATCGAGGCGGCCCACTCGATCACCCTCCGTCACGGCTCACGATAAATCGATTTCCTCCTCTTCGACGATATACGCAGGTCAGGTGGTGTTGCGCCAGCCGCACCATGGCAAAGCGGTCAACGCACTTACATGCTCGGGAGCGCGTTCGAATCACTATCCGTAGCATTCGGAGACTGACCCTCGACGCCGGCGAGGTGGTCGCGCAGCGTCTGGACCAGGCGCGAGCGCACCAGGCAGTTCTCGAGCCGGAACGAGGCCGCGAGCTCGCGGGCGCGCTCGGCGGTGACGCCGCGGAACAACTCGCCGTAGCGCTGCGCGAGCGGTTCGGCGAGCAGGATGTGCCGCACCAGCAACGCGATGTGCTGCCGGCGACCCCAGGGCCACGGCTGGTACTCGGGGAACTCGCGATCGAATAGCGACTCGATCGGGTCGAGCAGGTCGCGAACCCCGGCATCTCGGCCCGCCCAGGAGTCCACGCCCAACCGCGCCTTCGTCTCGAGGATCGGCTCGACGTACCGAAGGTAGGAGCTGTCCGGGTTCGCGTAGGCGATGCCCTGCAGCCCGATGTCCTTGTATGTCCACAGTGCCCAACTCGCGCCGTGCTCGGCGTAGATCTCCAACTGGTCGCGCAGCAGCCGGTAGCGCCACTCGTCCTCGCTCGGGTAGACCGGGCCGAACTCGCCGATCCAGATCGGCGTGCCGGTCTCGCGCATGAACGCCGTCCGGCGCAGGAAGGCGCGCTCCACCACGCCGCGGTCGAACTGCTCGCCGCGCACCGGACCGGGGTATCCGGTCGCGTCGCCCGCGATGCCGGGCAGCGCGTAGTCATGCGCGGTATAGACGGTGTTCGGCAACGGATCGCCGGGGTCGAAGACCGAGAAGTCGCTGGAGTACTTGTTGCCATCGAGGAACAGGATGTGTCGGTTGTCGATGGCCCGGATCGCCTTCTCCAGCCGGGCGTAGAAGGCCGGCAGCACGCTGCCCGTACGGTCGGAGGGTTCGTTGATCGGGTTAAACCCGGCGACCTCTGGTCGACCCTGGTACCGCTCGGCTAGCGCCTCCCACAGGTGCACCACGCGGTCCTGGAAGTGCCGGTGGACCCAGAACTCGGCCACGTGCGTCGGGTTGTCGCTGTGCCAGTGCTCGTTCTGCCGTCCGGGCAACGCGTGCAGGTCGATCACGGAGTAGAGGCCATGCCGGGCGAGCGTCGAGATCACCCGATCGAGGTGCGCGAAGCCGGACTCCTTGAGCTCAAAGGGGGCGGCGTCGTCCTCGAAGTGCCGGTAGCTGACGGGGATCCGCACGGAGTTCAGCCCGATGCCGGCGAGCAGCGCGGCATCGGCATCGGTGAAGAAGCCGGCCAGGAACTCGTCGAAAAACGCGTCGTACGCCGGCTCCCCCATGGCCTCGCGCATGACCCGCCGAATGGTGGACTCGTTGCCGGGGTAGCCGGTGATGAAATTCTCCATGTTCATCCAGCCACCCAGGCCGAAGCCGGTCAGCCGGACCGTGTTGCCGGCCTCGTCGCTCAGCCGGTCGCCGTCGACACGCAACCAAGACAGGGACACTCAGGACTCCTTGAGAAGCTCGGGATCGATGAGCTTGGCGACGTCGTACGCCCGGCCCGCGCTGGCGGAGGCGTTGGCAGCCAGGCCGGTGAGCAGCGCGAGCGCACCGTCGATCTCGGTGGCCCGCCGGCCCAGTGGATCGACGGTCAGGGCACTGCCGGAGAAGAGGTCCGCGAGCAGCCGGGCGTCGCCGCCGCCATGGGCGTCGCGGGTAACTTCAGCAATGTCCACTGTGTACGGTTTCTGCCAGAACGGATGGACCGTCAGCGTGGTCCACCCGTTCTCGATGCCGGAGTGGCCGGGGTAGAGCGAAGCGATCGTGCCCGCGGTCGCCGACGCGCCCTCGGCCGGCAACGCGACATGCGCGGTCTCGACGACCTCGAGCTCGAGCCGTCCCTTCGAGCCGTTGACCATGAGGCGGTAGCCCTCCCATGGCGCGTAGGCATTGAGGTGGTACGTCATCGTGGCGCCGGAGTCGTAGCGCACCAGGACAGCCATATCGTCGTGGATGCTCACCCCGGGGGCGAAGACGTTGCGGTCCCGGATGTAGCCGTCCTCGCCCTCGGCGTCGCGGTAGAGCTCGCGCATGCGCGGCTGGCGGTCCAGGTCCAGCGCGAACGGGTCGCCCTTGGCGGCAGGCGAGCCGTACGCCCGCTCATACCCGCGGTCGTAGCCATGCCGGTCGCCGGCCCGGTCGCCGTAGAAGAAGAGCCGGCTCGCCGCGAACACCCGTGCTGGGCGGGCAGCCAGCCACCAGTTCACCAGGTCGAAGTGGTGGCTCGCCTTGTGCACCAGGAGTCCGCCGGAGTTGGTGACGTCGCGGTGCCAGCGGCGGAAGTAGTCGGCACCGTGGCGGATGTCCAGCAGCCATTCGAAGTGCACCGAGCCCACGTCACCCACCACGTGCTCGGCGAGCAGCTCGCGTACCTTCTCGTGAGTCGGGTTGTACCGGTAGTTGAAGGCCACCGCCACGGTCGGTGCTGGCCGACCCTCGGCCCGCGCCCGCTGCCGGGCACTGCGCGCCGCGAGCAGGATCCGGGTGCCGCTCTCGGCGGTCGTGGTCATGGGCTTCTCGGTGATGACGCTCCGAGCGGCATCGAGCGCCGCCACGATGTACCGTTCGTGCGTGGCATCCACGGACGTCACGATGACCACGTCGACCCGTTCCTTGGCGAGCATCGCGCCGAAGTCGTTGGCGTGGTAGGCAGGCACGGCCGGATGACCGATCTCAGCGAGCCACCGGTTGTGCGCCGCGATCCGGGCGAGGTTGACATCGGCGAAGGCGACGAGCTCGGCGGCGTCCGCGTGCGCGGTCACCAGTGACCGTACGAACGTCTCGGCCCGCGCCCCGGCGCCGACCACGGCATAGCGCTGGCGGAGGGTCATGGCTGCTCCCACGAAAACGTTTCACAGCAGCCTAGACGCGGAGCGCCGCCACGATCAACCAGCGACCGTGCGCGGCGTCCGACGATCGAGGGCGGACGGGCTACTTGATGCCGGTCGTGGCGATACCGCGGATGAGCCAGCGCTGGCCGAACAGGAAGATGAAGAACAGCGGTACGAGCGAGACGACGGACATGGAGAACATCGCGCCGTAGTCGGACGTGCTCGTGGCGTCCAGGTACATGTTCAGTGCGACCGCGGCGGTCTTGTCCTTCAACCGGGTCAGGTAGAGCAGCTGGGTGAAGAAGTCATTCCAGGTCCAGATGAAGGTGAAGATGGCCGTCGTCGCCAGTGCGGGCGTCATCAGCGGCAGGATGATCCGCGAGTAGATCCGGAAGTGGCCCGCGCCGTCGATGCGCGCCGCCTCGTCCAGCTCACGCGGCAGACCGCGGATGAACTGCACCATGAGGAAGACGAAGAACGCGTCGGTGGCGAGGAACTTCGGCACGATCATCGGATAGAAGGTGTTCACCCAGCCGAACTGCCGGAAGACGATGAACTGCGGCACGACCGTGACCTGGAACGGCAGCATCAGCGTGAGCAGCATGGTCGCGAACATGAACCCGCGCCCGCGAAAGCGCATGCGCGCGAAGGCGTATGCCGCGAGCGAGCAGGAGATGAGATTGCCGATGATCGCTCCGACCGCGATGATCACGGAGTTCCAGAGGAACCGGCTGAACGGGTAGGCGAACGCGTTCCAGCCGTGCGCGTAGTTCGCGAACGTCGGCGCGTTCGGGATCAGCCCCAGCTCCCGGAAGATGGTGTCGGTCGGCTTGAACGAGCTCGCCAGCAGCCACAGCAGTGGATAGATCATCGTCAGCGCCAGTGCCGACAGCAGGACGTGCTTGACGACCGAGCCCCAGGAGAAGACCCGGCGCCGTCGGCGAAGCGGGGTCGGGGCAGGGCTCGGGACCGGGCCGGGCTCACCCGACTTCGCGGTGCGCGGTGGGCTCAGCGTGGGCGGTGTCGTCGTCATGCTGGCTCACTCCTCGTAGAAGACCCAGAACCGGGCGGTCGCGAAGAAGAGCGCCGTCACGATGCCGATCGTGGCGAGCAGGATCCACGCCATCGCCGACGCGTAGCCCATCTGGGAGGAGACGAAGCCCTGTTGGTACAGGTACAGCGAGTAGAAGAGGGTGGAGTTGGCGGGCAGCCCGGAACCGCCCGAGATGACGTACGCCTGCGTGAACGACTGGAATGCGCCGATCACCTGGAGCACCAGGTTGAAGAAGATGATCGGGCTCAGCAGGGGCAGGGTGATCGACCAGAACTGGCGCCCCCGGCTGGCACCGTCGACCGCCGCGGCCTCGTAGTACATCCGCGGAATCTGGCGCAGCCCGGCCAGGAAGATGATCATCGGTGAGCCGAAGGTCCATATATGGAGCAGGATGATCGTCCACAGGGCCGTGTTCTTGTTGGAGACCCAGCCGATCGTCTGGTACCCGGTGATGTCGGCCACCGACGGGAGCGTGGCACCGAAGACGTGCGGCTTCCAGGCGAGGAACGAGTTGACCAGCCCCTCGTAGCCGAAGACCTGGCGCCACAGGATCGCCACCGCCACCGATCCGCCGAGCAGTGAGGGCAGGTAGAAGACCGACCGGTAGAACGCCAGGCCGCGCATGCCCCGGTCCAGCAACAGCGCGAGCCCGAGCGCCGCCGCCAACTGCAGCGGCACCCCGAAGACGACGTACCGCAGCGTGACCCCAACGGAGTCGAGCCAGTTCGTATCGTGGAACAACCGCGTGTAGTTGGCGAATCCGGTCCATTGCGGCGCCCGCGCCCGGGTCAGCTTGTAGTCCGTGAACGACAGATACAGCGACGCGACGATCGGGACGATCGTGATGGCGACGATGCCGAGCAGCCACGGGGTGAGGAACAGGTACCCGCCCCACTCGTTGCGTCCGCGCTTGCCCCGGACAGCGCCCGGGCCGGACACCGCGCTCGTGCGCGACCGGCGTAGCACCGCCCGCAACTCGCCCAGACCACTCATGTATCTCCGTCGCTTTCATCCGCGCCGTCGCCGGAGCGCGGAACCGTGCTGCGCGGAACCGTTGCACCGCCGGCGACGGCGCGCCGAGCCGGAGAGTTGGTGGCCACTCCGGCGACGACATGCCGGGCCGCTCGGCCACTTCCCGCCCTCGTGCCGCGTACCTTAGCCTCGGACTACCCGGTCGCCCGAACCCATAGCGTGAAAGCGGTTTCTCGGCGAGCATGTTAACCGACCCCTATCAGGCGGTCAATCAGCGCGTGCGTCGGCGTGTGGCACGGGAGAACAGATGAGCGGTGACTCCTGGGGACCGGACCCCCAGGCCCCAGGGCAGCGCAGGCAGCGCGCCTCGACCATCGCGGAGGTGGCGCGGCACGCCAGCGTCTCGCCCGCGACCGTGTCGCGGGTGATGAACGGCCGGTTCGTCGGCGATCCCGAAGTCGCCGACCGGGTACGCAAGGCCGCCACCGACCTCAACTACGCCCCGAGCCCGGTCGCCCGCAGCCTCGCCCTGGGCCAGACCCACACGGTCGCCTTCGTGGTGCCCGACATCGGCAACCCGACGTTCCAGGCGATGCTGAGCAACCTCTCCAAGTCGGCCGCCGCCGACGGCTACCGCGTGCTGGTCGCGGACTCCTCGGAGGATCCCGCGGAGGAGGCGTTGCTCGCTGTCGGCACGCGGCGCGGCTGCGATGGACTGGTGCTCTGCGCGCCACGCATGTCCGACGAGCAGTTGAGCCTGCTCCTGCCCGCGCTGCGCCCGGTGCTGCTCATCAACCGCAGCAGCCCACGGTTCGACGCGCCATCGATATCAGTGGACTACGACATGGGCATCCAGCATCTCGCCGAACACCTCTACGCCCTGGGGCACCGTCACTTCGTCTACCTGGAAGGCCCGGAGCCGAGCAGCTCGAACCGGTCCCGGTTGGACGGTCTGGCCGCGTTCGCCGGACGTGTCACCGACCTCGTCATCGACCGGATCCCGGCCGGTTCGGCATCGGCCGACGGCTATGAGCGGGCCGCTGCCGTACGGCAGAGTGGCGCGACGGCCGCCCTCGCGTACAACGACCTGGTCGCGGTCGGGCTGATGAGCGCGCTGGCCGAGCAGGGTGTCTCGGTGCCCCAGGACATCTCGGTGGCCGGCTTCGATGACATCCCGCTGGTCCGGTACGTCACGCCCCGGCTCACCACGGTCTCCGTACCGTACGGTCCACTCGGCGCGCAGGCATGGAAAGGTCTGCACGCACTCATCAAGGGCGAGATGCCGTCGCACAACGTCGTCTTCCAACCGCGGCTGCAGCCCCGGGACTCCACCGCGCCTGCCCGAGACCGACATGCAATCTGCGGACCTTGACAGCCATGCCATCTGCTCCTAACTTGCGAGAAAGCGATTTCTCCGGTCGGGTCGGGCCTCCCGACCCGACCGGAAGCCCCACTCCGTCGCATCGACGAGCCCTGACGTCGGTGCGACGGCGGCTCGATCATGCACGGCCTGTCCACGACACTCAGCGGTACCGGCCACCCGATCCACAAAGGGGAAAGGAAGGGGCATCCGCAGTGAAAGGTTTCAAGACGGCGCGCACGGCGCTGCTCGCCGGCGGCGTCGCGCTGGCGATGGTCGCCGCCGCGGCCTGTAGCAACGGCGGTGGTTCGCCGATCGGCGGGGGTGCACTGCCCACGGACAACGTGACGCTCACCTTCTGGTGGTGGGGTGACGATGCGCGGGCGGCCACCACCCAGAAGATCATCGACAAGTTCCAGGCCAAGTACCCGTTCATTCATGTCGATGGTGAGAGCCAGACCTTCGACCACTACTTCGACAACCTCGCCACCCAGTTCGCGGGCAACAGCGCGCCGGACGTCATCACCATGGGCGGCTCCTACGTCCTGAGCTACGCCGAGGGCGGCAACCTGCTCCAGCTCGACGACCCCGCGTTGGGCAACGAGATGCACATCAACGCGTTCACCCCGTCGATCCTCTCGGCGTCCACTGTCGACAACAAGGTCTACGGCGTGCCGACCGGTGGCAACACGATCGCCGTGATGGTCAACCCGAAGGTCTTCGCGGCCGCTGGCGTCGCGCTGCCCAACGACGACACGTGGACCTGGCAGGACTTCGTCAGCATCGCCAACCAGATCACCGCGCAGTCCCCCGCCGGCACGTACGGCGCCGAGGTGCGCACGTACGACCTGCTCGGCGCGTTCGCGGGCCAGCGCACTCCGTTGTATGACTCCGCGGGCAACCTCACGGCCACCGCCGACACGCTGACGGCCCAGTTCCAGCTGCTGAAGGACCTGGAGGACGGCCATGGCCTGCCGCCGGCCGACCTCATGGCGCAGGTGCTGACCGTCCCGACCGCGCAGACACTCTTCGGCCAGGGCCGCGCGGGCATGTTCGTCGGCTACACCAACCAGATCGGCGACTACGCGACGGCCGCGGGCAACCCGGCCGACGGGACCGACGACTTCCAGTTGCTCCGGCTGCCCAGCGAGTCGCAGTACGCCCACCCGGGCCAGGCGCTGCTGCCCTCGCAGTACTTCACGGTCAACAAGGCCACGAAGTACCCGCGCCAGTCAGCACTGCTCGTCGACTTCCTGGTGAACTCCAACGAGGCTGGCGAACTGGTCCTGACCAACCGCGGCGTCCCGTCCAACCCCCAGGTGGCGGCCGACATCGCCCCGCTCCTGCAGGGCTATGACAAGACGCAGGCGCAGTTCATGAGCCGGGTCGCACCGAAGCTCGGCCCCTACGTGCCGCCGCCGGCCTGGGCGACGGACGTCAACTCCATCACCCAGAACCTCGAGACCGCGGTCGAGTCCGGCACCACGACGCCGGCCGACGCCGCGCAGCAATGGCTCACGCAGATGGCCCAGTCGAAGACGGCCAACTCCTAGCGAACCACCGAGCACTACCGCGGGTGCGGTCCACTGTGGACCGCACCCGCGGCCTTCGCCACGGGACGCCGGGTAGCGCTGAGCGTGGATGCGCGGGCCACGAGGTCGGGCACGAAGATCATCTGTTGGTGGCGATGCCGGGCGCTGGTCGCCTCGTCGATGACGAGCCGGGCCGCCGTACGGCCCAGTTCCAGCCTGGGCTGGCGTACCGACGTGATCGGGATCGCCGCGGCAGCAGCGAAGTCGATGTCGTCATAGCCCACGATGGCCAGGTCGTCCGGGACGCGCAGGCCGGCGGCGAGGCTGGTGCGCAGCAGGCCGAGCGCGAGCAGGTCGTTCGCGCAGAAGACCGCCGTGGGACGACGCCGCGCGGCCATCCCGACCAGCCGCTGGCCCGCCGAGGCGCCCTCGGCGACCGTGAGCGCCTCGGTCGGCAGGTGAATGAGCGCGTCCTGCGGCCGGTTCGCCTCCCGCCACGCCTGTCGCGCGCCGTCGAGCCGGTCGCGCACCTGTCCGATCGACAGCGGCCCGCCCACGACCGCCACCCGGGTGTGCCCCAGATCGACGAGGTGCTCCACCGCGAGCCGGCCGCCCTGGGTGTCGTCCACGGAGACCGAGCACAGATCGGCTTCGGCCCGGGTACGGTCGACCACCACCAGCGGCGTGCCCCGGCGCGCGATCTGGCGCAGCGCCGGGGACTCGGCGTCGACGGGCGTGATGAGGATCCCCTGCACGCGCTGCTGCTCCAGGCGGGCCAGGTGCAGGTACTCGCGCGCGGATCGGCTGTCGCTGTTGCAGAGGAACAGTGACAGGTCCTTCTCGTCGGCGGTCTCCTCGATGCCCCGCGCGACATCGGTGAAGAACGGGTTGCTCGCGTCGAGCATGACGTAGGCGAGCGTCCGGCTGGTGCCGGCGCGCAGTTGCCGCGCGGACTCGTTGCGCACGAAGCCGAGGTCGCTCATCGTCTGCTCGACCCGGTACCGCGTGGCGGGGCTGACGAGTTCCGGGCGGTTCATGACGTTGGAGACCGTGCCGATCGACACCCGTGCGGCCGCCGCGACGTCCTTGATCGAGGGCAGGCGCGACCCCCCCGACGCCGGCCGCCGTGCCATCGGTGCCCTCCCTCTCCCCGCCGTGGCGATGCTAGCCCCGCCCCGCGCCCCGCCCCGCCCCGCCGCCGCCCCACCTCTCCACGATCTTGGGCTTATCGTCGTGATTGAAGATCAAACCACGTCGATAACCCCAAGATCGCGGGGAATCGGCGAGGCGGGTCGGCGCGTGGAGTCGAGCGTGGACGGGGGGCGCTTGACAGGGCGCGCGCTCGCCGCCTACGTTCACGGCAAGCGCCGTTGAAACTTTTCAAGTGAGACTACCGGAATGCGCGTCGCCCTGTTCGCGACCTGTCTCGTGGACGCCCTGTTCCCCGACGCGGGCAGGGCGACCGTCTCGTTGCTGGAGCGGCTCGGCGTCGAGGTGGTCCTCCCCACCCGGCAGACCTGCTGCGGCCAGATGCACGTCAACTCCGGTTACCCCAAGCAGGCGCTGCCGCTGATCCGGCGTCACGTCGCGGCGTTCGAGCCGTACGACGCGGTGGTCGCGCCCTCGGGCTCGTGCGTCGGCTCGGCCCGCCACCAGCACGCCGCCATCGCGCGGCGCCTCGGCGACCACGCGCTCGAGCGACGTGCGCGCGACCTGTCGGAGCGCACGTACGAGCTGTCCGAGTTTCTCGTGGACGTGCTCGGCGTCACCGACGTGGGCGCGAGCTTCCCGCACCGGGTAACGCTGCACCCGACCTGCCACTCGCTGCGCCTGCTGCGGGTCGGCGACCGGCCGCTGCTCCTGCTGCGCGAGGTGCGCGGCATCGACCTGGTGGAGCTGCCGCAGGCCGAGGAGTGCTGCGGCTTCGGCGGCACATTCGCGCTCAAGAACAGCGATGTCTCGACGGCAATGCTCTCGGACAAGCTGCGCCACATCCTGAGCACCCGCGCCGAGGTCGTCACCGCGGGCGACGTGTCGTGCCTCATGCACATCGATGGCGGTCTGACCCGACTGCGGACCGGCACCCGGGCGCTGCACCTCGCCGAGATCCTCGCCTGCGCGGGCCGGCAATGAGCGCGACGTTCCTCGGCCTGCCGGCCACCGCGGCAGCCGGGGTGGGGAACCTGCGCGGCGACAAGCCGTTCCCGGTCGCCGCCCGCATCGCGCTCGCCGACACCCAGTTGCGGCGCAACATCGGCCACGCCACCGAGACGATCCGGGCCAAGCGCGCTGCGGTGGTCGCCGAACTGCCCGACTGGGAAGAGCTGCGCCGGGCCGGCGAGGCGATCAAGGCCGACACGATGGCCCGCTTGGAGCCCCTGCTCGTCCAGCTCGAGGAGCGGGTCACCGCGGCGGGCGGCACGGTGCACTGGGCCCGCGACGCGAATGAGACGAACGCCATCGTCACCGGGATCGCCCGGGCTGCCGGCGCCGACGAGGTCGTCAAGGTCAAGTCGATGGCGACCCAGGAGATCGGGCTCAACGAGGCGCTCGAGCGGGCGGGCATCACGGCCCACGAGACGGACCTGGCCGAGCTCATCGTGCAGTTGGGCGATGACAAGCCCTCGCACATCCTGGTGCCGGCGATCCACCGCAACCGCGCCGAGATCCGGGAGATCTTCCTGCGCGCCATGCCGGACGTACGCGCGGATCTCACCGACGACCCCGCACAGCTCGCCGAGGCGGCGCGCCGCTACCTGAGGCGCAAGTTCCTCTCCGCCACGGTGGCGGTCTCGGGCGCCAACTTCGCGGTCGCCGAAACCGGCACCGTCGTGGTGGTCGAGTCCGAAGGCAACGGGCGCATGTGCCTGACCCTGCCCGAGGTTCTCATCACGGTGATGGGGATCGAGAAGCTCGTGCCCACCTTCGCCGACCTCGAGGTCTTCCTCCAACTGCTGCCGCGCTCCTCCACCGGCGAACGCATGAACCCCTATACGTCGATGTGGACGGGCGTACGTGCCGGCGACGGGCCGCGGGAGTTCCACCTCGTGCTGCTCGACAACGGGCGCACCGCGGTGCTCGCCGACGAGGTGGGGCGCCCGGCACTGCACTGCATCCGGTGCAGCGCCTGCCTGAACGTCTGCCCCGTCTACGAGCGCGTCGGCGGGCACGCGTACGGCTCGGTCTACCCGGGGCCGATCGGCGCGGTGCTCACCCCCCAGTTGACCGGGGTGAGCCAGAACCCGAGCCTGCCCTTCGCGTCGACGCTCTGCGGCGCCTGCTACGACGTCTGCCCGGTCCGCATCGACATCCCATCGATTCTCGTACATCTTCGCGCCGAGGCGACGCGAGCCAAGGGTGGCGGCGTCGAGCGCGGTGCCTTCGCCGCGGTCGCCTGGGCATTCGGATCGCCGGGACGGTTCGCGGCGGCGCAACGCCTGCTGCGTCTGGGCCGCCTGCTGGAACGACGTCGCGGCCGGATCGCGACGCTGCCGTGGCCGCTGTCGCGGTGGACGGCGGCGCGCGACCTGCCCCGACCGCCCCGGCAGAGCCTTCGCCGGTGGTGGGCGCGGCGATGAACGCCCGCGAGGAGATCCTGGCCCGGGTCCGGGCCGCCGTCGGCCCGGCCGCTGCGACCGGGCCCGCCGAGGTCGCCCGCGACTACCTGCTGTCCTCCACCGTGGACGACCTGACCACGCAACTCACGCAGCGGCTCGCGGACTACGGCGCGACGGTGGTTGCCACGCCCGCCCACTTTCTGGTCGACAGGGTACGGGAGCAGGTCCGCGGCCGGGTCCGCGTCGCCCCAGGGCTGGCCGGGGTTCTCGGCGATGTCGGCGAACCCGATGACGGCGGCGATCCGGCGGCGTTGGACCGGGTCGACACGGCGGTCACCGGGTGCGCCGCCGCGTGCGCCCAGACGGGCACGATCGCGCTCGACGGCTCGGCGGACCAGGGGCGGCGCGCGCTGACCCTCGTCCCGGACCGGCACGTCTGCATCGTCCACACCGGACAGATCGTGGGCACCGTGCCGGAACTGCTGGCACGCCTGGATCCCCGTGCGCCGACCACTCTCGTCAGCGGGCCGTCCGCGACGAGCGACATCGAACTGAAGCGGGTCGCGGGGGTGCACGGGCCCCGTCAGCTCGTGGTCATCCTCGTCACCGACGACACATGACCGGGAGGGACGAGATGGCGACGAGTGCGGTGCTGGACGCGCTGCGGCGGCAGCGGATCGAGACTCCGTCGTGGGCGTACGGCAACTCAGGCACGCGGTTCAAGGTCTTCCCGCAGGAGGGCGTGCCGCGCGACCCGTACGAGAAGATCGCCGACGCGGCCACCGTGCACCGCTTCACCGGAGTCGCACCGAGCGTCGCGCTGCACATCCCGTGGGACAAGGTGGACGACTACGCCGACCTCGCGACCCACGCCGCCGGGCAGGGGGTGCGGCTCGGCGCGATCAACTCCAACGTGTTCCAGGACAACGACTACAAGCTGGGCAGCGTGACGAACCCGGACCCGGCGGTGCGGCGCAAGGCCGTCGACCACCTGCTGGAATGCGTCGACATCATGGACGCCACGGGTTCGACCGACCTGAAGCTGTGGTTCTCCGACGGGACGAATTACCCGGGGCAGGACGACGTACGCCGGCGCCAGGACCTCATGGCGGCCGCGCTCAGCGAGACGTACGGCCGGCTCGGTCCGGACCAGCGGATGCTGTTGGAGTACAAGCTCTTCGAGCCCGCCTTCTACCTGACCGACGTGCCGGACTGGGGCACCGCCTATCTGCACTGCGTGGCGGTCGGCGACCGGGCGCAGGTCGTCATCGACACCGGCCACCACGCGCCCGGCACGAACATCGAGTTCATCGTCGCGAGCCTGCTGCGGGTCGGACGCCTCGGTGGGTTCGACTTCAACTCCCGGTTCTATGCCGACGATGACCTCATGGTGGGCGCGGCCGATCCCTTCCAGCTCTTCCGCATCATGCACGAGATCGTGCTCGCCGACGCGTTGGGGCCGGAGGCGAACATCGCCTTCATGCTCGACCAGTGCCACAACCTCGAGCCGAAGATCCAGGCGGTGATCCGGTCCGTGATGAACGTGCAGGAGGCGACGGCGAAGGCCCTGCTCGTCGACCAGGCCGCGTTGCGGGTCGCGCAGGACGCGGGTGACGTGCTCGAGGCGAATGCCGTGCTCATGGACGCGTACAACACCGACGTCCGGCCGCTGCTGCGCCGGCTGCGCGAGGAGATGGGGTTGGATCCGGACCCGGTCGCCGCCTACAAGCGCTCCGGGTACTTCGACAAGGTCAGGCAGGAGCGGGTCGGGGGGAACCAGGCCGGCTGGGGCGCGTAGTCAGGAAGGGCACCGTAATGTCCACTGTGGAAGAGCTGGTGGCCCGGAGCAACCGGCTGGGCGCCGATCCCACGACCACGAACTACGCCGGCGGCAACACCTCCGCGAAAGGTGTCGACCGCGACCCGGTGACCGGTGCCGACGTGGACCTGCTCTGGGTGAAGGGCTCGGGGGGCGACCTCGGCACGCTCACCGAGGCCGGGTTGGCGGTGCTGCGGCTGGACCGGCTGCGGGCGCTCGTCCACGTCTACCCCGGCGTCGAGCAGGAGGACGAGATGGTGGCCGCCCTCGACTACTGCCTGCACGGACGGGGCGGCGCGGCACCCTCCATCGACACCGCGATGCACGGGCTCGTCGACGCGGCGCACGTCGACCACCTGCACCCCGATGCCGGCATCGCGCTGGCTACCGCGGCCGAGGGAGAAGCGCTGACCAAGGAGTGCTTCGGCGACCGCGTGGTGTGGGTACCGTGGCGTCGGCCCGGCTTCCAGCTCGGGCTCGACATCGCGGCCGTCCACACCGCACACCCCGAGGCGATCGGCGTGATATTGGGCGGGCACGGCATCACGGCGTGGGGACAGACCAGCGAGGAGTGCGAGGAGCACTCCCGGGAGATCATCCGACGGGCCCAGGAGTTCATCGACACCCGTGGCGGGCCCGAGCCGTTCGGTCCGGTGGCGACCGAGCCGCTGCCGCAGCCGGAGCGGCACGCCCGGGCGGCCCTGCTCGCACCCGTGATCCGTGGCCTGGTCAGCACCGACCGGCGGCAGGTGGGCCACTTCAGCGACGACGCACCGGTGCTGGACTTCCTCTGCCGGGCCAAGCTGCCTGACCTCGCCGCGCTCGGCACCTCATGCCCGGACCATTTCCTCCGTACGAAGGTGCGCCCCCTGGTGCTCGACCTTCCGCCGTCGGCGTCCATTGAGGACACCAGGGCCCGGCTGCGGGAGCTGCACCGCGCCTACCGGGAGGAGTACGCGGCGTACTACCGGCGCTACGCGACCCCCGGCTCCCCGTCGATGCGTGGGGCGGATCCGGCGATCGTGCTCGTGCCCGGTGTGGGCATGTTCTCCTTCGGCGCCAACAAGCAGACCGCCCGGGTCGCGGGCGAGTTCTACCGCAACGCCATCACGGTGATGCGTGGCGCGGAGGCGATCTCGCGGTACGCGCCGATCGACGAGGCGGAGAAGTTCCGCATCGAGTACTGGGCGCTGGAGGAGGCGAAGCTCGCCCGGATGCCCAAGCCCAGACCGCTCGCCGGGCGGGTCGCACTCGTGACCGGCGGCGGGTCCGGCATCGGCCTGGCCACGGCACGAAGGCTCGCCGAGGAGGGCGCCTGCGTGGTGGTCGCCGACCGCGACGCCGGCTCGGCCACGCGGGCGGCGGTCGGGCTGGGCGGATCCGACGTCGCAGTCGCCGTGGGCGGCGACGTGACCCGCGTGTCCGATGTGGACGCCATGATGCGGGCGGCCGCGTTGGCGTTCGGTGGCGTGGACCTCGTGGTGAACAACGCGGGGCTCTCGATCAGCAAGGCGTTGCTGGAGACCACCGAGGCGGACTGGGACCTGCAGCACGACGTGATGGCGAAGGGATCGTTCCTGGTGTCGCAGGCGGCCGCGCGCACGATGATCGCCCAGGGACTCGGCGGCGACATCGTGTACATCACGTCGAAGAACGCTGTCTTCGCCGGGCCGAACAACGTGGCGTACGGCGCCGCGAAGGCCGACCAGGCCCACCAAGTGCGGTTGCTCGCGGCCGAGCTCGGCGAGCATGGCATCCGGGTCAACGGCATCAACCCCGACGGTGTGGTGCGAGGCTCCGGCATCTTCGCTGGCGGCTGGGGGGCGCAGCGAGCCGCCGTCTACGGCGTGCCCGAGGCGGAGCTGGGCGCCTTCTACGCGCGACGGACCCTGCTCAAGCGCGAGGTGCTGCCCGAGCACGTGGCGAACGCCGTCTATGTCCTGGTCGCCGGCGACCTCTCGCACACCACGGGCCTGCACATCCCCGTCGACGCCGGCGTCGCGGCAGCCTTCCTGCGCTAAAGCCCGCGATCTTGGGCAAAGCGCTGTGTGTTGATCTCCCATCACGACGATAACTCCAAGATCGCGGGAAAGAAGGAGGGGGGGCATGAGGACGGTCGCGGGAATCGACCTCGGAGCATCCAGCGGGCGGGTGATGCTCGGCACCCTCGACGGCGAGCGGGTGACCCTCACCGAGCACGCGCGCATCCCGAACCAGGCCGTACGGGTCGGTGGCACGCTGCACTGGGACGTGCTGGCGCTGTTCGGCTCCATCGTGGAGGGTCTTCGGTCGGCTCCCGCGCTGGCGAGCATCGCGGTGGACTCGTGGGGAGTCGACCACGGACTTCTGGACGCCGACGGCAGGCTGCTCGGCAACCCGGTGCACTACCGGGACGCGCGCACGGATGGTCTGCCCGAGCGCGTCTTCGCCGAGGTGAGCGCGCCCGAGCTGTACCGACGCACCGGAATCCAGATCCTGCCGTTCAACACGGTCTTCCAGCTCGCGGCCGCCCGGGGGACCGCTCAACTCGCCGCGGCCCGGACCATGCTGCTCATCCCCGACCTGCTCACGTACTGGCTCACCGGCGACATCGCGGCCGAGGTCACCAACGCGTCGACCACGGCACTGCTCGACGCGCGGACCGGGGCGTGGGACACGGCGCTCATGACCACGCTCGGGCTCGACCCTGGCCTGCTGCCCCCGTTGCGAGAGCCCGCGACGATGGCCGGCACGCTACTGACCGACGTCGCCAAGCAGGTCGGTCAGTCCACTGTGGTCACTCGGGTCGCCTCGCACGACACGGCCTGTGCCGTGGCCGCGGTACCGGCCGTGCACGACCGGTTCGCCTACATCTCGTGCGGCACCTGGTCGCTGGTCGGCGTAGAGTTGCCGGAACCGAAGGTGAGCGAGGACGTACGTCGGGCCAACTTCACCAACGAGCGCGGCCTGGACGGCACGATCCGGTTCCTGCGCAACGTGATGGGGCTCTGGCCGTTGCAGGAGTGCCTGCGCGCCTGGGGCCTCGCGTCATCCGACCTGCCCGCACTGCTTGCCGCGGCCGCGGCGCGTACGGCGTTCACCTCGGTCATCGACATCGACGACCCAGCCTTCCTGCCACCCGGCGACATGCCGACCCGTATCGCCGTGGCCTGCCGCCGCGACGGACTGCCCGTGCCGGCCGATCACGTGGCGACCGTCCGGTGCATTGTGGACAGTCTGGCCGTGGCCCACGCCAAGGCCATCGAGGACGCCGTAAGACTCACCGGCCGCGCGGTCGACGTGGTGCACCTCATCGGTGGCGGATCGCGCAACGAGCCGCTCTGCCAGGCCACCGCCGACGCCGCTGGCCTGCCCGTCGTCGCAGGCCCGGCGGAGGCGACGGCGATCGGCAATGTCCTGGTACAGGCCAGAACCGTGCTGGACAAGCCGTACCGGCTTGCGGATCTGCGGGCCATGGTCCGCGGCAGCTTCCCCACCCGCACGTTCCACCCGGCGGGTTGACGCCGTCGGTGCAGCCTCGCATACTCCGGAGTTAAGTTTCTGGAGTAAACCTGGGGCAGTGCACATGAGCACATCCGACCGGCGCGAACGGACGCTGCGACGCATCCTCGACGGCGCGGCCTCGGCATTCGCCAAGGGCGGCTACGCCGGCACGACCATGGAGGAGATCGCGGCGGCGGCCGGGGTCAGCAAACTGTTGCTCTACCGGGACTTCGCCGGCAAGCGTGAGCTCTACCTGGCCGTGCTGGAACGTACCCGGCAGCGGCTCAACGAGGCCATCCCGCCCGCGGCGAGCAACGAGGCGCTGTGGGCGCTGATCGCAGCCGCCCGCGCCGACCCGGACGGGTTCGTGCTGCTGTTCCGCCACGCCGCCCGGGAGCCCGAGTTCGCGCAGTTCGCGGCGCAGGTGCACGAGGCCTTCGTCCGGGAGGCGGAGCACCAACTCCTACTGATCGAGCCGGACCCCGTGATGCGCCGATGGGCCGCGCAGACCGTGGTCGCCACCACGAACGTCGCCATCATCGCGTGGCTGGAGTACGGCGACCCGGAACGCGACAACGAGTTCTTCACCCGCCTGCTCAACGTCAACCGGGCCGCCGCGAAGCCGGCGAAGGCTGGCGGGCGTCGTGGCCGTTAGACCGGTCAAGCTCACGCCGCTCGCGCTCTTCGTGCTGCTCTCGGGCTCCATACTGTCCATGGTGGACTCGAGCGTCGTCAACGTCGCGGTGCCCGACATCAGCGCGGACCTCGGCGCACCGCTGACCGACGTGCAGTGGGCGGTCTCCGGCTACCTGCTCGCGCTCGCCGCCACGCTGCCGGCCACGGCGTACCTCGGCCGGCGCTTCGGCTCAGTGCGCGCCTACGCGGCCAGCGTCGCCGCGTTCACGATCGCCTCCGTCGGCTGCGCACTCGCGCAGAACGTGCCCGAACTGGTGGGCGCGCGGGTGGTGCAGGGCATCGCCGCGGCCCCGCTGGTGCCGCTGTCGCTGAACCTCATCTTCGGCAACGGGGATGCCGACAACGTGCCGGTCTCGGCCGGGCTGGTGCTCTTCTTGGGCCCGGCATTGGGACCGACCGTGGGTGGCGTGCTGGTCACGACCGGAGGTTGGCCCTACATCTTCCTGGTGAACGTGCCGATCGGCGTGGCCGCGCTACTGGGCATACCGCATCTGCGCCGGCTCGGCATCGCCGACGAGGTCGACCGGGCCACCCGCTTCGACCCGTTCGGGCTCGCGCTGCTCTCCGTGGGCCTGACCGGGCTCATCTACGGCACGAGCGAGGCGCCGAACCACGGCTGGTGGCGGCTCGATGTGGCGCCCTACTGGATCGTCGGTGCGGGCCTGCTCATCGCCTATCTCGCCTGGGCGAGGCGTCGCGACGAGCCGGCGTTGGAGCTACGCCTGTTGCGCCGCTTCCAGTCGGCGCTCGCCGTGGGTCTCTGCGTGCTCGCCACCGTGGCGATGTTCGGCGTGCTGTTCCTGCTCCCGGTGCTCGTGCAGAGCGTCCAGGGCCACGGCGCGCTCTCCAGCGGCCTGGTGCTGTTCCCCCAGGGCATCGTGATGGGTCTGTCCACCGCGATCGGGCGCAAGCTCGGCGGCGCCTGGCTTCGGCCCGCGATCATCGCCGGCTTCGCGGCGATCGGTGCCACGAGCCTCCTGCTCCTGCTCACCAAGGTCGATACTCCACTGTGGATTACGGCGCTGATCATGGCATTGCGGGGATTCGGCGTCGGCCTGGTCATCCAGCCGTTGCTGACCGGGCTACTCTCCGGCCTGCCCCAGCGCGAACTGACGCACGCCAACACGCTGTTCAACGTGGGCCAGCGCATTGGCGGTTCGGTCGGTGTGAGCCTGCTCGCGACGCTGTTCTCGATCCGCCTGACCGACCACGTGCTCGCGGCGCTCGGCCTGACCGCACCGGTGTCCGGCGTGCACGCGGGCAGCCTCGCCGACGTCCCCGCGGCGCTGCGCCCCGTGGTTACGAGCGCGGCCGTGACGGCCTTTCATGAGGCCACCCTGGTCGCCACGGCGGCGGCCGCGCTCGGCGCGCTCGGTGCCATCTTCGTCAGACCGCAGCCGGTCGCGACCGAGCCCCAGGCGGTCGGCGCGGGAAGCCAGGTCGCCGCCGACACGTAAACGCTCACTCGACGCGCACGGCGTTGTGGCGGGTCTCCCGGGTCCACGCCAACCCGAATGGCGTGCGCGGGTCAATCCCGGCGAGCGCCGGTGAGATCGCGCACCTCCTGGGCCAGGGTTGCCAACCGGGCCCCCGCATCATCCAGCCAGCGCAGGTCGGCCTCGATGTGGAAGAGCTGGTAGTCGGCGAGCAGCGCGTCCTGTGTGGAGGTTGCCTTGCTGCGCTGCCCGGCCAGCGCCTTCATCGCGGCGCGGTGCCGTGCCCGCTGGGCGTCGAGGTAGGTGTGCGCGGGTCGGCCGGACATGAGCGAGAGCACGACCTTGGTAAAGAGCACCGACTGGAGCGCGGGTCGCGGCTCCTCCGGCTCGGCGAGCCAGGCATCGAGCTCGGTCACGCCCTCCCGGGTGATGGAGTAACGCTTGCGGTCGGGCCCGGCGCCGGCCTCGACCCGGACCACCTGGACCCGCCCGTCGCGCTCGAGCTGGGCGAGCGTGCGGTACACCTGGCCGAACCGGATCGGTTTCGTGCCACCGAAGCACCGGTCGTACGACTGCTTCAGGTCGTAGCCGTGCCGACTGCTGCCCTCGAGCAGCCCGAGCAACGCATAGGCGATCGCCACGACGCCAACTATACCCATCGGGTATACCCAAGGGCAATAGCGGCCCATCGCGGCTCACGCCGCGAGGTCGCGTCGGCTGACCAGCCCCACGGTCGCGGCGCCGAAGGCGACCAGGAACACGATCACCCCAAGGAGCGCCGTGGCGCCGTCGTGGATGGTGTTCACGCCAGGGGACCCATTGGGATCGCTCGGCGGCAGCGCACCGGCCGCCGCCGCGAGCGAGCCCGCGACCGTCCCCGGCAGACAGTCCGTGATCGTCGCAAGTGCCGTGAGCAGGTTCGCGACGCCCCGCAGCAGGTTCTCCACCACCAGGGTCCAGACCAGCCCGAGCCCGACCGCGAGCGCGGGTCCGCGCGCGAGCGCACCGAGCAGGGCACCGCCGACCGTCCACATGGCAGCGATGAGCAGCGCCGCGCCGGTACCGCGCAGCACGTCGCCGGCACCCGGCAGCACGATCGCCTGGTTCTCCACGCCGGCCACCACCGACGCCGCCGTGAGGTCGAGGGCGAGCGTCGCGATGGTCAGCCCGACCAGCACCGCACCGAGCGCGAGCAGTGTCCCGGTCAGCGCGACGCCGCGGCGCGGACCGGTGGTGAAGACCGTCTTCCAGGTCCCCCAGCCGTACGGGCCACCGATCGCGAGGGCGCCGAGGATGAGCACGAGCGCACCGCCGAACATCGGCATGCCCTGCACGACGGCCACCGGCGCATGGTCGGGCAGCATGCTCTCCAGCGTCCCGGTGCCGGCACGGGGACCGACGGTGGTGCCGTCGCGGTAGGTCAGGTAAGGGAAGACATAGGCGAACGTGAGGTTCAACAGAAGCCACACGCCGCACAGCACCCACATCGCCGGCCAGCGCACCAGCCGCCGCAGCTCTGCCCTGGTCGCACGACCCAGATCCCCAACGGCGTTCATGCCACACCCTCCTGTCCCTCGCCGCTGAGGGCGAAGAAGATCTCCTCCAGCGACCGGTGGACCGGCCGCACCTCGTGCACCGCGACTCGGGCCTCCACCATCGCCTGCACGACCTGTGACGCCCGCGACGGCTCGACCGCCAGGCTCAGGCAGTCATCCACTGTGGACACCGCGGCGCCGCCGAAGAGTCGCTCCGCGATCGGGAGCGCCGCCGGCAGAGGCGAGACGCGCAGCACCAGGCTCGCGCCCCCGCGCAGCTCGGCCACCGTGCCCGAAGCCCGCAACCGGCCACCCGCGATGACACCGACGCGATCGCAGATCTGCTCGACCTCGCCGAGCAGGTGGCTGGAGAGCAGGACCGTCTGCCCGTCGCTGGCGAGCGCCCGCAGCAGCTGCCGCATGTCGGCCATCCCGGCCGGGTCGAGGCCGTTCGTCGGCTCGTCCAGGATCAGCAGCTCGGGACGGCCGAGCAGCGCCGCGGCGACACCGAGGCGCTGTTTCATCCCCAACGAGTAGGTGCGGTAGCGGTCACCCGCCCGGGCGGTGAGCTCGACCCGCTCCAGCGCCTGCGCCACGGCCGCCTCCCCGAGGCCCGTGTAGCTGGCCAGCACGCGCAGGTTCTCGCGCCCGGACAGGTACGGGTAGAAGCCCGGACCCTCCACAAGGGACCCCACGCGCCGCAGGGCTGCGGGCGACCCCGGTGGCTCCCCCAGCACGCTTGCCGTACCGTCGGTGGGCCGGACCAGCCCGAGCAGCATGCGCAGGGTCGTGGTCTTGCCCGCCCCGTTCGGCCCCAGGAACCCAAAGACCTCGCCGCGCCGCACCGCGAGGCTCACGCCATCGACCGCGAGCCGAACTCCGTAGCGCTTGGTCAACCCGTCGGTGACCACGATCTCGTCGTGCTTGGTCGTCATGCCGGCCACCCTCGCCCGCCGAACGGGTCGCGGGCGTCGCCCGGGGTACGGCATCGCGCGTACGCAACTCGACGTACGCCGGCCTACCCCGTCGTGCTGACGGCACCGGGCGCGTCGGCGTCGTAGGGTCGGTTCATGTCGCAGGTCGAGCGCACCGGACGCTGGCCCGGTCGGGTCGACGTGCCGTTGGCGGCCGTCCTGCTGATCATCGGGCTGGGCGGCACCCACCCGGCCGCGCGGCGGCAGGACCTGACGGTGCCGCCACCGGGCTACCTGCTGGTCGCGATCGCCGCGCTCGGGCTGCTCTTCTGGCGCGTCCGTCCTCTGTGGAGCCTTGCGATCACCACCACGGCGACGATGATCTACCTGGTCGCCGGGTACGCGTTCGGACCGATCCTGTTCAGCCAGGTCGCCGCGATCTTCGGCGCCGCGCTCTGGTTGCCGCTGCGCCGAGCCGTGATCGCGATCGGTGCCGTGGTCGCCGCCGCCCTCATCGTGGCGGGGACCGACATCGCGCTGCGGGAGGCCGGCTGGAGCGGGTTCGGCGCGACGTCCGTGGCCGCCCTCCTCGCCTGGGTGATCATCCCCGCCGCGATCGGGATCGCCATCCGTTCGCGGCGCGAGGCCACCGTCGAGGTCCGGGCGGCCCGGGCCCGGCGCGCGGTCTCCGAGGAGCGGCTGCGCCTCGCGCAGGAGGTGCACGACGTCGCCGGGCACGGCTTCGCGGTGATCGCCATGCAGGCCGGGGTGGCCCTGCGTGTGCTCGACCGTGACCCCGATGCGGCCCGGGCGGCGCTGCAGGGCATCCGCGAGGCGAGCCGGGAGGCGCTGTCGGGCCTGCGGGCCGAGGTCGAGGCGCTGCGCATGGGCAGCGACGCCCCGCGCCGGCCCCGCTCCGGGCTCGTCGACCTTCCCGCGCTCGCGCAGCGGATCCGGGCGACCGGGCTACCGGTGACGCTGAGCACGCCAGAGTTCACTGTGGAGCTACCGGCCGACGTCGACCACGCGGCGTACCGGATCGTGCAGGAGGCGCTCACGAACGTCCTGCGCCACGCCGGGCCCGGGGCGAGTGCCCAGGTCGATGTCGCGATCCGCGGCGATGCCCTGCGGGTCACGGTGCGCGATGACGGCCGCGCCCGTACGGTCGCCGAAGCCGCGCCCGGCTCCGGTCAGGGCATCGAGGGCATGCGCCACCGCGCCGCGTCGGTCGGCGGCACGCTGAGCGCGGGTCCGGCGCCCGAGGGCGGGTTTCTCGTCCAGGCCTCGCTCCCACTGGCCCCTGTGGACAGACGCGCTGCCACCGACGGCGGCTCTGCCGTGGAGAGTGGCGCGTGATCCGGCTCGTCGTCGTGGACGACCAGGCCCTGGTGCGGATGGGGCTGCGGACCCTTGTCGAGGGCGAGCCCGACATCACCCTCGTTGGCGAGGCCGCGGACGGTCGCCACGGCCTGGAGGTCGTCCGCGCCCGCGTGCCCGACGTCGTGCTCATGGACATCCGGATGCCGGTGCTCGACGGCCTCGAGGCCCTGGCCCGCATCACGGCCGACCCTGAGCTGGCTGGCGTACGGGTGGTCATCCTCACCACCTTCGAGCTCGACGAGTACGTCTTCGCCGCACTGCGGGGTGGGGCGAGCGGGTTCGTCCTCAAGGACGCCGATCCGGAGGAGATGCTGCGCGCGGTCCGGGTGGTCGCCGCCGGCGGATCGCTGCTCTCGCCCACCGTCACCCGCCGGGTCATCGAGCAGTTCGCCGGTCCGTCCGCGGCGGCGCCGGTACGGCACCCCCGGCTGGACCAGCTCACCGAGCGGGAGCGGGAGATCGTGGCCTGGGTCGCCACGGGCCGGTCCAACGACGAGATCGCCGCCGAGCTCGTCGTGAGCCCGGCGACCGTACGCACCCACGTGAGCCGGGCCATGGTCAAGCTCGGCGCCCGGGATCGCGCGCAACTCGTCGTCTTCGCGGTGCAGTCCGGCCTGACCCGCTAAGCGCCCGTCGCATCGACGACACACCTCAGCTCCGGCCCGGCCACGCCCGCGTGACTAGGATCGCCATGAGTCCGGCGGCGTGGCGCGGGACGTGGGAGAGGTCGCATGATCATCAGACCGGACACGATGCTGGGCGGGCGTTACCGGCTCGAGGAGCACGTCGCCAGTGGGGGCATGGGCGAGGTGTGGCGGGGCCATGATGACGTCGGCAACCGGCCGGTCGCGATCAAGATCCTGCTCTCCTCGATGAGCGACGATCCCGGCTTCGTGGCGCGGTTCCGGGCCGAGGCCGCCGCCATGTCGGGGATCAACCACCCCGGTGTGGTCCGGATCTACGACTTCGGCTCGGACGCCGCGGTCGGCACCTACCTGGTCATGCAGTACGTCGACGGCGAGGCGCTGTCCCGCACCCTGTCCCGGGTCCGTCGGCTGACCGCGGCCCGGACCATGGCGCTGGTCGCCCAGGCCGGCGACGCGTTGCAGGCGGTGCACCAGGCCGGCGTCGTGCACCGCGACGTCAAGCCGGGCAACCTGCTGGTGCGGCGCAACGGCACGCTCGTGCTGACCGACTTCGGTATCGCCCGAGGCGCCGACGCGGCCCAGCTCACCGCCCCTGGCTCAGTAGTCGGCACGGCTGCCTACATCGCCCCCGAGGTGGCGATGGGCGAGCGCGCGACGCCCCTGTCCGACGTCTACTCCCTGGGCATCGTCGCCTATCAGTGCCTGTCCGGGCGTCGCCCCTTCGACGGTGGCAGTCCCATGGACATCGCGACGCGGCAGGTGCGCCAGCCGCCACCGCCCATGCCCAACGACGTCCCGCAGCAAGCGCAGGCAGTGGTGGACCGGGCCCTGGCGAAGCGCCCGGAGCAGCGGTTCCCCAGCGCGGTCGCGTTCGCCGACGAGGCCAGGCGGGTCGCCGCCCTGCTCGGCGTGACGGGCCCCGTCAGGGCCGGCTGACCAATAGCGCACGGCTCAAGCGGCGGTCGCCGTGGCCCAGGCGCAGTGGATCCGGACGACCCGACGGCCACCCCCGGTGAGCTGGGTAGCGTTGGCGCGGGCCAGGGTGCATCTGCGCAACACAGTGATCTTGGCAGACGATCACTGGGTTGCGTTGGTGCAACAGGAAAGCAAACGCGCCACCCAGCTCGCGCAGCACCCGGCTGTGTGACTCGCAGGGCTAATGCCGTGACGATGGTCGACTCCAGTGGGACTTGACGGCGTCCGGCCCACATGTTTCTGTAAACATGGGTGTCTAACGATCAAGGTGGGCTGCGGACTACCAGTGGAACGGGTGGTCTTAGTGACATACCCGAGCTGCGATGGTGGTTCGCAGATGACCTTTCCGTTCCCGTTTCCGCATTCCTGGCACGGAACGAGCTGATCGTGATAGGGCGTGTCTGCCTGTGCGTGGCCATGGTGTTAGCGGCTTCTGGCTGTACCGCCCACAGCCCTCCGGCTCCCCAGCCCACGTACCCTCCAACTGAGGCGTCGCCCTCGACCAACTCGCCGAGCCTTCCGCCACTTGAGGAACTGGAGGCGTCACCGCCGGCCGGCAGTCTCGTCGCCGCACTGACCGGCCGGGGCAGGAGGGAAATTTCGCTGACCGCGTTCAGCCCGCCACAGTCGAACGTCGCGCTCAGGGTTGCCTGCCTCGGCACCGGCGGAGTGCGCGTCACCAACCTCGCGGGCGGCTTGATATTGAACGTCGCCGGGTGTACTGGCACATCAATTTATGGCGCAAAATGGACGGGCAGCGCTGACGACGACCTGCTGAGCGTGAGCGCTGACGACGGAACGGACTGGGTGCTCGCGATCTGGGACCAGCCGACGGGCACGTAGCGGGTCGCGCCACGAGCCCGACGCGATCTTGGGCTTATCGTCGCGATTGGAGATCAAACCACGACGATAAGCCCAAGATCGCGAACGCGTCCCAAAGATCGCGAACCCGTCCCGACGAGCGTGTCAGCCCTTGACGGCACCGCCGAGTCCGGCGCCGGAGAGGAACAGGCGCTGGAAGACGAGGAAGAACGCGACCGGGATGAGTGTGGAGATCGCCAGCGAGGCGAGGAACACACCGAGGTCCGTGTGGGACGCGATCGCCGGCAGGCGTACGGACAACGGTTGCTTGGACGGGTCCTTGAGCACCAGCATGGGCCACAGGAAGTCCTTCCAGCTCGCGATCGACGCGAACACCGAGACCACGCCGAGGATCGGCTTGGACATCGGCAGGACGATCGACCAGAACAGCCGGAACGGACCGGCGCCATCCATCTGCGCCGCCTCGAACACCTCGCGGGGAAGGCCGTCGAAGAACCGCTTCACCAGCACGACGTTGAACGCGCTGGCGCCCGACGGCAGCCACACCGCGAAGAAATTGTTGATCAGCGATGTGCCGAGCAGCGGTGGCTTGAGAATCGTCAGGTAGAGCGGCACCAGGAGCACGACGCTCGGCACGAACAGCGTCGCGATCACGAGGCCATTGACGATCTTGCCCCAGGCAGGACGCAGCACGGAGAGCAGGTAGCCGCCTGTGGTCGCGACGAGCAGTTGCACGAACCACGAACCGGCCGCGATCCAGATCGTGTTGAGGAAGTACCGGTTGATCTGGACGTGGTTCCACGCCTCGGTGATGTTCCCCCAGGCGATTCCGTGCGGGAAGACCGCCAGCGGTGTGCGGATGATGTCCTGGGTCGGCGTGATGGCGAACTTCGCGAGCAGCAGCATCGGCCCGATGCCGACGATGACCAGCAGTACCAGCAGGATCAGGTGCAGGGCCTTCATGGTCGTGTTGACGCCGGGACGGCGCCAGTCCTGGGCCGACACGTAGTCACGGGCGCCGTCGAGCTGGGATCGCCGGGGCCGGCGGACGGGCTGGACCAAGCTGCCCCGCGAGATCTGTTGGCTCGTCACGACTTGCTCCAGGCGGAGGTGAGCTTGAAATAGACCAGCGACAGGATCGCCAAGAACGCCGCGAGCATGACCGACAGCGCGGTGGCCGCACCGTAATCGCCGCCCAGGGACCGGGCGAAGGCGTAGTTGTAGATCATGAGCAGGACCGTGAGCGTCGCGTTGGCCGGACCACCACCGGTGAACAGGTAGGGCTCGAGGAACACCTGGACGGTCGCGATGATCTGCAGGATCAACGTGATGAACAGGACCCCACGCAACTGGGGCATCGTCACGTGCCAGATCTTCTGCCAGATGCCGGCGCCGTCGACCTCGGCCGCGTCGTAGAGCTCGCCCGGCACGCTGATGAGGGCGGCGAGATAGATGATCACCGTGCCGCCGGCCGCGGCCCACGTCGCCTCGACGACCAGGGCCGGCATCACGAGCACCCGGTTCGACAGCCACTCGTAGGGACCGAGCCCCAGCCAACCCAGGAACGTGTTGAACACACCGTCGGTGGATCCGTCATAGAAGAACTTCCATAGCAGGACCGCGACGACCGGCGGCACGACCACCGGGAGGTAGGCGAGCGCGGAGTACAGGCCCTTGCGGCGCCGGACCGAGTTGATGAGCACCGCCGCCACGAGCGGGATGGGGAAGCCGATGACCAGTGCCAGCAGGGCGAAGTAGAGGGTGTTACGGATCGCTGTCGGTAGATCGGGATCGGTGAGGACGTACTCGAAGTTGGACCAGCCCACCCACCTCGCCGGGGCGACCAGGTTGGTCTTCTGGAAACTCATGGTGATCGATCGCACGATCGGCCACCACGAGAAGACGCCGAAGATGATCAGGACGGGCAGCGCGAACACGATCCGGCTCAGCCCGCCGCGTCTGACCCAGGTCTTCAGGGTGCGTCGCCGCACCGGTCTGGGCCGGGCTGGCTGCGGATCGCCCCGGGTGATGACGTCGTCCGTCCGCACCCGGGTACTCGCAGTGCTCACGTCGCATCACTCCTCGTGGGCTCCGGTGCGGGGCCGCCGGCACGACCGGCGGCCCCACACCCTACGGGTTCTCGCTGGCGTTGGGGAGTGTCAGCCCGCCGCGTCGATGGCGCGCTGCGCCTTCGTGTTGGCCTCGTTCAGGAGTTGGTCGATGTTGGCGTTCCGGTCGGTCAGCACCGCCTGCACCACCGGGTCGAGCGCCGCGTAGACGTCCTGGGTCGCGACCGGGGGCTCGTTGACGAGCTGGGCGTTGAAGATGTTGCTGGTGAACGTGGTCATCTGGTCCAGCGGCACGTTCACGTACGGCTTGATCCAGTCCTGGTACTGCTGGTACTGCTGTTGCGAGAAGATCGGCAGCTCGGGCGTGCCCACGGGCTGCTTGCTCGCCACCTGGGTCTGCGCGTTCTGCACCGCGGCCGCCTGGTTGGTGTACCTGCGCAGGTAGTGGAAGTCGATCCACTTGATCGCCGCGGCCTTCTGGTTGTCCGTCGCCTTGCTGGAGACGGCCGCCATGGTGCCGCCGCCGAGCACGCCGGAGTCGCCGCCCGATAGCGGGATCATCGTGAGCCCGTACATCTGCGGGTTGATGTTGTTGGTCTGCACCAAGCTCGTGTAGACGTCCTGTCCCGAGGTGTACATGCCGATCTTGCCGGCCGCGAACGCCTGGTTGATGCTGCCCCAGTCGTAGCTGAAGTTCGCGCCCATCGAGTTGTCGGTCCAACGCAGGTCCTTCAGGAACTGCAGCGCGGCCTTGGTCTGTTCGTTGTTCACCGTCGCCGTCTGGCCGTCGGCTGACTCGACGCGTCCGCCGCGGGCGAACGTATCGACCGTGAGCTGCCAGCCACCGGTGTTGCTGTTCGCCATCTGGGCGAAGCCGGCCTGGCCGGTCTTGTCCGCGATGGCCTTGGCGTCGGTCCGGATCTCGTCCCACGTGGTCGGCGGCTTGTTGGGGTCGAGACCGGCCTGGGTGAACAGGTCGCGGTTGTAGTGCAGGCCGACGGCATAGATGCTCTTCGCGGGGATCGCGTAGACGTCGCCGCCCGCGGCCTGCCCGTACGCCAGCAGGTTCTTGTTGAAGTCCCCGGCGTACGAGAGCTGGCCGAGGAAGGACTGCATGTCGGCGATCTGCTGGTTCGCGATGAGGGTCTTCGCGTCGGTGAAGGGGATCTCGAACACGGTCGGCAGCGTGCCGCCCGCGAGGTCGGCCGCGAAGGTCGTGGCCTTCCACTCGTAGTCGTGGGTCTTGACGGTGATGTTCGGGAACTCGGTCTGGAAATCCGACACCTCCTGCGCGAGCTCCTGTTGCGCGGCAGCCTCAGAACCAGGCAGGAGTCCCACGACGTCGAGCGTGACGGGGGCGTTCGCGTCGACGGACGGCTTGTCGGACGAGCACGCGACGAGCGTGCCGCTGACCGCTAGCGCACCCGCGAGGGTCAGCGCCAGCGTGATACGTGAGGATCTCGGCGAGCGTGCGAGCCGAGCAATCATGCGATGCATCGTTGCTCCTTGTCGGGTACAGGATCCGATCCTGCACGGTGTTGGTCGACGGGCGCTCCCGTCAGGGACGGTGGTTCCTTCCAGCGATGGGATTCAGCGGGGGCCGTCATAGCCGCAGCCAGACGGCCGTGTCCGTGGGCAGTCGGCCATCGGAGAGGTCTGCACTGGCCAACAGGACCGCGGAATGGGGAGGCAACGACACCGCGTCGACGCCGAAGTTCACGACGCACGCGATATCGCCACGGACGAAGGCGAGGACGTCTCCGTCCGCGTCGTAGAGATCCAGCCATGCGAACGCATCGCCGCAAAGCCCCGGCTCGGAACGCCGGATGGCGATGGCCGCCCGATAGAGCGAGAGCATGGACGTGGGGTCGGTTGCCTGGGCCTGCACGGCGTAGCGGCCCCACCACCGCGGTTCCGGGAGCCAGGGCTGCGCGGACGTACCGTCCGGCGGTACGGACGAGAAGCCGTAGGCGTGCGCGGGGTCGGTGGTCCACGGCAGCGGGACTCGACAGCCGTCGCGACCGGGGTCGATGCCGTTCGAGCGGAAGTGCATGGGGTCCTGGATCGCCTCACGCGGCAGGTCCTCGTACTCGGGCAGGCCGAGTTCGTCACCCTGGTACAGGTAAAGACAGCCGGGCAGAGCCGCGGTCAGGAGCGCGGCCGCGCGGGCCCGACGGGTGCCGAGCTCGATGTCGGTCGGCGTGCCGAAACGCTTGGCGTCGAACGAGAACGACGTGACCTCACGCCCGTACCGGGTGACCGGCCGGGTGACGTCGTGGTTCGACAGCACCCAGGTCGCCGGCGCGCCGACCAGCGCATGGGCATCCAGCGTCGACTCGATCGATTCACGCAGCTCCTTGACATCCCAGGGCCGCCTCATGAAGTCGAAGTTGAAGGCGGTGTGCATCTCGTCGGGTCGCAGGTAGTCAGCGAAACGCCGGGCGTCCGGGAGCCAGATCTCGCCGACCAGGACGCGTGGCTCGTCGTACGAGTCGGCGACCGCACGCCAACTCCGGTACACGTCGTGCAGCTCGTCCCGGTCCATGAACGGGTGTCCGCCGGGTTGGAACGCCCCGGCCACGGGGCCGGGCGCCGGATCCGCCGGCACCTCGGGCAGCACCGGGTCCTTGATCAGCAGCGCGGCCGAGTCGATGCGGAAGCCCGCGACACCGCGGTCGAACCAGAACCGCAGGATGTCCTCGTGCTCGCGACGCACGTCCGGGTGGTTCCAATTCAGATCCGGCTGCTCCGGGGTGAACAGGTGCAGGTACCACTCGCCGGGCGTCCCGTCGGGGTTCTTCGTGCGGGTCCAGGTGCTGCCCTGGAAACTCGACACCCAGTGCGTGGGGATCTGGGCTGCGTCCTCGCCCTTGCCCGGGTGGAACCAGAAGCGGCCGCGCTCCGGCGATCCCGGGCCGGCGGCCAGCGCCGCCTGGAACCACGCGTGCTGGTCCGACACGTGGTTCGGGACGATGTCCACAATCGTCCGGATGCCGAGCGCGGCGGCCTCGGCGATGAGCGCCTCGGCCTCGGCGAGGGTGCCGAAGGCTGGATCGATCGCCCGATAATCGGCGACGTCGTACCCGCCGTCCCCCAGCGGCGAGACGTACCACGGCGTGAACCAGACCGCGTCCACACCGAGGCTCTTCAGGTACTCCAGACACGCCCGGACTCCGGCCAGGTCGCCGGTCCCGTCCCCGTTACCGTCGCCGAACGAGCGCGGGTAGATCTGGTAGATCACGGCCCTGCGCCACCACGGTGACGGGCTCTGTGCGGCCGGGCCTGAACGCTCGGGCCGCGAGGCCGGGCCTGAACGCTCGGGCCGCGAGGCCGGGCCTGAACGCTCGGGCCGCGAGGCCGGGCTTGCGCTCACGTGGTGACTTCCCATCCTGGTCGCGCACGTTATCGGTGCGTTGCTGTTGTGAAACGAGATGCAGCGACCGTAGCTATCCGACAGGAATCGCGCAAGAACTAGACGACCCCGTTACCTAAACGCGATCCACCCCGACCGGCCAGCCGGGCGTCGTGCGTCGCCGGCGCGAGCGCCGCGGGAGGAACTAGACGGCGGGCGTGCGCGGTTTCGGCGTAATCGCCACCGGCGCCGGCCCGGTGGAGCCGCGCACCACGAGCTCGGGCTCGAAGAGCAGCTCGTCGGCGGGAACGGCGTTGCCGGCGACCTCGCTGACCAGCAGGGTGACCACGGCCTGGCCCATCGCCTCGATCGGCTGGCGCACGGTCGTCAGCGGCGGCTCAGTGCAGGCCATGAATGCGGAGTCATCGAAGCCGACCACTGAGACATCGTCGGGCACCCGCAACCGCGCACGCCGTACGGACCGGATCGCGCCGAGCGCTAGCACGTCGGAGGCACAGATGATCCCGGTGGCGCCCCGGCTGATCAGACGGCTCGCGGCAGCGTGCCCGCCCTCCATCGAGAAGATCGTCCGCTCCACCAACGGGCCGGAATGCGCGGAGTCCTTGCCCGCGCGTACCTGGGTGTGGCTCGAGGAATCGGTGCCGTCACGGCCCTCAAGGATCGCCGTGAAGGCGGCGAGCTTGCGCGCCGAGGGCATGTGGTCGGCCGGCCCTAGCAGCAGGCCGATGCGCTCGTGACCCAGGGACGTGAGGTGCCCGTACGCCTGCTCCACCGCGTGCGCGTCGTCGGTGGCCACGGTGGGAAAGCCGATGCCGTCGACCGCCGCGTTGACCAGCACCACCGGCAGACGGCGCTGAGCCAACCGCCGGTAGTGCTCGTGGTCCGCATCGGCCTGGGCGAAGTCGCCCCCGGCGAAGATGACGCCCGAGACGTGCTGGTCGAGCAGCATGTCGACGTAGTCGGCCTCCGAGACGCCATCTGCGGTGCGCGTGCAGAGCACGGGCGTGAAGCCGCGCTTGGCGAGCGCGCCGGCGACCACCTCGGCGAACGCGGGGAAGATCGGGTTGCCGAACTCCGGCAGCACCAGGCCGACCAGGCGCGCCCGCTCGCCCCGCAGCTTCGTGGGGCGCTCGTACCCCAGCACGTCCAGCGCGGTGAGCACCGCCGCTCGGGTCGCCTCCGAGATGCCCGGACGGCCGTTGAGCACACGACTCACGGTCGCCTCGCTCACGCCCACGTACTTCGCGACCTCGGCCAGTCTCCGCGTCATGGCTGCAAGCGTAGAGCATGCGCGTGCAAGCCCCTTGCACGCCCCGCCGCGTCAGGTCACCCGGCGAGGACCTCGACGCCGCCGCCGGCGAGCACCTGCAGGGCGAGGTCGAGATACCGTACGGCGCCCGCCTCGGCGACCGTACGAGCCAGCCCCTTCTCGGCCACGGCCAGATCCCGCCACAGCAGGCGCGGCCGGGGTGCGGCGCGGGGGGCATACCGCAGGCAGTCGGCGAGGTCGGCGAGGCTCGACGCGCACCAGCCGCCAGGCCCCGCCACGGCGTCGCCCAGCGCGCAGAACAGGCTCGCCAGGTCGTCCACGTGGCCGCCGTCGAGGTCGATCTGTTCGAGCAGGGCCGGATAGGGCATCCGGTTTTCCCGGAACGAGACGATCCGGGTCACCTCCAGCCAGGCTTCGCGGTGGCCCACGGGCAGCCGGGCCCAGGCGTTGCGCTGGGCCGGTCGCGAGGCACGCCACTGGTCCCAGGCCCACTCGCCGCCGACGTGCGGCAGCGCCCCGACGCCCGCGGTGAGCGTCGCGTCCGGCGAACCGGACGGTACGGTCAGCCGCGCCCCCCACAAGGAGTAGTCGCCGAGCACGTGGCCATTGCCGGCGAGGACCTCAAGGACCGCGTCGCCGAGCTCGAGTGTCCGGGTAGGACGGTCGGCAGCGGCGTCGAGCCAGTCCACGCCGCGCAACGTCAGGCGTACGGTCCCGGGCTCCTCGCTGGGGTTCTCAAAGGCGTCGTACGCCGACTCACCGCCGACGAAGAACCCGTCCATCTCCAGCCATTGGGCCAGTGCCGCCATCCCGTCGTCGCGGCGCAGGCTGTACCGAGCGGGTCGCATCGCCATCGCCTCCTTCCGCCGTGCGACCGACGCCTGCTCGCCGGGTGGCGACAGCACAGGCCTTGTTCCCACCCATCGACCTGTCCCGCTGGGTGACCGCTACGGGTCGACCGTCGGCTTGTCGGGGCAGCCATTCTTCGCCTGCCATTTCTTGATCTCCGGCGTCGGGTCCGCGTTGCCGCCGCTGCGCCAGGAGTCCAGGTAGCGCCACGGCCAGATCACGCCGCGCCGGACGAACCAGTCGTCCTTGCCGCAGACCGGTGAAAGTCCGAAGTGGACATGGCAGACGCTCGCGTCACCGGTGTGCCCCACCGTGGCCACCCGATCGCCGGCCACCACGCGTACGCCCTCGGTGATGTTGTCGCCGATCGCCTGGAAGTGCGAGCCGTAGTAGCGCACGCCGTCGTCGCCGAGGATCGCCACAGACAAGCCGCCGCGCGTGGGCCCCGCGTTGACCTTCGGGTCGTACTCGTCGACCCGGGTGACGCTGACCACCACGCCCGAGATCGGAGCGACGTACGTGCCCCCGCACGGCGTGATGATGTCCGTCGCCGGGTAGTCGTGGTGGGTGTGCCCGTACGAGATCGGCTTGCCCACCACCGGGAAGACCCGTCGGATCGGCGTGGCCTTCGTGGGCGTGCCAGTGGGGGTCGGCGTCGGCGTGGCGCTCGGGGCGTCGGCCTGAACGGCGGGCGCGTCGCGGCCGTTGTGCGACAGCACGATCACGATCGCCGCGGCGATCGCCAGCACGCACACGGCGGGCACGGCCACGAGCAACCAACGACGGATCCGCTGCACCCGTGCAGCATCGCCCGCCCCGACGGCCCGGGCAACCATAGGGCCCGTGTCACGGCCGCCGACATGCACCGGCGTGTCCGTCCACGTGTAGACGCCGATGTAGCGGACGGTAATCGCAGCCACGCCGGCCGGCATGGGGTAGTCACGGCGCTTTGCTCAGGTGCTTCTGGCGCAACACGCGGCTGACCTGCTGACATAGCTGAAGTTGACACTGTTCCACGGGACATCTGCACTCACGCAGCGTGAGCGCTGCCGTCAACGGCGCCCCTTCGGCCGCTATTGACGGTGGAGCGCGGACCGGATCCGTCGACAGGCGAACGAACGGAGGCCGACCGTTACTCTTGGTGACTTCGAGGGACGTGTTAGTCCACTCGCCTGCGCCTATATCACCAGGTCAGCAAATGTTGCGTGAGATGCACCCAAGCAAAGCGCGCAGCGTGACCATGCCCGCTGACCCCGATTTCAGTCACCCTACGTAGTGGAGAGCGCGACGGCCCGGCGAAGCGGGTGACGCCGCGAAACGGTGACGAGAACCCACAGCGCGCCTGGCGTCGTGGACGCGCCCGCGGTGCTAGGTTGCCTGCCGTGACTGGGTATGAGCGCTGGGACCGCGGACAGCTCGCGTTGATGCGCAGTTCGGCTGAGCTCTTCGCGGAGCGCGGATTCCTCGGCACGAGCGTCAGTGACCTGATGGAGCGCGCCGGCCTGACCAAGAACGCCTTCTACTCGCTGTTCCCTAACAAGGATGCGCTCGCGGCCGCAGTGGTCGAGCACACGGCGGAGTTGTGGCCGCCCGTGATCGCCCAGATCGAAGCGCTGCACGCACCCGCCCTCGACACCGTGATCGCGCTGTCGTTCGAGGTGGCCGACAAGTACGCCACCGAGGTGCTGGTCCGGGCCGGCATCCGGCTCTCGATCGAGCGCGACGCCATCAAGACGCCGGTGCCGGCGCCCTTCGAGGGCTGGACCGAGGAGGTCGAGCGGCTGCTCTCCCCTGCCGGCGAGTGGGAGCTCATGGGTTTGGCCTGTCCCGCTGACGTCGCGGCGCGCGTGATCGTGACGTGCCTCATCGGGGCCCTCCAACTCGCGGGCAGCGGCGAGGTCGACGTCACCAAGCGACTGGTTGAGGTGTGGACCGTGATCCTGCCGGGCCTTCGCCCGACGCCTGATCTGGCGGCTCGCATCGCCACGGCCCAGGGGCTGCGTGGGCGGGCACGCGCGCAGGCCGCCGCGCACGCGCCGACCACGCTCTACCGCGCGGTCGCCTGATCCGCCGCGCCGGGCTCGGGGGTCGCCCGCAGCCAGAGCAGGCCGAGCACCGGCAGGGCAAGGGGCACGAAGCCGTACCCACGCCCGAACTGGGACCAGACGGTCTCGTCCGGGAACGCGGCCCGGTCCAAGACGCTCAGCGCACCCACGGTCAGCACGCCGAGCAGCTCGACGCAGAGACACCCGATCGCGAGCCGGCGGCCACCGCGGCCGCCGCGGGCGAACGCGACCGTCGCAACGACGTAGACCAGGGCCGCGAACGCGGACAGCAGATAGGCGAGCCGGGCCTCGTCGAATTTGGTGGCTATCTGGACGCCCGCCCGGGCGCCGGCCGCGACGGAGAACAGGCCGTAGACGAAGAGCAGCACCCGCCCGGGGCCGGTGTTGATCGCGCTGCCCGCGCTCTGGATCGGGCGCAACGGCGACGTCGGTCTCACCTGATCAGCCTCACCGCAGTGGCGTCCAGACCTGGACCGACCGCAGGGTCAGGACGGCGACGGTGAGCGCCGCACCGCCCGCGATCACCGACCCCCACCGGGTCGGTTCCATCCGTGCCAGCGAGAGACCCGCGGGCAGGAAGAGCACGGTGGTGAGCAGGTAGCCGATGAAGGTGGCGATCTCCACGGGGTGAGCGCCCGCGATGAGCCGCCCGACCGCGATCAGGCTCTGCACCAGGACGACGCCGGAGAGCACAAGCAGTCCGGTGTACTGGTTCTGGTCGAGGAACCGTCCCCGCACTCCGCTCGTGAGGCACCATGCCCCGAGCCCGACCGAGCCGATCATGACGGCGATCGCCAGCGGAGTCCACACGCCGGCGAGCCTAGCTCGGTCCCCGCCCGGGCTTGGCGAGGGGCAAGCCCCGGCTCAGTGCACGCGCCAGAGCACCCATGGGGGACGCACGGAGGCGGCGACCGGCCGGCCCTTGGTGTCGGTGAGCTCGAGGAAGGCGTGGATGCGCCGAGCCCCGAGCACCCCGGTGGCCTTGTGCTCGTCGACCAACGGGTTCAGCTGCAGCTTCAGCCGCCGGAACATCGTGAAGGTGCCCTCGACGTCGACCTCGCCCCAGACCAGGTAGAGGAACCGCTCACCACGCCGGCCGTGGACGTAGGGGCCGCGGAAGTCGACCCCCGTGGCGTCCGCGTCACCCTCGACGTCCACCTCGACGTCGAAGACCGCCTCGCCGGTGTCGCCGGGCAGCACGCCGACGACCTCGGACCCACGCTGGACGCCAATGTGGATTCCCGAACGCCCCGACCAACTGCGGCCCGGGAGCCGCCGGCCGATAATCCTCACCGGCACGGTTGACATCCCCACCCCCGCCTGGCTGCGCACTGTGGCCAGACCAGCCACCAGTTCCCCCTCAGACCTTGCCTGCTCCGCGGCCCGCCCGCCCGGACCGCATGCCCCGCTGTGAGAGTTGGCCACGAGCGCCCGCATGTCAAGCACCAGAACGCGAAGTGAACCACAGCCTCCCAGCAAATGGACGCCGCGGTCCGTTGCCCGGTTCAGCTTATGGAGTCGCGCAGTTGCGGGAAGACCTTGCTCACCTTTCCAAGCAGGTACTCCCCGTAGGTTCCGGTGAACGCCTGCAGGTCAACGCCGTCCCACCGGGTCTGACCCGACGCGTCAACCCGCGCGCGGCCGGGCAGCGGCGGGACCTGCGCATCGAAGTCCGGGTCGAAGAAGAACGGGAAGGACAGCCGCGAGTTGCCCGAGAGGTTGCGGACCCGGTGCGGGTTCGAGCGATACCAGCCGCCCGTGAGCCGGTCGAGCATGTCGCCGATGTTCGCGACGAACGTCTCCGGGATCGGCGGTGCGTCGACCCAGCCGTCCGCGCCGGGCGTGCGTACCTGCAGACCGCCGTGGGCGTCCTGGGCGAGCAGTGTGAGCAGGCCGTAGTCGGTGTGCTCCCCGACGCCCCAGCCCTCGTCGTCGGGCGCCTGGGGTGGGTAGTGGAAGACGCGGAACAGCACGGTGGGGTTGGCGGTGTAGCCGCTGGCGAAGTACTCGCGATCCAGGTCGAGGCTCAGGGCCACCCCGCGCAGCACCGACTGGGCGACACCGGTCAGGGCGTCCAGATAGGACAGTACGATCGCGCGCAGGGCCGGCACCCGTCGCGGGAACAGGTTCTGCCCGTGCAACGGCAGGCCCGCCCGGACCCGCGGATCGTCCGGGCCGAGTTCGGTGCCGAAGTAGAGTCCCTCCTTCAGATCGGGTTGGCCCGAGGTGAGCTCGCCGCCCACGGGGAAGTAGCCACGCCAGGCTCGTCCGGCGCGGGCCATCGAGATCTCCATCTTCTCGTCCTCGGGCAGCGCGAAGAACTCGCGGCTGGCCCGGTCGAGGTCAGCCAGCAGGGCACTGGGGACGCCATGGCCGGCCACGAAGAAGAAGCCGTACGACCGGCAGGCCTCCCGGATCTGGTCGGCCACCGCCCGTTGCGCGGGCTCGTCCGATCCGGCGACGAGCGACGATACGTCGATGACAGGAAGCTGCGCCGGCATCACGCCATCGTAGGCCGCTCACGCGGGATAGGCGCGGGTCTGGTTGGCCTTGACGGCGGCCCACACCTGTTGCCCGGGCTCGACCTGCAGCGCCGCCGCCCCTGCGGGAGTGACGTCAGCCGATGCCTCGCCCGGCCCCCCATCGAGCCGGACCCGTACGTAGTCCCCGTGCCGGGTCACCCCGACGATCCGGGCCTGCCAGGTGTTGCGCGGGCTGCCCTCCGGGGGCTGTACGTAGAGGGCGACCGCGGCGGGCGGGAAGGCGACGAACGCCTCGCCGTGCACCGTGTCCGCGGCGCTGATCTCCATGCCGGTGGGCAGGGTGATCGTGTGACCGTCCCCGTGCCCGCGGTAGAGGTTGAGCCCGACCAGCCGGGCGACGTAGTCCGTGCGCGGACGCGCGGTGACCGTGGCGGCGTCGCCCTCCTGCACGATGCGGCCTTCCTCGATGATGACCAGGCGGTCCGCCAGGACGAACGCGTCGAGCGGGTCGTGCGTCACCACGAGCGTCGGACCCGGATGCTCCCCGAGATGGTGGTGCAGGTCGGCGCGGGTGTCCAGGCGGGTGCGGGCGTCGAGGGCGGCGAGCGGTTCGTCGAGCAGCAACAGGCTCGGCTCCAACGCCAGGGCTCGGGCCAGCGCCACCCGCTGCGCCTGCCCGCCGGAGAGCTCGCGCGGACGCCGTGCGGCCAGGTCGGCCAGGCCGACGCGGGCCAGCCACTGCCGGGCGACGGCCCGTGCCTGAGCCGCGGAGGCGCCTCGGCAACGCGGGCCGAACGCGACGTTGTCCAGCGCGCTCAGGTGGGGGAAGAGCAGATAGTCCTGGAAGACGAGGCCGACGCCGCGCCGTTCCGGCGGAACGAAGACCGCGTCGCCGTCGTCCAGGCATACCCCGGCCAGGTCGACGCGCCCCGCGGACAGCGGCGTCAGACCGGCGAGTGCGCGCAGGGCCGTGGTCTTGCCCGCGCCGTTGGGGCCGAGCAGCGCCACCACCTCGCCCGAGGCTACGGTCAGCTCGATGTCGAGGCGGAAGGGGCCGGCCGCGGGGTCCTGCCCGGGCGCCGGCCGCGAGCCCCGGCTCGGCACGCCGCGGTCCACGACCAGTCGGGCGACCAGCGCGTTCATGACAGCCCGCCGATCCAGCGTTCGCGCAGGCTCGCCAGGACCGCGACGCTCACCGCGAGCAGCACCAGGCTCAGCACGATCGCCGCGCTCGGGTCGGTTTCCAGCAACAGATAGACATTCATGGGCATCGTCTGGGTCTTGCGGGGGAAGTTGCCAGCGAAGGTGATCGTGGCGCCGAACTCACCCAGCGCCCGGGCCCAGCAGAGGACCGACCCCGCGGCGATCCCGGGCGCGACGAGTGGCAGCGTCACGCGGCGAAACGTGGTCCACCGCCCGGCGCCGAGCGTCGCGGCCGCCTCCTCGTACCGGTCGTCGGCGCCGCGCAGCGCGCCCTCGACGGCGATCACCAGGAACGGCATGGCCACGAACGCCTCGGCGATGACGACCGCGGTGGTGGTGAACGGAATCGAGACGTGGAACCACTTGTAGAGCCACTGGCCCGCGATGCCCCGTCGGCCGAGGAGCAGCAGCAACGATAATCCGCCGACGACGGGCGGCAGCACCAACGGCACGGTGACCAGCGCCCGGACGAGCCGTCGCCCGGGGAACTCGATCCGGGCGAGCATCCAGGCCAGCGGTACCCCGAGCACGATGCAGATGGCCGTCGCGAGCGTCGCCGCGACCAGCGAGAGCCGCAGCGCGTCCAGCACCGCCGGTGCGACCAGGCGCTGGGGAAGCTGCCGCCAAGGGGCCCGCACGAGCAGACCGACCACCGGCATGACCAGGAACAGCAGGGCCAACACCGCCGGCAGGATCAGCGGGGCCGGCACCAGCCCGGGGCGACGGCGACGGCGGGCCTCCACAGTGGACGTCGTGGCCGTCGGTGGTGTCTCGGACGACGGTCCGGCGCCGGCGAGGCCGGCGCCGGACACGTTGGTGTCATGCATTCGGGCACACTACGATGTCGGCTTCTGGAAGCCGGCCGCGGTCAGGACAGCGATGCCGGGGTCCGAGAGCACGTACGCGACGAACGCCTGGGCGCCGGCCTTGTTCGCCGCGTCCTTCAGGGCGACGATCGGGTAGTCGTTGATGGCGCCGGATGACTCGGGGAACTCCACGGGGTCGACGTTCGGTTCGGCCTTGGCGTCCGTACGGTAGACGAGTGCCGCATCGACCTCGCCGAGCGTCACGTACTGCAGTGTGGCCTTGACGTCTTGCCCGAACACCGGGGTGAGGGCCACGTTCGCGTTCGTGAGCACGGTCTTCGCCGCCGCCCCGCAGGGGGCCGTATCCACGCACAGGGCGACCTTCACGTCCGGCTTGGCGAGGTCGGCCAGGCCCTGGATGCCCTTGGGGTTGCCCTTCTCCGTCACGATCACGAGCTGGTTGCGGACGAAAACGACCGACGCACCGTCGCCGTTACCGGCGTCGGTGACCTGCTTCATCGTGGCGGGGCTGGCCGAGGCGAAGACATCGGCGGGTGCGCCTTGGTCGATCTGGGTCGCGAGTGTTCCGCTGCTGCCGAAGTTGAAGACGACGTCGGTGCCCGGGTGCGCGGCCTCGAAGTCGCTGCCGATCTTGTTGAACGTCTCAGTCAGCGACGCGGCCGCGAAGACATTGATCGTGCCAGTGATCGCTGGGGTCGAGCTGCCGGGAGACGGAGTGTTGTTGCTGGAACACGCGGTCAGGGCAAGCGCCAGTACCGCCGCCGCTCCGGCGGCCAGGGTACGGGCGGTGCGGTGCAGCGGCGTACGCGCCATCTCTCCTCCTGGAGGAATATCAAGGGGTGCAGGCAGGTAAGGCAGCGGGACTCAGCCGTTCTCGATGACCACGGTCGTCGACTTGATCACGGCTATCGCGGGCGAGCCGACTTCCAGTCCGAGCGAGTCGACCGCCTCGCGGCTCATCAGTGACACGATCCGGAAGGGCCCGGCTTGGATATCGACCTGCGCCATCACCGTGTCGCGCACGATGTTGGTGACGATGCCGCGCAACCGGTTGCGGGCCGATGACACGTACGCGCGGTCGTCCGGTTCGCTGCCCAGCGACCGGGCGAAGGCGGCCAGTGCCGGGCCCTCGATGACGCGGTGGTCGTGCTCGTCACGCACGGCAACGAGCCGGCCGCCGTCGACCCAACGCCGCACAGTGTCGGTGCTGACGCCGAGCAACTCCGCAGCCTCTCCCATCCGAAATACGGCCACCGAGCCACCATACGCTGCGCATCTGCCAGGGCAAAGACCCACCTAAGCCAGCACTTGCGGCGACGCGATGAGGCGGTGCCGGTCAGCTCCAGGCGGCGGGGTCGGCAGCGAGCGTACGGACGCGTTTGGGCAACCGGCTCTGTGCGACGTTCGCGACGGTGACGAGGTCCAGGATCTCCCGTTCGTTGGCGCGCAGCGCGATCCACACCTCCTGCAGCGCCGCGGCCGCCCCCGTGTAGCCCAGGTCCTCCGGCTTGCGACCGCGGATGTTCGCCAGTGGCCCGTCGATGACGCGCATCACCTGGCCGAGCGAGATCTCGCTCGCCGGACGGGCCAGCCAGTAGCCACCCTCGGGACCGCGCTGGGCGCTGACGATGCCGCCCCGGCGCAACTGGAGCAGGATGCTCTCCAGGAACTTCGGTGGGATGTCCTGGGCGGTCGCGAGGCGTTCCGCCGTCACCGGCCGGTCCGAGGTCGCGCCGGCCGCGGCGAGCTCGACGACGGCGCGCAACCCGTAGTCCACGCGAGCATTGAGGCGCACCCCAGCATTATGCGGCGCTGCGCCGCCGTCCCCCTCGCCGGTCGTACCGGCGTGGCACCTGGCTCAGCCACCGACCCGGCGCAGCAGCCCCTCCTGCACCGCGGTCGCGATGTGACGACCGTCCACTGTGAACATATGCCCCATGGCGAGCCCACGGGCACCAGAGGCCGACGGGCTCGTGCAGTCGTAGAGGAACCACTCGTCGGCCCGGAACGGCCGATGCAGCCACAGCGCGTGGTCCAGGCTCGCCCCGACCATGCCGCCCGGTCCCCACGCCTCGCCGTGCCGGCCCACGGTCGCCTCGAGCAGGGTCAGGTCCGAGCAGAACGTGAGCGCGCAGGCGTGCAGCAGCGGATCGTCGGGGAGCCGGCCGGCAATCCGGATCCAGGCCCGCTGGTTCTGGATCGGTACCGGATCCGAGCTTGCCCACAGTGGTTCGGAGACGTAGCGCACGTCGAAGGGCCACTTCCTGGCCCGGCCCATCACCGTGGCTCGGGCCGGGTTCGCGGCGAGTCGCTGCGCCATCGACGGAAGCGACTCCGGCGCCGCGATGTCGGCCGGCATCGGCATCTGGTGTTCCAGGCCCTGCTCGGCGCGCTGGAACGACGCGGACATGAAGAAGATCGGCTTGTCGTACTGGTAGGCGATGCTGCGCCGCACGGAGAACGAGCGCCCGTCCCGGATGCGGTCGACCGCGTACACGATGGGCTGCGATGGGTCTCCCGGCCGGACGAAGTACGCGTGCAGCGAGTGCACCCGCCGGGACGGGTCGACCGTACGGCCGGCCGCGACGAGGGCCTGCCCCGCGACCTGTCCGCCGAAGACGCGCTGCGGCCCCGCCGGTGGGCTCATCCCCTCGAATCGGTCGACGTCGAGCACTCGAAGGTCGAGCAGGCTGACGAAATCGTCGACTTCGCGTTGATCGTCCGCTTGCGGACCTGTCACGAAAGCGAACCTAGCTGATGGATTCTCAGCGTGTTCGTGGAGCCCGGTGTGTTGGCCGGGGTACCGGCCACCACGACGACCAGCTCGCCGGGCACACCGCGCCCCACGCCGAGCATGGCCTGGTCGACCTGGCGGAACATGTCGTCGGTGTGCTCGACGTAGTCAACGAGGAAGGTCTCGGTACCCCAGCTCAGCGTGAGCTGGTTCCGGACGCCGGCATCGGGTGTGAACGCGAGCAGAGGCAACTCGCAGTGCAGCCGGGCCAGCCGCCGTACGGTGTCGCCGGTCTGGCTGAACGCGACCAGGGCCCGCGCCCCGATGGCACGGGCGATGTTCGCCGCGGCGTGGGTGATGGCACCGCCTCGGGTGCGGGGGTCGTGCTGCAGGCGGGGCACTTGGCGATCGCCGCCCTCGGTCGTGGCGATGATGCGGGCCATCGTCCGTACGGTCTCGATGGGATGCTTGCCCACGCTCGTCTCGCCGGAGAGCATCACCGCGTCGGCTCCGTCGAGGACGGCGTTCGCGACGTCCGAGGCCTCGGCCCGGGTCGGGGACGGGTTGGTGATCATCGACTCCAGCATCTGGGTGGCCACGATCACCGGCTTGGCGTTACGTCGAGCCTTCTCGATCACCCTCTTCTGAAGGAACGGCACGTCCTCCAGCGGGCACTCCACACCCAGGTCGCCGCGCGCGACCATGAACGCATCGAACGCCTCCATCACCTCGTCGAGGTTGTCGATCGCCTGGGGCTTCTCGATCTTGGCGATCACCGGCAGCAGGATGCCCTCCTCCCGCATGACCCGGCGTACGTCGTCGACGTCGGCGCCCGAGCGCACGAACGACAGGGCGATGAAGTCCACCGACGTGCGCAACGCCCAGCGCAGGTCGTCGACGTCCTTCTCCGAGAGGGCCGGCACGCTCACGGCGACGCCCGGGAGGTTGAGGCCCTTGTGGTCACTGACCTTGCCGCCGACCTCGACCCG
>DATBGZ010000016.1:0-68247 GCA_036557785.1 Micromonosporaceae bacterium
CATGCCCGCGATGATCGTCTGGCCGGTCTCGTCGTCGGTACGAACCTGGAACGTCGGGTCCTCGTCGGACAGCGCGCCGAGCGCCTTGCCGAGCTTGTCCTGGTCCTGCTTCGTGCGCGGCTCGATCGCGACCTGGATGACCGGCTCGGGGAAGTCCATGCGCTCGAGCACGATCGGCGACTCGCGCACCGTGAGCGTGTCACCGGTGGTCGTCTGCTTGAAGCCGAGACCCGCGACGATGTCGCCCGCGTACGCGACGTCGATGTCCTCGCGCTGGTTCGCGTGCATGCGCAGGATGCGTCCGATGCGCTCCTTGCGGTCCTTCGTCGAGTTGTAGACCTCCGAGCCCTTCTCGAGCTTGCCCGAGTAGATGCGGAAGTACGTGAGCTTGCCGTAAGGGTCGGCGACGATCTTGAACGCGAGGGCGGAGAACGGCTCGTTCTCGCTCGCCTTGCGCTCGAGCGTGTGCTCCTCGTCCTTCGGGTCGGTGCCCTGGGCCGGCGGGATGTCGAGCGGCGACGGCAGGTAGTCGACCACCGCGTCGAGCATGGGCTGGACGCCCTTGTTCTTGAACGCGGAGCCGCACAGCACCGGGTTCGCCTTACCCGTGATGGTGGCACGACGGATGCCGGCCTTGATGTCCTCAGTGGACAGTTCCTCGCCCTCGAGGTACCGCTCCATCGTGGTGTCGTCGACCTCGGCGAGGGTCTCGATGAGCTTCTCCCGGTACTCGGCGGCCTGTGCCGCCATCGCCGCGGGGATCTCCTCGACCGTGTAGTCCTCGCCCTTCTTGGTCTCGCCACGCCAGGTGAGCGCGCGCATGCCGATGAGGTCGATGACGCCGATGAACTGCGCCTCGTTGCCGATCGGCAGCTGAAGGACCAGCGGGGTGGCGTTGAGCCGGGTCACCATCATGTCCACGCACCGGAAGAAGTCGGCGCCGGTGCGGTCCATCTTGTTGACGAAGCACATGCGGGGCACGCGGTACTTGTCCGCCTGGCGCCACACATTCTCGGTCTGCGGCTCCACGCCGGCGACACCGTCGTAGACCGCGATGGCACCGTCGAGCACGCGCAGGTTGCGCTCCACCTCGACGGTGAAGTCGACGTGTCCAGGCGTGTCGATGATGTTGATCGGGTGACCCTTCCACTCCACCTTGGTCGCGGCGGAGGTGATCGTGATGCCCCGCTCCTGCTCCTGCTCCATCCAGTCCATGACGGCGGCGCCCTCGTGGACCTCACCGATCTTGTACGTGATGCCGGTGTAGAAGAGGATCCGCTCGGTCGTCGTCGTCTTACCGGCGTCGATGTGAGCCATGATGCCGATGTTGCGGAGCTTGGCGAGGGCGGCGTCTGCGGCGGCCACAGTAGTTTCCTTATCCTCGGTGGGAGCGTGTAGCTACCAGCGGTAGTGGGCGAAGGCCCGGTTGGACTCCGCCATCTTGTGGGTGTCCTCGCGCCGCTTCACCGCGGCACCGAGGCCGTTACTCGCGTCGATCAGCTCGTTCATGAGCCGGTCGATCATGGTCTTCTCGCGCCGGGCGCGGGCGTAGCTCGTGAGCCAGCGCAGCCCGAGCGTGGTGGCCCGAGGCGGCTTGACCTCCATGGGCACCTGGTAGGTCGCGCCACCGACCCGGCGGCTCTTCACCTCGAGGGTGGGCTTCACGTTGTCCATGGCACGCTTAAGCGTCACGACCGGGTCGGTGCCGGTCTTGTCCCGGCACCCCTCGAGTGCGCCGTACACGATGCGCTCGGCGAGCGCGCGCTTGCCGCGCAGCAGGATCTTGTTGATCAACTGCGTCACGAGCGGCGAGTTGTAGACCGGGTCGGGGACCAGCGGCCGGCGCGGAGCGGGACCCTTGCGCGGCATTACTTCTTCTCCTTCTTCGCGCCGTAACGACTGCGTGCCTGCTTGCGGTTGCGCACACCCTGGGTGTCGAGCGTGCCACGGATGATCTTGTAACGGACGCCCGGCAGGTCCTTCACCCGGCCGCCGCGCACGAGCACGATCGAGTGCTCCTGCAGGTTGTGGCCGACTCCGGGAATGTAGGCGGTCACCTCGATCTGGCTGGTCAGGCGCACGCGCGCGACCTTCCGAAGGGCCGAGTTCGGCTTCTTCGGGGTCGTGGTGTACACGCGGGTGCACACCCCGCGCCGCTGCGGGCTGCCCTTGAGCGCCGGCGTCTTCGTCTTGCTCGTCTTCGCCTGGCGGCCCTTGCGGACCAGCTGCTGGATCGTAGGCATCCGGGCCTCGCGTCCTTCTGTCTCGCGTCCGGCCCGGGTCGGGCGCGGCCGTGTCTCATGTGTTCACGTCTGGTGTGGGTCCCCGTTCGGGGCACTCCGACCCCCGCGGTCGGGCGTGTCGAGTGCCCGCGCTCCGACGCGGTGATGGTCGCGCCCGAGTTTCGTGCCCGTCCCGCCTCAGGCGACCCACCGTGGCCGCCCCGGCCCCCGGACCCCACGAGAGGGCTTATGGGCGCACGCTCATGCGGCCTGGCGAGCAGGCACGAAGAAATAGATTACCCGCCTCGGGCACGCAGGTCAAAACGGGACGCCCGCCCCGATCCGACCCCGCGCCGGCGCCGGGCGTCTCCGCGCGCCAGTCTACCCCTGGCCCTCCGGCGGTCGCTGCGGATAACGCGGCGGCGCAATGCGGTAGGCACCGCCCCCGGCCAGCGCCTTTTCGACCGCGGGATCGCCGCCGCCGGTGGCGGGCGGTCACGCGAACGCGAACGCGACTACGACGACGAGCGCCGCCAACGCCAGACCAGCCAGGCCGCAGACCTGACCGGCGATCGCCACGCCCCGGCCGCCGGTCGATGCCCCGGCAAGGGCCGGGCGGATGCGCCTGAGCCCGATCCGGGCGAGCCCGACCGCCGCGGCGCAGAGCAGCGCCGCGAGCAGCGCGAAGGCCCCGCCGGAGGGTGCCCCGAATCGAGCGGCAAAGAGGCCGGACATGGTCGAGACCAGGATCGACGCGATGCCCGCGACGAGGCTCCCGGCGGCCGGACCGTTCGGCGCCGACCGCACCTCGACCAGGGCGACCGCGAATGGGGTGCCCGCCACGGGTGCGACGGCGGTCGGCCGCGGCAGCCCGGTCCCGCGAGGCGGATACGAGGGCGGGTAGCCGTACCCGTACGGGCTGGGAGCGCCCGGGCCGTACGGGCTGGGGTAGGCGGCCGGCCGGGCCGGGTAAGAGCCGGGGGACGGCGACGGGCCGTACGGCGGCACCGGGTTGGCGGCGGGGGGCTGCACACCAGAACCGTACTCGCTGGGTTCGCATCGCTACCCGCCGCTGCCCGGATCAGTTCACCGTATCCGGGAAGTCGTGCCTGCCGGCGGCGGCTGCCATGGCGAGTGCGGCCGCGACGGCGGCCACGACCAGGGTCACAACACCGAGGGCCAGCCCAACGAGGGCCAGGATCTCGCCAGTGCGCAGGCGGTCGCCGCCGGTGAGAAACCCGGCGCTGGCCAGCAGGTCGGTGCGGGCCTGCCGGGCCAGGACCAGGCCCACCACCGCCGGCACGATGCCACCGACCAGGGGTCCGGTGAGCACGGCCACGACCCCGAGCGCCAGCACCGCCGTCGCCTTCGTGGAGCGGACCGGCTCCGGGTCGAGTGGGTGGCGCACCGGGGCGCCGACCGTGAGCGCAGCGACCATGCGGACCAGAACAGCAGACCCGACGACCGCTGCGCGCCCGCTCCGGCCGGATACGCCCGGCAAGGTGACGCGGCGCCGTCTTGCTGGATCCGCGCCGGCCGGGACCGGGCAGACCGGTGGCCCGGAGCAGGGCCCCGGGCCACCTGTTTCTTCGTCGAAGGGATCGATCAGCGGAACGAGTCGAAGCCCAGGTCGTCCAGCGGCACCGCGGCACCGCTCGCCGGCCCGAATCCGTAGTCGGTCTCCGGGTAGCCGGTCATCGAGTAGACCTTCGCCTTCGCCTCCTCGGTCGGCTCGACCCGGATGCTGCGGTACTTGCTGATGCCAGTACCGGCCGGGATGAGCTTGCCGATGATCACGTTCTCCTTCAGCCCGATCAGCGAGTCGCTGCGGGCATGGATGGCGGCGTCCGTGAGCACCCGGGTCGTCTCCTGGAACGACGCGGCCGAAAGCCACGAGTCCGTCGCGAGCGATGCCTTGGTGATGCCCATCAGCACCGGCCGGCCGGCCGCGGGCTCGCCGCCCTCGGAGACGAGGCGGCGGTTCTCCGCCTCGAACTGGGCCCGATCGACGAGCAGGCCAGGCAGGAACTCCGTGGCGCCAGAGTCGATGACCGTCACCCGCTTGAGCATCTGGCGAATGATGATCTCGATGTGCTTGTCGTGGATGAGCACGCCCTGCGAACGGTAGACCGCCTGCACCTCCTGGGTGAGGTGGACCTGGACCGCCCGAGGACCCAGCACCCGCAGCAGTTCGTGCGGGTCGATCGTGCCCTCGGTGAGCTTCTCGCCCACGTCGACGTGCTCGCCATCGCCGGCGCGCAGCCGAACCCGCTTGGAGATCCGGTCGTGCACGATCTCGTCACTGCCGTCGTCGGGCGTGATGATGATCTTGCGCGAGCGGTCACCCTCCTCGACCCGGACCGTGCCGGCCATCTCCGCGATCGGTGCCTTGCCCTTGGGCACCCGCGCCTCGAAGATCTCCTGCACCCGCGGCAGGCCCTGGGTGATGTCCTCACCCGCGACGCCACCAGTGTGGAAGGTCCGCATCGTGAGCTGCGTGCCGGGCTCGCCGATGGACTGGGCGGCGATGATGCCGACCGCCTCGCCGACATCGACGGTCTTGCCCGTGGGCAGCGACCGGCCGTAGCACGCGGCACAGACCCCGAGCTTGGACTCGCAGGTCAGCACGCTGCGCACCCGTACGGTCTCCACCCCAGCGGCCACGAGCGCGTCCACCAACAGCGAGGTGAGGTCGGCGCCCCGTTCGACGATCACCTTGCCTGCGGAGTCGCTGACCGTCTCGGCCACCGTGCGGCCGAAGACGCCCGTCTCCGCGTGCTCGTGGACCCGCAGGGTGTCGTCCGGGTCGCGCTGGGCGACCGGCATGGCGATGGCCCGCTCGGTGCCACAGTCCTCTTCCCGGATGATCACGTCCTGCGAGACGTCGACGAGACGCCGGGTGAGGTAGCCGGAGTCCGCGGTACGCAGCGCGGTGTCGGCGAGACCCTTGCGCGCACCGTGGGTGGAGATGAAGTACTCCAGCACCGACAGGCCCTCGCGGAAGGAGGACTTGATCGGCCGCGGGATGATCTCGCCCTTCGGGTTCGCCACCAGACCACGGATCGCGGAGATCTGCCGCAACTGGAGCATGTTGCCGCGCGCGCCGCTGTGGATCATCACCCACAGCGGGTTGCCCTGCGGCAGCGAGGTCTCCAGCTCCTTGGCCACCTCGTTGGTCGCCTTGGTCCAGATCTCGATCAGCTCGCCCCGGCGCTCCTCGGCGGTCATGAGGCCGCGCTGGTACTGCTTGTCGATCCGCTCGGCCTCCTTCTCGTACCGCTCGAGGATCTCCCGCTTCCGTGGCGGCTGGACCACGTCCTCGATACCGATCGTCACGCCCGACCAGGTCGCCCAGTGGAAGCCCCGCTCCTTCAACGCGTCCAGGGTCGCGGCGAGTTGGACCTTCGGGTACTTCTCGGCCAGATCATTGACGATCGCCGAGAGCTGGCCCTTGCGGACCTCGAAGTTGATGAACGGGTATCCCGGCGGCAGCGTCTCGTTGAAGAGCACCCGCCCCAGCGTCGTCTCCAGCACAGGCTGGTCGGCCTCGACCGGCTTGGGCGTCTCGTTCGGCGTGTCCTTGATGTGCGTCACACCGCGCAGGCGGACCCGGATCGGGGCCTGCAAGTGCAACTCCTTGGCGTCATAGGCCATCCAAGCCTCGGCGTCGGAGGAGAACGTCAGGCCCTCGCCGGTCGCGCCCGGCCTGCGATGGGTCAGGTGGTATAGACCGATGATCATGTCCTGGGTGGGCATGGTGACCGGCTTGCCGTCGGCGGGCTTGAGGATGTTGTTGCTCGAGAGCATCAGGATGCGTGCCTCGGCCTGAGCCTCAGCCGAGAGCGGCACGTGCACGGCCATCTGGTCGCCATCGAAGTCCGCGTTGAAGGCGGTGCAGACCAGCGGGTGGATCTGGATGGCCTTGCCCTCGACGAGCTGCGGCTCGAACGCCTGGATGCCGAGCCGGTGCAGGGTCGGTGCCCGGTTGAGCAGCACCGGGTGCTCGCCGATCACCTCCTCGAGCACGTCCCACACCACGGGGCGCTGCCGCTCGACCATGCGCTTGGCCGACTTGATGTTCTGGGCGTGGTTGAGGTCGACCAGCCGCTTCATGACGAACGGCTTGAACAGTTCCAGCGCCATCTGCTTGGGCAGGCCGCACTGGTGCAGCTTGAGCTGTGGGCCAACCACGATGACCGAGCGACCGGAGTAGTCGACCCGCTTGCCGAGCAGGTTCTGCCGGAATCGGCCCTGCTTGCCCTTGAGCATGTCGGAGAGCGACTTGAGCGGCCGGTTGCCGGGGCCGGTGACCGGCCGACCGCGACGGCCATTGTCGAACAGCGCGTCGACGGCCTCCTGGAGCATCCGCTTCTCGTTGTTCACGATGATCTCGGGCGCGCCAAGGTCGATCAGCCGCTTGAGCCGGTTGTTCCGGTTGATCACGCGACGGTAGAGGTCGTTGAGGTCGCTCGTCGCGAACCGGCCACCGTCGAGCTGCACCATGGGTCGCAGGTCCGGTGGGATCACCGGGATGCAGTCGAGCACCATACCCAGCGGCGAGTTGGTGGTGTTAAGGAAGGCGGCCACCACCTTGAGGCGCTTGAGCGCGCGGATCTTGCGCTGGCCCTTGCCCGTGCGAATGGTCTCGCGCAGCGAGTCGGCCTCGGCGTCGAGGTCCAGGTTCTGCACCAGGGCCTTGATCGCCTCAGCGCCCATCGCACCGGTGAAATACTCACCGAACCGGTCCCGCAGCTCGCGGTAGAGCATCTCGTCGGTGATGAGCTGCTTGCGCTCGAGCTTGCGGAAGGTCTCCATCACCTCGTCGAGGCGGTCGATGTCCCGCTGGGCACGGTCGCGGATCTGGCGCATCTCACGCTCGCCCGACTCCTTGACCTTGCGCCGCACGTCGCTCTTGGCGCCCTCGGACTCGAGCTCGGCCAGGTCGGCCTCGAGCTTGGCCGCCCGCTTCTCGATCTCCGCGTCACGCCCGCTCTCCGCGTGCCGCTTCTCCGCGGCGATCTCGGCCTCGACCGTGGCCAGGTCGCGCTGCCGGGACTCATCGTTGACGTTGACGATGACGTACGACGCGAAGTAGATGATCTTCTCGAGGTCCTTTGGCGCGAGGTCGAGCAGGTACCCCAACCGGCTCGGCACACCCTTGAAGTACCAGATGTGGGTGACCGGCGCGGCGAGCTCGATGTGTCCCATCCGCTCGCGACGCACCTTGGCCCGCGTCACCTCGACGCCGCACCGCTCGCAGACGATGCCCTTGAACCGGACCCGCTTGTACTTGCCGCAGTAGCACTCCCAGTCGCGGGTCGGACCGAAGATCTTCTCGCAGAAAAGCCCGTCCTTCTCCGGCTTGAGAGTGCGGTAGTTGATCGTCTCCGGCTTCTTCACCTCGCCCTTCGACCAGCGACGGATGTCGTCAGCCGCGGCGAGGCCGATGCGGAGCTCGTCGAAGTTATTCACATCGAGCACTTTTTATCCCTCTGTGTAGGCTCGTCGTGGAATGCTGCGGAGGCGTCCTGGGCCGCGGCCCCCGTCGCGGCCCAGGACGCACGGGTTCAGACTTCGTCGACGCTCATCGCGCCTTCGTTGGGGCGCCGGGACAGGTCGATGCCCAGCTCCTCGGCCGCCCGGAAGACCTCGTCGTCGGTGTCGCGCATCTCCAGGGCAGTGCCATCGCTGGAGAGCACCTCGACGTTGAGGCACAGCGACTGCAGCTCCTTGAGCAGAACCTTGAACGACTCCGGGATGCCCGGCTCGGGGATGTTCTCGCCCTTGACGATCGCCTCGTAGACCTTGACCCGGCCGAGGACATCGTCGGACTTGATGGTGAGCAGCTCCTGCAGCGCGTACGCGGCGCCGTAGGCCTGCATGGCCCAGCACTCCATCTCCCCGAAGCGCTGGCCACCGAACTGCGCCTTACCACCGAGCGGCTGCTGGGTGATCATCGAGTACGGGCCGGTCGACCGAGCGTGGATCTTGTCATCGACCAGGTGGTTGAGCTTGAGGATGTAGATGTAGCCGATCGCGATCGGGTCGGGCAGCGGCTCACCGGAGCGGCCGTCGAAGAGCCGGGCCTTCCCACTCGCGCCGACGATGCGCGTGCCGTCGCGGTTGACCAACGTCGCGGCGAGCAGGCCACTGATCTCCTCCTCCTTGGCGCCGTCGAAGACCGGCGTCGCCACGTTGGTGTCCGGCTTCGACTCGCCTGCGCCGATCGACCGCAGGGACTCCTTCCAGGACGCGTCGCTGCCCTCGACCTTCCAGCCGGTCTTGGCTACCCAACCGAGGTGTGTCTCCAGGACCTGTCCGATGTTCATCCGGCTCGGCACACCGAGCGGGTTGAGCACGATGTCCACGGGGGTGCCGTCCTCGAGGAACGGCATGTCCTCCACCGGGAGGATCTTGGAGATCACGCCCTTGTTGCCGTGCCGGCCAGCGAGCTTGTCGCCGTCCTGGATCTTGCGCTTCTGGGCGACATAGACACGGACCAACTCGTTCACGCCCGGCGAGAGCTCGTCGCCATCCTCGCGCGAGAACGTCCGTACGCCGATCACCGTGCCGGTCTCGCCGTGCGGAACCTTCAGGCTCGTGTCCCGCACCTCGCGTGCCTTCTCCCCGAAGATCGCGCGTAGCAGTCGCTCTTCCGGGGTCAGCTCGGTCTCGCCCTTCGGGGTCACCTTGCCCACGAGGATGTCGCCCGGCACGACCTCGGCACCGATGCGGATGATCCCGCGCTCGTCCAGGTCCGCGAGCATCTCCTCGCCGACGTTCGGGATGTCGCGGGTGATCTCCTCGGGGCCGAGCTTGGTGTCCCGCGCGTCGACCTCGTGCTCCTCGATGTGGATCGACGTCAGTACGTCCTCCTGCACCAGGCGCTGGGACAGGATGATCGCGTCCTCGTAGTTGTGCCCCTCCCATGGCATGAACGCCACGAGCAGATTCCGGCCGAGAGCCATCTCGCCCTCGTCGGTGCAGGGGCCGTCGGCGATCACCTGGCCCGCCTCGACCCGGTCACCCTCGAAGACGATCGGCTTCTGGTTGACGCACGAGCCAGCGTTGCTGCGGCGGAACTTGTGCAGCAGATAGGTGCGGCGGTGTCCGTCGTCCTGCACGATCGTGATGTAGTCGGCGCAGAGGTCCTCGACCACGCCACCGAGTTCGGCCACGACGACGTCTCCCGCGTCGACGGCTGCCCGGTACTCCATGCCCGTACCGACCAGCGGCGACTCGGCCTTCACCAGCGGCACGGCCTGGCGCTGCATGTTGGCGCCCATCAGGGCCCGGTTCGCGTCGTCGTGCTCCAGGAAGGGGATCATCGCGGTCGCCACCGAGACCATCTGGCGCGGCGAGACATCCATGTAATCCACGCCGTCCGGGGTAACGAAGTCGACCTCGCCACCCTTCTTGCGCACCAGCACCCGATCGTTGGCGAACGAGCCGTCGGACTTGAGTGGCTCGTTGGCCTGCGCGATGACGTGCCGGTCCTCCTCGTCGGCGGTGAGGTAGTCGATCGTGTCGCTGACCCGGCCCGCCTCGACCTTGCGATATGGCGTCTCGATGAACCCGAACGGGTTGACCCGCGCGAACGTGGAGAGCGCGCCGATGAGGCCGATGTTCGGGCCCTCGGGCGTCTCGATCGGGCACATCCGGCCGTAGTGGGACGGGTGCACGTCACGGACCTCGAAGCCGGCGCGCTCCCGGGACAGACCGCCCGGGCCGAGCGCGCTCAGGCGTCGCCGGTGGGTCAGGCCCGCGAGCGGGTTGGTCTGGTCCATGAACTGCGACAGCTGCGACGTACCGAAGAACTCCTTGATCGCGGCCACCACGGGGCGAATGTTGATCAGGGTCTGCGGCGTGATCGCCTCGACGTCCTGAGTGGTCATCCGCTCACGGACCACCCGCTCCATCCGGGACAGGCCCACGCGAACCTGGTTCTGGATCAGCTCGCCCACGGTACGGAGGCGACGGTTGCCGAAGTGGTCGATGTCGTCCGGCTCGTACCCCTCCTCGCCCGCGTGCAGGCGGCACAGGTACTCGACGGTGGCGACGATGTCCTGCTCGGTCAGCACGCCCGTGGTGATCGGTACATCCAGCTCGAGCTTCTTGTTGAACTTGTACCGTCCGACCCGGGCGACGTCGTACCGCTTCGGGTTGAAGAACAGGTTGTCCAGCAGCGTCTGGGCGTTCTCGCGCGTGGGCGGCTCGCCGGGGCGCAGCTTGCGGTAGATGTCGAGCAGTGCCTCGTCCTGGTTGCCGATGTGGTCCTTCTCGAGCGTGGTCATGATGAGCTCGGACCAGCCGAACCGCTCCCGGATCAGGTCGTTGCTCCAGCCGATCGCCTTGAGCAGGACCGTGACGGCCTGGCGGCGCTTGCGGTCGATCCGCACGCCCACGGTGTCGCGCTTGTCGACGTCGAACTCCAGCCAGGCCCCCCGGCTGGGGATGACCTTCACCGAGGAGAGGTCGCGATCGGAGGTCTTGTCGGGCTCCTTGCTGAAGTAGACGCCCGGCGAGCGAACGAGCTGGCTCACCACGACACGCTCGGTGCCGTTGATGATGAACGTGCCCTTCGGCGTCATGATCGGGAAGTCGCCCATGAAGACCGTCTGGCTCTTGATCTCGCCCGTGGAGTGGTTGGTGAACTCCGCGGTGACGAATAGAGGAGCACAGTAGGTCAGGTCCTTCTCCTTGCACTCCTCGATCGAGGCCTTGACCTCGTCGAACCGGGGTGCCGAGAACGAGAGCGACATGGTGCCGGAGAAGTCCTCGATGGGACTGATTTCGTCGAGGATCTCAGCCAGTCCGCTGCGCGCGTCAGGGTCGTCCCCCCACCGGAGCGCCCATGCCTCGTTGCCGACCAGCCAGTCGAAGGACTCGGTCTGGACGGCGAGCAGGTTGGGGACCTCAAGGTGTTCGTGGATGCGACCGAAAGAGATTCGGCGGGGAGCGAAAGCGCTGGACGGGTGACTGGTCTTCGCAGGGCGGGAAGCTGCCAAGATGCGTCCTTCCGAGGACCTGGTGTGCGAGGCACGTCAGGCGGCGGCCTGCCTAGCCGGACGTGTTACCACTTCTTGCGCACCCTGAATCATCCCCATCGGTTACGCCCGCTGGCCCGCGCCCACCACACGCGGTCGCGAAGGCGCCAGAAACAGACACGACGGACAGGGATGATGTCAGAAGGCAGCGCAAACTAGCAGTGTAGCCACCAAGCTACCCGCACGCAAGCCCCCCTTTACCACGAGGCTGGTCGCCCCGAGGGGATTTGCCCCTTCGCCCGGCCAGGCGAGCCGTCGCAGCCTTAGCCGAACTGCCCGGCTAGGCAAGCCGTCGCCGGACGTGCACTTTGTCATCCGCTCGTCCGGGCCCACACCAGCACCGGACCGCAACGCTGTGCTGATTCAGCGTGCCTGTCCGCACGGCAGCAGTCAAGTCCTCGGCCCAGACACGACCGGGAGAAACGGCGCCGGCCACCCCCGGGGGAGGCGGCCGGCAGACGTTTCAGGCGCGTAGGTGTACGGCTGCGGAACTACTTGAGCGTGACCTTGGCGCCCTCGGCCTCGAGCTTGGTCTTCGCCTTGTCGGCGTTCTCCTTGTTGACCTTCTCCAGGACAGCCTTGGGGGCCGCCTCGACGAGGTCCTTGGCCTCCTTGAGACCGAGGCCGGTGAGCTCCCGAACGACCTTGATGACCTGGATCTTCTTGCCGCCGTCGTTGTCGAGGATGACATCGAACTCGTCCTGCTCCTCGGCAGCCTCGGGCGCCGCGGCGCCTGCGGCGGGACCGGCGGCCATGCCGACGGCGACCGGGGCGGCGGCCTTGACGTCGAAGGTCTCCTCGAACTGCTTCACGAACTCCGAGAGCTCGATCAGCGTCATCTCCTTGAAGGCGTCGAGCAGATCGGTGGTGGACAGCTTCGCCATGGTGGCGCTTCCTTTCGCTTTCGCGGTGCTCTGGTTGTGGTCTGGTCTTGGTCCGCGGTCTACGCGGAGGCGCCCTCGTGCTTGGCCCGCAGGGCGTCGGCCAGGCGTACGGCCTGGGACAGCGGCGCCTGGAAGGTCGCCGCGGCCTTGGACAGGTTCGCCTTCATCGCGCCGGCGAGCTTGGCGAGCAGCACCTCGCGGGACTCGAGGTCGGCCAGCCTGCCCACCTCTGCCGCGGAGAGCGGCTTGCCCTCGAAGACCCCGCCCTTGATCACCAGCAGGGGGTGTGCCTTAGCGAACTCGCGCAGGCCCTTGGCGGCCTCGACGACGTCTCCGGTGACGAAGGCGAGCGCGGTGGGACCGGAGAACAGGTCGCCCAGACCCGCGATGCCCGCCCCTTCCGCCGCCCGTTTGGCCAGCGTGTTCTTGGCCACGGCGTAGGTGGTCTGCGGACCGAGCGCGCGGCGCAGCATCTTGAGCTGCGCGACCGTGAGACCGCGGTACTCGGTGAGCACCGTGGCGGTCGCCGACCGGAAGTGGTCGGTCAGCTCGGCAACGGCTGTTGCCTTGTCCGTGCGAACCGGCTTGTCCGCCATGTCCCCTCCTCTCGTTGCGTCGGGCTGGTCGGGCCCGACCCGCACATGAGAAACGTCCCGGGCGCAGGGCGCACGGGACGCTGATGCCTTCGATGAAGGAGGAGCGCTTGCCGTTCAACCTGCGCGGGCCGCCTGCTGAGCAGGCCTTCGATCCCACCGTGGAACGGTGAGGTGACCAGCGGTCTATGGTGGAACTTCTGGCGAACAGACTACGCGAATTCGCCGGGCCCCGGCAAATTCTCGCCGGCCCTGAGTCGGGAATGCGTACTTTCGAAGGCCTTCCCGATACGGGTGGTGTCGTCACGGTAAGGTCCGCCCGTGTCTGTGCTCGCGACCGCCACACCGGCCGGCGCCACACCCGTATCCGTACGGCCTGATCGGCCGTGGCGCCGCGCCTGGCTGACCGGGCTGGCGACGTGGGCGGTCGCCTACGTCACCTATCTCGCCATCAACGCGACGTTCTGGATGGTGCGCGATGAGGACCCAGTGCCGCTGCGCGAATTCTTCAATGTCTGGAACCGTTGGGACACCGGACACTACGAGTACATCGCCTCGAACGGCTACGACCTCTCCACCGCCAACCCAGCGTTCTTTCCGCTCTACCCGATGCTCATGCGAGCGCTCGACCCGGTGCTGCCGGGGCAGATGCTCGCCGCGTCGTTGATCATCGCCTCGATCGCGTGCATAGCCGCGCTCGCGGTGTTCACCCGGCTCGCGGAGGACCTCTTCGACGTGAGCACCGGGCAACGCACCGCCCTGTACCTCATCGCGTCCCCGTTCGGCTTCTACCTCGTCGCCGGGTACAACGAGAGCCTCTTCGTGGCGCTCTGCGTCGCCTCGATGTACTGCATGCGCAAAGGCTATTGGTGGTACGCGGGTGCGTTCGGCGCGTTCGCCAGCGCCACCCGGTACTTCGGCGCGGCGCTGGCCCTCGCCTTCGTGATCGAGTACCTGCGCCAGCGGGACTGGGACCTACGCCGCCTGTGGTGGGACGCGCTGGCGGTCCTGCTCGTGCCCGCGGGACTGATCGCCTACATGGTCTACAGCGCCCGGACCTTCGGCAATCCGCTCGAGTTCGCCGAACTCCAGCAGTCGAACTGGGGCCACCGGTTCAGTGCCCCGTGGACGAGCATCATCGAGTCCGTCAAGCTGACCGACACGTGGTGGCATGACGCCCCGTTCCACACCTGGTTCGTGCTCAACGTGCTCGACCTGGGCGCCGTGCCGGTCATCCTCGCGCTGCTCGTCCTCAGCCTTGTCGGCCCGTGGAAGCTCGGGGATCAGGCCTGGTATCTGGTTGCCTTCGGCATAGCGGCATTTGGCTCTGTGCTGATCTCCCCCGTCTTCAGCTTCGGCCTGCCGCCCTTGCACGGGTTGCCGAGGTATGCGCTGGAGATGGTGCCGCTCTACCTCGTGCTGGCGCGCATGGGCCAGCACCGGGCGTTCGAGCGTGCCTACCTCTTCCCCACGATCGGCCTGCAGTCGGCCCTGCTTCTGGCGTACTTCAGCCATATCTTCATCTCCTGAGGCCCGAGACCTCAGGCAGTGGCGTCGGCGGCCTCGCGCAGGTTGCGCGTGACGTTGGGATCGACCGGGATGCCCGGTCCCATCGTCGTCGTCACGAAGACCTTGCGCAGGTAGCGGCCCTTGGCGGCCGACGGCTTGGCCCGCAGCACCTCGTCCAGGACGGCCGCGTAGTTCTCGACCAACTGCTCCGAGCTGAACGAGACCCGGCCGATGATCAGGTGGAGGTTCGAGTGCTTGTCGACCCGGAACGTGATCTTGCCGCCCTTGATGTCCGCCACCGCCTTGGCGACGTCCATCGTGACCGTGCCCGTCTTCGGGTTGGGCATGAGGCCGCGTGGGCCCAGGATCCGCGCGATGCGGCCGATCTTGGCCATCTGGTCGGGGGTCGCGATCGCCGCGTCGAAGTCCAGCCAGCCGCCCTGGATGCGGGCGACCAGGTCATCGCTGCCGACCGCGTCGGCGCCGGCGGCCTCGGCCTCCGTCGCCTTGTCGCCGGCCGCGAAGACGATCACACGTGCCGTCTTGCCCGTACCGTGCGGAAGGTTGACGACGCCCCGGACCATCTGGTCCGCCTTGCGTGGATCGACGCCGAGCCGCATCGCCACCTCGACCGTCGCGTCGAACTTCACCGGGCTCGTCTGCTGGGCCAGTTTGATCGCATCGGCCGGCGGGTAGAGCCGGCTGCGGTCCACCTGCGCGACCGCCGTGCGGTAACCCTTACTGCGCTGCATGTTCGGTGTCTCCTTGTGGTGAACGTCGGGCCAGCGCGGCCCTCCCACTGAGCCATTGATGGCTGGGCTAGTCCCGGACGGTGATCCCCATCGACCGGGCCGTGCCGGCAATGATCTTCTCGGCGGCCTCGACGTCGTTCGCGTTGAGGTCGGCCATCTTCTTCTGCGCGATCTCCCGCAGTTGCGCACGGCTGATCGCGCCGACCTTGGCGGTGTGCGGAGTGCCGGAGCCCTTCGCGACACCCGCCGCCTTGATCAGCAAGCGCGCGGCGGGCGGCGTCTTCAGTACGAACGAGAAGGTACGGTCCTCATAGACGCTGATCTCCGCAGGGACGATGTCGCCCCGCTGGCTCTCGGTAGCCGCGTTGTACTGCTTGACGAACTCCATGATGTTCACGCCGTGCTGGCCCAGCGCTGGGCCGACCGGCGGTGCCGGGGTGGCCTGACCGGCCGGGAGCTGGAGGGTGAACGTCTTGACCAGCTTCTTCTTCTTGGGAGGCATGACTCTTCCTGACTGATTTCTGGGCTTGGCGCGATTCGTGGTGCGGCGGGGCTAGACCTTGGAGACCTGGTTGAAGTTCAGCTCGACCGGCGTCTCCCGGCCGAAGATCGATACCAGCGCCTTGAGCTTCTGCTGGTCGACGTTGATCTCGCTGATCGTCGCCGGCAGGGAGGCGAACGGTCCATCGATGACAGTGACGGAGTTCCCGACTTCGAAATCGAGCACACGCACCTCCGCCCGTGCCTTCGCGGCCGGCACCACCGCCGGGGCGAGCCACTTGAGCACCTCGTCGAGGGACAGCGGGGCGGGACGGTCCGCGCGGTCAGTGGACCCCACGAAGCCGGTGACGCCCGGGGTGTTGCGGACGCAGGAGTACGACTCGGGGGTCAGCTCCATCCGGACCAGGATGTAGCCGGGGAAGACCTTGTTCTGCACGTGCTGGCGCTTGCCGTTGCGAACCTCGACCTCTTCCCGGGTGGGCACCTCGACCTGGTAGATGAACTCCTCCATGTCGAGCGTCGCGATGCGGGTCTCCAGGTTGGTCTTGACCCGGTTCTCGTACCCGGCGTAGGAGTGCACCACGAACCAGTCGCCCGGCGCGTAGCGCAGGCGCTGGCGCAGCGCCTCGACCGGGTCGATCTCGTCCGGTCCGTCGGGCTCCAGCGCGTCCGCCGCGTCCCCGGACAGGACGACGTCCACGACCGGCTCGTCGGTCTCGTCGTACTCGGGCACCATCACTCCTCCGGCGCGGCCCGGCAGGCGCCCGGCATCCCGGCGCTGTTCTGTTCGGGCTCCCCGCGCACTTAGAACTGCCTTCCATCACCCCCGGCCCGCGGCCGGAGTCTACGTGCTGCTACTGGCTCGATCGGCCGAAGATCAGGAACATCAGCCGGGCGAACCCGACGTCAAGGCCGGCCACGTAGCTCATCACCAGCGCCACGAACACGACCACGACCGTCGTATAGGTCAACAGTTCCTTACGCGTCGGCCAGATGACCTTCTGCAGCTCGGCCACGATCTCGCGGACCCGCTTGGCCAGCCAGCCGAAGAAGCCGGGAGCGGCGCCGCTGCGGGTCCGGGCCGTCGCTACCCGGGTCCGCGTCGCCGTGCCCACGCCGCGCCTCGTCGCCCGGCGGTCGGGCTCGTCGAGATCCGCCTCGTCGAGGTCGGTCTCGTCGAGGTCGACGTCATCGGGGTCATCGACGTCGAGCTCCTCGTCCTCATAGGCGTCCTCGATCGGGTCGTCGATGCCGTCGTCATCGACGTTGCGTCCCCGGCGATTCGCTCTGGCCACTTCGCCCTCTCTCGGTTCCTGTTCCCATGTAGGGGCTGGTCTCGTGGCAGGGGCGACAGGACTCGAACCTGCAACCTGCGGTTTTGGAGACCGCTGCGCTACCAATTGCGCCACACCCCTGTGCGCGGCGGCCAGGCACGGGCCCAATCCTCCGCGTAGGGCCCGTCCCACCCGTCGGGCGCCTGCGGAACGTCCGGTTGCGGGCACACCACGACAGGGGTGACTACCCCACGGGCGACCAGTGTACGGGCACCGGCCCGGTCGACCCAAACCGAGGGGCAACGCACCGACGCGCGCCCGCGCGTGCGCCGCTGGTCGCTAGCGATGCTCCCCGGTCGGCACTGGCTTCAGGGTGGCCCGGGCCTGGGCGAGGACCTTCTCGCCGCCGCAGGTGACGGTGAGCTCGACCTGCGCCGCCCCGTCGACGACCGTACGCACGGCACCCGCGACCACGACCTCGGCGCCGGTGTCGCCGTCGGGCACCACCACCGGACGGGTGAAGCGAACCCCGAACTCGATCACCCCATCGGCCCGCCCGGCCCAGGTGGCCAGCGCCCGACCCGCCAGCGCCATGGTCAACATCCCGTGCGCGATCACTCCCGGCAGGCCGACCGAGTGGGCCACCTGATCGGAGAGGTGAATCGGGTTGTCATCACCGGAGGCGTCGGCATAGCGGACCAGGTCGGCCCTCGTGACGCGGTACGTCTGAGCGGGCAGTTCCTGCCCCGGCAGCAGTGTCATGGGGCGCCCCGCACGACCAGCCGGGTCCAGACGGAGACCACCGGTGCGCCGTGGGCATCCGTGAGATCCGCTCGGGTGGTCACGAAGTCGTTGCCGCCGCGGGCCATCATCTCCTCGACCGTGCACACGCAGCTCAGCACGTCACCGGCGACCACCGGGCGGGTGTAGGCGAACCGCTGGTCGCCATGCACCACCCGGGAGTACTCGATGCCCAGATCGTCGATGATCACACGTCCGGCGGGCAGCGTGATCACGATGGGAAACGTCGGTGGCGCCACCTCGTCCGGGTGGTCAGTGGCGCCGATGGCATCGGCGAACTCGCGGACCTTCTCCCGAGTGACGTGATACGGCCCGCTGGCCGGGAAGGCACGACCGACGAAGGAGGCGTCGAGGGCCACGACCGGCGGACGCTAGCGGGTCTCGCGGTGCGACGTGTGCTTGCCGCAGTGCGGGCAGAACTTGCGCAGCTCGATGCGGTCGGGGTCGTTGCGCCGGTTCTTCTTGGTGATGTAGTTGCGGTTCTTGCAGTCCGCGCACGCCATGGTGATCTTCGGACGGATGTCGGTCGCCTTGGCCACGGCCGTGTGCCTTTCCTTCTGCCCAGTGGGGTGGAGCTGCCGAGTGGGGTGGAGCTACGTGGTAGCGGTGGCCGGACTTGAACCGGCGACACAGCGATTATGAGCCGCTTGCTCTGCCATCTGAGCTACACCGCCTGGGGTCTGCCGTACGGCAAACTGAGCCCCCTTACGGAATCGAACCGTAGACCTTCTCCTTACCATGGAGACGCTCTGCCGACTGAGCTAAGGGGGCGCGCCACGCGCCGGCCGCCCATCCGGTCGCGCGGACGGCCCCGGTAAGACTACACGGCGGGCTTGCGGCGGTGAAATCAGATCCGGCGCCAGGTCGCGCGCCTCAGGGGACCGCGCGCAGCCAGCGGCCGTCGGTGGGGTGGTCCCCGTCGGTGCCGTTGCGCGGCTCGATCACCGTGACCGCCCCGGTCTCGCCGTGGACGCCGGCTGGTTCCTCCTGGCGTGTGGCGGCGAGCCACGCCTCGAACCGCTCGAACGGCAAGGCCCGACTGAACAGGAAGCCCTGGCCCACCTCGCAGCCCAGGTCCTCGAGCAGGTTGACGGTCCGTTCGCTCTCGACCCCCTCGGCGACGCAGACCAGGCCGAGGTGTCGGGCCAGGCTCACCACCGCGCGGACCGTGGCGAGATCATCCGCGTTCGTCGCCATTCCCTGAACAAACGAGCGGTCGATCTTCACCTCGTGAAACGGCAGCCGGCGAAGATAGGACAGCGACGCGTTGCCGGTCCCGAAGTCGTCCACGGCGAGGCGAACGCCGGCGTCGGCGAGGCGCTTGAGGTTGGCCAGGGAACGCTCGGGCTCGCCCACCATGCTGTCTTCGCGGATCTCCAGCGTGACCAGGTGAGCAGGCACGCCGAACTCGTTGAGCAGAGCCGCCACGTGCCGCGGGAAGGCCGGGTCGACGATCGTCCGGAACGAGAGGTTCACCGCGACGGGCAGCTCGCGCCCGGCGTCCAGCCAGGTCCGGGCCCGGCGCAGACCCTCGCGGAGCACGAGATCGGTGATCCGGCCCAGTTGTCCCGTGTGCTCGGCGACCGCCACAAAGTCGCGCGGCGGCACCGAGCCGTAGGCCGGGTGCTCCCATCGGGCCAGGCACTCGACACCCACCACCCGGCGGTCCGGCAAGGCGACCATCGGCTGGAAGTGGACCTCGATCGCGTCGTCCGCGCGCCCGCCGTTGCCCGCCCAGGACTCCGCCGGCCCGGTTTCGCCGTCGCCGAGCGCGCGTCGCAGGTCGGCGGCGAGTTCCAAGCGCAGCGATGACCGGGCGGTCAGGCTGGGCCGGAACAGATGCACCTGGGTGCCGAACTGCTTGGCCGACTGGGCCGCGAGATCTGCCCGCCGGACCAGTACGTCCGGTTCGCTGGCGTGGTCGGGATGGACCGCGACGCCGACCGCGACGTTGACCTCGAGCGTCGCCTCGCCGACCCGCATCGGCTGCTGGATCGCGGCGCGCAGGCTTCCCGCGAGCGCGACGGCGGCCGGCGCGTCGGGCAGCCGGAGCGTGACGAGGAACTCGTCACTGCCGCTGCGGCCGACCAGAGCCGCGGCGGGTGCGAGATTGCGCAGTCGGCTCGCCACCTCCCGGAGCAGCTCGTCACCAGCATCGTGGCCGAACGCGTCGTTGACATCCCGCAGTCCCTCGACATCGATCGAGAGCACGGCCACGACCTCGCCCGGCGTCCGGACCCGTACGGCTTCCTCAAGCTGGGCCAGCACCCGCCGCCGGTTCGGCAGGCGGGTCAGCGCGTCGTGGTAGGCGTCGAAGCGCAGCCGATCGACCAGGCGGGAGTTCTCCACGGCCACGGCGGCGTGCGCGGCCAGGGTCTGCAACAGGCGTACGTCGTCCGGACCGAAGAAGGCCCGCTCACCAAGCCGTCCGACGACCTCCAGGCTGCCGATCACGGCGGAGCCGGAGCGCAGCGGCACGACGATCGCGTCCTTGATCCCGCTGCCCCGCAAGAGCGCCCGCAGAGCCGACTCGCCAACCTTGGGACCCACCACGACCGTCGTCCCGTCGGCCACGGCGCGCTCGCGCAGCATCGGCGGTGTCGGGCTCTGGTCCAGCAGACCCGACGAGTCGACCCGGGCGGTGAGCAGAGTCTGCGGGTAGCGACCGTCCGCCGGCAGCCAGAGCGTGGCGTACTCGGCCTGCAACAACTCGCGCACGCGGCCGAGCAGCACGTCCGGCAGGGTGCCGTTGCGGCCCGCGTCGGAGAGCTGCTGGGTCAGCTCGTAGAGCTCGGTCAGGCTACGGTGCTGCCGGGAGAACTGCGCGTACGACCGGTAGGCGACCACGAGCAGTGCGGTCAACCCCGCGAGCAGGACGATCGACCACGGCTCGCCCTGCAGCACCTTCAACACGATCAGGGCGACCAGGATGTTCGCCGCGGCGACCACGAGCACCGAGGTTGAGGCGCGGACGAGGTTGCGCACGGGCGGGATGCCCTGCACCAGGCAGATCACGCCGATGACCGCCACCACGGAGATCACGGAGTAGGCGAAGACGGCGACCGCGAGCACGACCCACGTGCGGGGCGTGACGGCAGGATAGGTGGGGAATCGCGCCGAGATCAGCGCGGCGACCGTGGTCGCGAGGCTCACCGCGACCACGTTGTAGACGACCTTGACGATCGAGTTGCGCTGGATCAGTTGGACGATGAGGCAGCCGATCGCCCGCACGGCCACCACCGTGATGGGGGACAGGTAGAACAGCGCGAGCAGGAGTACGACCTCGCCGACGGTGACGCTCACCGAATGCCGGCGCACCTCGAAGGACAGGACGATCGCCTGCGACAGCACAACGAGCACGAGGTAGAGCAGCGCCGTCGCGATTTCGTGGGGACTGAACGTATGCCGTCCACCGAGCCCGACGATGAGCACCGCGGTGAGGATGCCCAACGGGATGGATAGGTAGTACGCATACCACTGGGGCCGGCCCCGGGACGCGTTCAGCCGCGCCACCGCGTCCCCCTCGCACACCAGACGCGGCGGCCCTCGATCGGCGCACCCGCCGTCATGCGGCGCGCTGTCGCCTCGGTGGGCCGGTCAGGTCCACGTGATCTCGGACAGTGACACAGAACCCCAGACAAGGACGGTGAACGCCGCCACGATCGCGAGCGCCACCGCCACTCGGGCCACGGTGCGGCGCCTCAGGCCCCTACGCATCTCGGACTCCCATCGACCATCACCTGTGACGAACCCAGGGATAGGAGGATGCTGCCACACCGCAGGGCTCGCGCCTACCCATGAACGGCCGGAAGCAACGCCCGTAGCCAAAGTCTGACCGTTCGACCCATCCGGCGGCGCAGACCCCCTGCGGTCGCTACCGTCCGTGAAGATCAGGCGTACGGAACGTTTGCATCAGCATCGGGGCGGCGTGGCCGGCTCCAGGTCGCCATCTCAGGATGTGGAAACCGGTGCCGGATCGCGAAACAGCACTGCAGGAGAAAACTCCGGCCTACGGCGACGGGCAGGAGCGGTCCTGGTCGAACTGCTGGGTCGAAATGTAGGCGCCGCCGAACGATATCTGGTCGCCCATCTCGTGAAGTGTGAAGCCGACAGCCGAATAACCACCGCTGCCGGCCAGCGTCACCCGCGCGACGTAGTACGTCTGATCGTCCAGATCGCCGGCCAACGGCACGTCTTCGGTTCCTCCCGAGGGGGTCTGCCCGACGATGAACGTCGTCGCGGTCGTCGGCGAGGCAAAGGTCGCCCTCCAGACGGCTGGTTCATGCTCGCGCACAAGATGGCCTTTCTGGTCCGCGGGCCGGAGAACTTCGATGGCGGTGATCTGGACCGGCGTACAGCTGACGTAGAGAATCTGGACCTGCCCGCCGGACAAGAGCACGGCGAGCCGAGGAGGATTGATTGGATCCGACGGAAAGAACTGGCACCCGGTCAGCGCGACAGTCGCGCAGAACGCGACCAGGACGCTCGTCACCCGACGGCGTCCGCGCGACGTGCCGCGAGTGTGCGTGCTCACTGCGACCATGCACGCATGGTGAACCAGGAGTGTCACGAAACGGCCCCCGCCCGCGTGGCGCGGGTCAGGGGCCATTCGACACGGTGGTGGCGGGTCGAGGATTCGAACCTCGGTAGCTTTCGCGACAGATTTACAGTCTGCTCCCATTGGCCGCTCGGGCAACCCGCCATGAGTGCCAGCACGCCGGCACAGCAGCCCAGACAGGATACGGCACGATCGACGGGGTCCGCAGACGGGTATCGGGCTGCTCCGGCACCCGCTCGCACCGGGAGGTGTTGAGCCGGCCAGGCCTGACTCAGCGGTAGCGTCGTCGGGTAAACCCCGTGCGTACCAGCAACACCCGTCCGTCACCCGGGAGGCGACATGGCCGACACGTCCTCGTTCGACATTGTCAGCAAAGTGGACCGCCAGGAGGTCGACAACGCCCTGAACCAGACCGCGAAAGAGCTGGCGCAGCGCTTCGACTTCCGGGGCACCAACGCCAGCATCGCGTGGGCCGGCGAGTCGGCGGTCACGCTCAAGGCCGACACCGAAGACCGCGTGAAGGCGGCACTGGACGTCTTCAAGGAGAAGCTGGTCAAGCGCCAGATCTCGCTGAAGGCGCTCGACGCGCACGACCCCGCACCGTCCGGAAAGGGCCACAAGATCGACTGCACGATCGTGCAGGGCATTGACTCCGACAAGGCGCGGGTGATCTCGAAGAAGATCCGCGACGAGGGCCCCCGCGGCGTGCAGGCCCAGATCCAGGGCGACCAACTGCGGGTCACCGGCAAGAAGAGAGACGACCTGCAGGCCGTCATCGCCCTGCTGCGCGCCGAAGACTTCGGCATCGCCCTGCAGTTCACCAACTACCGCTAGCGGCACCGGGCCGCGGCAGGTCGAGTGAGCAGCAAGACCGGTCGTCAGCCCGCGGCCGCGGTCTTGATGAGCGGCGCGTCCCGCGAGAGCTCCCGGAACCCGAGTCCGTAATACAGCCCGCGTGCGCTGGGATGCCCTGACGCTCCCAGGCAGACGACCGTCGCGTGAGTGGCGCCGGCTGCCCGCGCCAGATGCATCCCGTGTCGCATCATCGCCCTGGCCAGCCCGAGCCGCCGATAGTCCGGATGGGTTCCGACCGGCTCGAACTCGACGGTCTTGTTCACCTCGTCGAGCCACATGATCGTCGAGGACGCCATCGTTCCCTCCGGTGCCTCAACGAGGACGTGCAGGTCGCCGCGGTAGGCAGCCGTGCGCCGCACGTCTTCGTAGCTTTGGGCCGTGTACGACGAGGGAGTCCACGCTGCCACGTGGGCAGTGACCGCCGCCGCCGGTCCGGCCTCGTCGGCGGTGCGGAACCGGAACCCCGCCGGCAGCACGGGCCGCTCCACATCGGTGAGATCCCGCTCGTTGAGCTGGGTCCAGCTGCCGGTGTCGCCGAGTGCCTCCACATCGGTCTGGTATCCGTGCGCCGCCCACCGCCGCAACGCGAACTCGTCGGCGGTCGTCGGTAAGGCGGTGCGATCGAGGCCGGCCGCAACCCGGTCGTACCACTCGATCACTTCGTCGACCAGTCCGGCGTGGTCGGGATCGACCTGATAGCTCAGCGAGGCGCCGGTGACGTCCGTGACGGATCCGTCATTGCGCCTGACCTGGCGCGGAAGAAAGGCCCAGCCCCACGCCACCAGCTCGTCACCAGAGAACCAGAGCCGACGCGGCCAGGTCGAGGCGTACCGGGCGCACCCCTGGCCCCAGACCCAGGCCAGCTCTCCGTACGAAGCGTCGGCACTGATCAGCTCTGGGCGACTGGCGGTGACGCGCTGTGCCAGACCCTGCATGAGCGGTATGTCCGCGCCGGTCAGGAGCTCGAAATCCGTCATGGCCCGCCACTGTGCCAGGAATCGGCAAAGCGGACGAACCGATTTCCGCCGGACTAGCGGGAGTACTGGATGGGACCCGAGTTGCGGGCCATGTCCTCGAGGCGGGCGATGCGCTGCTCCATCGGCGGGTGCGTGGAGAAGAGGCTGCGCAGGCCACCCGCGCGGAAGGGGTTGGCGATCATGAGGTGCGCGGTGCTCGTGAGCTGGCCGTCTGCCGGCAGGGGCATGGCCTTCGTCCCCGCGTTGATCTTGCGCAGGGCGCTGGCCAGGGCGAGCGGGTCGTTGCTGAGCTGCGCGCCCGAGGCATCCGCCTGGAACTCCCTGCTCCGGGAGATAGCGAGCTGGATGATCGACGCAGCGATCGGACCAAGGATGAGCATGAGCAGCATGCCCGCCAGGCCGGGTCCGTCGTCGTCGTCCGAGCGCCCGATGGGGATGAACCACGCGAGCTGGGCCAGCATCGTGATGATGCCGGCGAGCGCCGCGGCTACCGACGAGATGAGGATGTCCCGGTTGTAGACGTGGGACAGCTCGTGCCCGATCACGCCACGCAGTTCCCGCCGGTCGAGCATGCCGAGGATGCCCTGGGTCACGCAGACGGCCGCGTTCTGGGGGTTGCGCCCCGTCGCGAACGCGTTGGGCTGGGGCGTCGGCGAGACGTACAGCCGTGGCATGGGCTGCTTGGCCTGGGTAGCCAGCTCCCGCACGATCGCGTAGTACTCCGGCATCTGGGCCTCGGTGACCGGAACCGCGCCCATGGTGCGCAGTGCGATCTTGTCGGAGTAGAAGTACGTGGCCGCGTTCATGCCGAGCGACACGAGAACCGCGATCACCAGGCCGGTGGTGCCGCCGAACCAGTAGCCGACGAGCAGGATCAGCCCGCTCAGCAGGCCGAGCAGCGCCGCCGTCTTCAGGCCGTTGTGATGCCCATGCATCAGAAGCTCTCCTCCTTGCGGCGGGACATCCCGCACCCATTGGATTCCATAGTGCCGCGTCGAGCGGCGGCCGGCCCGCTGCGCACCTGAGAAAATCCTGGGAGCCGTGGACCGCCCCGGCCCCTGTTCGGGTGGCCGCCGCCCCAATACCGGATGAAAGCAGGACGGCGGCGCCACCAGCCGACGATTAGCATTCGCCCGTATGGGGGACGACCGGGACGGGACCGCTGTCGTCCCGCCTGTGGGCCAGACAGGCCAGGAACCCGGGCGTCGCCGCGGGCGGCGTTGGTTCTGGATCCTCGTCGTCACTGGCGCGCTCGTGCTCATCGGCTCCGGCGTCGTCGCATTCGGACCCACCCTTCTCCTGGACCGCTACGACAGCAAGGTCCAGCGGGCGGACATCCTCGGCGACATCCCCACACCGACGCCACCCCCCAACGCGCCGGTCGACCTGCGCCCGATGAACTTCCTCATCCTGGGCTCGGACTCGCGCTCGCCAGACGCCCGCGGCTTCGACGCCACCGGCGACCGCTCCGACACGATCATGATCGTGCACATCCCGGAGGGCCACCGGTCGGCATTCATCTTCTCGATTCCCCGGGACAGCTACGTGTCCGTGCCTGCCACGGGCGACTGGCCGGGCGGAAAGAACAAGATAAACGCCGCGATGGCGTACGGCGGCGCGTCGGCCGCCGCACGGACCGTCTACGAGCTGACCAAGATTCCGCTCAGCGGCGCCTTCGTCGTCAACTTCGGCGGTATCCGCAGAATGGTCGAGGTGGTGGGCAAGGTCCACGTCTGCATCCCGTACACGGTCCACTCCACGTTCTCCAGCATGGTGTGGACAAAGGGGTGCCACGACATGGGTCCGGCGGAGACCGAGGAGTTCGTCCGCCAGCGCAAGGGGACCCCGGCCGGCGACTTCGCGCGGATGTACCAGCAGCAACTGGTCATCAAGGCGCTCGCCCGTCAGATCGCCAGCGCCGGCATGCTGACCAACCCGCTCAAGCTCGATCGGCTGATCAGCATCGCGGCCGAGTCGGTCACGGTCGACAAGAACACCGACCTGCGCACGCTGATCATGCAGCTCAAGGACATCCCGCCGGAGAACATCCAGACCGCCACGACGCCATGGTCCGGACTCGGCAGCGAGGCGGTCGGCTCGGTCGTGTACCTCAACATGCCGGCCGCGCAGGAGCTCTTCCAGGCCGTGATCGACGACCGTACGGACGCGTGGCTGACAGCGCACCCACAGGGCATCCCGAGCTGGAACCCGCCCGAGTAGGCTGCGCCCCGCGACACCATGTCCGGGCGGGGCGCCCTCGGGGACTGGTCGCCCCGACGTAGGCTCGGAACGGTATTGCCCCAAGGAGGCTCGACAGTGACCAAACAGGTCAGACAACTGGATCGAGTGGTCATCCGGTTCGCCGGCGACTCAGGCGATGGGATGCAGCTCACCGGAGACCGGTTCACCTCCGAAACCGCTCAGCTCGGCAACGACATCTCCACGCTGCCGAACTTCCCGGCGGAGATCAGGGCTCCCGCGGGGACCCTGCCCGGTGTGTCGAGCTTCCAAGTGCACTTCGCCGACTACGACATCCTCACGCCGGGCGACGCACCGGACGTCCTCGTGGCGATGAACCCGGCAGCGCTGAAGGCCAACGTGGCCGACCTCCCCAACGGCGCCGACATCATCGTCAACACCGACGAATTCTCCAAGCGCAACCTGACCCGAGTCGGTTATCCGGCCAACCCGCTGGAGGACGGCACCCTCGACCGGTACGCGGTCCACCCCGTGGCGCTGACGTCGATGACGGTCGGCGCGCTCGCCGGCTTCGACATCTCGAAGAAGGAGGCCGAACGCGCGAAGAACATGTTCGCCCTCGGCCTGCTCTCCTGGCTGTACTCCCGCCCGTACGAGTCGACGATCTCGTTCCTGGAGACGAAGTTCGCCCGCTCCCCGCAGATCGCCGCCGCGAACGTCGCCGCGTTCAAGGCGGGCTGGAACTTCGGGGAGACCACAGAGAGCTTCTCGGTGCGCTACGAGGTCAAACCCGCACGGATGCGTTCCGGCAACTACCGCAACATCACCGGCAACATGGCACTCGCCCTCGGCCTGGTCGCGGCCGGCGTGCGGTCGAAGCTGCCGGTCTTCCTCGGCGCGTACCCGATCACCCCGGCCAGCGACATCCTGCACGAGTTGGCCAAGCACAAGCGCTTCAACATCACGACCATGCAGGCCGAGGACGAGATCGCCGCAGTGGGCGCGGCGCTGGGCGCCTCGTACGGCGGCGCCCTCGGCGTGACCACGACGAGCGGCCCGGGCGTGGCGTTGAAGGGGGAGACCATCTCGCTCGCCGTCGCGCTCGAGTTGCCGCTGCTCGTCATCGACATCCAGCGGGCGGGCCCATCGACCGGGATGCCCACCAAGACCGAGCAGGCCGACCTGAACATGGCGCTGTTCGGTCGCCACGGTGAGGCGCCCGTGGTCGTGCTCGCGGCGTGCTCACCGGCGGACTGCTTCTACTCGGCCCTCGATGCGGCCCGGATCGCGCTGACCTACCGCACGCCCGTCCTGCTGCTCTCGGATGGCTACATCGCCAACGGCTCGGAGCCGTGGTTGCTGCCCGACGTCGCCGAGCTGCCCGACCTGAGTGTGGACTTCGCGACCACACCGAACGGCCCCGACGGCCGGTTCCTGCCCTACCTGCGCGACCCGCTGACTTTGGCCCGGCCCTGGGCCATTCCCGGCACGCCCGGCCTCGAGCACCGCATCGGCGGCCTGGAGAAGGCCGACCGGACCGGGGACATCTCGTACGATCCGGTCAACCATGACTTCATGGTCCGGACGCGGGCGGCCCGCATCGAGGCGATCGACGTACCCGAGCTCGAGGTGGACGACCCCGACGGCACGGCCCGGGTTCTCGTGCTCGGCTGGGGGTCGACGTACGGACCGATCGGCGCGGCATGCCGCGCGCTGCGGGGCAACGGTCTGGCCGTGGCCCAGGCTCACCTGCGCCATCTCAAGCCGATGCCCGCCAACCTCGGGGCCGTGCTGAAGAGGTACGACCGGGTGGTGATCCCGGAGATGAACCTCGGCCAGCTCGCCCAGGTGATCCGCAGCCGGTACCTGGTCGACGCGATCTCGTACAACCAGGTCCGCGGCCTGCCGTTCACCTCCACGGAGCTGGAGACCGTGCTGGGAGATGTGATCAAGAATGACTAGCGTTCCGGTGGCCCTGACCGCGAAGGATCTCAAGACCGACCAGGAGGTGCGCTGGTGCCCCGGCTGCGGGGATTACGCGATCCTGGCCGCGGTGCAGTCGTTCATGCCGGAGCTGGCGATCCCGAAGGAGCGGATGGTCTTCATCTCGGGCATCGGGTGCTCGTCGCGGTTCCCGTACTACATGGAGACCTACGGCGTGCACTCCATCCACGGTCGAGCCCCCGCGATCGCGACCGGTCTGGCGGTGTCGCGACCAGACCTGTCGGTATGGGTGGTCACCGGCGACGGCGACGCGCTGTCGATCGGCGGCAATCACCTCATCCACGCGCTGCGCCGCAATGTCAACCTGAAGATCCTGCTCTTCAACAACCGGATCTATGGCCTCACCAAGGGCCAGTACTCGCCCACCTCGGAGCTGGGCAAGGTGTCGAAGTCCACGCCGCTGGGCTCCGCCGACGCTCCGTTCAACCCGATCTCGCTCGCTCTCGGGGCGGAGGCGTCGTTCGTGGCGCGGACGATCGACTCGGACCGCAAGCACCTGCAGTCGGTCCTGCGGGCCGCGGCACAGCATCAAGGATCCGCATTCGTCGAGATATACCAGAACTGCAACATCTTCAACGACGGCGCCTTCGACCTGCTCAAGGATGCCGGGACGCGCGAGGCGGCGCTCATCCCGCTCGAGCACGGGCAGCCGCTGACCTTTGGCACAGACGGGCAGTCCGCGGTCGTTCGCTCGGCCTCGGGGTTCGGCCTGGAGGTGCGTGCCACGGCCGAAGTCGCACCGGAGCAGATCATCGTGCACGACGAGACGGTCGCCGAGCCGGCCTACGCGTTCGCGCTCTCGCGGCTGCCGATGGCCGACCTGTCGCACACGCCGATCGGGGTGTTCCGCAACGTCGACCGGCCCACGTACGACGGCCTGGTCCGTGCCCAGGTGGACGCGGCCATGTCCAAGGTGGACGATCCGAATGCCGAGCTCACGAAGCTGCTGAACTCCGGCGACACCTGGACGATCCTGTAGCGCGACCGAGGTCGCAGTGGCGACGCCGCTACACTGCTGACCCGTGACGCAGTCGCGCATCCCGGTGCCACCAGAGATTGTCGAGGTCACGCCCGAGACCGAGTTCGAGAGCTTTCTCGCGGTCGTGCGCAACTCGGTGGGATCACACATGTTCCGCAACTTCTTCGTGCGGCGCGAGGGCGAGCTGTTCGATGCCCTGCACGACGGTGAGCGCTCCTGCGCCTTCTACGTGAGCAGCATATTGACCATCTTCAAGAAGATCGGCTCGTTCCACAACACCGTGCGCTCGACCGTGCAGGACCTGGCGCGGTCCGGGTGGGTGCAGGTCGAGGACCTCGACAGCCTGGCCGCCGGCGATGTGCTCGTCTGGGGTGCCGAGCTCATCGGCGAGTCCTGGCACTCGCACGTCGGCTTCTACCTGACCGAGGGCACGGCCGTGAGCATCTCCGCCGAGACCGGAACGCCGGTCCGCCACCATGACCACCCCAACCATGCCTGGTCCGCCATCGCCGCGGCCTACCGCCTGCCGACCTGGGCTCCCCGACCGGCGCCGCCCGTCGAGGGCGCGCGCTAGCCATGGCGGAGCACGAGGTCCCGTTCGTCAGCCAGCAGGGGTACCGCGAGGCGCAGTGGCGGCGCTTCGGCTGCGGCACGGCCGCGCTCAAGATGGTCCTCGACTACTGGCACCGCCGCGATCCGCGCAACCGCACCGCCGAGGCTGACGATCTCTATGCCACCGGCCTCGAGGCGGGCGCCTTCGACCCCGCGTTCGGCTGGCGGCACGCCGGGCTGGTCGGCCTGGCCCGGTCACACGGCTACGAGGCGTACAACGTCGACGCCGCGCCCAGGAGCCGCCATCCCATGACGGCGCAAGAGGCGCTGGCGGAGTTGACGCGTGAACTGTCGCACGGCCCGGTCATCGCCAGCGTGTACCGCGACTTCGATCCTGGCGAGGGCGGCGGGCACCTCGTGGTGGTCACCGGCGACTCGGGCGGCGCCCTGCTGCTCAACGACCCGAAGCCGGCGCAGGAGGCAGACGGTCGGCTCGTCATGTCCACACGGGACTTCCTGCCGGCATTCAAGCACCGCTACATCGTGGTGCGGCCGCGGCATGAGCCGACGACGTCTAGCCAGCCGGGCTGACGGCCGGCTCGGCCGCCGCGGCTTCGGCAGCCGGCGTGGGCAGTTCGCGCATCCAGCGCAGCGGTGAGGCGAAGACGAACAGGAACGCCAGGCACGCACCGCCGAAACCGATGAAGACGGTCGTGCGCGGGCCGAGCCAGTCACCCAGCACACCACCGAGCAGTCCGCCCAGCGGCATCGTGCCCCAGACCAGGAAACGCATGGTCGCGTTCATCCGCCCGAGCAGGCGCTCCGGCGTCAGGCCCTGCCGGAAGCTGACCTGGGTCACGTTGTAGACCACGACGCCCAGGCCGACCATCGTGAACGCGCCCGCCGCCGCCCAGATCGACCAGCCGTGGTGAGCCAGGGGCAGGGCGAGAGCAAAGGGGGTCGTTACCCCGGTCGAGACCCAGATCGCCGGACCCTGACCCAGCCAGCGCACGAGCGGCTTGACCACGAACGCTCCGAGCAGGCCACCGCAGGATGAGATCGAGAAGATCAACCCGATCTGCCCTGGGCTGAGGTGAACGTCGCGGACGAGATAGATGAGCAGCATCGGCATGGCCGCGGACCAGAACAGGTTGAAGCTGCCGGTGCAGGCGGCGATCGACCGGAGCAGGCGATTGCTCAGCACGAAGCGAAGGCCTTCCCAGATCTCCTTGCCGAGATGGGCGTCGGCCTTGCGCTCGGGCTGCGGCTCCCGGTTGCGCACGCGACCGAGGAACAGGGCTGAGCCGGCGAAGCTGATCGCGTCCGCGGCGATCGCGTACGGCGCGCTCAGCCACTGGACCAACCAGCCGGCGGCCGTCGGCCCGCCCAACTGCGTGGTGGCCCGGACCACTTCGAGCTTCGCGTTGCCCTCGACCAGGTTCTCCCGTCCGACGAGGTGCGGCAAGTAGCTCTGGTAGGCGACGTCGAAGAAGACGGTCCCGATGCCGACGAAGAAGCCCACCGCGTACAACTGGTCCATCGACAACGACCCGAGCCACCACGTCACCGGCACCGACGCGAGCAGCAGCGCGCGGACCACGTCCCCGACCACCATCACGGAGCGCCGGCGCAGCCGGTCCACCCAGGCACCGGCGGGCAGCCCGATGAGCAGGAACGGCAGGCTCTCCATCGTGGCGAGCAGGCCGACCTCGAACGGCCGGGCGTTCAGCGTCAGCACCGCGACCAGGGGTAGCGCCAACAGGGTCACCTGGGTGCCGACCTGGCTGATCGTGTCCGCGACGAAGAGCTGCCGGAAATCGTGACTGCGCAACAGACCAAGACTCAGCCGTGCCACGCGAACCTCCCCTGCCGCCAAACCGCGACCAAACGACCCTTGCCAACGGCCGCGCACCAGGGTTCGCTACTGGTTGGGAAAAGTCAACCAGTTACCGCACCACCGTCATCACATGCCGACCGAACGCCGCCCCGCGACCGAGGCCGAGGCCCGCGCCCTCGCCTCGGCCCTCCGGCTGCGCATCATCCGGCTGTGCCACGACCGCTGCCTGACCAACCGGGAACTCGCGCACCTCCTGGCGACGAACCCGGCGACCATGCTCCACCACGTACGCAAGCTCGTCGATACCGGCTTCCTCGTCGCCGAGCCGGCCCGCCGAGGAAAGCGCGGCTCGCGGGAGGTGCCGTACCGCTCGACGGGCAAGTCCTGGCGGCTCGACATCGGCGAGCACGACAAGTCATCGCAGGCCGTCCTCGACGCCTACCTGCAAGAGGTCGGGCTCGTCGACCTCGACCGCACGTACCTGGTACGGCTGGGCCTGCGGCTCTCCGAGAAGGAGTACGCCGAGGTGACCCGGCGGCTGCACGACCTGCTCGAGGAGTTCGCCAGCAATCCGGCCTCGGACGAGTCGCGCGCGTACTCGCTGTACCTCAACCTGCACCCCGACGTCACCCGCGACGCTGCTGGGTGAGTTCACCAGGTCCGCGTCACAGGGTCGGCATCGACAAGTCGGCCGTCGGGTCCGAATCCACCGATAGCCGCACCAGCGCATGCGCCAGGTCGGGGTGCTCCACGTCGAGCGCGAACGTGGTCGCCTCGGCCAGCGTCATGGCGGCACCGGCTGCATACGCCTCGTCGAAGGCGACGTCGCCCATGATGTGGCGCACGGCCGATTCGTGGCGCTGGCCCATCGGCCCGAGCACGCCACGGTGGGTCTTGAGCCGGGATCGCGCGGCCTGGGACGCGCCGAAGAGCGTCGCTGCCTGGGTCATCTCGCCGCCGAGCGCGCATCGCACCGCCATCGCGGTGAGGGCTTCGGTCGCGGCCCAGTGGTACCCGTGCGCCATGCGGGCTCGCAGGGCCACGACGACGTGATCGTGGGCCGCGATCAGGTCGCCGCGGGACAGCGCGACCATGCCGAGAAGCATGTCGATGCTGCGACGGCCCCGCTCGGTCGGGTGGGTCGAGGCGACCGCCCGCGCCGCCCCGAGCTCCGTCGCGGCCTCGACGAGACGGCCGCGCCGCCACAGCATCTGGGCGAGGCAGAACACGGCCGGCAGGGACTCCGCCTCGACGTTGTGGTTGCGCGCCCACTCGATCGCCTCCCGGCATGCGCGCTCCGCCTCGTCCTCGCGGCCAAGGGCCTGCAGCGCGTCGCCCCGGCAGGCGCTCACCCGAGCGATGAACGCCGCCTGCCCGGTCTTCCAGGCCACCTTCTCCGCCTCGACGAGCAGCCGCAACTGCTCCTCCAGCTCGCCGTCGGCCCCGGCCTGGCGCGAGAACGTGTGATAGGCGGCGGCGAGCTCTGCGGCCGGGATCTCCTCATCGGTACCGCTGCCCTTCTCGAAGAGCCGGGACAACCAGAGCCGGCCCTCACGCGGCAGGCCCCGCTCCCGCCACCACTCGTCGAGCAGGACGGCGAGGCGCAATCCGTCCCGGATGCGGCCCGCGTTCACGCTCCACAGCAGCGCCGCCCGTACCTCGGCCGCGAGGGAGTCGATCGGGTAGGTCGAGAGGGTCACCGGCTCACCGTCGACGCCCGTGTGCACCCTCGCCACGGCGTGCAGCACCCACTTCAGGTGCCGGTCCCGGGCCGCCTGCTCCTCGCCGGCCTGCACCAGTGCCCGCGCGCCGAAGGCCTTGATCGGGTCGAGGACCCGGTAGACGACCTCACCCTCGGTCACGCCGGGCTCCGCGGAGACCAGCGACTTGTCCACCAGCACGGCGAGCTGGGTCACGGCACCGGGGCCGGCGATCCACTCGACCGTGGGCAGGTCGATGGCGCCGGCGAAGACCGAGAGCTGGCGCAACAGCGACGCGGCACCGCCGGGCAGGTTCCGGTAGGACCAGTCGACGGTGGCCCGCAGCGTCGAGTGCCGGTGCCGCGTCAGCGTGACGGTCGTGAACTCGCCGGTCAGGCCCGTGCTGACGTCGAGGGTGCCGAGAAGATCCTCGAGCCGATCGGCGAGCTGGGCCGCGGAGAACAGGCGCAGCCTCGCCGCTGCCAGCTCCAGCGCGAGCGGCAGGCCGTCGAGACGCTGCGCGACCCGGTGCAGATGGGTGATCTCCTCAGTGCCCGGCTCACGACCGCCCCGCGCTGCGGTGGCCCGATCCAGCAACAGCGCCACGGCATCCGGCGTGGCTCCGCCGGAGACGGTGATCATGTCCAGCGGCGGGATGCGCCACACCACCTCGCCCGGCACCGCGAGCGGCTCACGGCTCGTCGCCAGCACGCGTACGCCCGGACCGGCCCCGACCAGTCGCGTGACCAGCGGCTTGACCGCGGAGAGCTGCGCGTCGGCCGTGTCGAGCACGAGCAGCAGCGAGCGCGGGGCAACGAAGTCGACGATCGTGTCCACGATGGTGCGACCCGGCTCGGGCCGGACGCCGAGCACCTCGGCGACCGCGACGCTGATCAGGTACGGGTCAGTCACCGCGGCGAGGTCGATGAACCACACGCCGTCGGGGCACGACGGAACCATCGTCGCCGCGACCTCGATCGCCAGGCGCGTCTTGCCGGCGCCCCCCGGCCCGACGACGCTCACCAGGCGCCGGCTCGCGACCAGCCCGGCGAGCTCTTCGCGCTCGACCTCCCGGCCGATGAAGCTCGACGGCGAGGCGGGCAGGTTGTGCGAGGCCGCGGCGAGCGTCCGTGGGCGAGGAAAGCTCCGCTCGAGGTCGCCGGCGATGAGCTGGAAGAGGCGTTCCCGGCCGTCGAAGCCACGCAACTGGTACAGGCCGAGGTCGAGCAGTGAGGCGTCGGCCGGCAGGTCGGTCGCGAGCCGCGCGGTCGCCGCCGAGCAGAGCACCTGCCCGCCGTGGGCAGCGGCCGCGACCCGCGCGGCCCGGTGTACCTCGGGGGTGGCGTACTCCCCCGCGACCGGCGTCGCGTGACCGCTGTGCAGCCCCATGCGTACCTTGGGCCGCGCCTGCGGATCGCGCCAGTGGTGCGCATCGAGCGCCCGCTGGCCCTCGATGCAGGCTCGAATCGCCGCGTTGGCGTCGGCAAAGACGGCGAAGACCGAGTCGCCTTCGGTGAACATCGCGACGCCGTCGCTGGCGCCGAGCGCACGACGAAGTATCTGCCGGTGCTGCGCCAGCATCGGCCGGTACTGGCCGCCGAGCAGCTGTGCTAACCGGGTCGATCCCTCAATATCCGTAAAGAGGAACGTCACCAGGCCGCTCGGCAGGTCCCGCTTTGTCGCCAAAGAGAGAACCTCCGCCCCCCTGGAAGTCGGGATCATCCTGCCTTACCGGATACCCCATTCGCCAGTGCCGACACGGTTTCACATGGCTGTGTCCACGAAGTCGCCCGGGGGAGCACGTGGCGAGGGCACCGTGTGGCCAACCTCTCACACTCACTGTGGCCCGGGCGACGATGGTGATTGGCGTTGTCGAATCGGGACGGGGCGGGCAAGCTGGTCTGGTGAGGCTTCGGGAGTGGGACCCAGCCACCGCCCCTGCGGAGGAGATCGCGGCGTGGCTCGACCTCTACAACGAGGTCCTCGTCCACGACCTGCCAACGGACCCGTCCTGGCAGAGCGCGCATCTGCGCGAGTACCTCGTCCATACCATGCCCGACGAGCGGCGCACCAACTGGATCGCCCAGGACGCGGACGGCAGTTTCCTGGGTTACGCAGGGCTGCTCGTGCTCTCCGATCTCGGCGTGCTGGAGCTGCACGTCGCACCGCGCGCCCGGCGCTCCGGCGTGGGCCGGGCTCTGCTCAAGGTCGTCGCCGACCGTGCCCTGACCGAGCGCTTCAGCTCGGTCGGTGTCGAGGTGGTCGGCGGCACGCCCGCGGCGGACTTCTACAGCGGGTACGGCTTCACCCATGTGTATACCGAGACGCGCAGTATCCTCTCGCTGTCCACGGTGGACTGGGACCACGTCGAGGAGATGGCGGCCGGGCTCGTCTCGGGCTATGTCGTGACCGTCCACGAGGGTGACCTGCCGGACTCGCTGCTGCCGGCGTACGCCGAGGCGAAGCAGGTCCGGCGCGCGGACCCGACCGGGGACATGGAGCTGCGACCGAGTTCCTACGACAGCGACCGGTTGCGGGCGAGCCTGCGCTGCCTGAACGTGCGGGGTCTGCATCCGTACATCGTCGTCGCCATGCACGAGCGCAGCGGCGTGGTGGCCGGCCTGACCGAGCTGGTCGTGCCGGCCCAGCACCCCACCCGGGCCGACCAGTACGACACGATCGTGGTGCCCGCGCACAACAGCTACGGCCTGGCCCGGGCGATCAAGGCCCGCATGCTGCTGGAGCTTCGCGCACGCGAGCCCCAGCTCGCAGAGGTGGAGACCTGGCACGCCGCCGATCGCGAACAGCTCTCACAGGTCAACAAGGAACTCGGCTTCCAGCCCGACCGGGAGTGGCGTGAGTACGAAGTGGACACCACTGACCTCGCCGCCCGTTTTGCCGAAGGCTGATCGCGCCGGTCAGCGCGCGAGTGTGGCGAGACGTTCGACGCTGCCGCAGGAGACGAGGCAGCGCTCCTTGGCATTGCCCATGAGCTGGGCGGTCCAGGTCGTCAGACCACCGTCACCAAGCTCCAGCAGCTGCTCGCCCTCCCCCGTGATGAAGCGGAACGCCGCCTCGACGTAGTAACCCTGCGACCGCCGGCGGTCCGGCGCGTCCACAGTGGACTGATTTGGCAGCACCTCGTCGAGCCGCTCCCGCACCACCGGGCTGAACACGGCCAGCCGGATCTGGGCTCCGGGCGCCAGCTCGGCGAACACCCGTCTCCAGTAACCCAGATGCAGGTCGACCAGCCGGGCCTGGGTGCGGCCCGAGCCGACGTCCCGGGCGGAGGAGACGAGGGTGAAGAGGCGGAAATGTGCCGCCATACCCGGCCCAAAGCGCTGCGCGCGCAGCAGCCGATGGCTCGCGGCGAGATGCACCTCGCCGCCGCGCGGTTGCCGCGCTCGTCGCTGGGCGGCCTCGATCGCGAGCGCATTGGCGGAGTCGGAGACGACCTCGACCGACCGCATCGCGGTGACGATCCGGTTCTGGCTCACCGGTGCGACCGCCGCGCAGGTACCGACCGGCACGACCGGGGAGAGTTCGACGGCGTCGAACTGCCCCGGCAGCAGGTGCCACAGCTTCTCCTCGACCGCCGCCAGTACCCTCGGGTCGGCGGCGGCCGGCCGTACGAACCGGTCCTCCTGCCAGCGGCGCAGCACGTCGGCTGGCCGGACCTTGGCCGCCCTCGTGCGCGCCACCGACAACAGCAGGGTCTGCAGGTCGGTCGCCGACATCTGCTCCAGCGCCTCGCGGGAACCGGCCGGTAGCCGGGACCACACCCGTCGCTCCGCGGCGTTCATCCGTCCACGATCACGCCACGGATCAGCGGCGATCAACCGAATTCGGCTCGTTCTCCTCGCGCAGGAGGCGTGCGGCCTGCTCCGCCCAGTAGGTGAGGATGACCTGGGCGCCGGCCCGGCGGATGCTCGTCAGCGTCTCGAGCATGACCCGGTCGCGGTCCAGCCACCCGTTCGCCGCCGCGGCCTCGACCATCGCGTACTCGCCGCTGACCTGGTAGGCGGCGACTGGGATGTCCACTGTGGAGCTGACCGCCGCGATGACGTCCAGGTACGGCAGAGCCGGCTTGACCATCACGATGTCCGCCCCCTCCGCCACGTCGAGGGCCACCTCACGCAGCGCCTCCCGGGCGTTGGCCGGGTCCTGCTGGTAGGTGCGTCGGTCACCGACCAGTGTGGACTCCACCGCCTCACGGAACGGCCCGTAGAAAGCGCCGGCGTACTTCGCCGCGTAAGCGAGAATGCCGACGCCGGCGTAGCCGCTCTCGTCCAGTCCCCGGCGTACCGCGCCCACCTGGCCGTCCATCATTCCGGACGTGCCGACGAGGTCCACGCCGGCCCGTGCCTGCACCACCGCCATCTCGGCATAACGCTGCAGGGTGGCGTCGTTGTCGACACCCCCGTCGGGCGCGAGCACGCCACAGTGCCCGTGCGACGTGAACTCGTCCAGGCACAGGTCGCTCATCACGACGACCGCGTCGCCGACCTCGGCCTTCACGTCCCGGATCGCCAGATTCAGGATTCCGTCCGGATCCGTTGCCCCGGTTCCGGTCTCGTCCCGTGTCGCCGGCACCCCGAAGAGCATCAGCCCGCCGACACCGGCCTGTGCGGCCTCGACAGCCGCCTTCCGCAACGACTCCCGGGTGTGCTGCACCACCCCGGGCAGCGACCCGATCGGGCGGGGCTGGGCCAACCCTTCCTTCACGAACATCGGCAGCACCAACTCAGCCGGATGCAACCGCGTCTGCGCCACCAGGCGTCGCAGCGCGGGCGTACGCCTCAGCCGGCGCGGCCGTACGGCTGGGTACGACATCGGGTCCTCCTCACTGCCCTCCTCTTCTCCACGATCTTGGGCGAATCGTCGTGATCGTCGATCAACTCGCCACGATATCCCCAAGATCGTGGAGAACGGGGGCGGCGGTCTAGCGGAAACGTAGCGCGGTCGGTCCCTGGACCTTCGAGCCCCGGCGTTGCTTGGCGGGCATGGCGGCGAGGCGCTCCCGCAGGTCGACCGCGTACTGCGCCAACGCCTCGACAAGGTCCGGCACCGACGCGTGTGGTGGCTGGACGTCGACCCGCAGCCCGAACTCGGCAGCGGTGTCCGCGGTCTTCGGACCGATCACGGCCACCACCGTCCGGGTGTGCGGCTTGCCGGCGATGCCGACGAGGTTGCGCACCGTGGACGATGACGTGAACAGCACCGCGTCGAACCCGCCGGACTTGATCGCGTCCCGGATCTCGGCCGGGGGCGGGGCGGCGCGGACGGTCCGGTAGGCGGTCACGTCGTCGACCTCCCAGCCCCGGTCGACCAGGCCGGCGGCGAGGGTCTCGGTGGCGATGTCGGCACGGGGGAGCAGCACCCGCCCGACCGGGTCGAGGACCTCATCGTGCGGGCTGAACTCGGCGAGCAGTCCGTCGCTCGTCTGCTCTCCCGACGGGACGAGCTCGGGCTGGATGCCGAAGGCACGAACGGCGTCGGCCGTCGCCTCGCCGATGCAGGCGATCTTCACCCCGCCAAAGTGTCGGGCGTCGAGGCCGTGCTCGGCGAACTTCTCCCATACCGCCCGCACCGCGTTGACGGAGGTGAAGATCGTCCAGGCGTACCGGCCGTCCACCAGCCCCTTGACGGCACGCTCCATCTGCGCCGGCGTCCGCGGCGGCTCGACCGCGATCGTCGGCACCTCGACGGGCATGGCGCCGTAGGTCCGCAGGCGCTCGCTCATCGCACCGGCCTGCTCCTTCGTGCGTGGCACGAGCACCTTCCACCCGTAGAGCGGCCGGTTCTCCCACCAGGCGAGCTTGTCCCGGTACGCGAGCCCTGGACCGAAGCTGAGCACGACGCGGCCCGCGAATCCGAGCGCCGCCGCCACAAAACTGTCCACAGTGGAGGTCGAGGTGTACTGGGTGTCCCCGGTGCCCTCTCCGGTCACGGCCACCGGTGTGGTGCCGTCGAGCCCCGCCGCGAGCAGGCCGTCGCGCACCAACGTGAGAGAGCCATGGTCGATGGTGACGGCCAGGCCCCGACCCACCGCGGCCGCGAGCGCCTCGTAGTCCAGGCCATGCGGGTCGTCGACGTCCACTGTGGTGCGAATTCCGGTCAGCGGCACGCCCGCATAGGCGGCCACGGTTGCCGGCCCGCTCACCCCCGCGACGACCTCGAAGGGGATGGCCGTTCGGGCGACGGCCTGCACCTCCTTGGCCACGGCGTCGTGTTCGAAGGGATCACCGCAGACCAGACGCACCGCGCGCAGGCCGGAGCGGGCCGCGGAGAGCAGCACCTTGGCCACGTCCCCTGGGGCGCCCTCGGCCGGGCTGAACTCCGTGCGCTCCGCGGCCGGCTTATCCGGGGCGGCGTCCTCGACGGCGGAGGCGGCTTCGGCGAGGGCATGGGGATCATCCTCGGCGCGGGCCGCCTCGCCGCGCACCCACTCCAGCAGGGACGCGGGCAGGTCGCGGTCGTAGACGATGTGGTCGGCGGCGAGCACCGCCTCATGTGCCCGGAGGGTCAGCAGGCCCGGGTCACCGGGACCGGCGCCGACGAAACTGATCCGACCGACGCTCTTGCGGGTTCGGGTCATGCAGAATCTCCTTTTGGCCCGGCGTGCAGCGTCCGCTTCTCGCTCGGCAGCGATGCTCCTGGCGCCGGATTCTCTCCCAGTAACAGATCGGCGCCGGCGGCGAGCAGCTGCGCGGCCAGGCGCGAGCCCACGCCGACGGCGTCGGATAGTGGTCCGGTATCACGGCCACGGACGGCCCGTGTGCCGTCCACGGCGAAGACCGCCGCCGACACGTGGACCCGCAGGCCACCGTCCACGGTGTCCACAACGTCCGCGAGGGCGGCGACCGGTGCGCTGCAGCCGGCCTCCAAAGCGGCCATCAGGGTTCGCTCCGCGGTGACCGCGGCGCGGGTGTGCTCGTCGTCGATGCGGCGCAGCCGCTCGACGAGGCTGTGGTCGGCACACCGGCACTCCACAGCCAGCGCCCCCTGCGCGGGCGCGGGCAACATCGTCTCGGGGTCGAGAACTTGGGTCATCTCGGCCGCCCGCCCCAACCGACGCAGCCCCGCCGCGGCGAGCACCAGGGCATCCGCCCGACCCTCGGCGAGCTTGCGCAAGCGCGTGTCGACGTTGCCACGCATGGGCACGCACTCGAAGTCACGCCGCAGTGCCCGCAACTGGGCGACGCGGCGCACCGCGCCCGTGCCGATCCGCGCGCCGGCCGGGAGCTGCTCCAACGTCCGGCCGCCGCTGGAGATCAGCACATCTCGCGGGTCCTCGCGCGGCGGGACCGCGGCGATGACGAGGCCGTCGACCGGCGCGGTCGGCAGGTCCTTGTACGAGTGCACCGCGATGTCGATCTCCTTCGCCGCCAGGGCATCCCGCAGCGCGGAGACGAAGACCCCGACCCCCAGCTCGGGGACGGGAGCGGTCGAGCGGTCGCCGTCGGTCACGATCTGGACCAGCTCGACCGGCTCGGCCAGCGCCGAGGCGATGGCGTCCGCGACGAGTCGCGACTGGGCCAGCGCGAGGGCGCTGCCCCGGGTGCCGAGGCGAATCGTCATCACGCCACCCCCTCGTCCGTGGCACCGGCCGGGACATCGCCGGGCGACGGCTCGGGGAACAGATCGTCCGGTGAGAGGTCCTCGGGTGAAGGGTCCTCGGCGGGGCGCACCGCCACCGCGCGGTCGAGCCCCTCCGGCACGGCCTGCAGGTCGAGCAGCTCGCGAAGCACGGCGAGGTACTGGTCGCCGCCGGGGCTCGAGGCGAGCTCGCGCATCCGGACCGTGGGCCGATGCAGCAGCCGCTGCACCACCCGGTGCAGGGCCTGGGTGAACGCCGCGCGCTGCTCGTCGCTGAGTTCGGGCCGGCGCTGCCAGAGCCACCGCAACTCGGCGCTGACCACCTCGTCGGCCCTGGCCCGCAGCGCGGCCACGGCCGGAGCGATGTCGGCGCCGCGCCGCCACATCTGGAACGTCTCGACCTCGGCGGCGACGATCGCTTCGCCGGCGGCCCGGTCCGCAGCCGAAGGCGCGTCGCCACCGGCCGCGGCGGCGAGCGTGGCGAGGTCGATCAGCTCGACCCCGGGCAGGTGCGCCACCCCGGGCACCACGTCGCGCGGTACGGCCAGGTCCACAATGGACAGGACTCGAGGTGCACCGGAACCGGCGGCCGTACGGGCACGCAGCGCCGTGACGGCGGCCTGCTCGGTGATGACCGGACCCACCGACGCGGTGGCGCAGACCACGACATCCACTGTGGACAGATGTGTCGCGAGGTCGGCGAACTCGACGGCTGTGCCCGCGTAGGCCTCCGCCAGCCGCTGCGCCCGTGCCGCACCACGGTTGGTGACCAGCAGCGGGGAGGCGCCGGCACGGGCGAGCGTGGCCAGCGCCAGAGCGCCCATCGACCCCGCCCCGACGACCAGGGCCGAGCGGCCGGCCACGCCACCTGGCACCAGGTCGAGAGCGGCACCCACGATGGTGCGCCCGGCCGCGTCGATACCGGTCTCGGTGTGCACCCGCTTGCCGACCCGCAGCGCCTGGCGCATGAGCTCGTGCAGCAGCCGACCGGCTGTGTCGTGCTCGGCGGCGATCTGGTACGCCTCACGCATCTGGCCCAGGATCTGGGACTCGCCGATGACCATCGAGTCGAGACCGGCCGCGACCCGCAGGGCATGGCGTACGGCGTCGGTGTCGAAGTGGACGTAAAGGTTGCCCGTCAGCTCCTCGATCCGCGTGCCGGCGCGCTGCGCGAGCGCCGCCCCGATCTCGCTCAGGCCGCCGTGGAATGCGCTGACCGCGGCGTAGACCTCGACCCGGTTGCAGGTGGAGACCACGACCGCCTCGCTGACGTACGGCGACGCGATCAGGCGGCGCAGCAGCGACGGCGCCTGCTCCCGCGAGACGGTCAGCCGCTCGAGCACGTCGACCGGGGCTGTGTGATGGGACACCCCGACCACGAGCAGGTTCACCCCTGCGCCACCCCCTCCCGGACCAAGCCGGCGCCGTTGCCGTCGACCGCTACGGAACCGTGGCCGCCGTTGGCGCTCGCGTCGGTCGCGCGGGGCACGATCGGGTGGCTGCCGGTGGCTCCCGTGAGCGCCTTGCGCCGCTCATGGAAGGAGAGGATCTGCAACTCGACGGCGAGGTCGACCATGCGCACGTCCACGCCGTCGGGTACCGCGAGCACGCATGGGGCGAAGTTGAGGATGCTCGTCACGCCCGCAGCGACCAGCCGGTCGGCGACGTCCTGGGCGACATGGACCGGCGTCGCGATCACCGCGATCTGGATGCCGTGGTCGCGTACCAGGGCGTCGATGCTGTCGATGTGATGGACCGCGAGCCCGTTGATCCGCTCGCCCACCCGGGAGGGGTCGGCATCGAGGAGGGCGGCGAACCGGAACCCACGCGAAGTGAAGCCCGCGTACCCGGCCAGGGCGTGGCCGAGGTTGCCGACGCCGACCAGAGCCACCGCACGCCGCTCGGTGAGGCCCAGGACCGACTCGATCTGGTCCACGAGCACCGCCACGTCATAGCCCACGCCCCGCGTGCCATAGGAACCCAGATGCGACAGGTCCTTGCGCAGCTTCGCCGAGTTCACGCCGGCGGCGGCGGCGAGCGCCTCGCTGGAGACGGTCTCGTGTCCGGCCTCGGAGAAGATGTTCAGCGCACGCAGGTACTCCGGCAGCCGCGCCACCGTAGCCTCCGGGAGATCCGGAAAGTCGTCGCTGGCCGCGGCCGCGTCGGGCGCGAGCGGCGAGCCCGGTGACCCGGCGGGGGCGCCGGGGCGCGCGGCATCCTCGGTCGACGGGGGTCGAGGCTGCGCGGGCTGCTGGCCGCGGGGCTGGGTCATGCTGCTCCGGCTGTGTTGGCGTTATCCGGCTAGGCGAAGCCCGTTGCCGGCGGGAGATGTCGGGCGTGTCCTCATCGTTCGCGCGAGGCTCCGCCGCGCTGCACCCGGTCGCGGGCGCCTTACCGCCTGTGCCCGCCAGCCTAGGCGCTTGTGAACCTGTGCACAAATCACGATCTTGGCGTCCAGCGACCGGGGTACCGATGCAGTGATGTCCCTTTTGTCTGTGATTCTACCGGGCGCGCCGTGACGATCCGGGCGCCCCGCGGCGACGGCCCTCACCGAGCTCGCGGGCCGGGTGGATGGGGTTAACCCCACCACGAAGAGGCCAGCCGGCAGGATGGGAGGCGACCGTTGGCCCGCCTAGCGTCGAGAACATGACAAGCATCCCCATCACGCCGCCGTACCCGGCCGCCGCCTCGCCCCGGCGGCGAGGGTGGTTCGCCCAACTCGGCGTGGACACCGCGTACGTCGTGGTGGGCTTCCCGTTGGCGGTGATCTCCTTCGCCGTCGGAGTCAGCCTCATCTGCGCCGGCGCGGGCCTGCTGGCGGCCTTCCTCGTCGGCATCCCGGTGTTCGTGCTCGCGCTGCTCGTCGCGCGGGGACTGGCCGAGGTGGAGCGCAGCCGCATCGTGCCGGTCCTGCGCCGCCCCCGCGTTCCCGTCGTCTATCGCCGGTCAGCGCCCGGATCGGGGTGGCTGCGCCGGCTCTTCTCGCCGCTCGCCGAGGGCCAGTACTGGCTCGACACCGTCTATGGGCTGCTCCGGTTCCCGGTCACCTTCGGCACCTTCTCCGTCGTCGTGACGTGGTGGGCGAGCGCGCTGGGCGGCCTGAGCTATGGCCTGTGGGACTGGTCACTGCCCCGGGACGCCAATCCAGAGCCCGGGGTGATCGTGGTCAACAACCGCGGGCTGCCGGACGTGCTCGGGATCGCGAACACCACGACCAACCGGATCCTCATCTACACCGCGATCGGCATCGTGTTCACCGTCACGCTGCCGTTCGTGGTGCGCGCATGCGCTCTGATCGATGCGTGGCTCGCGCACGGTCTGCTCAACGGCGTGGCCGGGCTGCGCCACCAGGTCGCCGATCTCGCCCGGTCCCGCGACGTCGCGACCGCCAGGACCGCGGCCGCGGTCTCCGCGGAGGCGAACGCGCTGCGCCGGCTCGAGCGAGATCTGCACGACGGGCCGCAGCAGCGCCTTGTCCGGCTCGCCATGGACCTCGGCCGAGCCCGGGTGCAGCTCGGCTCCGACCCCGATGCCGCGGCCCGGACCGTGGACGAGGCGATCACCCAGACCCGGGAGGCGCTCGACGAGCTGCGCACGCTCTCGCGGGGCATCGCTCCGCCGATCCTCACCGACCGCGGGCTCGCCGCCGCGTCGGCCGCGCTGGCCGCCCGCTCCACGGTCGCCGTACGGGTCGAGCTCGCGCAGTTGCCGCGGCTGCCGGCACTGACCGAGCAGACGGCCTACTTCACGATCGCCGAGGCGTTGACGAACGTCGCCAAGCACAGTGGCGCCACGTCGGCGTCGGTGTCGGCATCGCTGGATGGCGACCGGCTGATCGTGGACATCGCCGACGACGGCCGTGGTGGCGCCCACCTCGCCAAGGGCCACGGGCTGGCCGGCCTGGCCGACCGCCTGCAGGGGGTCGGCGGGCAGTTGTGGGTGAGCAGCCCACCCGGTGGACCGACCAGCATCCGCGCGGAGGTCCCCGCGGTACCCGCAGCCTCGGTTCAGGAGGGCGAGGCGGGGTGAGGATCGTGCTCGCCGACGACGCGGTCCTGCTGCGCGAGGGCCTGGTACGCCTGCTCACCGAGCAGGGCCACGACGTCGTGGCGGTGGTCGGCGACGGGCCCTCGCTGGTGGCCGCCGAGGCCGCGCACGAGCCGGACTTGTCCATCGTGGACGTACGGATGCCCCCCACGCACACCGATGAGGGGCTCCGGGCGGCGGTACAGATCCGCGCTCGCCGGCCCGGCGCCGCCGTGCTCGTGCTCTCGCAGTATGTCGAGCTCTCCTACGCCGACGACCTGCTCCAGGACCGGCGGGGCGCGGTCGGCTACCTGCTCAAGGACCGGGTCGCCGACATCGACTCATTCACTGACGTCATAGCCCGGGTGGCCTCCGGCGGTACCGTGCTCGACCCCGAGGTGGTGTCCCAGTTGCTCGTCCGCCGGCGCGCCAACGATCCACTCGCCACACTCACCGCGCGCGAGCGCGAGGTGCTGGCGCTGATGGCCGAAGGGCGGTCCAACGCAGCGATCGCCCGACGTCTGGTGATCAGCGACGGAGCCGTGGAGAAGCACGTCGCGAACATCTTCGCCAAGCTCGGCCTGCCGCAGGACGAGGACTCCAACCGCCGCGTCCTGGCCGTGCTGGCGTTCCTGCGCTCCTGATCGGCACTGGTGCCCGCTACCGGGCGGCCAGCGCCTTGGCGGCCAGCGTCACCGCCTCCAGCAAGGTTGTGGCGACCGGCAGACCGGTGTCGCGCAGCCGCTCCGGATCCGTGAAGCCCCCGGCATAGAGCACGACGGACGCGCCGACCGAGGCGGCCGCGTGGGCGTCGTCGACGGAGTCTCCGATGAGCACCGATTCGGGCCCGGCCAGGCCCAGGGCATCGAGGTGGGTACGCAGGTAGGGCGCCTTGGAGCCGCCGCCGATGCTGTCACGCAGACCGTCCACACGCGAGAGCAGCTGGTGCAGTTCGTGGTCGGCCACCAGCGCAACCAGCTCCTGGTGGAACCACATCGACAGCAGGGACTGCGTGCCGTCCCACGCCGCCATCGCGTCGCGGGCGCCGGCGGCGAGGCGAATTCCGGCCAGCCCTTCGCGGTAGGCGGTGTGGAACGCCCGGTCGAGGTCGGCGAACTCGATCGGGGACAACGATCGCCCGAGTACGTGCTCGTAGTAGGCGGAGATCGGCCGACGAAACTCGCGGCGGTGCTCGTCGGCCGTGACCGGTGGGCCACCAACGCTGCTGAGGGACGCGTTTGTCGCCGCCACGACCAGCGCGAGGTCGTCGAGCAGCGTGCCGTTCCAGTCCCAGACGAGGTGTGCCACCGGTCGACCTTATGAGGTCACGGCCGCCGGCAGCCACCACCGCGCCGGCGAGCGGCTCAGAGCCAGGGCGGCGTGCCCGGGGCGGCGGCGAGCGCCTGATGCAGGCGCTGCTCGTCCACGCGGTAGTAGTCGTGCACCCTGTCATCGACGAGGATCACCGGGACCAGGTCGGAGTACTGCTCCAGCAGGACCGGGTCGGCGTCGACGTCCACCTCGGTCCAGCCCACGCCCGCCGCCTGCGCGACCCGCGCGACGGCCGCCTTCGCGACGTCGCAGAGATGGCAGTTCACGCGGCTCACCACGCGCACGCGCACCGGTGGGTCCACCGCAGCCGCCCCGCTCACGCGACCACGGCCCCGGTCTCGGGCCGACGCAGCGACGGCTTGCGTACCTTGCCGATCAGGGAGTGCGGCAGCTCGGCGACGACCTCGTAGCCGGCCGGGCACTTGTACCGGGCCAGGTGGTGTCCACAGTAGACGCCCAGCTCGTCCACAGACAGGTGTCCGCCGGCGGGCACCACGTAGGCGAAGACCGCCTCACCGGTGACCGCGTCGGGCACACCGATGACCGCAGCCTCCGCCACGCCCGGATGCGACCCGAGCACCTGCTCCACCTCGCGCGGGTAGACGTTGAAGCCGTTCACCAGAATCAGGTCGCCCAACCGGTCCACCAGGAACAGGTCTCCGTCGATATCCGCGTAGGCGATGTCGCCCGTGGCCCACCATCCGTGCTCGTCCGGTCCGCCTGCACGGTCGGGCCAGTAACCGAGGAACAGGTTCTCTCCGCGCACCACGATCTGACCGGGGTCGGTGCCGTCGGCCTCGAACGCGTCGTCGTCCGCCAGCCCCACGGCCGGCCCCGGCTGCGTAGGCGGAGTATCGACGCCCCGCTGCGCGGTGAGCTCGGCCACCACGGTGCCGTCGGCCGCCACGAGCCGCAGGTCGACGCCGGGGACCGGGCGGCCGATCGAGCTGACCTTGGGCACGGGGCTCGCGAGGCCGGTCGTGAGCACCGGGGCCGTCTCGGTGAGCCCATACCCCTGGTGGACGTGGCGTCCGGTGACCGCGAGGAACCGCTCGCCGACCTCGGACGGCAGCGGCGCACCCCCGCTCGCCGCGACGCGCACCGCCGCGAACCGCGCGGCGAGCTCCGGGTCGGCGAGCCAGGCGGCGTACATCTGGGGCACCGCGGCGACCACGCTCACCCGATGGCGTGCGATCGCGGCCAGGCTCCGGGCCACGTCGAAGCGTTCCAGCAGCACCCCGCAGGCCCCGTGGTAGGCGATGGCGATCAGGCCGGCGCTGAGCCCGAAGATGTGGAACAGCGGCAGGGCGAGCAGCGCGACGTCGGACGCTGTGATGGCGGGAGGGTGGACCGCCGCGACCTGGCCCTGGTTGGCGAGCAGGGCCCGGTGCGGCAGCATCGCACCCTTCGGAGCCCCGGACGTCCCCGACGTGTAGAGCAGGACCGCGAGATCCTCGCCCGAGCCGGTCGCGATCGTCGCCGCGGCCGGCACGGTCAGCTCCGCGTACGCCAGGGCGCCGTCGGCGGCCGTCGGCGCATAGACGTGACGCAGCGCCGGCAGATCGGTCCGTACGGCTTGGATCGCCGCGGCCGCCGCACTCGTCGCGACGGCGACCGCGGCCGCGCTGTCGGCAAGGACGTGGCGAAGCTCCCGGCGCGTGTACCCGGGGTTGACCGGCACCGCGACCAGCCCCGCCCGGAGCGTGCCGAAGAAGACCGCGGCGAACTCGGGGACCTGGCCCAGCGCGATCACCACCCGCGCCGGCACGCCCATGGACGCCGGCAGGTCCAGCGCGCGCAGGGCGCCGGCAACCGCGTCGGCGCGCGCGTCGAGGTCCGCCCAGGTAACGACCGATCCGTCGTCGGAGATCAGAGCCGGGGCCGATGGTTCGCGTCCTGCCGCGCGCGCGACGGTGTCGGCCACGTTCCCGGCCGCCGGCCCCGGAGTCACGGACACCGCCCGAGTCTTGCATGCCCCGACCTGCGACAACGCCCCCGCGCGCCGCGAACGGTAGGCGACCGGTGGCGGGCCGGACCCGGGGCGCAGCGGTCAGCGTGGGACTGACAGTGATCATGCGTAAGCGAACGATCGCACATCGTGTCCGACGGCCCGGCCGCGCCTCACCAAAGAATCCTGTCTCGGCCGTTTGCAAGTCCGCCACACGGAATGATGTCGCCCTTTATGCTGCATTGGACGACTCATCCGTTATGGGCTACTCATACCCCTCACAGCCGAGGAGGCCGTTGTGCCGCGTTCATGGGTGACACCGACGGGACCAGAGCGGTGACCGAGTCCGACCTCTCCGGCGAGGCGGCCGGGCAGGTCACCCCGGACCTGACTCCACCGGCGAGCCGCACCACTGGGGCGAAGCGTGCCAACCGCCGCCCAGACCAACGAGACGAGACCCGGCAGGACGTCAACCGGCGGTACGGCACGGGCAACCGCAACCGCAGCGCGATGCCGTGGCCGACGGGACCGACCCGGCCACTGCCGCCGATACCGGCGATCCCCACGGGCCGTCCGGAGGGCGGAGTGGCCGAGGCACTCGTGGCGCCGCGCCCGCTCACCGAGGCGAGCACGACGGGCACGTCCGCCCGACCGACGATTCCGGCGGCTCGCGAGGAGACCGTGGAGCTGCCGCCGCTGGCGACCTCCCCGGGCCGTACGAACGCGGGCGCGGCGGTACCGACGCAGCCGGACCAGCGCAGCCCGCAACGCAGCGGGTGGGCCGGTGATCGGCCGGGGACCAACCAGCGTGGCCGGCATCCGTCACCGCCGGACGGGGCGGTCGACGTCTGGGAGCTGGTCGAGCGGGCGCAGGACGGCGATACGGACGCGTTCGGGCAGATCTACCACCGGTACCTCGACACGGTTCACCGGTTCATCTACTTCCGCGTCGGCAACCGCCAGCTCGCCGAGGACCTCACGGCGGAGACCTTCCTGCGGGCGCTCAAGCGCATCGGCAGCGTGACCTGGCAGGGTCGCGACCTCGGCGCCTGGCTCGTGACGATCGCCCGCAACCTGGTCGCCGACTACTTCAAGTCCGGCCGGCACCGGTTCGAGCTGCCGACCAGTGACGTGCTCGACGCCGATGCCGAGGAGCGCGGACCGGAGGGCAGCCCGGAGGCCGCGGTGGTCGACCACATCACCAATGTCGCGCTGCTCACGGCCGTACGGCAGCTCAACCGGGAGCAGCGGGAGTGCATCATCCTGCGGTTTCTGCAGGGCTTCTCGGTCGCGGAGACGGCCCAGGCGATGGGAAAGAACGAGGGCGCGATCAAGGCCCTGCAGTACCGAGCCGTTCGTGCTCTTCACCGTCTGTTACCTGAAGGCTTCCTACCGTGACAACGGTGGTGAGAAACGGCCCGGAAACGCCGTACACCGCCACCAGAAAGGGCCACCACCCGTTACTCAGGGCGACCGGAGTCACATTCCGGCATCACCCTGAGGGGAGGTGACGTGATGTCCGATAGCGCCAAGGTCGAGCGGTTCGCCGAACTGCTCGAGCAGACCGGCACGGGACGTCACCATCGCCGTCCTGACGAGGTCGATCCCGACCTGACCGCGCTCGTCGGTGTGACCCACCGGCTCGCTCGGGTCGCCGCGCCCGACGTGCGGCCGCAGTTCCGGGACGCCCTGTTCGCCGACCTGATGCGGACCTGCGAGCGCGACGGACTCGGGACGCGCGTGGTCGCCTGGGACGAACCCACGGTCGCCGACGCGGCCCAAGGGCAGGGCGCCCGTGACGAGCAGGGCGTGAGCGCTCGCACCGACCCGACCTGGCCGGTGAACGGTACCGTGGCGCCCCGCCCCCGGCGCGGGCCCGACGATGCGGTGCCCACCCCGCCCCAGCGCGCGGGATCGCGCGCCAACGAGAAGACCCAGATCCTGCGCATGGTGCGGCGGCGCCTGGGCAGTCGTGCCCGGATCAGCGCGATGGTCGGCATCACCGCGGGCGCGCTCGCGATCTCGGGCGTCGCGCTGGCGAGTACCGACGCCGTGCCCGGCGACGCGCTCTACCAGGTCAAGCTCTCCAGCGAGCAGGCACAGCTCCTGCTCGCCGGCTCGGACGCGGATCGCGGGCAACTGCACCTCGAGTTCGCGCGGGTCCGCCTTGTCGAAGCCGGTCAGGTGCCCCCGGACGCCGTCCCCGATGTCCTGGCAGCCATGGACCGGGAGATCATCGAGGGCGCTCGGCTGCTGTTCACGGCGGGTGTCCAGAAGCACGACGCCGCGCCCATCGACTCCGTCGCGGCGTTCGTGACGCAGTACCGCCGCGACGTCACGCAGGCGCGGGCCGACCTCACGGCGCCGGGCGATCCGGCCCGGCAGTCGCTTGACCTGCTCGCGGCGATCGAGACCCGGGCCAACGAGCTGCGCGCCGCCCTCGCGCATGGCTGCGCTACCACGACCACCGATCAGTACGGCCCCAAGCCGGCCTGCTGAGCGGCGCGCCCGGCATAGGGCCCTGACCCGATAGTCTCGGAAAACAGGGCCCGGCCTGGGCCGGTCGAGCGACGGAGGGCGGATCCGGTGCGGCTGACACGGCGCAGGACCCGTACGGACGCGGGGCAGGGCCCGATCTCCGTCGGTTACGCGGTCGCCGACCTCGAGGAGGCGCTCGCCCCACCACCGGACACCACCGCGGCCGGTTTCTTCGACCTCGACAACACGATGTTGCAGGGCGCGTCCATCTACTACCTGGCCCGGGGGCTCGCCGCGCGCAAGTTCTTCACGGGACGTGACCTGCTGCGCTTCGGCCTCAAGCAGCTGCGGTTCCGGCTCGTCGCGGCCGAGCACGGCGGGCACGTCTCGCAGGCTCGGGAGCAGGCTCTCGCCTTCGTGGCGGGCCGGCACGTCGAGGACCTGCGGCGGCTGGCTGAGGAGATCTTCGATGAGTTGATGGCGGAGCGCATCTTCTCGGGCACCCATGCGCTGGCCCGGATGCACCTCGACGCCGGCCAACGGGTGTGGCTGGTGACCGCGGCTCCGGTCGAGATCGGCATGGTGATCGCGCAACGGCTGGGCCTCACCGGTGCGATCGGCACGGTCGCCGACGTGGCCGACGGTGTCTACACGGGACGGTTGGTGGGTGACCTGATGCACGGCCCGGCGAAGGCCGACGCGATCACGGACCTCGCCGGGCGCGAGGGGCTGGACCTCTCGCGCTGCGCCGCGTACAGCGATTCGATCAACGACGTACCGATGCTCTCCGTCGTCGGACGGGCGGTCGCGGTCAACCCCGACTCTGCCCTGCGCCGCGTGGCCCGCGAGCGCGGCTGGGAGGTCCGCGACTTCCGCACCGGCCGGCGTGCCGTCAAGGTCGCGGTGCCGGCCGCCGTGGGGGCCGGGATGGTCGCCGGCGCCGTGGCGGCCGCGGTCACGCTCAACCGGCGCGGCGCCTGGCGTGCCGTGCTCGGCAAGGGCTCGACGCGCGGCGGACCCGCGGCTCCACGCCAACTTCCCCCGGTCGACTGACGCCGGTACGGTCTGCCGACGCCCCGCCGAGCCCTCAACCGAACGGGTCGGGGCGACGCTGCAGCAGTGAGTGCAGCGTCTCCTGGATGGTCTCGCGCACCTGGTCGGCCAGGTTGAACACGACGATCGGATCGTCGGCGTCGTCGGTGAGGCCGGTCGTAGGGATCGGCTCACCTATCTGGATGAGCCACTTGCTCGGCAGGGGCAGCAAGCCGAGCAGCCCGAACCAGGGGAACAGCGGGGTGATCGGCACATACGGCAGGCCCAGCACCTTCGCCAGCGGCGTGATGTTGCCGATGATCGGAAAGATCTCTTCCGCCCCGACGATGGCTACGGGCACGATCGGGGTGCCGGTGCGCAGGGCGGCGGAGACGAACCCGCCACGGCCGAAACGCTGCAGCCGGTACCGGTCCCGGTAGTACTTGCCGATGCCCTTGAACCCCTCGGGGAAGACGCCCACGTAGTCCCCGGCCCGCAGCAGCCGCTCGGCGTCGGGGTTGCTCGCCAGCGTGGCACCGCCCTTGCGGGCCAGTTCGGAGAGGACCGGTACCCGAAACACCAGGTCCGCGCCGAGCAGCCTCAGGTGCCGGTGCGCTGGGGTCTCGTCGTGCACGGCGAGGCTGAGCATCAGCGCGTCCACGGGGAGCGTCCCCGAGTGGTTGCCGACGAGCAGCGCCGGGCCGTCGACGGGCAGGCGGTCGATGCCGCTGCACTCGACCCGGAAGTAGTGCTGGTAGAGCAGGCGCAGCAACGGGTAGAAGACGCCGTCGGTGAGCTCGGCGTCGAAGCCGAACTCGTCGACGTGGTAGTCGCCGGTCAGGCGCCGGCGCAGAAAGGCGAGCGCGTCGGCGACCCGCTCCTCCCAGATGTCCGGCCTGACTTCCCGGTCTGTGCCCGACGGGGAGCGCGCTGACCGGTACCCGTTCGCCGCGACCGTGTCATCACTGTCCACAGTGGTCAGCGTCGGCCGTGCCCGTGCCGACCGCGACGGGCCGGGTCGGTGGCCGTTGCGGGTGCCGTTCGCGGCCGCGGCCTCGACGTCCACGGACCGCGCGGCCCTGGTCCGTCGCGCCGGCGCGTGCTCGTTGGCTGCCGTCGCGGTGGCCGGCCGACGGGCTCTGGCTGTCATGACCCCGCCCGCCCCTCGGGGGCCCGTGGGGTGCGCGCGCCGCGGACGCGCCGAACGCCGTCGCGCACCACGGACTCCAGCGCGGTGACCGCGGCCGGGCGCAGGGCAGCGAACCCGGACCCGTGCAGGTCCCGCCCATGGATGAAGTCGGCGAAGGCCTCCTGCGTGTCACGGGGTCGGAAGCCGAACTCTTCGACCAGCGCCCGCGTGTCCACCACCCGACCGTGCACGAACAGATCGAGCTGGTCGTGGCTGAGCTCGGGAAGGCGCAGCAGCGGATGGGAGATGAACCGGGCGATGCCCGAAGCCCGGACGAGGGCCGCGAAGGCGTTCATGCCCGGCTCGATCACCGGCAGGGCGACGCGCCCGGCCAGGCGGATCGCCTGAGAGAGCGCGAGCACACCGTCGCCGGCCACGTTGTAGGTGCCACGGTGGTTCTCCACCACGGATCGCACCAGCAGCTCGAGCGCGTCGTCGGTGTGGATGAACTGCAGCCGCGGGTCCCGCCCCAGCACCGTCGGCACCACCGGCAGCGCGAAGTACCGGGTCAGGCTGGTCTCCGCGTCCGGCCCGACGAACGGGGCGAGACGCAGCACGGTGGTCACGACATCGGGCCGCCGACGCGTGAAGCCGCGCACGTACCCCTCGATCTCGATGACGTCCTTGGCGAATCCGCCCCGCGGCACCAGCGTCGGCGGCGTGGTCTCGGTGAAGACCGCGGGATCACGGAACGAGGCGCCGTAGGCGGCCGTGGAGGACCGTACGACCAGCTTGCTGACGCCCGGCGTGGCCTGGCACGCGGCGAGCAGCTGCATCGTGCCGATGATGTTCTGTTCCTTCATCGCCGGCCGCCCGCCGGCTCCCGGGCTGGAGACCACGCCCATGTGGGCGACGGCGTCGACCTCGCCCCCGGTCACCGCGGCGACCACGTCACGGACGCCGCCGTCGCCCCGGCCGTCGCGGTCCCGACCGGTCGTCACCGCTACGTCGTGTTCGGCGAGCAGGTCGCGCAACCGGCCGGCCGGCGGCACGATGTCGAACCCGGTCACCCGCTCCACCCGGGGGTGCGCGGCGAGCCGGGCCGCGAGGTGTGCCCCGACGTACCGGCTGGCACCGGTCACGAGGACGTTCACCGAGGCCTCCGAACGGGTGCCGCTCCGGCGGGTCTACTTGCCGAGACGGCGACGCTGGACCCGGGTCTTGCGCAGCAGCTTGCGGTGCTTCTTCTTCGCCATACGCTTGCGGCGCTTCTTGACCACTGAGCCCATACGGCCGTCTCCTCGGGTGCTGGTGCGGCACGGACGCACCGGCCGCCGTCCGGCCCGGGGGTCCGACTGTCTGTGTAGTGACCGCGATCGCTATGGCATCGCGTCCGATCCTGGACGCAAAGGGTAGCGGGCGGGCCTACCGGCATGCCGCACGGCGTCCCTCGTGGTCGGGGTACAGCGTAGCCCCCCGGAACCGTCGTTCATAACCGAGGGACACCCGGGCGCGGTACGGCGCCCGGGTGCCCTGGCGTTTCACGCGGACTCGGCGAAGGCGTCGCGCAGGTACTCGTGTACGGCGTGCTCGGGCACCCGGAACGAGCGGCCGACCCGTACGGCCGAGAGCTCTCCGGTGTGCACCAGCCGGTACACGGTCATCTTCGACACCCGCATGAGCGTCGCGACCTCAGCGACGGTCAGGAACTTCACCTCTGACAGCCTGCCCGCGGACTGCGGTGATCCAGCCATGGCTCACGCATCCCATCCCCCCGGGCGCCCCGCGTGCCCACCCCCCACGACTCCGGAGTGGTCGCGACGCGCCTGTTACCCGGCAACGGTACCGGTACCCGAGTGACCCTCGCGCCGCCTTGCCGCTATTCGCGCGAACCTGCCGGGATCAGGCGTCCCGGATGAACGAGGCGCAGTCGGCGCTGACCGTCTTCCAGCTCTTCCCGAATACGGCCTGGGCGGCGTCGTCGAGCGAGGTGCCCTCATGCACCACGGCGCCGAAGAAGTCGAGCATCGCGTTCTGGCCATACAGGTCGGCCATGCGCCGCACCGCGAGGAACGCGACGCCGTAGCGGGCGGCTGCCTCGTCGAGGCTCGCGTCGTCGCTGGGTCGGTCGACGGCGGGGTCACCGTCCCACGACTTGCGGACGAACGTGCGCGTCGGGGCCATCGCGTCGTACTTGCTCACCGGCTTGCCGATCATCGTGGCGTACTCGGCGATGCCCTCCTCGAGCCACCACGTCGCCTCGCTGCGTCCGGCGTCCTTGCCCGCGAAGGTCGCGACGTGGGTCAGCTCATGCACCAACGTCTCTGTCGGATCGTGCACCGTGCTGTTGATGACCACCTCGTTGTCGGTCCGGTTGATGTAGACCCCGGCGGACCACTCCGGCTTCGAGAACCCGTACCAGCTCGACCAGTCGGAGCCGCCCGCGAGGAAGATCACGTACCGGCTCGGCGGGCCGTACCAGTGCGCGAGCGTGTCGGCGACAGCCGCGGCCTTCTCGGCCGCCTTGAGCGTGTCGGCGAGGCGGTACTTCAGGTATGGCGAACTCGCCACGACCGTGCGCTTGCCGGTCGCCACGGCGAGCTCGCCGGTCTCCCAGGGGCGTGGCCCGGCCTGGTCCTCTGCCGACTCGTCGACGTCCGTGAGCAGCAGCTGCTCGCCGTCCATGCGCCAGTCGGTGCCGATGACCAGCGAGTTCAGGCGGCACGTCGAGTCGCCGAAGCAGTAGTTGACCCGGATGTCGGCGTGCCAGGACAGCTCGCCCGTCACGTCCGGCCGGCCGCGGACCTCCTGCGTCCACTGACCGACACCCATCTCTCGCAGCACCTCGAAGCGGTGCCGCAGCTCGGTCCGCAGGCTCGAGTCGTCCGGGTCGACCGGAGCCAGGTACGCCTTCTCGTCGCCCTTGACCAGGGCGGCCGCCTGCCAGCCCACCTCCTCGTCGACGGCCCGCCGGGCCCAGGTGTTCCAGTCGCTCGCGGGCGCGTCGGCCGCCGGCGGGGTATCCAGTTGCCCGGCGGCATGGAACGAGGCGCTCGGGTCCGCCGCTCGTGGTACCACCGCCGTGACGAGGCCGGCACAGAGGCTCGCGACAACCACGACGGCACTGACCGCGACCAGGGCCCAGCCACCCGCGCTGTGCCGCACGGCCGGCCTGGCGGCGGGCCAGGGCAGCGGCGCGGGCCCGGATCCGGCCACGGGAGCGTACGGCGGCGGCTGGGGCTCCGGGGCGCCTACCATCTACCACCATCACTATCGCCGGGCGCGGCGTCACCGCGGGGGACTTTGCTACGGACAGGACGGGAACTCTAGCCCACGGGCGTCACGGCGCGGCCGCGACGCGTGGTCAGTCACGGGAGGTCAGTGCTCGGGCAAAGAACGCGACGTTCGCGGGTCGCTCGGCCAGCCGGCGCATGAGGTAGCCGTACCACTGCGTGCCGTACGGGAGGTAGACCCGCACGGTGTACCCGGCCTCGCCGAGCCTGCGCTGCTCGGCGGGGCGTACCCCGTAGAGCATCTGGAACTCGAACGTCTCCGGGGAGCGCTCGAACCACTTCGCCCGGTCCTCGGCGATCGCCACCAGGCGCGGGTCATGGGTGGCGAGCATCGGATACCCCTCGCCCGACATGAGGATGTTCAGACACCGGACGTACGACTTGTCGATGTCGAGCCGGTTGGAGTAGGCGACCGACTCGGGCTCGGCGTAGGCGCCCTTGCACAGCCGAACCCGCGACCCGGGCCCGGCCAGTTCCCGGCAGTCGCTCTCGGTGCGCCGCAGGTACGCCTGCAGGACCGCGCCGGTCTCCGGAAAGTCCGCGCGCAACCGGGTCAGGATCTCCAGCGTCGAATCGGTCGTCGCGTGGTCCTCCATGTCGAGCGTCATCGTGGTCCCGGCCTTCGCCGCGGCCGCGCAGATGGCTCGGGCGTGCTCGTAGGCGAGCTTCTCGTCGACCCGCTGGCCCAGCGCGGAGAGCTTCACGCTGACCTCGGCCATGCTCGGCGCTCCGGGCTCGGCCGCGGGCGTGAGCCCCGCGTCGGCGAGCGCGCCCAGGAGGTGCAGGTACTCATCCCGGGTGGCATCGGCCTGCTCGCGCGTGCGGGTGTCCTCGCCAAGGTAGTCGAAGGTGACCGCGAGGCCCTCCGCCACCAGGTCCTGCCCGGCCCGAAGAGCGTCGTCGATGGACGTGCCGGCGACGAAGCGCCGTACGACGTTGCGGGTCACCGGCGCGGTCCCGACGAGCCGCTCGATGCGGGGTGAGCGGGCGGCCGCCAGGATGACGGATCGAAGCATGAGACCGACAGTAGTCCCGCTCCCGCTCGCCCGGCCCACGGCAGGCCGCTACGGTGGAGCCGTGAACTTCGACGAGTACGCGCGCACGGCCGTCGATCTTGCCAATGCCCAGATCGAGACCATGGAGCAGGCGCGTGGCTTCTACGGCGTGGGCAGTTGGCGGGCCGCCGAGGTGACCGAGAAGGACCTGGCGGTGCTGCGCCGGGGGGCGCGACGCCTGCGCGAGGTGTTCGAGTACGGCTCGGCCGGCCGGGACGCGGAGGCGGTCCACGCGCTTAACACGCTCCTCGAGGCACACCCGGTGCAGCCGCGGATCTCGTTCCACAGCGGCAACGACTGGCATATGCACGTGACCAGCCGCGGGGCATCAGTGGCGGCCGAGCACATGGCCGGCGCCGTGTGGGGCCTCGCAGTCTGGCTCTGCGAGTTCGGCAGCAACCGGTTCGGCGTGTGTGCCGATGAGCGCTGCGGCAACGTCTACCTCGACACGTCGTCGAACTGCTGCCGGCGTTTCTGCTCGGAGCGGTGCGCCACCCGATCGCACGTCGCGGCGCACCGGGCGCGCAAGCGGGCCGTGCTCGGCGAGGCCGGGGGCGAAGAGGCCACCGCGGAGACGACCGAGCGGGTCGCCCCGGGCACTGCTCCGGTCGCTGGAGCGGAGGCCGGCCCGGGTAGCCGTCCGCTCGTCCCGGCCCTGTAGCCGTACCCGGCACGCTCAAGCCGTACGGGCGGGCCTCGCGTGCTGGGCCAGGTGCTCGCGCGCGAAGGCCAGCGCCTCGGCGAGGTCGTCCGCGCGCGCACGCCGGGAGCGGGCCTTGCGGGTGGAGACCTCGACCGCGACCGAGCCGGTGAACCCGCGATCGCGCAGCGAGGCGAGCAGCGGACCACACGGCTGGCTGCCGCGGCCGGGCACGAGATGCTCGTCGCGCCCCTCGCCGGTGCCATCGCCGAGGTGCACATGGCGCAGCGCGCTGCCCATCGCGTCGGCCATGGCGATCGCGTCGGTACGCGCGGCGGCGCAGTGCGACAGATCCAGGGTGTACGCGTCGAAGCCGAAGCGACTCGGGTTCCAGCCGGGCAGGTACGGCACGAACTCACGTCCGCGCACCCGGACCGGATACATGTTCTCCACCGCGAAGTCGATGTCGGGGTGGCGCTTGTGCAACTTGCTCAGGCCGGCGCCGAAACCGGTGGCGTACTCGCGTTGCCAGGCGAACGGGGGATGGACGACCACGGTCGAGGCGCCCAACTGAGTGGCCAACGCGGCTGAGCGGCGCAGCTTCTCCCACGGCTCGGTGCCCCACACCCGCAGCGTGATGAGCAGGCACGGCGCGTGCACCGAGCGGACCGGCATGGCGTAGTGCTCGGAGAGAACCTTCAACGCGGCGGCGTCCTGGCTGACCGGGTCGGTCCAGACCATGACCTCGACACCGTCGTAACCGAGGGCCGCCGCCATCTCGAACGCGGCGGCAGTGGGTTCGGGGAACACCGATGACGTGGAGAGCACCACGGGGGTGTGCCGGCTGGGCGGGTCGCTCGGGTGCGGGGAGGCCACCGTCTCAGGGTAGCCCCGGTGCCGGGGCGCGCCGGTCAGGCTGACGCGACGGCGTCCAGGCGGCGCAGAATCACGCCCTCCCGCAGCGCCCACGGGCAGATGTCGACCTGCTCCAGGCCGAGCGCCCGCATCGCCTCCTCGGCCACGATCGCGCCGGCGAGCAACTGGTGTGCACGCTGGGGGCTGACCCCGTCCATCTCCGCCAGCGCCGCCGAGGGCATGCGCTGGATGAACCCCAGGACCTGATGCAGGCCCGTGCGGGTCAGCGACCGTGGCGCGCGGAAACCGTCCGCGGAGGGCGCGGCGCCGGCGAGTCGGGCGAGGGTGCGGAACGTCTTGGACGTGGCGGCCGCCCGGTCCCATTCGCCGACCGGTATCCCGTCCCGATTGCCGGTCGCGTCCGTCACCGGCTCCAGGTGCCGCGCCACGTGCTCGCGCAGGTCGTCCACCTCGACGGCGGGCGGCGGGTCGGCGGAGAAGCGCTCCCGGGACAGCCGCCCCGCGCCGAGCGGCAGGGAGAGCGCGACGCCCGGCTCCTCATCGACGCCGGTCGCGATCTCGAGCGAGCCACCACCGATGTCGAGCACGAGCAGCCTGCCGGCCGACCAGCCAAACCATCGACGTACGGCGAGAAAGGTCAACCGTGCCTCCCAGCCGCCGGAGAGTACCTGCAGGTCGACGCCGGTCTCCTCACGTATCCGGGACAGCACCGCGCCGGAGTTGGTCGCGTCGCGGACCGCCGAGGTCGCGAACGCGACCATGTCGTCGACCTCATGCTGGGTCGCCGCCGCGCGGGCCGAAGCGACCGCCTTCACCAGGTCGTCGGCCGCGTCGGCGTCGAGCGTGCCGTCGCGACCGATGCGCTCGCTGAGCCGCAGCACGCTCTTCTCGGAATAGGCCGGCCACGGGTGCGCGCCGCGGTGGGCATCCACCACGAGCAGATGGACTGTGTTCGATCCCACGTCCAGCACGCCGAGCCTCATGAGGGCCAGCGTATGCCCGTTGCGCGGGTATCCGTGGCAGGGCAGCGTCGCGCCGTGGCATCGGCGACCTGCGCGAGCGTTACCCTTGCGCGATGAGCAGTCGCCCCCGTGCACTTCACCGCAGCGAGGTGCCGGCGCGCCTCACTCTCGACCCGGACAGCTCGGACGGCCCAGCGCGCGCGGGGGACGGCAGCCCACGCAGCCGGGAGGTGGGGCTGGACTTCCCCCGGGAGTGGCTGGAGTTCACCGATCCCGCCAACCCCGACCACCTCATCCGTGCGGATATGACGTGGCTGCTGTCGCGGTGGACATGCATCTTCGGGCGTGGATGCCATGGCATCGTCGAGGGTCGAGGAGTCGACGGGTGCTGCTCGCACGGCGCGTTCTTCACCGACAGCGATGACGAGAAGCGACTGCGCGCCGCGGTGAAGTTGCTGACTCCACAGACGTGGCAACACTTCCGGCGCGGGTTCGCCAACTACACGGAGATGGACACGGTCGACGGCACGACTCCGGCGCGTCGCACCGCCACCCGTCCGGACGGCCCGTGCGTCTTCCTCAACGACCCGGACTTCCCCGGTGGCTACGGGTGCGCGCTGCACGCGCAGGCCCTGCGCGATGGCCGGCATCCGCTGGAGTACAAGCCCGATGTCTGCTGGCAACTACCGATCCGTCGCGACCAGGAGTGGACGAAGCGGGTCGACGGATCGAAGATCCTGCTGACCGTGCTCGCCGAGTTCGACCGGCGCGGCTGGGGCGAGGGGGGCCACGACCTGCACTGGTGGTGCACCTCGTCGCCCGAGGCTCACGTGGGTGGGGAACCGATGTACCGGTCCTATGGGCCGGAGCTGACCGCCCTCATCGGGGAGAAGGCGTACGACAAGCTGGCGCAGCTCTGTGATGCGCGCGAGCGCTCCGGCCTCGTCGCCGTCCACCCCGCGACGACGGCCGCCGCGCGCACGGCCGGTCAGCGCTAGGCGGCGTAGCCCTTGGTGGCGATCCAGTCCGCCATGACGGCGACAGGAACCTGGTACTCGTTGCTACCGATCCGGTCCGCGGGGTCGGTGACCGTGACCAACCCGCCCGAGTCGGTGTACCCGGTGATCGATACGTAGTGCCCGCCGTTGTACGAGTGCATCGCCCCGGCCGTGTCGAAGATCGTGCCCTTGATGTTCGCCACCACGACATCGCCCGCGCTGATCGTCGAGACAACGTCGCTACGCAACTTCTTGACCTGGGCCGTCGTCGCCGATCGCTCCGGGATCTGCACCGACGCGTAGCGCCCGTCGCCGTAGTAGCCGTTGAGCACCCGGGTGACATCGAGGATCGAGTTGGTGCCGTGGCGCGTCGTGCCCAGGCCATAGGCGATCGTGTCGAAGGTCGGCAGGATGCCGTGCGCCGAGAGCGCGATGCGCGTCGCCGCCGGCCCGCAGTACCAGCCGTTGGGCTGAAGCGCGCCGACATAGTTGGCGACCCGCCCGGTCGGGGCGACGGCGGCCACGACAGCCGCCACGGGTACAGCCTGGTCCGCCGACCCTACGGCCGCCCCGAGGTCGGCCGGCGTGAGCGGGTCGGCTGGCGCACTCACCGGGCCTGGCGCCGCGGGTCCCGCGGCCAGCGCCGGACCGGCGATCGCGGTGAGGCCGAGCGTCGCGCCGAGCGCGGCGACGCCGACGGCGACGCGACGACGGTTCGCACTGATCGTGGGCAGCCAGGCGTACCTCACGGCGGCTCCTTACCGGTTGGGGACGAGAAGGAGTCGCTATCGTAAAGCACTATTCGGACTATTCAGGAAGTGTCGGTTTTCACATAATGCGCGAGCTGAATGCGCTTTGCGAAGCTCCGAATACGGAATGTAGTCGCGCGATTCCGAATTCCCGGCTCCGTATCCAGGCGACTACGGTGCGTGTCGGCAGAGTCAGACGAGCTGCTCGCCCGTGACGAAGAAGTACATGTGGTGGCCAGCGTTGACAGCGTGGTCGGCGTAGCGCTCGTAGAAGCGGCCGAGCAGCGCGCCGTCGACGGCCGCCTCGACACCGTGGCGCCACGCCGCCCCGAGGAGCACGACGAACAGGCCCTTGTGCAGCTCGTCCATCGCGTCGTCCTCGATCTCCAACTCGGCGGCGCGGGGAGCGTCGGGCCGGGCCAGAACCTTGCTGATCTTCGCCGCGATGCGGTCCGCGACGGCAGCCATATCGCGGAAGATGGCGACCAACTCGTCGGGCACGGCGCGAACCGGATGGCGACGCAGCGCGGTCTTCGCCACATGCTTGGCGAGGTCGCCCATGCGCTCGATGTCCCAGGCCGTATGCAGCGCGGTCACCACGAGCCGAAGGTCGGAGGCGACCGGGGCCTGCAGGGCCAGCAGCCCGTACACCTTGTCCTCGACCCGCCGGTGCAGGTCGTTGACGACCGTGTCGCCGGCGACGACACCCTCCGCGACACCGGCATCGGCATCGAGCAGGGCCTTGGTGGCGCGCCTCATCGCGTCGCGCACCTCGTCGGCCATGGCCACGAGCAGATCTCTGACCTCGGCCAACTCGGCCTGAAACTCCTCGCGCATCGCTTCTCCTCCGCCTGTCCCGGGCACGTTCGACCGACCGTAGGTGGCGGCCGCTCGGCCACGGTGGAGCAGGGGTGAACGCCGAGCGCCGGATGGGTGAACTTTCCCCCACAAGATCCGGGTCTGCCTGCCGTGATCGGGTGGCACGCTTATTGTGCCGCCTACCATCGGCGGCGGTAGCGGTCAGGCGCCGGCGTGGGGAGGTGGCGATGGTCTGGAGTCGTAGGTCGGAACGAGTGCCGGCCGGCCGGCTCGCCACCGACGCGCTGGACTCGCTGCGGGTGGGAGTGCTGATCCTCGACGCCACCGACACGCCGGTGCTGATGAATCCCGCCGCGGCTGGCCTCGGCCTGCTGCGCAAGGGCGAGGGCCCGCAGCAGGTCCACCCGGCCCTGCGGACGCTCGCGGGCCAGGTCCGCCGCAGCGGCACCCGGCGCGAGGTCGAGCTCGACCTGCCCCGCACGACCGGACGTACGGGTGGTCGTACGGTCGCCGGCGAACCCTGGGGCGTACGGGTACGGGTGACGGCGCTCACGGGCGAGGAGTACCTGCCGGGCCATGTGGCGATCGAGGCGACCGACGTCACCGAGGTGCACCGCGTCGCCCGGGTGCGGCGCGACTTCGTGGCGAACGTCAGCCACGAACTCAAGACCCCCGTGGGGGCGCTCGCGCTGCTCGCCGAGACCCTGATCGAGGCGCTGGACGACCCCGAGGCGACGCGGCGCTTCGCCGAGCGCATCCACCACGAGACACAGCGGCTGGCGCGCCTGGTCAAGGAGCTGCTGGAGCTGTCGCGGCTGCAGGGCGCGGAACCGCTGCCGAGCCCGGTTCCCGCCGCCGTCGACCGGATCGTGGCCGAGGCCGTGGACCGTACTCGGACCGGCGCGGCGGCCAAGGACATCGAGATCAGTCACACCGGAGCGCGCCGCCTGCGGGTCTACGGCAACGAGGGACAGCTCGTGACCGCGGTGGCGAACCTGATCGAGAACGCGATCGCCTACAGCCCCGAAGGGACGCTGGTCTCGATCGAGGCGAGCCGCGTCGATGACCAGGTGTGCATCGCGGTCGCCGACCAGGGCATCGGCATAGCCCCGAAGGATCTCGACCGTATCTTCGAGCGCTTCTACCGCGCCGACCAGGCGAGGTCCCGCGACACGGGCGGCACCGGGTTGGGCCTGGCGATCGTCCGGCACATCGCGGTGAATCACGGCGGTCGGGTGGAGGTGACCTCCGAGGTGGGCGTCGGCTCGACCTTCACCCTGCGGCTGCCGGCACGACCCCCGGAGGCCGCTCTGCCGCTACCACCGGGTATTGAGATCGACGCCGAAGGCTCCGACGTCGTCACGTCAGGTACGAAGCAAGGGGGTAATCCGTGACACGGGTGCTGGTCGTGGAGGACGAGGAGTCCTTCTCCGACGCGCTCTCCTACATGCTGCGGCGGGAGGGCTTCGAGGTCGCCGTCGCGACGACCGGGGGCCATGCGCTGACCGAGTTCGACCGCAACGGCGCGGACATCGTGCTGCTCGATCTCATGCTGCCGGAGATGTCGGGCACCGAGGTATGCCGGCGCTTGCGCCAGACCTCGGCGGTCCCGATCATCATGGTCACTGCCCGCGACAGCGAGATCGACAAAGTGGTCGGCCTCGAAATTGGCGCGGATGACTACGTGACCAAGCCGTACTCGCCGCGCGAGCTCGTGGCGAGGGTGCGCGCGGTGCTGCGCCGCAACGCCGAGGGGGAGCAGACCAGCGCCCAGCCACTCGCGGCGGGCCCCGTCCGGATGGATGTCGAGCGGCATGTCGTCACCGTCTCGGGCGACCCCGTTGCCTTGCCGCTCAAGGAGTTCGAGCTGCTCGAGCTGCTGCTGCGCAACGCTGGCCGGGTGCTCACCCGCGGTCAGCTCATCGACCGGATCTGGGGTTCGGACTACGTGGGCGACACGAAGACCCTCGATGTGCACATCAAGCGCCTGCGCGCCAAGATCGAGCCAGAGCCGGCCAACCCACGCCACATCGTCACGGTCCGCGGCCTCGGGTACAAGTTCGAGCCCTGACCGGTCACGCCGGGAGTGGGCCCGGCGCGGCCGCCCGCTGCTGACTACTCGGGTCGGACCAGCGGGAAGAGGATCGTCTCGCGGATGCCGAGTCCGGTCAGCGCCATGAGCAGCCGGTCGATGCCCATGCCCATCCCGCCCATCGGCGGCAGCCCGTACTCCATGGCCCGCAGAAAGTCCTCGTCCAGCCGCATCGCCTCGGGGTCTCCCTTCGCGGCGAGCAGTGCCTGGGCTTGGAACCGCTCGCGCTGGATCACCGGGTCGACCAACTCGGAGTACCCGGTGGCGAGCTCGAAGCCGCGGACGTAGAGGTCCCACTTCTCGGTCACGCCCGGCTCACTGCGGTGCGCCCGGACCAGCGGGCTGGTCTCCTCGGGGTAGTCGCGCACGAACGTCGGCTGCTGGAGCTTCGGCTGCACCAGGGCCTCGAAGAGCTCCTCGGCCAGCTTGCCCGGTCCGACGTGCTCGGGTATCGCCAGCCCGACCTTCTCGGCATAACTGGCCAACGTACCGCGCGGTGTCGCGACGGTGACCGGTTCGCCGAGGGCCTCGGAGAGACTGCCGAAGAGCGTGACCTGCTGCCACGCCCCGCCGAGGTCGAACTCGGTGCCGTCGGAGTGAGTGACCGTGGTCGATCCAGCAACCGCGGTGGCCGCCTCCTGGATCAGCTCCCGGGTCAGGTCGCCGATCGAGTTGTAGTCGCCGTACGCCTGGTACGCCTCGAGCATCGCGAATTCCGGCGAGTGAGAAGAGTCCATCCCTTCATTGCGGAAGTTGCGGTTGATCTCGAAGACCCGCTCGATGCCGCCGACCACGCAGCGCTTGAGGTAGAGCTCGGGTGCGATCCGTAGATACAGGTCAATATCGAGCGCGTTGCTATGGGTGACGAACGGCCGGGCCGCCGCCCCGCCGTGCAGCAACTGGAGCATGGGCGTCTCGACTTCGAGAAAGCCTCGGCGGTCGAACGAGTCGCGCAGGGCTCGCACCACGGCCGAGCGTGCCCGTACGGTCGTGCGCGCCTGCGGTCGCAGGATCAGGTCGACGTAGCGCTGCCGGACCCTGGCCTCCTCGGACATCGCCTTGTGCGCCACCGGCAGCGGCCTCAGTGCCTTGGCCGCCATGCTCCACACATCAGCGAGCACCGACAGCTCACCCCGCTTGCTGGTGATCACCTCGCCCGAGATCGCGACGATGTCGCCGAGATCGACCAGGCGCTTCCAGGCCTCGAGTGCGTCGGCGCCGACCCGGTCGAGCGAGAGCATCGCCTGCAGTTCGGTGCCGTCGCCCTCGCGCAGCGTCGCGAAGCAGAGCTTGCCGGTGTTGCGCAGGAACATGACCCGACCGGCCACCCCCACCCGTACCCCCGTCGTGGCATCGACCGGGAGGTCGGCGTGCGCGGCCCGGACCTCGGCGAGGCTGTGGGTGCGCTCGACCTGCACGGGGTAGGCCTGAGCGCCGTCGGCGAGCAGCCGCTCGCGCTTGTCCCGGCGAATCCGCATCTGCTCGGGCAGGTCGTCCTCGGGCGCTGAACCGTTCTGCTCGGCCACGAAGGGGAGCCTACTGACCCACGCGGCCGCTCTCATCAGACATACCGTGGGCGGATGGAGGAACTGACCGCGCAGCGCCGCCGGGAGCGGGCGCTCTCATTCGGCCCGGCGGCCGCGCTCTACGACGCGACCCGGCCCAGCTACCCGCGCGAGGCGGTGGACTGGGCGTTGGCCCCACTCGGGTCAGGACCGTCGCGGGTGGCCGACATCGGGGCCGGCACCGGCATCATGACCCGGGTGCTGCTCGAGGCGGGCCACCACGTGCTCGCCGTGGAACCGGACCCGCTGATGCGGGAGCGGCTGGTGCGCAGCACGCCTGGCGTGACCGCGGTCGAGGGATCGGCCGAGGCGGTGCCGCTTCCCGACGCGAGCCTCGACGCTGCCGTCGCCGCCCAGTCGTACCACTGGTTCGACAAGCAACGCGCCCATGCCGAGCTGGCGCGGGTGATCCGACCAGGCGGGGTGTTCGCCGCGATCTGGAACATCCGCGACGCCAGCGAACCGTGGGTGGCGCAGTACACCCGCATCGTCGAGGGCGACCGTGGCCACATCGACCAGGACCACGGCGTCTACGACCACGGCGGGTTCGCCTATGGCCCGCGGTTCAGCGAGGTCGAGCGGGCCACGTTCCGGCACTCGAGCCAGCACACCCCCGAGAGCCTGGTGCGCCTGCTGCAGAGCCGCTCCTACTACCTGCGCGCGGCGCCCGAACAACAGCGGGAACTCGAGCGTGAGGTCGTGTCGCTGACCCGTACCCACCCCGACCTTGCCGGCCGGGCGTCGTTCGAGCTGCGCTACGCGACCGAGGTCTACCGCGCCATCCGCCGCTCCTAGCCTCGGCGCGTCGAGCGCCATGTGGGCAACCCCTGCCCGCGTAGCCTGGCACGGAACCTGTTCAATGGAGTTCCCTGTCGGCACGTGTGGGGGAGGTTCGGCGTGGCGAAGGGTCGGGGACGATCTCTGTTCGGCACTGCCCTGCTCGCCGGGCTCGAGGCCCTGCTCATCGCGGCCACCGCCTTCGCACTCAATGCCGCGACCTCTGATCCGCCGCACTGGCCGCAGTACCTGAGCTCGGTTCCGATCTCGCCGGTGGTCGCGATGATCGCCCTGACCGCGGCGAGCGTGCTCCTCGCCGTCGTGCTCGCGCTCTACCGGTCGGCAGGTCGGCACCGGCATCCGACCGAGGCGTCTCCACCCCCGGTGCTGGCCGGGTCCGGCGCTACCGCGGAGCAGGAGCTCACGGCCCGGGCCGAGCAGGTTTACCAGATGGGGGCTGCCGGCAACTACCGCGGCGCCATTCACGAGTACGAACGCCTAGTTCCGGAACTGGCCCGCGTGCTCGGGCCCGACCATCCGACCACGCTGCTCGCGCGGCACAACCTCGCCCACTTCACCACGGAGAACGGCAGCCCGGCCGATGCCCGCCGGCAGTACGACCGGCTCCTGCCCGACCTGACCCGTGTCCTCGGCGCCGACCAGCCCACCACACTGCTCGCCCGAAGCAACCATGCGCTGGCGACCGGATCAGCGGGCCAGCATCGGGAGGCCATCGGCCTTTACGAGCGGCTCCTGCCGGACCTGACCCGCGTTCTCGGGACTGATCACCCCACGACCCTGCTCGCCCGCAACAACCTCGCCCACTTCACCCGGCAGGCCGGCGACCAGACCGAGGCCATCCGTCAGTACGAGCTCCTGCTCCCCGACCTGACGCGCGCGCTCGGACCGGACCACCGCACCACCCTGCTCGCCCGGCACAACCAAGCGGCTGCGATGGGTCTCAGCGGCGACCCTCAGGGGGCCATCGGCCGATATGAACGCCTGATCCCGGACCTCATCCGGGTCCTCGGCGCCGAGAACAGGCTGACGCTGTTTGCCCAGACCATGTACGTCATGTTCGCCGGGCAGCTCAGCCGCCCGGACGCGCCGGCGCTGCTCCAGCGCATCCTGCCCGACCTGAACCGCGTGCTCGGGCCAGATGACTGGCACACCCTCGCCGCTCGGGGTGAAGCGGCCCGCGCGACCGGTCTAGCCGGCGACTACCGCGGCGCCATCCGTCAGTACGAGCAACTGCTCCCCGGCCTGACCCGAGCGCTCGGCCCGGACAACCAGCTGACCCTGGTCTTTCGGGCCAACATCGGCCTGTTCCTGGTGCGCGCGGGCGACGCCGCCGAGGCGGTCGACATGCTCCAGCGTGTCGTGGCGGATGCGACCAAGGCCGGCGGCGCCGACGGCATCGCCGCACTCGCGGCACGGACGAGTCTCGCGCTCGCCCTCGCCAAGGCTGGCGATGTCGAGACCGCGCTGCGACAGTTCCAGCAGATCCTGCCCGACATCGCGCGGGTCCTCGGCCCGGGCCACCAGCTCACCCTCTTCGCCCGCGCGGACGCCGCACAGGCGCACTCGCTCGCCGGCGACCAGGCCACCGCCGTCAGCGAGTACCGGCAGGTGT
>DATBGZ010000017.1:0-98972 GCA_036557785.1 Micromonosporaceae bacterium
CTGCTCGGCACACCCGTGCCCGTCACCCTGACGTAGCCAGAACCCGGACCCCGCCGAAACCGGCGCCCAAGCGCAAACCCGCAGGTCAACAGGCCTCAACCCCTCGGCACGGCATTGGGAATGAGACGTAACTTCGGCCTAACGTCGCCGGGAGGACAAGACCAAGGGGAGGTTTTGTGCCATGGTGTCCCGTCTCAACCCGTACCTCAGCTTCTCCGGAAACGCACGTGAGGCGCTGGAGTTCTACCGTGACGTCTTCGGGGGCGAGCTGCGGCTGAGCACGTTCGGCCAGTACGGCACCGACGATCCGAACTACACCGACAAGATCATGCACGGCATACTCCAGACGCCCAGTGGCTACACCCTCATGGCCTCCGATACCGGACCGGGCATGACGGTGACCGCGGGTACCAACGTGGTGTGCAGCATCAGCGGTGACGACGCGGACGAGCTTCACCAGTACTGGGACCGGCTCTCCTCGTCGGGCATGATCTCAGTCCCGATGGACAAGCAGATGTGGGGCGACGAATTTGGGTCCTGTGTGGACAGATTCGGCGTCGAGTGGATGGTGAACATCGCCCAGCCGCAGTCCGGCACCATGCATTGAGGCCGCTCGACGCGGTGCTGACCCGCCACCGCACCACCGCCGCATCACCGCCGCATCACTGCCGCATCACTGCCGCCCGGGCGCCGGCCACTACACAACGTGACCGAATGCCGCTCGGGCGGCAGTGATGCGCGTTCAGTTGTCTGCACTGCTTCTTCTGGAGATACGGCCTGTGACCAGGCATTTTGCGATCACCAAGGTCATCTTGGCTCCCAAGTTGCCTACTGTCCGTAGTCGCCTTCCCGCCGCCGTGAATCCTCACGGGTCGGACCGTCTTCGGTACGTTGACGCCCACTGATCACTTCGACGCCCTTCGGTGCCGTTCTGCGATGGCCCAAGGCGGAGCGCTCAGGCGCCCACCTTCAACCTAGCTTCCTAGGAAGGGATAGGGGCGGTGAAGTCGGCCACCAGCAGCCGTCCTCGCCAGGTCAACCGGGATCGTGGTCGCCTCAACGCGACCCCACCCCGGCCTGGTCTGATCTGCCTGGCTCTTCTCTGGTGCTGATCGGTGTGCGACCGGCCTCTTCTCTGGCGCTTGTCCGTGCGTGTTGCGATCGGCGCGCCCACTGCCGGTGTGCAGGTCGCTGTCGCGCCGCAGGATCTGCGTGACGTGAGGCCTATGTTGCGCCGACGCACCATGGCGAGGTTCCGGTCGGCGTTGCGCCCGACGCACCATGGCGAGGTTCCGGTCGGCGTTGCGCCCGACGCACCATGGCGAGGTTCCGGTCGGTGTTGTGCTGGGCGCACCATGGCGGCGTGCCGGTCGGTGTTGCGCCCGACGCACCATGGCGAGGTTCCGGTCGGTGTTGTGCTGGGCGAACCATGGCGGCGCTGAGGGGCGTCGCGCCGGCCGACTCTGCGTGAGGCGAGGCCGGTGTTGCGCGAAGCGCACCATCGCAGCTGCCGACCTGCAGTGAACTGGGCAGGGCGCGACCCGGCGCGGGAGCGAGAACTCGCCAGGGGTTGGCGTCACGGAGTGTGACGGCCGCGAGTCCATAGGCGACCGCGAATCCCGAGAATTGCCTGGTCATCGGCCGTGTCGCCAGAGGAAGCAGTGCAGACTAGTGAACGCGGCATGGTGGCGTCCGCCCGGGTCTTCGTCGCGCTCGGTAGTCGCCGGGGCCAGAGAAGGCCGGGCGAGGCAGAGGGCGACAGCTCCCAGGGTCGGCGCCACGGAGTGTGACGGCCGCGAGTCCATAGGCGACCGCGAATCCCGAGAATTGCCTGGTCATCGGCCGTGTCGCCAGAGGAAGCAGTGCAGACTAGTGAACGCGACATGGTGGCGTCCGCCCGGGTCTTCGTCGCGCTCGGTAGTCGCCGGGGCCAGAGAAGCCGGGCACGGAGGGCGGGTAGTTCCGGGCGAAACGACCGGCTGCGGCGCCAGCAGAAACAAGTGCGGCCGCCGGGCGACGGTCCTAAAGGGACGGAAGGTTCAACAGTCCGGCGTAGCGGTCGATCATCATGTCGGCGCCCTTGAGCCTGGAGACAGCCTCGGCCAGCACGATCTCACCGGTGTCGCCGCGCTGGCCGGCACCTCCCGTGGGACCCAGGGGGAGGATGATCGACGGTGGTGCCAGCTCGTACGTCTGCCGCTCGTCGCTTCCCGTGATCCGGGCCCGGATGTTGGTGGCGACCACGGCGGCCTGCCGACCGGCGACGGCGGCCTTGTTCACGTCGAGAGCCACGATGTCCCCGACGGCAAAGATGTTCTGGAAGCCAGGAAGGTTCAGCTCGACGGTCACCGACAGGTAGCCATTCGCGTCGCGGGCGGTGGCGAGATCGCCGGCCAGGTACTGGGTCACCGGCGCGACGCCGTAGCAACGGAACCAGATGTCCGCCTCGACCATGCGGCCGTCGACCGTGGTGGCGGTGAACGTCTTGAGCTCGCCGGGTTCCGTCTCGGGAGGCGTCTGCAACGGGCTGCCCAGCACGCGGGTCACGCCGAGCGCGTCGAGCTGACGGCCGATCTCCTCCCGCAGGGCCGGGTCGAATCCTCCGGGCAGGATGGCGTCCGCGACATCGACGAGCGTGATGGCTTTCGAAGGCCAGGCTGAGGCTATCTCGCCGGCGAGCTCCAGTCCGACGGCGCCGGCGCCCAGCAGCAGCACGCGGCCGGCCTGCTCCAGGTTGCGGTACATCGAACGGTAGTGCTCCACGGCCTCCGCCGAGTCCTCGTGGTCGGACTTCGCCGGGAACGGGTAGCGGGATCCGGTCGCCAACACGAGGTAGTCGGCGCTCAGCCGCTGCCCCGAGCCGAGCAGCACGCCGTGCTGGTCGACCTCGACGGCGCGGTCGCGAACCACGGTGCCCCGGGTGAGCAGGTGGTCGTACGGCAGGAAGATCTTCGCCGGCCAGGACGGGTCGACCAGGGCCCGCAGTGCGGCGACGTTGTGTTGGAACGAGTCTCGCGGCTCGACGAGCGTCACCCGGGCGACGTCATCGAGCGCCTTCGCGACGTTGACTCCGCCGTATCCGCCGCCGACGACCAGCACCCTCGGCTCCTGGGCCATGGTTGTTCCTCGCTTCTGCGCTTAGGTTGTTGCTCCGGCAACGATTGTGCCACTAGCGTCCGGCGGCCGGCGACGAGGTGAGACCCATCAGCGCAATCGCTCGGCGGCGCACCGCAGGGCGGCGTCCACCGTGGCGACCAGGTCGAGCCGCTCCTGCCGGTCGATCCACACCGCCACGGCCGCGCGCAGGGCGGCGAGGAAGACGCCGGCGAGCACGCGCGCCCGAAGCGCCCGCTCGTCGTCGGAAACCGGCTGCGCGCCAGGGTGCGCGACGCGGGCCACGATCTCCGTGACGAGTTCGCGCTCCACTGTGGACTGCATCGCCATCTGGTGCGCCGCCAGCGACGGGTGCCGGTGCACGAGGCGCATCTGCGCGAGCCAGACCGGGTCCATGTCGCCGAGCACGTCCACCAGTACATGTGCGCTGCGACACAGTGCCTGCCAGGGTGTCTCGCGGGCCGGGCGGCCGCGAATCTCGCGCAGCAGGGCGTCGTAACGCATACGCTCGCCGTAAAGGAGAGCTTCCTCCTTGTTCGGGAAGTAGTTCGAGAACGTACGGCGGGACACGTTCGCGTGGTCGGCGATCGCCTCGACGGTGACGGCGTCGAGCCCCTTCGCCGCGGAGAGCTCGGCTACGGCCCGGTGCAGCGCGAGCCGGGTCGCGGCCTTCTTGCGCTCACGCAGCGATGCAGGCCCGTCGATCGGGCCCGCCCACGACGTGGCGGTGTCCATAGCGGTCAGAGTACGCGCTCACAAGCAAATTTGCCCAGAAGGAAATTTTGCGGCCTCGGCAAGTGCTGTGGCAGGGTAGATGGGTGTGCCCGCTGCGGGCGGGCACTGGTCATCGCGCGTAACGAAGCAGGCGTAACGAAGCAGGCGTAACGAAGCAAAGTCCGGGAGGCATCACCCCATGGCCAGCAGCCGCGTTCACGACCGGTCCGGTTCGTTATCCGGGCGCTCCGATCCGGCCGCTGGCCGATCCGGCACCGCCAACGGGCACCCGGTTGGGACGAGGCGACGTGGCGCCAGCGTGATCCCGGGTGAGATGACCCACCGTGAGGTACTCGAGTCGCTCAGCGGGCTGATGCTCGTGCTGCTCGTTGCGATGCTCAGCAGCACGATCGTCTCGATCGCGCTGCCCACGATCGTCGGTCAGTTGCACGGCACCCAGAACCAGTACACCTGGGTCGTCACCGCGACGCTGCTCACCGCCACCGTCGCGACCCCGATGTGGGGGCGGTTGGCCGACCTGTTCAGCAAGAAGCTCATGATCCAGGTAGCGATCGGGGTCTTCGTGGTCGGCTCGATCGTCGCCGGCTTCGCTCAGGACACGCCTCAGCTCATCGCGGCACGGGCGTTGCAGGGCATCGGCGTCGGCGGCCTTCAGGCCCTGGTGCAGGTCGTCATCGGCGCGATGATTCCGCCGCGGGAGCGGGGCCGGTACAACGGCTACCTGGGCGCCGTCATGGCGGTCGCGACCGTCGGTGGTCCGCTGCTCGGCGGCGTGATCGTCGACACGACCTGGCTCGGCTGGCGCTGGTGCTTCTTCATCGGCGTGCCGATCGCGGTCGCGGCCTTCTTCCTGTTGCAGAAGACGCTGCACCTGATGGACGTGCGCCAGACCAACGTGAAGATCGACTATCTCGGTGCCACCCTGATCTCCGGCGGGGTGAGCGTCCTGCTCGTCTGGTTCACGTTCGTCTCCAAGTCGTTCGCCTGGCTGTCGTGGCAGACCGCGGCATTGGTGATCCCGGCGCTGCTGATCCTGCTGCTCGCCGTCTGGGTCGAGTCGCTGGCCGCCCAGCCGGTGGTGCCGCTGACGATCATCAGGCAGAAGGTGCCCGCCCTGGCGACCCTGGCGAGCCTCGCCGTGGGCATGGCCCTGTTCGGCGGTGCCGTCTTCTTCGGGCTGTACTTCCAGATCGGGCGCGGCTACTCGCCGACTAAGGCGGGTCTGCTGACCTTCCCGTTGATGGCCGGCGTGCTGCTCGCCTCCACGATCGCCGGTCGGCTCGTCTCCAAGACCGGCAAGATCAAACCGTACGTCCTCACCGGAGCCTCCTCGCTGGTCGCCGGCTTCGTGCTGCTCAGCTTCATGAAGCACGACACTCCATTGTGGATATTGTGGGTGGGCATGCTGCTGGTCGGGGCCGGCGTCGGTATGACCATGCAGAACCTGGTGCTGTCGGTGCAGAACACGGTGGCCCTGCGCGACCTCGGTGCGGCCAGCGGCGCGGTCACCTTCTTCCGGTCGCTGGGCGGCACAGCAGGCGTCGCGGTGCTGGGCGCGGCGCTGGCGAGCCGGGTCACCTCAAACGTGGCGCAGAACCTGGCCAAGGCGGGCATCCCGTTGCCACCGGGAGGCGTCGCCGGTGGCGGCAGTCTCGACCTCAACAGCATCCCCGAGCCGGTCCGGTCCATCATCAGGGCCTCGTACGGCGACGCGGTCGGGCACATCTTCGTGATCTCCGCGGTGATCGGCGTCGTGGGTCTCATCGCGGCCCTGCTGATGCCCAAGGTGATCCTGCGCACCAGCATCGATCTGCCCGAGAACGACCCGGTCGGCATCGACGGCCTGCCCGAGAGCGAGGAGGCGGTCGCGGAGATCTACGAGACCACTGATCGCTCCAGCGGCATCCCGGTCCGCAGCAAGCGGTAGCTGGCGTCACGAGGATCCGGCGACACGAAGAGCAGGCGTCACGCCGGCGGCGGTTCGGGGAACCACGGAGGCTGCGCGGGGGCGGGTCGGATCCGTCCAAACAGGACCGTGCGGGCAATGCGCCAGGCGAACAGCGTGTTCACCGGCGCGACGAGGTGCAGCACAGCGCCGAATGCGCCGCCGATCTCGGGACGTGACGCCCCGTGGATCTGGAGGCGGTCGAGGTACCAGCCGCTGACCCGGTCGGCGGTACTGAGCCGGGCCGCGTTGCCCGTCGCGCCAGGCATGCTCCGGTCGACCCCGCCCGAGATCGACCACGCCTGCCGACCAGCATCGATGACGGCCTTCTGCACGCGCCGGATCGAGTGGCCGGCGGCCAGGGCACGCTGCACGGCCAGGGCTCCGATCGCCGCGACCGACATCCCCTGCCCATAGGCAGGGTTGAACGCTGTGGCCGCGTCGCCGACGACGAGCAGACCCTCGGGCCCGGCCAGTCGGTCGTAGCGCCGGCGGATGTTCGCCGTGCTGCGCTGTCCGACCGGCGGGCCCTGCGCGGTGGCCGACGCGAGCCACTCGCTGACGATCGGGTGCTCGAGTCGGTCGGCGTACGCCTCGAAGCCGTCCGGGTCCGTGGGCGGGTGGTTGCCCGTGATACCCGACATCGTGACCAGGTACAGCCCGGGTTCCTCGATGGGCAGCACCACAACCGCCCGCGGCATCCGGGGGTGGGGCACGAGGTAGATGCCGCCGTACTGTGCCACCGCGGGGTCGATGGTCGCTCGGTACACGCGGGTGGCGTAGGCGAGGCCCGTCTCGATGCGCTCCTCGACGGGCGCGCGGCCACCGATCTCGGTCAGCCACTGTGGCGTGCGCGAACCGCGGCCGGAGGCGTCGACGACGAGGTCGGCCGCGAGCGGCTCCGGCTTCGCTTCCGCGTCGCCGCCGCGCCGCCGCACCAGCACACCGTGCACGCGATCGCGGTCGCCCAGCAGACCCACGGCTTCGATCGAGTCGATTGCCTCGATGCGAGGGTCGGCGAGCACCCGTGCCCGCACGATGTGCTCGATCAGCGGCCGGGTGCCCGTGAGGAAGGGCAGGCTGTCGTGCCAGCGCCGGACCCATCGACCGCGGTTGAGCTGGATCATGTCGCGGGGCAGGCCGACCGCGGGAACCCCAAGTGCCGCGAATTCGTCGAGCACGCCCGGCAGCATCGACTCCAGGGCCCGCTGGCCGCCCGCGAGCAGGACGTGGACGTGCCGGCTCTGCGGTACCCCCGGCCGGTGCACTGGGGCGTCCGGGATCCGGTCCCGGTCGAGGATCGTCACGCGCTGCGCATGTTCGGCGAACACCAGCGCCGTCAAGAGTCCGGCAACGCTGTTGCCGACCACCACGACCCGGCGGGTGGGGGTGACGCCGGTCACCCGCCGATGGTACGTGCCGTACGAAAAGACCACCGCCGTGGACGTGACGGGTCGAAGAGTCGGAACAATGGCGCTGCGGTAGTCAGAACATTGGCCGAACCCGGGGCTGCGCCCGGTTAGGGCGCGGGGGAGACTAGCCGCCGTGACCCAACTCGCCCGGTACGGTGTCCGCCCCGCTCGTCGCCCGCGCGGGGCCCGCCGCCGGCTGACGGCTGGCGCCGTCGGCCTCGCCTGCCTCCTCCTGGTCGCGGCGTGCGACACGACGGAGCCGGCCGCACAGTTCCACACCCCCGACGCGACGGCGACAACCCCCGCTGCGCCGTTCGACGGTTGGTCGGACCCTGCGGGCGTGGGCAAGCCGTACGGGAGCACCGTGACGGGCCTGTTCACCTTCCGGGGCAACCTGACCCGTACGTACTACGGCGAGGGCCCGGTGCCGCGCAAGGCCCCGGTTGAGGCGTGGCGGTATCCGCGCAGTGGCGCGATGTGCGGCAACTCGAGCGACGAGAACGGCACCCGGGTCTGGTGCGGCACCGGGTTCACGGGCGAGCCGGCCATCTTCGAGCGGGACGGGCGGACCTGGGTCGTTTTCGGCGCGTACGACTACTCGGTGCACTTCCTCGACGCCAACACCGGGGAGCAGATCATCCCCGACTTCAAGACCGGCGACATCATCAAGGGCGGCGTCACCATCGACCCCGACGGGTTCCCCCTCGTCTACACGGGATCGCGCGACAACTACTTCCGCATCATCTCCTTTGACCAGGGCAAGCCCGTGGAGCTGTGGAAGCTGTCGGCCTACTCCGACTCACCGGTGTACTGGAACAACGACTGGGACGCGTCCGCCCTGATCATCGACGACTATCTGTTCGAGGGCGGAGAGAACAGCTGGTTCCACATCGTCAAGCTCAACCGGGGCTACGACTCGAAGGGGCACGTGACGGTCAAGCCGAAGGTCGTCTTCACCATGCCGGGCTGGGACTCCCAACTGAAGAAGGACTTCGGCTCCACCCAGTTCTCCATCGAGGGCGGGGCAACGATCTACAAGAACACGCTGTACTTCTCCAACTCGGCCGGGCTCGTTCAGGGGTGGGACATCAGCGGGGTGAAGCAGGGCGTGGCGCCGAAGCGGATCTTCCGGTTCTGGACCGGCGATGACACGGACGCCTCGGTCGTGGTGGACCAGGACGGTTACCTCTACGTGGGCTCGCAGTACGAGAAGCACAACGCCCGGTCCAAGCAGATCGGCCAGATGATGAAGCTGGACCCCAGCAAGCCGGACGACCCGCTGGTGTGGAGCCAGAAGGACCAGGCGGCCTCGGGCCGGTCCGGGGTCTGGGGCACTCCGGCGCTCTACCAGGACATCGTGATCTACGACCTGACCGGCGGTGACGTCGTGGGTCTGGACCGCCAGACAGGCGAACAGCGGTGGCGCTTCCATACGCCTGGCGGCGAGACCTGGGAGTCGCCGGTCGTCGTCGACGGAGTGCTGGTGATCGGGGACTGCACCGGCCACCTGCATGGCTACGACGTCTCCGACACCCACGCCGCGCCAAAAGAGCTGTGGACGATCAAGGCCGGCGGTTGCCTGGAGTCCACACCGGCGGTGTGGCACGGCAAGATCTACGTCGGCACCCGGGCCGGCGCGTTCCTCGCCCTGCAGGAGCCGAAGTAGCGCGGGGTCGTCCGCGCCTCAGCGCAGGGCGCGGGGGTTCACGGCCTCGGCGAGGATGGCGAGCTCGTAGCCGACCTGACCGACGTCGCAGGTCCGGTCGGCCCAGACCACGAGCGCCGAGACGGTCCCGGGCATGAGGAACATGTAGCCCGTGCCGGTCTCCATCATCGTGAGGGAGACGTTGCCGCCCTGGAAGAGCCGGGATGAGCGGACGGCGAGGCTCACCAGACCCGACGTGATCGCGGCCATCGCGTCGGCCCGGTCGCGCGACAGGTTCGGCGACGTTCCACTCAGCAGCCCGTCGGCGCCCACCGCGAGCGCGTGCCGGACGCCGGGTACGCGCACGGTGAAGCGCGCCAGCGCCGCGTCAAGCTCCCCTGCCATCGACAAGATGCTCCGCTCTGTGCTGATCGGCCGGACCGGTCGGACCGCCTCCGAGATGATTTCATGTCCCGGCGTCCGCGGCGTTATCGGGCAGACCCAAAAAGCCTATACGGACGCGGACAAACGGGGCATGGCGTGCGCGGCGTCACCGAGGTACCGGTCGGTTCGCCGTCCATGGGAACCCCGCGGGCGGGTCGCAACGTGTTTCTCCTGAGGCATGGGTCGGCGGCACGGGACGGTGATCGGGGCGGGGTGGGGGACAGGCGCCGGGGCGAACGGCAGGCGTGGGAGGAGGACTTTGTCGCGTACTACGCGGCGAAGGGCGAGATGCTGCGCCGGACCGCGTACGCGCTCTGCGGCGACTGGCACCTCGCCGAGGACCTGACCCAGACCGTGTTCACCACGCTCTACCGGGTCTGGGCCAGGGTGGAGCGGCACGAGGTGCTCGACCAGTACGCGCGCCGGGTGCTGCTGCGGGCGTTCCTCGACCAGGGCCGGCGACCGTGGCGGCGCGAGGTCCCGGCCCCGCCGGAGAGCCCGGCTCTGGACGGGGCCGGGTGGCAGGACGGCACCGCCGATGTCCGGGTGGACCTGCGCACCGCGCTCCTGGGACTGGAGAGGCGCCGGCGGGCCGTGCTCGTCCTGCGCTTCTGGGCCGACCTGTCGATCGAGCAGGTCGCCGAGCTCCTGCACTGTCCACCTGGGACAGTCAAGAGCCTCACCGCCCGGGGGCTGGCCGACCTGCGGGCCAAGCTCGGCGGCTCATTCGATCACCGTACGGCCATGCAGGACCGTGCGGCTGCGCAGGTTCCTCCGGCGTTGAACGGTGGTGCGGCATGAACGGTGGTGCGGCATGAACGAGGTGCGCCACATTGTCGACCGGATGCTCGCCGACCCGGCGCCACCGCTGCGCGCCGCCGACGAGGTCCTCACGATCGCGCGCCGGGCCAAGCGACGACGGTCCTGGGCCGCGACCGGATCGGCGGTGGCCGTCCTCGCCACCGTGCTCGGCATCGTCGGCCTGGCCCAGCTCGGGCCCGGCGGACCGCCCGTGCCGTCCCCGAGGGCCGCTTCGGCACCGGTCGCTCGGGCGGCGGCCGCCCAGGGTGCGGTGATGGCTGCCCAGATCGAACGGGCACTGGGCGTCGGGGCGAGCCCCGGCCCGCCCGAGACATTCAGCGACAACCCGGTGCCGTACCCGACCGCGGCCGTCACCGGCGGCCCCGCCCGCCTCCTCGCGGCTGCGGTGCTGCCGGTCTATATCGGCGGGCGGCTCGGCACGGTCTACGCCTACCTGGTCTACGACGGGGGTTCGATCCCGGACGATGTCTGTGCGGGCGGGGCCGCCGGCTGCACCGCGGTCGCCGTCGGTGGGGTCACGCTCGCGCTCACCTCGGGAACCGGGCTCGGTGCCGGGGTAGAGGCGACCCGGTTCCTGCTCGGTGGCCGACTGGTCGTGGGGGCGTCCCGGTTCCCGCCGGGCGACGAGGGGGAGCCGGGCCTGGGTGCCGACGCCTGGATTCGTCCACCGCTCGCGGCGCCGCCGCTGGACCCGGCAGCCCTGGCCGCGCTGGCCGCCGACCCGGCGATGCTGCCGAACTGAGCCGGGAACCGCGCACGGCGTTGGTTACGTGTCTTTCTCGTCCCGGGGATTGACTCGGGCCGCAGTGGTGGGGAGAGGCATGAGGCTTCGGGGAATCGCGGTCGTCGCGGTCGCGCTGGCGGCGGTGCTGGCCGGGTGTACGGGTAAGCAGGCGCCGACGGTGCCCTCGGCGGGGGGGCCGGCGACGGCCACGCAGCCGCCGGGCGCGCAGGCGCAGGAGCTCGCGTTCGTGGCGTGCATGCGGGACAAGGGGATCGCGGACATGCCCGATCCGGTGCCCGGGGACACGTCCGGGCACAGCGCGGTGCGCTACGCCATCGACGTGATGGGCAAGGGCTCGGATGAGAACTTCCAGGCCGCCCTGGACCAGTGCATGAACCTGTTGCCGGCGCCCGAGCCGACCAAACCGCCCAGCGCCGGCGAGATAGAGGCCTGGCGGCTCTTCGCCCAGTGCATGCGCGATCACGGCGTGGGCGACTTCCCCGACCCGACCGGCGGTGGGCCGGATATGTGGTTCTCGATGAGCGACGCGGCCGACCCGGCAGTGACGGTGCTCGATGGCGGTCAGGTGCTGGTGAACCTCGGCATCCCGACGGTCTCCGCCGCCTTCGACGCGTGTCAGGCCGACATCCCCCGCGACGGCACGACCCAGTGAGACCCCGGGCGGTCCACGTCGTCACGGTCGGGGTGTGCGTCCTGGCCGTCGCCATGGGTCTCGCGGCGTACGGCTTCGGTGGGCGGTCTGCGCCCTCGGATGCCGATCCCGAGGCGACGAAGGCGGTCCCGGTCACCCGGATGACGCTGGTCGACTACGAGGACGCGCCCGGACAGATCGGTTACGGGCCGGTGACGACCCTGCGGTACCTGCCACCGCCGGCCGCGGGTGGGTCGGGTGAGCCTGGTGCGGCAGGCGACGCGGGCGGCCTGGGTCTGCTCACCTGGCTGCCGCCGATTGGGTCCACTGTGGACCGAGGTGGTGCCGCGCTGCGGGTCGACGACCGCCCGGTGGTGGTGCTCTTCGGAGCGCTGCCCCTGTACCGAGCGCTGCACGCCGGCGAGCGGGGCGCCGACGTGCGTCAGCTCGAGCAGAACCTGGCCGCGCTGGGCCTGACGGGGTTCACTGTGGACGATGACTTCACCGCGTCGACCGCCGCGGCGGTACGGCGGTGGCAGCACGCCCTGGCGCTGCCGGAAACGGGGCAGGTCGCCCCTGGTCAGGTGGTCTTCACGCCCGGGGCGATCCGGGTGGCGGACCATCGGCTGCGCGTCGGAGACGTCGCCACTGGCGACATCCTCGGCATGACGGGCACGGTGCGCACCGTCACGGCGACGGTCGACACCACCAGGCTGCACCGGGTCGTCGCCCCCGGCTCGGCGGTCACGATCGTGTTCGACGACGGGGCACAGACCCTCGCGACCGTACGCTCCGTGGACCGGCCGCCAGTGGATCCCCAGGCGGCGCCGGCAAAGGACTCTGTCGTTCTCGTCGAGGCGGAGGTGAGCGACCAGGCGGCTCTGGCCGATCGCGAGGGCGCCGTGACCGTACGCTTCGTCGCCGATGAGCGGCCCGACGTGCTCGCGGTGCCCGTGCTGGCGCTCGTGGCTCTGGCCGAGGGCGGCTACGGGGTCGAGGTCGTCGAGGGATCCACCACGCGCTATGTGCCGGTTACCACCGGGCTCTTCGCGCGCGGCTACGTCGAGATCACCTCGGGCGACCTGCGGGCAGGCATGACGATCCTGGTGCCGGCATGACGACCGCGACGACGCAGGACCTCATCCACTTCGCCGGTGTGTCCAAAGTGTACGCGGGCGGGGTGACCGCGCTCGTCGAGGTGAGCCTGCGCATCGGAGCCGGGGAACTGGTCGCGGTCGTCGGCCCCTCCGGGTCGGGGAAGTCGACGCTGCTGCACCTGGCCGGCGCACTGGACCGGCCGACCGCGGGCTCGGTGAGCATCGCGGGCCACGACCTGGCAACGCTGTCCGACCGGGGCCTTTCGGGGCTGCGGGCCCGCACGATCGGCTTCGTCTTCCAGCAGTTCCATCTCGCCGCGAGGACCAGTGCCGTCGACAACGTCGCCGACGGGTTGCTCTACACCGGGGTGCGCTACGCCGAGCGGGTCCGGCGGGCCCGGGCCGCGCTGGAACGGGTGGGGCTCGGCCATCGCCTGCAGCACCGGCCCTACGAGCTGTCCGGCGGCGAGCGGCAGCGCGTCGCCATCGCCCGCGCGGTGGTACGCCAGCCCGCCCTTGTCCTCGCCGACGAACCCACCGGCAACCTCGACTCGGCGGCCGGGGCCAGCGTGGTCGACCTGCTGCGGGGGTTGCACGCCGAGGGAGCCACGGTGGTCGTGATCACCCACAACCAGCAGATCGCCGACGAGCTGCCCCGGCGCATCCGGATGCGCGACGGCCGGATCGAGGATCAGCCATGACGCGCCAGCCCCGCCCGGCCCGAGTCTCCGTCGTGGACATCCTGCGTACGGGCAGCTCCGGGCTGTGGATCCGGCCGGTGCGGGTGTACCTGTCAGCGCTCGGCATCGCGATCGGGATCGCCGCCATGGTCGCGGTCGTTGGCATCTCGGCGTCGTCGCGGGCCGACCTCGATCGGCTGCTCGCGCGTCTGGGCACCAACCTGTTGACGGTCGAGCCGGGCCAGGATCTGCTCACGGGCCTGCCCGCCCCGCTGCCCGTCGAGTCGATCGCGATGGTCGGCCGCATCCCGCCGGTGACGTCGGTCTCCGCGACCGGTCTGGTCGTCAATGCCCGCGTCTACCGCAACGACCATGTGCCGGTCGGGCAGACCGGGGCCGTCGCCGTGCTGGCGGCCCGGGCTGACCTGCCGGCGACGGTCGCGGCTGCGGTCGCGCGCGGCGCCTGGTTCACCGACGCGACCGCGGCGTACCCGACCGTGGTGTTGGGCTCGGTGGCCGCCCGCCGCCTCGGGGTCGTGGCGCCGGGCACCCGGGCTCAGCTCTGGCTGGGCGGGCAGTGGTTCACGGTGATCGGCATCCTCGCACCGGTGCCACTGGCTCCCGAACTCGACTCGGCCGCGCTGGTGAGCTGGACCGCCGCCACGGCGTATCTGGGGTTCGACGGCCATCCGACCACTGTGTACTGTCGCGCGGTCGAGTCGCAGGTCGCCGCCGTACGCGCGGTGCTCGCCGCCACGGCGAACCCGGCGGCGCCCGCGGACGTCAAGGTCTCCCGCCCCTCCGACGTCCTCGCCGCCAAGCGGGCAACCGACCGGACGTTCACGGCGCTGCTGCTCGGTCTGGGCGGCGTGGCGTTGCTCGTCGGCGGTGTCGGCGTGGCGAACACGATGGTGATCTCGGTGCTGGAACGACGCCCGGAGGTCGGTCTGCGCCGCTCGCTGGGGGCGAGCCGGGGTCACATCGCGGCCCAGTTCCTGGTGGAGTCGCTGCTGCTCGCGGCGCTGGGCGGAGCCGGCGGTGTCGTGCTGGGTATCGGGACGACGGCTGTCTATGCGACCAGCCGCGGTTGGCCGGCGGTGGTGCCCGCGCCGGCCACGGCCGCGGCGCTGCTCGCGACGCTGGTCATCGGCGCGGTCGCCGGGATCTACCCGGCCCTACGGGCCGCGGCGCTCTCGCCCACCGCGGCCCTGGCCGGCTGAGCGCCTCAGACCAACTCGGCGAAGATCTGCTGCTCGAGCGCCTTCTCGGCATCGAAGGACGCCTGGGCGCTGACGAGGATCTCGATCGTGCCGTGGAGAGCGACCACCGTGTTGGTGGTGACGGACAGCGCGCTGATCGTGCTGGTGTACGCGGCATCCTCGAACCCGGGCAGATCTGTTGTCGGCAGGCCGCTGTTGTCCGACGTCGCGCGGGCCTGGTCGAACGCGGCCCGGGTCACGTCGGTCTGGATGCGCAGCACGACGTTGCCCGGCCCCCCGCCGACCGGTGCGTACTGGCACATCACGCCGTGACCGACCTTCTGCTCCTTCGGATCGCCGACCTGCGTGCCGAGCGCGGCGTTGATCATGGCCGCGTTGGCCGCAGCGCAGGATGCCTGTGCCGCGGTGCTGCCCGGCGAGTTGCTGCCGCTGGGGTTGCCGCTTCCCGGGTTGCCGCTTCCCGGGTTGCCGCCGGACGGGTTGCTGCCACCTGCGCCACAGCCGGCGAGCGCGCCAACCATGACCATCACAGAAACGACTGTCACAGAAACGACTGTCAGCATGCGGGGCTTCATGGGCCGGCAGCGTACTGCGACCGCACAAGTCGGCAGATGAGTCGATCTTCAGAAACGGCGCCCGCCTACCCGCCGGCCATGGCGCCGAGCACGATGAATGGCTCGGCGCCCTCGATGACACGCGCCGGCAGCGGCTCATCCGGCGCTTCGTGGGAGAGGTCCTCCTCGCAGGCGTAGAAGCGGATGAATGCGCGCCGTTTGCCCGTGTGGCGATCACGGATCGTGCCGAGCAGCATCGGGTAGCGCGCCTCGACGGCATCGAGGACCGCGCGTTGCGTGACCGGTGCCGGCACCTCCAGGCGCACCTCACCGCTGACCTTCGCCAGCGTCTTGAGGTGCGCCGGGAGGACGACCCGGATCACCGGTGCCGTCACGGCAGCACCTGGACTTCCACGGACAGGACGGCCGACAGGTCACGGACGATCGGCGCCCAGGTGTCGCCGCCGTCGGCCGAGTGGTAGACCTGCCCGCCCGTCGTGCCGAAGTAGATGCCGCACTCGTCCAGGGTGTCGACGGCCATCGCGTCCCGGTAGATGTTGACGTAGCAGTCCGACTGCGGCAGGCCGGCGGTCAGCGGCTCCCATTCGCCACCACCGGTACGGCTGCGGTAGACGCGCAACTTCCCGTCCGGCGGGTAGTGCAGCGAGTCGCTCGTGATCGGGACGACATAGATGGTCTCGGGTTCGTGCGCGTGGACCGCGATGGGGAAGCCGAAGTCGGTAGGCAGATCGCCGCTGACCTCACGCCACCGACCGCCGGCGTCGTCGCTGCGCATGACGTCCCAGTGCTTCTGCATGAACAGCGTGTCGGGACGCGACGGGTGCTGGGTGATGTGGTGCACGCAGTGGCCCGTCTCGGCGTCGTCATCCGGGATCTCGCCCGAGCGCAGGCCCTTGTTGATCGGCAGCCAGGTGGCGCCGCCGTCGTCGCTGCGGAAGGCGCCCGCCGCGGAGATGGCGACGAAGATGCGGCCCTGCTGCACCGGATCGAGGATGATCGTGTGCAGGCACAGCCCGCCGGCACCGGGCTGCCACGAGGGCCCAGACGGATGCTCCCGCAGCGCGGTCAGCTCGGTCCACTTCTCGCCACCGTCCGTGGTGAGGTAGAGCGCCGCGTCCTCGCCGCCGGCGTAGAGCTTGTCGGGGTCGTCGTGGCTCGGCTCGAGGTGCCAGATCCGCTTGAACTCCCACGGGCGTGGCGTGCCGTCGTACCAGAGGTGGTCCGTCGTCGGGCTTTGGTAGGCGAAGTCGTTGTTGACCGCACGCCAAGTCTGCCCGCCATCATCGGAGCGCTGGAGAACCTGCCCGTGCCAGCCACCCGATGGCGCCGCGTAGAGGCGGTTCGGGTCGGCGGGCGAGCCCGCCATGTGGTAGACCTCCCACCCACCGAAGTGCGGTCCGTTGACCTTCCACTTCTTGCGCTTCGCGTCCGAGGTCAGCGTGAACGCGCCCTTGCGCGTGCCGACCAGCACCCGTACTCCGGTCATGATCATCCTTTCGTCGCGCGACTACCCGGTAGGACCGCTCGTCGCGGCAAGACTCATCGCTCCGGCGACGTTCCTACCCCACCCGTACGACGATTACGCTTCCCGAGATTCGACAAGATCACAAAGGACGCGTACGCATGCCGGCTGCCGTGGTTCCGTCACGATCCGTAGTCGCACCTCCCGCCGCGCATGGCTCACGGGAGGCGGGCGCGCTTGGCCTCCCCGGCAGCCGGGCGGATCTTCAGCTTGCCCTTGCTGATGACGGCGACCCGCTGCGCTCGGCGGGCCACGGAGCTGTCGTGGGTCACCATGATCACCGTCAGCCCGCGCTCGCGCCACAACGTCTCGATCATCCCGATGATCTCGTCACGGGTGTCCTCGTCCAGATTGCCCGTGGGCTCGTCGGCGAGGATCACCTTGGGCTGCTTGACGAGGGCGCGCGCGATGGCGACCCGCTGCTGTTGACCCCCGGAGAGTTCCGAGGGCAGGTGGTGCAGACGGTCGGCGAGGTTCACTTCGGCCAACGCCTCGCGGGCGCGTTCGCGGCGCTCGGCGGCGGGGATGCGGAGCGGGACGAGCGCCGCTTCGACGTTCTCTGCCGCGGTCAGGGTCGGCACGAGGTTGAACGTCTGGAAGATGAAGCCGAAGCTGCGGGCCCGCAACTGCGCGACCCGGGACTCGCTCATCGTCGCGAGATCGTCGCCGTCGAAGATCACCTTCCCGACGCTCGGCCGGTCGAGGCCGCCCAGCATCTGCAGCAGCGTGCTCTTGCCATGGCCGGTCGGGCCCTGGATCGCGAGCAGCTCCCCGTCCGCAAGGGACAGATCGACGCCGGCGAGCGCGGTGACCGGGCCGCGCTTGGTCTGGTACCGCTTGGTCACGCCGGTCAGCTCGTACATCGTCATTGCTCCTTGACTCTCGTGCGCGTGTCAGCAAGCGACCTTGCCATTTGCTCAGCGTGAGCACGGTGCACTTGCCATCTGCTCAGCGTGAGGACGGTGCCCTTGCTCACGCGGGTCAGTCGATGCGGCGCAGGGCGTCGGCGGGGCGCAGGCGCGATGCCCGCCAGGCGCCGAAGCCGCCGGCGACGAGCCCGCCCGCGACGGCGAGCCCGACGGCCAGGCCGATCGCGGAGATCGTCACCGGTGCGCTCAGAGGGACGGCGACCGTGCTCGCGGCCCGGAATGCGGCACCCGCCGCGCCGGGGAACGATCCCTGCCCGCCCGGGTTGGCACTGGCAAGGGCCCCGCCCCGTGAGCCGTTGCCGCCGAACCCGGTGAACGTCGCGTTGCCGCCGAAGCCCGCGGCGACCTGGGCGGTCAGGTTGGGCGCCAGGCTGGAGACGAGATACGCGCCGAGCAGGCCCAGCCCGATGCCGAGCACGCCGCCGATGAGCCCATGCACGACGGACTCGCCGACGACCTGGCCGACGATCCGCCGTCCGCTCCAGCCGAGCGCCTTGAGGGTGCCGAACTCGCGCACCCGCCGGGCCACGCCCGCGATCGTGAACAGCGCCGCCACCGCGAACGCGGCCACGAGGACGAGGATGGCCAGCCAACGGCCGAGGTTGTCGGCGAGGTTGGCCGCGCTGGACAAGGAACCGGAGATCTGCGAGGCGAGGTCGCTCGCCGTGGTCACCGTGGCATCGGGCATGGCCGCCTGGATCTGCGCCTGCGCGGCCGAGACGTCACCGGCGCCGGTGGCTTGCACATAGATTGTTGTCACCTCGTCCGCCTGGCTCGCCAGCTTCTGCGCGGTGCCCAGCGGAAGGTAGACATTTGTGGTGTCGCCGGCCGCCGAGGAGACGACGCCCACGATCGAGACCTTGGTGCCGGTGACGGTCAGTGTGCCGTCGACCGCGAGGTTCTTCTCGTTGGCGTAGGTGGCGCTCACCAGAGCGACGTCGGAGGTGGCGTCGGCCGTGGTGAAGCTGCGCCCCTGCGTCAGGGTCGCGGACGAGAGCGGCCCGACGTCCAGGGCGCCGACGTCGACGCCATCGATGGTGAACGAGTTCACGTCGATCTGTGGGCGCTGGCCCCCAGCGAATCCGCCGCGGGGGTCGCCCGTGCCGTCCGAGTTCGGGGACCGGCGCGTGAAGTCTCCGGTGACCGCGACGTCGGTGAGCGCCAGGCTGCCCACCGCGCGGGCCACGTGTGACTGGCTGGCGACCGTGTCGATCGTCTTGGCGTCCATCGCGGTGACCCCACGCCCCACGGTGAGCCGGTCCTGCGTCACGGTGGTCGCGTTGGTGTCGCCCGAACCGAAGTCGAACCGCCCGCGCCCGTCGTCGGTGCCCGGGGTGATCTTCTGGCTCACCGTCATGTCGGTGCCCACGCCGTAGAGCGAGCTGAGCACCGTGGCCTGAGCGTCGGCCACACCCCGGGACGCGGCGCTCACGGTGATCACGAGGCCGATGCCGACAGCGAGGCCGAGGGCGATGACGACGGTGTGCCGGGTCCGCTTGCGCAGCTCCCGGTTGAGGTAGGTGAGGAACACGGTCGGTGGCACCTTTCCGGTTTCGCATCAGGTCCGGCTCGCATCAGGGGTGCGGCGAACATGTTCCGGTCGGTACCTGGTAAGTGCCTGCGAGGCGCCTGTGTACGGGCCCAGAGTGTCCCGAGGTCGCCCGCCCGGGTGACCGGCCGGGACCGTGGGTCACCACGCGACTGCCAGGATCGCGGCCAGCCCCTCTTGCCTCACGGGCGTATTTCATCTAGCGTTGACTTTCGTGACGACGATCTTCGTACGGCTGGTGTCGCCGTGACGGCGGCCGGTACTGCCGCGGTCGAGGTGCGCGATCTCGTGGTGCGCCGGGGCAAGCGTGAGGTGCTGCACGGTCTGACTTGTGTCATCCCCGGCGGCAGCGTGACCGGGCTGCTCGGTCCCAGCGGCAGCGGCAAGACGACCCTGATGCGCGCGATCGTCGGCGTGCAGAAGGTGGCGTCGGGCTCGGTAACCGTCCTGGGCCAGCCCGCCGGCTCACGCGCGCTGCGGTCAACCGTGGGGTACCTGACGCAGGCTCCCAGCATCTACAGCGACCTGACGGTCCGCGAAAACGCGCAATACTTCGCCTCCCTCTACAAGGGAGTGTCACGCTCCGACGCCGACGCCACGGTGGCCGCGGTAGGGCTGGGCGACCACATGCAGCAGTTGGTGCGCGACCTCTCCGGCGGTCAGTGGGCCCGGGCCAGCCTCGCCTGCACGCTGGTGAGCCGCCCGCAGGTGCTCATCCTCGACGAACCGACGGTAGGTCAGGACCCGGTGCTGCGCGACGACCTGTGGCAGCAGTTCCGGGCCGCCGCGGCGGACGGCACGACCGTCCTCGTCTCCAGCCACGTGATGGACGAGGCCGGCCGCTGCGACCGGCTCCTGCTCATCCGTGAGGGCAACCTGATCGCCGACGCGCCACCGGAGGCGGTGCGGGCCGCGACCAGCACCACCGATCTCGAGTCGGCGTTCCTGCATCTGATCCGAAGTGGACAGACGGTGATGGCATCATGAGCACGTCGATCTATGCCAGCACGGTGCGTCGCATCCTGGGGCAACTGCGCCACGACAACCGCACCATCGGGCTGCTCATCGTGGTGCCGCCGCTGCTGCTGACGCTGCTCTACTACATGTTCAAGGCGGACAACCCGTTCCTCTTCCAGGGCGTGGCGCGCACGATGCTCGGCATCTTCCCCTTCGTGATCATGTTCCTCATCACCAGCATCGCGATGCTGCGGGAGCGCACCACGGGGACCCTGGAGCGGCTGCTCACCACGCCGCTGGGCAAGCTCGACCTGCTCTTCGGCTATGGCAGCGCGTTCGGGTTGGCCGCCGCCGTCCAGGCGAGCATCGCCTGCGGCGTGGCGTACGTCTTCCTGGACCTGAAGACCGCCGGCAGCGCGGGCCTGGTCATCGTCATCGCGGTCGCCAATGCCGTGCTCGGGGTGGCGCTCGGGCTGCTCTGCAGCGCGTTCGCCCGCACCGAGTTCCAGGCCGTGCAGTTCATGCCGGTGGTGGTGATCCCACAACTGCTCCTGTGTGGACTGTTCGTCGACCGTGGCCACATGGCGGGTTGGCTGCAGGCGGTGAGCAACGTGCTGCCGATGACGTACTCGGTCGAGGCGCTGCAGCAGGTCGGCAGCTTCGCCAGTCCCACCACCACCATGTGGAAGGACCTGGCGATCGTGGTCGGGTGCGTCGTGGTCGCGCTCACACTCGGTGCCGCGACGCTCCGCCGACGTACGGCCTGATCAGAGCCTTGGTGTCGGTCTGGTGGCACGCACGGGGCGACGGCCGGGCAACCCGGACACGCGGGAGGCGATCCTCGTCGCCGCACGGGACGCCTTCGCCGATCGCGGTTTCGACGGCGCCTCGATCCGGGCCATCGCGACCGCGGCCGGGGTCGACCCCGCGCTCGTGCACCACTACTACGGTTCCAAGGACCAGCTCTTCCTGGAGTCGATGCGGGTGCCGATCGACCCGGGCGCCGCGATCAGCGCGGCGCTCGGCGGCGGAGTCGACGGGGCGGGGGAGCGGCTGGTCCGCATGCTGCTGACCATCTGGGACTCCCCGGCCGGGATCGGGGCGGCCGCGGTGATCCGCAGCGCGGTGAGCAACGAGACCTTCGCCCGGATGCTGCGCGAGTTCATCGCCCGCGTGATCATGCGGCGCATCGCGAAGAGCCTGGACCTCGACCCGGCCGAGGCACCGATGCGCACGGGTCTGGTCGCGACCCAGGTGGCGGGCCTGATCCTCACCCGGTACATCGTGCAGGTCCAGCCGCTGGCCAGCGCCCCGCCGGAGGTCCTCGTCGGTCTCATCGGCCCCACCGTGCAGCGGTACCTCACCGCTCCCCTGCCCGACCTGACCTGAACGCTCCCGGCGGCCGGCTCGCCCGTACCGGAGAATCGACCCATGAGCCTTGACCCCTCGATCGCGGCGCGCCTCAAGCGCGACCCGGCGGGCCTCGTCGCGGCGGTGGTGCAGGAGCACGACACGGGTGAGGTCCTCATGCTCGCCTGGATGGACGACGAGGCGCTGCACCGCACGCTCACGACGGGCCGGGCCACCTACTACTCCCGCAGCCGTGGCACGATCTGGGTCAAGGGCGACACGTCCGGGCACCACCAGTACGTACGGTCGGTGGCGCTGGACTGCGACGGGGACGCGCTGCTGGTGCGGGTGCACCAGGTCGGCGCGGCCTGCCACACGGGCGAGCGCACCTGCTTCTTCACCGACCTGCCCGCCACCAACGTGCCCGCCGCGGTACCCACCGAGGGAGACGAGTCGTGACTACCGGTGTCGTCGCTCCCGACGAGCGCACCTTCCTCGGGCTCGCCCGCGACCATCGCGTGGTGCCGGTCACGCGGCGGCTGCTCGCGGATGGCGAGACCCCGGTCGGGGTCTACCGCAAGCTCGCGGGCGGCCCTGGCACGTTCCTGCTGGAGTCGGCCGAGCACGGGGCGGCCTCCGGTGGCACCGCGTGGAGCCGGTACTCGTTCATCGGCGTACGGTCCCTCGCCACGCTCACCGAGAAGGACGGCACGGCGGTCTGGCTCGGCACCCCGCCCGCCGGCGTGCCGACCACGGGCGATCCGGTGACCGTGTTGCGCGAGACCGTACGGGCGCTGACCTCCGGCGGCGGCGCGACCACCGCCGTGGCGTTGCCGCCCCTGACCGGCGGGCTGGTCGGCTTCCTCTCCTACGACGTGGTGCGCCGCTTCGAGCGCCTGCCCGAGCTCGCCGCGGACGACCTGCGCATGCCTGAGTTGGGCATGGTGCTCGCCACCGACCTCGTGGTGCTCGACCACTTCGAGGGCTCGGCCCTGCTCGTCGCGAACGCCATCCTGCCGCCCAAGCCCACGAAGGCCGCCGCGACCGCCGCCTACCACCAGGCGATCGGCCGGCTGGACGCGATGACCACGGCGCTGTCCCGGCCGACCCCACCCATGGTCTCCACTGTGGAGCATCCAGGCGTGGGCAGGTTCGCGTCCCGGACCCCGGACGGGCTGCACCCGAAGGCGGTGGAGTCCGCCAAGGAGGCCATCCGCGATGGCGAGTGCTTCCAGATCGTTGTGGCGCAACGCTTCGAGCGGCCGACCGAGGCAGACCCGCTGGACATCTACCGGGTGCTGCGCTCGACCAACCCGTCGCCCTACATGTACCTGCTTCGCTTCGACGGGTTCGACGTCGTGGGCTCCTCACCCGAGGCGCACCTCAAGGTGACGGGCCGGCGCGCGCTGCTGCACCCGATCGCGGGGACGAGGTGGCGCGGCGCCACCCCGGAGGAGGACGCGCGGCTCGCCAGTGACCTGCTCGCCGACCCGAAGGAGCGCGCGGAGCATGTGATGCTCGTCGATCTCGGCCGCAACGACCTGGGCCGGGTCTGCAAGCCCGGCACGGTCGAGGTTCCCGAGTTCGCCACGATCGAGCGGTACAGCCATGTCATGCACATCGTCTCCACGGTGGTCGGCGAGCTGCGCGACGACCAGACCGCCTTCGACGCGCTGGTGGCCACCTACCCGGCCGGCACGCTGACCGGGGCCCCGAAGGTGCGGGCGATGCAGCTCATCGAGGAGCTGGAGCCGACCCGGCGCGGGGTGTACGGCGGGATCGTGGGCTACTTCGGCTTCGGCGGAGACCTCGACACGGCGATCACGATCCGTACCGCCCTGCTGCGCGACGGGATCGCCTATGTCCAGGCCGGCGGTGGCGTCGTGGCGGATTCCGACCCCGCGGCCGAGGAGCAGGAGACGCGCAACAAGGCCGCGGCCGTGCTCGCCGCCATCGCCGCCGCCGAGACCCTCAAGCCCGCCCGATGACCAGTGCGAGGAAGGTGCCCTCCTTGACCCCTGGTGTCGAGCAAGGTGCCCCTCCTGACACTGGAGCCGGGGCGCGCGGGCGGCGAGGGCTCGCGATGGCGGTCGTGGCGACGGCGATCGGGGCGGGGTTGGTGCTGCTGGCCGCCTCGCGCGCGTGGTCTCGCGAGACGGTCGCCAAGCCGCCGCCGCTGAGCCCACAGCTGATCGTCCACACGGGAGCGTCGCTCGCCCCGGCGCTGCCCGCGCTCGGCCTGGTCGCGCTGGCTGGGGCCGGCGGGTTGCTCGCCACCCGGGGCGCCGCGCGGCGGGCGGTCGGTGCGCTCCTGGTCGCCGCGGGCGTCGGGATCCTCGCCCTCGCGATCCGGGTGCTCGCCGCGGGCGGGGTGGGCGCGGGCTGGCCCGCCCTGGTGCTCGTGGGCGCCGTGCTCGTCGCGGCCGCCGGCGTGCTCGCGGTACGCGATGGCGCCCGCTGGCCAGTGATGGGCAGCCGGTACGGCCGGGCCACCCGGAACGCCGCCCCTGCCTCCCCGGCCCGGTCATCTGCCGGCACGGTCGAGCTGTGGGACGCCATCGAGCGTGGTGAAGATCCCACGCGTTAGTGACGGGGGGCGCGAGGCCCGGGTGCTTGAATGCACCGGTGCGCGCGATCGTGATGGACCGTTTCGCTGGGCCGCTCGAGGTGCGGGAGCTGCCCGACCCGGTAGCGCCCGACGGCGGGGTCGTCGTGCGGGTCAAGGCGACCGGGCTGTGTCGCAGCGACTGGCACGCGTGGGCCGGCCACGACGACGACGTCGATGAGTTCCCGCATGTACCGGGCCACGAACTGGCCGGCGAGGTCGCCACGGTCGGTGCCGGCGTACGCCACTGGTCGGTGGGGGATCGGGTCACCGTGCCGTTCGTCGAGGGGTGCGGCGCGTGCCCGTGGTGCGCCTCCGGCAACGCGCAGGTCTGTCCGAACCAGCAACAGCCCGGGTTCACGCACTGGGGCTCGTTCGCCGAGTACGTCGCGCTGCACGCGGCCGACACCAACCTGGTGGCGATACCGGACGGCGTGTCCTACGAGGCTGCGGCCAGCCTGGGCTGCCGCTTCGCGACCGCGTACCGGGCGCTGACCGCCCGTGCCCGCGTGGTCAACGGCGAGTGGGTCACCGTGGTCGGCGCGGGGGGCGTGGGGTTGAGTGCCGTGCTGATCGCCAAGGCCCTGGGCGCCACCGTCGTCGCGGTCGACCGTACGGCCGCGGCCCTGGACGTGGCGAGCAGGCTCGGTGCCGACCATGTCGTGCTCGCCGACGGCACCGACGTACCGCTTCGGGTGCATGAGCTGACCGGCGGGGGCAGCCACGTCGCCATCGACGCGCTCGGCAGCGAGCAGACGTGCGCCGACGCGATCCTGAGCCTGCGCCGCCGCGGTCGCCACGTGCAGGTGGGGCTGCTGCCGCGGGTCGCCGGGCCGGGGGAGCAGGGGCTGTCCGGCCATCCGCGCGTCGCGATGTCCCGGGCGATCGCCTGGGAACTGGATCTGCTGGGCAGCCACGGCATGGCGGCCGTGGACTACCCGCGCATGTTGGCCCTGATCACCAGCGGTGCGCTGCGCCCGCAGGATCTGATCGAGCGGGTGATCTCCCTCGCCGAGGCGGCCGCGCTCCTGCCGACCCTCGACACGGCGTCCCCAGCCGGCATGACGATGATCGACCCGCAGCGCGATCGGTAGGGGGCGTCAATGTTAGGAAGGGCACCCTGCATGACGCTCGGCGTTAGCAAGGGCACCCTGCAAACACCCCAGGGTCAGGCGCGCAGCAGGGCCCGCAGGTCCGTTCCCGGGTCCGCCAGCGCGTCCGGGTCGACCGCGAGCCGGCGGTCGATCATGCGTCGGGCAGCGCGCACGGCGTTGGGCTGGTCGACCGCGACCGCCGCGACCACACGGCCCGGTCGGGTCCAGAAGACCGCGAACGGGGGCTCGCCGAACGTGCCCCGCACGACGCGGTGGGCCCCGGGCGTGGGCTCGCCGACCACCTCGATGTGATGGTGGTGCCGGTCGGTCCAGAACCAGGGCGCGGTCCGGGGTGGCGGGGCCGTGCCGAGGATCGTGGCGGCGGCCCGCTGCGCGTCGAGCGTGGCCGCCTCCCAGTGTCCGATCACCGGCCGGAGCACTCCGTCGAGCCGGGTCTGGGCGATGTCGCCCACGGCGAGGATCGCGGGGTTGCTCGTGACCTGGCCCGCGTCGACCACCACGCCCCGGGCGACCTCGAGCCCGGCCGCGCGCGCCAGCCCGGTCACGGGCACCATGCCGACGCCCAGCACGACGGCGTCGAAGCGACTCGCGTCGCCGTCGGAGAGCCGTACGGTCAGTCCGGCCGCGCCAGGCTCGATCCCGACCACCGTCGCCGCGACCGCACGGACGCCATGGCCGCGATGCAGGCCGTGCAGCCACGCGGCGACCTCGCTGCCTACCGCCGACGCCAGGGGCCGCGCGACCGGATCGACCAGCGTGACTTCGCAGCCGAGCTGGGTCGCCGTCGACGCGACCTCGGCTCCGATGAGCCCGGCACCGACGACCAGGATGCGGGCGCCCGGGACGAGGGCCGCGCGCAGTCGGTCGGCGTCGTCGATCGTCCGCAGGGTGGTAACCCCGTCGGGTTCGCCGTCGAGACCGGGGATCGCGGGCCGGATCGCCGAGCCGCCCGTGGCGAGCACGACCCGGTCCGCCGGGACGTCGCTGCCGTCGCCGAGCACCAGTGCCGCTGCGCCGGCGTCGAGGCGAACGACCGGCGTCCCGGCAAGCAGCCCTACACCCTGCTCGTCGTACCAGGACGACGGTTGCAGCGCGATCTGGTCGGCGTCGCGGCGCCCGGCCAGGTACTCCTTGCTCAGCGGTGGGCGGTCGTACGGGAACGGGCCCTCGTCGACGAGCGTGATCTCGCCGTCGAAGCCGCGCTGCCGCAGGGCCGCCGCGGTGCTGACGCCCGCGACGCCGGCACCGACGACGACCACGCGCATCGACGCTCGGACCGCCGCTAGCCCGCCGCGGGAGGTTCGTTCGGGAACAGGTAGACGTCCCCGTCGCGCACCTCAACCCGGTGGGCCCGGGTGTCGCGGGTCGCCGGGAGTCCCCGGACCTCGCCCGTGCGCAGGCTGAACCGGCTGGCGTGCAGGGGACACTCCACGTAGCCCTGCTCCACGTAGCCCTGCGCCAACGAGGCGTACTCGTGGGTGCAGGTGTCGTCCAGCGCCCAGACCGAGCCGTCCTCGTCCCGGAGGATCGCGATGTCGTCGTCCGTCCCCGTGATGCTCCGGTCGATCGCCACGCCCTCGCCGATCACCAGGTCGTCCAGGCGCGCTACCCGGATCCCGTCTGCCACGTCGCCAACCCTAGACGGTCGCCAGCGCTAGACGAGCGTGCCGGGCGTCTGTCGCGACCGGCCGGTCGAGCGCGGGGCTCGGCGAACGTACGTGCGACCCCAACGCCGGGCATAACGGTTAGGACAATCAGGGGCTGCGGACTTTCTGTCCGACCAGCCGTTGGGATAGCCTGCCGCGAGATCGTACGGCGTGACCTGCTGCCTGCCCCCAGGGCGGACAGGCTTCGCCGTCGTGGCATCTGACCTAGAGAGAAGGGCTCAGCCTTGAGGCAGGGACTCGCACGCGTAATCGGCGGCGCCAGCATCCTCGGTCTGCTGGCCACCGGCGCAGCGGCATGCAACAGCAGCAATAACAACAACAACAACAACGCCGGCGCGAACTGCGGCTACGAGATCGCGTTCTTCGGCGCGTTGACCGGCTCCGCGGCGAACCTGGGCATCAACATCGAGCAGGGCGCGGAGCTGGCCGTCGACCAGTACAACGACGCGAACGGCGCGAACTGCATCACGATCAAGAAGTTCGACTCTCAGGGTGACCCCGCGGTCGCCCCGGGTGTCGCGAACCAGCTCGTCCAGGACCCGAAGATCCTCGCCATCATCGGCCCCGCCTTCTCCGGCGAGTCCGAGGCGGCCGACCCGATCTTCAACGAAGCCAAGATCCCGACGATCTCCCCGTCGGCCACCCGGCCGTCGCTGTCCACCCACGGTTGGAGCGTCTTCCACCGCGCGGTCGCCAACGACGACTTCCAGGGCCCAGCCGCGGCGAACTACATCAAGACCGTGCTCAACGCGACGAAGGTCTACGTTGCTGACGACCAGTCCGCGTACGGCGCCGGCCTGGCCGACATCGTGAAGCAGAAGCTCGGCTCGCTCGTGGTCGGCTCCGACAAGACCGAGGCCGACGGCAAGCAGCCCAACAACGACTTCTCGGGCCTCGTGAACAAGATCGTCGCCAGCAATGCTGACGCGTTCTTCTACGGCGGCTACTACAAGAACGCCGGTCTGATCCGCGGCCAGCTCACCGCTGCCGGTTGGAAGGGTGTTCAGGTCGGTGGCGACGGTGTCAACGACCCCGGCTTCGCGCAGGCCGCCGGTAACGCCGCGGCCGCCGGCAGCATCGTGACCTGCCCCTGCTCGTCCCCGACGGCTGCGGGCGGCACGTTCAACGCCGACTACCAGGCCAAGTGGAGCACCGCCGCTGGTGTCTACAGCGACGTTGCCTTCGACGCGGCGAACATCATCCTGAACGGCATCAAGGCGGGTAACACCACCATCGACAAGATGCAGACCTACATCAACGGTGTGAACTACACCGGCGTCGCGAACACCTACAAGTTCACGGCGACGGGCGAGCTCGACCCGAGCCTGGTCAAGGTGTGGTCGTTCAAGGTCCAGCCCGACGGCTCCGTCGCGGCGGACCAGAACATCCCGCTGTCCTGACGAAACACGGCACCAGCAGCCATGTCATAGTGGCCGGCGCGACCGGGGATTCTCCGGTCGCGCCGGTCTCGTCGTACGGGAAGTGATGCGTGAACTTCACCGCGTTCTGGCATACCCTCGGGCCGAACACGATCTCCGGGCTCGTCGTGGGCTCGATCATCGCGCTCTTCGCCCTCGGGTACACCCTTGTCTACGGCGTGCTGCGGCTGATCAACTTCGCGCACTCCGAGGTGTTCATGGTCGGCACGTTCGCGGCCGCCGCCGCCTGGAGCGCCGTGGGCGTGACCACGAACAGCGTGCTGCCGGGCTTCTGGGGGCTCGCCGCGCTGATCGTGCTGGGCCTGGTCGCCGCGGTGATCGCGTCGGGCGGGACCGCGCTGGTCGTGGAGCTGGTTGCCTACCGGCCGCTGCGCCGTCGTAACGCTCCACCCCTCGCCTTCCTCATCACCGCGATCGGTGCGTCTCTGGTGATCTCGGAGACGTTCGGCGTGTTCACGCACCACAACCAGCGGGGGACCGCTCGGCTGGTGCCGGTGCACGACCTGCTGGTCTTCGGTGACACCCACATCACCGTGCTGGACGTCCTGGTCGTGGGCCTGGCGCTGGTGATGATGTTCGCGCTCGACCGGTTCGTGGGGCGCACCAAGATGGGTCGCGGCATCCGCGCCGTGGCCCAGAGCCCGGACAACGCGGCGCTCATGGGCGTGAACAAGGACCGGATCATCTCCCTGGTCTTCCTGCTCGGTGGCCTGATGGCCGGCGTCGCCGCCGTGATGTACCTGCTGCGGGTCGCCAACGCGCAGTACGACGCCGGTTTCACCCTCGGCATCCAGGCATTCACCGCCGCCGTCCTGGGCGGCATCGGCAACCTCCGCGGTGCCCTCGTGGGCGGCCTGGTGCTCGGCCTGTGCGAGCTCTACGGCGGAGCGCTCTTCGGTACGGCCTGGCAGAACGTCGTCGCCTTCGTGGTGCTGGTCGCGGTCCTCATGTTCCGGCCGACCGGGATCCTCGGAGAGGCGCTGGGGAGGGCACGCGCATGACGACCATGGAACAGCTGCCCACGGAGGAACCCCGCACGTCGCGGCGGTGGTCGCCGCGTGCTCAGGTCAGCGCCCTCTATACCCGAACCGGACTGCGCGGCTGGTACTCGCGGCTGCCCCGGTGGGGCCGGCTGGTCGCCAACCTGGTGTTCTTCGGGCTCGCGGCCCTGCTGCCCTACGTGGGCTCGGTCCCGCTCATCGGGCCACAGATCATCACGAACGGCATCAGCTGGGGCAACACGCTGTTCGACATGACCTACTACGTGCTCCTCGCGCTTGGCCTGAATGTGGTCGTCGGGTACGCCGGCATGCTCGACCTGGGTTACGTCGGCTTCTTCGCGGTCGGCGCCTACACGGTGGCGCTCATGACCTCGGGCGACAGCGTGCTGCACCTGCGGTGGGGCTGGCTGGCCGCCTTGCCGTTCGCGGTCGCGATCACGTTGATCTCCGGCGTTGTGCTCGGCTGGCCGACGCTGCGACTACGCGGGGATTATCTGGCGATCGTGACCCTGGGCTTCGCCGAGATCATCCGGGTCACCGCCAACAGCGCCAGCTTCCTGCGCGGCGACCGCGGCTTCGGTGGGCTGCCGCACCCGCCGGGAAGCTGGCCGGACGGTACCAAGATCTTCGGGCTGCGCGACCTCAGGCCGTACTACTGGCTCGGTCTGGTCGCCATCGTGCTGGTGATCTTCGCGGTCCACAACCTCGACCGGTCCCGGGTCGGCCGTTCCTGGCTCGCGATCCGCGAGGACGAGGAGGTGGCCGAGATCATGGGCGTGCGTACGGTGAAGTACAAGCTCTGGGCGTTCGCCATCGGCGCGTTCATCGGCGGCCTCGGTGGCGTGCTCTTCGCCGGCTACAACGCATTTATGAACTCCAGTACGTTCGTGCTGCAGTTCTCGATCCTCGTGCTCGCCGGCGTGGTCATGGGCGGCTCCGGCAACATTCCCGGCGCCATTCTCGGCGGCGCGCTGATCTCGTACATCCCGGACCGGCTGCGCGGCATCGAAGACCCGCTCACGCATACCGACCTGTTCCAGTGGCGGTTCGTGCTCTTCGGCGCGGTGATCATCCTGATCATGCTGTTCCGCCCGCAGGGCCTGGCACCCAACCGGCGCCGTGCCATGGAGCTCAAGGACCGGGCCCGGGAGGTGGCGCCATGAGCGAGCCGCATATGGAGTCGGTCGAGTGGGAGGACGCGGCCGCGGCGCATCGCGTCGACCGGCCGGTGGCCACCGGGCCGGTGGGTCTGCCAGCGCCACGCGACCCCGTGGACACCAGCGCGATCCTGCAGGTCGACAACGTGACGCTTCGCTTCGGCGGCGTGGTGGCGCTCGACGACGTCAGTTTCGCGCTGCGCCGGGGCGAGATCTTCGGGCTGATCGGGCCGAACGGTGCCGGCAAGACGACCTGCTTCAACGCGATGACGGGGGTCTATCGGCCCACGTCCGGCCGGATCCTGTTCAACGGCGCGCAGGTCACCGGGCGGAAGAAGCATGAGATCACCCGCATGGGCATCGCGCGGACCTTCCAGAATATCCGGCTGTTCCCCGAGATGACGGCGCTGGAGAACGTGATGGTGGGCGTCGATGCCCACCACAAGACCAGTGTGGCCGGCGCGCTGCTGCGGGTTCCCCGGCACTGGCGCGAGGAGCGGGAGGGGCGTGAGCAGGCGCAGGCGTTGCTGGACTTCGTCGGCATCGGCCAGCGGGCGAACGAGGTCGCGCGCAACCTCGCCTACGGCGAGCAGCGCCGGCTGGAGATCGCCCGTGCGCTGGGTACCCGACCGTCGCTGCTCTGCCTCGACGAGCCGGCCGCCGGCTTCAACCCGGCGGAGAAGGAATCCCTGCTCAAGCTCATCCGTGAGATCCGCGACCGGGGCGTCACCGTGCTGCTGATCGAGCACGACATGCGGCTGGTCATGGGGGTCTGCGACCGGATCGTCGTGCTGGAGTTCGGCCGCAAGATCGCCGAAGGGACGCCGGCCGTGGTGCGTGCGGACCCGAAGGTCGTCGCCGCTTACCTGGGGGTGCCCACCGATGCTGCTTGAGATCGAGAATCTCACCCTTCTCTATGGCCGCATCCAGGCCCTGCACGGCATCAGCCTGACGGTCAACACCGGGGAGATCGTGGCGCTGATCGGCGCGAACGGCGCGGGCAAGACGACCACGATGCGGGCCATCTCGGGACTACGCCCGGTGGCGGCCGGCAGCGCGATCCGGTTCGATGGTCAGGACATCAGCCGCCTGCGGGCGGACCTGCGGGTGTTGCGCGGGATCAGCCAGGCACCCGAGGGGCGGGGGATCTTTCCCGGCATGACGGTGCGGGAGAACCTCGACATGGGTGCCTACACCCGGCGCGACACCACAGCCATACGGGAAGACATGAGCCGCGTCTTCGACCTGTTCCCGCGCCTGGCCGAGCGCACCAACCAGGCGGCCGGCACGCTCTCCGGCGGTGAGCAGCAGATGCTGACCATCGGTCGGGCGTTGATGAGCCGGCCGCGGCTCATGCTGCTCGATGAGCCATCGATGGGGCTCGCCCCGGTCCTGATCCAGCAGATCTTCGCCATCATCAAGGAGATCAACGTCCAGGGCACCACGGTGCTGCTCGTGGAGCAGAACGCCCAACAGGCGCTCTCCCTGGCGCACCGGGCGTACGTGCTGGAGACCGGCCGCATCGTGCGGTCAGGCACGGGCGCAGAGCTGCTCGTCGACCCCGCGGTCAAGGAGGCGTACCTCGGGGTCGCCTGACCGGCCAAGCCTCGGCTAAGCCGCCACGCCTCAGGACGCGCAAGTGCCCGGCTCGGGTCGGGGTGGCCCGAGCATGGCGATCCGCTGGTTGACCTCGGTCCTGGTGGCGAGGTTCTCAAACGCCGCTCCCAACTGGACCTCGACGGCGGCAACGTCGGGACGGTCGATCTCGAACTGCATCGTCGTCTCGTCGAGGAAGAAGGCGTGGACCAGCCAGGCGGCGGCGATCCCCTGCGGGCCATAGCTGATGACCCGCGACACCGGGAGCAGACGAGCCGATGGTCACCAGTCCGCGATCTTGGCCTAAGCGTCGTGAGTGGATCGCCATCCACAGCCGTAACCCCAAGATCGCGTGTTGGGGGTGGGCCTCGGAGCGGGCTTAGGCCGGGGGCCCGGTGGTGACGAAGACGCGCTCAGTGGTTCCGTCGTCGACGACGGCCAGGAACCCGCCCGCCGTGCCCACGACCGCATCGCCGCGCTGACGGCCGGTGTCGGTCCCGGGCGGCGCCGCCACCGGCGACCATGATGCGCCGCCGTCGGTGCTGCGCCAGAGCACCGGCACGCCCACCGTGCCCGTGTCGTCGCCGGAGATGCCGGTGAAGGTCACCGCCGCGAGCAGCGTGTCGCCCGACGACGCGAGGCCCGCCAGCGAGGGGATGCGGCCGTCGTCGGCACGGGTGGAGCCGAACCGCCCCGTCATGACCCAGCCGCCCGGGTCCAGGCGCCAGGCCTGGAACGTGGCGTCGTTCTGACCGAGCGCGATCAGGGTGTCCGCGTGCGGTGTCACCACGTCCATCTCGTCGTAGCCCGGACCGTTCTGGGCCGCGAGCGTGGCCCAGGTGCGCCCGTCGCTCGAGCGCCAGGAGGCGGCGTCGCGGTGCAGGGGGCTCGCCGCGGTGGCGCCGACCACGACCCAGGCCCCGTCGGTCCAGGCGGCGTCCTGCGCCCAGGTCACGGGCCCGGTACCGGTGGAGAGCACCGGAGCCGCCTCGACGATGTCGAAGCCACCGCCGTCGGGCGAGAGCCAGACCGCCGCACCCGTACGCCGGTTGCCGCTGATGAGAAAGCCGGGCGGACCGGAGCTGACCCGTCCGACGTTGACGGCGTCCGCGCCGCCGAAGCTCTCGAAGGGCGCCGGAACCTCGGTGAGCGCCGCAGCGGCGCCGCCCGCCCCGACCGTCCGGTAGCTGCTGATGCGGGGGTTGCCGTGCGCGCCGCCCGGCTTGGCTCCCAGCGCCACGAGCGTGCCATCGCGGCACGTGGCGCCGTAGAGCTCATGCTGCACCCCGTAGAACGTCGAGGCCGAGACCGGCACGGTCGCCCAACTCTGCAGGTCAGGGCTGGTCCACGCGGCGGGGCTGGTGCTGCCGTCGGCCCTGACGTACGCGCCGACGACGTACACCCGGCCGTCCGCGCAAACCGCCGCCGCCCGCGGCGCGTTGCGCTCTCCGGCCGGCGCGTCGGGCAGCGTTACCTCGCGCCAGTCGAGGATGACCGGGCCCGGCTCCGGCGTGGCGTGCGTCGTGCAACCGGTGGTGACCACGAGGATCGTGACGAGCGCGGCGATCCCTGAGACGACACGCATCTCGGGATCGTACGGGCGGGGTGGATTATGCACCCAGCGCGATAGTGAACAACCCGACACCCCGGGCCACGGACCGTATCGGGCAAGCCCTACCATCGGCCGCATGACACCCGCGATCTCGCGTTCCGGCGGGCACTGCCCGGCGGCGCGTGCGGACATCGCAGCGGAGCGGGTCGGTCAGGGCGGGACGGAAATACGGTGACGGTCCTCGATGAGATCCTGACCGGCGTGCGGGAGGATCTCGCGGCGCGGGAGAAGCAGGTGCCCCTGGCGGCCCTGCGCGAGAGGGCGACGGCAGCGCCCCCCGCGCGCGACGCCCTGGCGGTGCTGCGGGCTGCCGGCGTTGGCGTCATCGCCGAGGTCAAGCGGGCCTCGCCGTCGCGCGGCCGGTTGGCCGAGATCGCCGACCCGGCCTGGCTCGCGGGGGAGTATGCCGCCGGTGGAGCGCACTGCGTGAGCGTGCTCACCGAGGAGCGTCGCTTCGGCGGCTCGCTCGACGACCTGGACGCGGTGCGGGCCGCGGTGCAGTGTCCGGTGCTGCGCAAGGACTTCGTGGTCTCCAGCTACCAGGTGCACGAGGCGCGTGCGCACGGCGCGGACATCGTTCTGCTCATCGTCGCGGCGCTGGACCAGAACACCCTGATGGGGCTGCTGGAACGGGTCGAGTCGCTCGGCATGACCGCCCTGGTAGAGGTGCACACCGAGGACGAGGCCGACCGCGCCCTCGTGGCCGGTGCCAGGGTCATCGGCATCAATGCGCGAAGCCTCCATACGCTGCAGGTCGACCGCGGCGTCTTCGAACGGATCGCGCCCGGCCTACCCGGCACCGTGGTGAAGGTCGCCGAGTCCGGTGTGCGCGACACGCACGATCTCATCCGCTACGCCGCTGCCGGCGCGGATGCCGTGCTGGTCGGAGAGGGCCTCGTGACCAAGAAGAGCCCGCGCGACGCGGTCGCCGAGCTGGTCACCGCGGGCAGCCATCCCGCCACGCCGAGGCCGGGCCGATGAGCGACGAGGTGCTGCCCGACCCGTCCGGCCACTTTGGACGGTTTGGCGGCCGGTTTGTGCCGGAGGCACTGATCGCGGCGCTCGACGAGCTCGACGCCGCGTTCACCAAGGCCCGCGGGGACGCGTCCTTCCGCGCCGAGCTCGACCGGCTCAACCGCGACTACGCGGGGCTGCCGAGCATGCTCTACGACGCGACGCGCCTCTCCGCGAAGGTTGGGGTGCGCATCCTGCTCAAACGCGAGGACCTCAACCACACCGGCGCCCACAAGATCCGCAACGTGCTCGGTCAGGCGCTGCTCACCAAGCAGATGGGCAAGCCACGGATCATCGCGGAGACCGGAGCGGGCCAGCACGGGGTCGCCTCCGCCACCGCGGCCGCGATCTTCGGCCTGCAGTGCCGGGTCTACATGGGCGAGGTCGACACCCAACGCCAGGCGCTCAACGTCGCCCGGATGCGGCTGCTCGGGGCCGAGGTCGTCCCCGTGACCACGGGCTCGCGGACGCTCAAGGACGCGATCAATGAGGCGCTGCGGGACTGGGTGACCAATGTGGACAACACCCACTACCTGCTCGGTACGGTCGCCGGCCCGCATCCGTTCCCCGTCATGGTTCGCGAGTTCGTCCGCGGCATCGGCGTGGAAGCTCGCGAGCAGTGTCTCGACCTGGTCGGCCGGTTGCCCGACGCGGTCTGCGCCGCCGTTGGCGGTGGCTCCAATGCCATCGGCATATTCCACGCGTTCATTCCCGACGCGGGAGTGCGGCTGCATGGCTTCGAGGCCGGCGGTGACGGCTTCGACACCGGCCGCCATGCGGCGTCGATCACGGCGGGGGCGGTCGGCGTGCTGCACGGCAACCGGACCTTCGTGCTCCAGGACGAGGACGGGCAGACGATCGAGTCGCACTCCATCTCGGCCGGCCTGGACTACCCAGGGGTCGGTCCCGAGCACGCCTGGCTCGCCGAGCAGGGTCGGGCCACGTACGAACCCGTGAGCGATGCCGAAGCGATGCAGGCCTTCCGACTGCTGTCCCACACCGAGGGCATCATCCCGGCGATCGAGAGCGCACACGCGCTCGCCGGTGCGCTGCGGATCGCACCGTCGCTGGGCCCGGACGCGACGATCCTCGTCTGCCTGTCGGGTCGTGGCGACAAGGACATGGAGACGGCCGGCACGTACTTCGGCCTCCTGTAACGGAAAGCATCGATGAGCGTCTCCATCGCTTTCGAGAAGGCCCGGGCCGAAGGGCGGGCGGCGCTGGTCGGCTACCTGCCGGCCGGGTTCCCCACGGTTAGCGGGGGGATCGAGGCCGTACGGGCGCTCGCGACCAGCGGTGTGGACCTCATCGAGGTCGGCTACCCCTACTCCGATCCCGTGATGGACGGACCGGTCATCCAGCGCGCCACCGAGGTGGCCCTCGCCGGCGGGGTGCGCGGCGACGACGTCATGCGCACGGTCGAGGCCGCTGCCGGGGCCGGCGTGCCCGTGGTGGTGATGACGTACTGGAACCTCGTCGAGCGCTATCACGGGTCCGTGCCCGCCCGCGGGGTCGCCAGCTTCGCCCGTGACCTCGCGGCCGCAGGAGGCGCTGGACTGATCACGCCCGACCTGATCCCGGAGGAGGCTGGCGACTGGATCGGTGTCAGCGACGAGCACGCTCTGGACCGCGTCTTCCTCGTCGCCCCGTCCTCCACGGACGCGCGCCTCGCGGCGACGGTCGCGGCGTGCCGCGGCTTCGTCTACGCCGCCAGCGTCATGGGCGTGACCGGGGCTCGGGACACGACCTCGCAGTCGGCGCCCGCGCTGGTGGCCCGGGTACGCCACGCCGCGCAGGCGGCCAACCCCGGCCTGCCGATCGGGGTGGGTCTCGGCGTCCGCGACGGCGACCAGGCCGCCGAGGTCGGCTCTTACGCGGACGGGGTCATCGTGGGCAGCGCTCTGGTCTCTTGCCTGGCCGACACCGACCTCGCCTCGGGGCTGGCCGCCCTGCGCCGCCTGGTCGCCGACCTCGCGGCGGGTGTTGCGCCGCTCGCCGCTCGGGCAAGGCCCGCCGGGCGTCCCGCTGCCAGCGCCTGCCGGCCGCCAGACGACGAAGCCGACGTCGGGTGCTGAGAGCCTTCGTGCCGACTGACTGGTCGCTACCCTCAGTAGTCGGCTGTCCCGGGATCGGGCACAGATGCGCACGTTGCTTTGCTCAGGTGCGTCTGACGCAACACGGCGATGAGCAGGCTGTACTGATATATGGAAGATCCTCGCCTTTCTGATCGCGATCACTCACAGTGAGTGTCCGTCGGGCGGGTCGGGCGGCACGCGGGCCTAACGATCCCCGGCGACGATGTGGGATCACACCGGTCAATGTCATGCTGCCCCTACCCCGTGGGTCCTCGCCATCCCATCCGACAGACGGACCGCCTGGTCCGGGCCTGCCGATTGTGGACGTCGCCGCAAGGCTGAGAGAGGCTTACTGACCGTCACGACAACCATTGTAGTCAGAGTCTTCGAGACATCTATCTTTCCAGGTAAGAGCCTGTTGCGTGAGGCGCACCATAGCAAACCGGCGAGAGCGCGTCATGTCGACCTCGCCCGTGACGTGTACGGTCCGTCACATCGATGAAGGCCGTGGCCGGGTGCCGCTGACGGCCCGGTAGACCTCGAGCAGGGTCCGGGTCGCCACGGCGGGCGTGAACCGGGCCTCGTACGCCTGCCTGGCTCGCGCCACGAATCCCGCCGCCTCGGCGTGGGCGACCGGCAGCGCCGCGGCGAGGGCCTCGACCGTCGGCTGGGCCGTCCAACCGGCATCGCCGATGAGCCAGGGCAGGCCGCCGCGGGCCGTGCCGAGGACCGGCCGGGCGTTGGCGAGTGCCTCGATCGCGACCGTGGGGCAGACCTCGTCCCATGTGGACGGTACGACCACCACCGCGGCACCGCGCATCGCTGTGGCGACCTCGGGCTGTGCCAGCCGGCCGAGGTAGGAGATGTCGTCGCGGGCGGCCGCCCGTGCCCGCACGAGCTCGGCGAGCGGTCCGTCGCCGGCGATCCGCAGCGGGCCGAGCGTGCCGGGTTCGTGCCGCTGCCATGCGTCGAGCAGCAGGGTGACGCCCTTCTCGGCGGAGAGCCGGGCGGCGAAGAAGAAGCCCTGTCCCGCCTGGGTGTTCGGGCCCGGATCGGGGACGGCGTTGGGGCGCACCACGACCCGCTCGGGCGGCACCCCAAGCGACCCGGCGAAGGCGGCCATCGCGGGCGTGAGCGCGAGCACCCGGTCCAGGCTGCGCCACGTGCCGCGGTGCAGCGCGAGCGTGGTCGCCATCACCGCCGACTGCACTCGGGAACCGCGGTAGCAGGCATGCCGTACGGCCGGGGTCGGCAGTGCCCGCCCGACACAGTCATGGCAGTCGTGGCCATCGCGGTGGAACAGGCCGTTGACACAGGTCTGGCGGAAGTTGTGCAGCGTGTGCACCACCGGGACGCCCCGGGCCTGTGCGGTGCGGACGACCCAGGGGGACAACAGCGGGTACGGGTTGTGCAGGTGTACGGCGTCGGGGCGCTCGCGGTCCAGCAGCTCCCGGAGCTCACGCTGCGCCCGCCCGGCGTAGGCCGGCGAGACCACCAGCGCGGCGCGCTGCGCGGCCGGCAGGGCACCGATCTCGTCCGAGCTGCGCAGGAACGGGATCACCTCGACGCCGGCGCGTCCGAGTTCGTCGATCTCCGCGGCGACCACAGCGTTCTCGCCGGACGGCTGCGCCGCGGAGTACCGGTTGTGGGCGACGACGACCTTCATGGGCGGGCGCAGCGTGGGTGGGAAGGAATCATGGGCGGGCGCAGCCTGGGTGGGACCGGGTCACGGCCGAAAGCCTACGACCCCGCGGCGTCGACGAAGGTGGCCACCGACACGGCGATCTGCGCCGGCGACTGGGCGGCGTGCTCGAGGATCGTGTACCGACCGGGCCGGGTCGCCGGGGCGGCGGCCACGGCGGCGGCGAACTGCTCCCCGGAGAGGCCGAGCTCGGCCGGCGTGCAGGGCAGCCCGTGGCGCCGGAACGCCTCGCGCAACCGTCCGAACAGGACAGTGTCGCCTCGCAGATGCGTGCAGTAGAGCGCGCCCAGCGCGACCTGTTCGCCATGGCTGCCGGCCCCGGGGTGCGTGGCCGTGATCGCGTGCGCCACCTCATGGCACCCGCCACTGCAGGGCAGGCTGGTGCCGGCCACGGCCATGGCCACCCCACCGAGCACCAGGGCGTTGGCCAGGGTCGCCAGGAAGTCCTCGTCCTCGATCCCGCCCGCGTGGTTGAGCACGGCCTCGGCCGGGGTCCGCGACAGCGCCAGCGCCAGGCCGTCGATGGGCTCACCGCGCGCGGCGTGCGCCAGCTCCCAGTCCGCGGTGGCGCAGAGATTGGACAGCGCGTCGCCGACGCCCGAGCGTGAGCCCGGGCCGCGCCGGACGTAGTCGAGGTCGACGAGGACCGCGTACGGTGCTGCCGCGCCGTAGGAGATCGTGGCGCCGGCGCGCTCCAGCACTGCGACGGGGGAGGCGATGCCGTCGTGGGCGAGGCTCGTCGCCACGGTCACCATCGGCAACCCATGCCGGGTGGCGGCGTACTTGACTGTGTCGATGGTCCGGCCGCCACCGACCGCGACCACGGCGTCGAAGCCGGCGGAGTGCAGCTTCTCCCCGAGCTCCTCGGCCGCCTCGACGGTGCCGCCCACCACCGTGAAGAGCTGGGCGCGGCGCAGCAGCGGGCGCAGGATGTCGGCGACCTCCTCGCCCAGGCCGGCCCCGACGACCACGGCGACCTCGCCGCCGGCCGAGATGCGGCTGTCGGTGAGCACCTCGGGCAGTGCGCGCAGCGCGCCGGCGCGCACCTGGATGGTCAGCGGAACCTGTACGGTCCGGGCTAGTAGCGGCATGCGATCTCCCGGGCCCGCGACAGGTCGGCGTGGTCGTCGACCTCGACCCAGTCCAAGCGCCCGATGTGCGTCCCGCCCACGGCGCCGGTGCGGTCGGCGAGCAGCTGCAGCCCGTCCTCGTAGTACAGGCCCGGGTCGCCCTGCCAGGTCTTCTCCAGGCACAGCGCCAGTTCCGTGGCGGCATCGGGCTCGATCAGCGCCGCGCCGATGTACTCGCCGTGGGCGTCGCCGACCGGCATCTTCTTGGTGATCCGCAGTACGCGGTCCTCGTCGTCGAGGAGGACCTTCATCGCCTCGTCGGTGAGCGTCTTGACGCTGTCCACCGCGATCCGTACACCGGTGCCCGCTCCCGGCCGGAGCAGCGCGTGCTCGACGGCCACCGGATGCACGGTGTCCCCGTTGACAAGCAGCGCACCCTGCGCGAAGTACTCCCGGGCCAGCCAGAGCGAGTAGGCGTTGTTCCACTCCACGCGGTCGTTGTCGACCAGGCGCAGCCGTAGGTCGTGCCGCTCCTGCAGGTCCGGTACGCGCTGGCGCAATGCGTCGGCCTGGTGGCCCACCACGAGCACCACCTCGTCGAGGTCGACGAGCCGCAGGTTGTGCAGTACCACGTCGAGGATGGTCCGGTCGTCGGCGACCGGCAGCAGCGTCTTGGGCAGGCTGAGGGTGTCGGGCAGCAGTCTGCGGCCGAAGCCCGCGGCGAGGACGATGCCGATCACGGCGCGTCTACGCTCTGCGTTTGTGTGTTCGTCACCTGGGCCTCGCCTCGTGTTCACCTGACGGTTGGTCAGTGTGCCACGGGGCCGGCCGCATAGCTAGGGGGTGGCGGTCGCGGGACAGCGCGGGTGCGAGCGCCACAATCAATCGCGAGCGGTGAATCTGCGACGGGCCGCGCGCACCCGCGCCGCCACCCGCCGCCCGCCGAGCCAGGCGACCACCACGGCGGCCCGGGCCAACGAGCGCACGCCTTCGACCTCCACCGTCGAGGGCACGAGCCGGCCCCGGCGGCCACCGGGCACGCTCGGGATGCCGGCGGCGAGCTCCTCGGGCCCGAGTTGGCCCAGGTCGATGATGCCGACCTGCTCCGCGGTCGCGTCCCTACGCCCGTGCACGGCCGTCACCAGGTCGAGGAGCGGCTCATCGTCGGTACGGAGCCATCGTGCCCGGCTCAGCGCCGCCGTGCGCCAGAGCAAGATGTCGTGCCCGGTCCGGGCGCCGACCCGGACGACCCCGGCCTGGTGACGGTCGGCGAGGTCGATGAGGGTGCGCAGCGCGCCGGGCGCGAGACCGTACGGGGCCGGCAGCTCGAGCAGGTACGGCGACGGGAACGCCGAGTCGGGCGCCTCGGTGGCGAACCTCACCCTCGGCTCGCCCCGGTAGCTGGCGGCGATCAGGCGCAGGTCGAGCTGCGGGTCGGTCAGGGCCGGTACGCGTCCGGGGTTGAGCCGGTCCCACGGGCCGACCAGGGTGAGGCGAAGATCGCCCTCCTGCCCCCGCAGCACCGAGTCGACCGCTGCCCGCACACGTTCCAGCGGCTGCCCCTGCGCCGGCATCACGACCTCGACCAGGGGCACCGTCCAGGCCGTGCCGCCGGCCTTGCGCCAGGTCCGGGGGATCGGCACGCGGTCGGCGAGGAACGCGAGCCGGTACCGGGCGATCTCGTCCTTGGCCCGCATCACATGGGTCGGTCCGAGATGCCAGGCGCGGGCGGCGGGCTCCGGGATGAAGACCGCCCCCGCCTGGGCGAGCCGGTAGCCGAACTCGGTGTCGTTGCCGAACCGCAGCGCCGCGTCCATGCCGCCGGCGGCGTCGTAGAGCTCCCGGCGTAGCCCGACGGTCGCGCCGACGAAGACCCGGAACGCGAGGTGGTCGGCGCTGCGGAGCTGGTCGGTCTGCGCGATGTGGCGCTCCTGATAGCCGTGCGGCTCGCCAGGGTGCGCGCCGAAGAGCTCGGCGGCCCCACCCTTGGCCCAGGCCGCGGCGACCTCCTCGGGGGTCGGGAGCGGCCCGTACGCCGCGGGGTCCACGAACCGCTTGTAGCCCAGGCTGACCGCGTACGGCAGCACGTGGTGCCAGCGCGCCAGCGCCGCCACGTGCCCGGGATGGACGAGCATGTCCGAGTCGAGCAGGTGCAGGATCTCTCCGGAGCTGTGCGAGACCCCGAGCCGTACCGCGTTCGCCTTGCCCCACCCCTGCTCGACGCGCAGCAACCTCGTGGCCTCGGGCCGGATCCCGGGCAGGCGCAGGGGCGGGTCGGAGCCGTCGTCGACCACGACCACGTCGAACAGCTCGGACGGGTAGCTCTGCCCGCTCAGCGCCGCCAGCGCGAGGTCGACGGTCGCCTGATCCTGGTAGGCGGGCATGACGACGCTGACCGTCGACGTGGGTCGCCAGCCGTCCAGGTCGGGTACCGCGACGGGCGACCAGTCGTTGCGGAAAACCCGGGACACCGCGCCGATCGGACGCCCAAACTTCACTTGCTGGACATCGGGACCGGACACGGCCCGACGCTAGCATCCGTTGGTTACCACCCCCTGGAGAGCGTGGGAGTGTTGTGCCGACCCAGCCTGACGTCAGCGTGGTCATCCCGACCCGCGGCCGCCCAGAGCTGGTGACGCGTGCCGTCCGCAGCGCGCTGGCACAGACCATCGAGAACATCGAAGTGATCGTCGTCATCGACGGCCCGGACGGCGTGAGCGGCGATGCACTGAAACTGATCGATGATAACCGACTGCGGATCATCGAGCTGCCGGAGAACCACGGCGCCCCCAACGCGCGCAATGTCGGCGCCGGCGAGGCGCGGGCCGCGTGGACCGCGCTGCTCGACGACGACGACGAGTGGCTGCCGACCAAGCTCGCCACCCAGCTCGACCTCGCCGAGCGCTCGCCCTATGAGCAGCCGATCGTCGTCTCCCGCCTGGTGCACCGCACGCCGCGGGCGCGGTTCGTGGTGCCCCGCCGGGTGCCCGGGCCGGGCGAACCGATCAGCGAGTACCTGACCGTACGGCGCGGGCTGTTCCACGGGGACGGGTTCATCCAGACCTCGACCATCATGGCGCCGACCGGACTGCTGCGCCACGTTCCGTTCAGCGTCGGGCTGCGCCGCCTGCAGGAGCTGGACTGGACCCTGCGGGCGCTGCGGGAACCGGGGACCGGCGTGGCCATGGCGGGCGAGCCATTGGTCATCTGGTACGCCGACGAGAACCGGCCGCGGGTCAGCTTCGACTCGCCCTGGCCGGAGCAGTTGGCCTGGATCCGGGCCAACCGCGACCTGTTCACCCCCCGCGCCTACGCCGCCCTGATCATGAGCGCGATCTCCGCCATGGCGGCGCCCACGCACAGCCCGCGGGCCTTCGCCACCCTGCTGGGCGAGGCGCACCGCCGCGGTCGTCCGGGCCTGCTCGACTACGTCACGTTCCTTCAGGTCTGGCTGGTACCGCAGGGCCAGCGCCGCCGCTGGCGAGACCTGGTCCTCGGCAACCGGCATGCACAGTCTGCGGTGACCAAGCGGGCGCCGGAAGCGTGACGGGCGGGGTTGTCGCCCGCGGCGACCCACTGTTAACCTGTCGATCCTGGCAGCCTCTTGGATGAGGTCATCTATTGTCATGGCGGCGACGATCCGGCCGACCACCCCTAGGGAGACTGGATGCCATCGGGCGCGACTTCTGATCGCAGTGTCGATCTGGTGCGGCCGGAGCCTGAGCCCAGCGGGCACGGCCTGCGCACGCTCGACCTCTCTTCCCTACCATCGCCTGTGCGGGCGCACTACATCGGCTCTGACCTGGTCGTGCTTCCCTTCGCAGACGGGATCTTCGACCGTGCAGTGATCGGTGATCAACTAGTCGCAGAGTCAGACCGGAAGCGGTTGCTTTCGGAGGTGGGACGGGTGGTTAGAAGGGGTGGTGAGATCCACATCCGTCTTGACACGTCGAGTTCAGTCCCCGACGCGGAGCGGCAACGTATCCTCTCGGATGTCGTCCGAGAGTTCGCCCTCCTTTCATTCATTGATGAGCAACCGGGTCTTACTGTCAGGGCCCGCAATCGCGGAGCCAGCCTCGACGGCGAGATCATCGACGACCTTATGAATGAGGCCTATCGGCTTGCGATCGACTCGGCCGGTCTGAAGTCGCAACTGCGACTTGCACGAGCGGCGCACGAAGACAGCGAAACACTGCTATCGGACGAGCGCAGTGCTCGGGCCGCCGCGGAACGTTGCTTGGAGGAGACGCGAACTGACGCTGTGCGCAAGGAGCAAGATCTACGGTCGACGCTCGCTCGCCAAGAAATGGAGCTGAAGCGAGCACTGTGGCGGACACGGGTCGCCGAGAGCCGCAGGGCGAACCGGATTGCGGGGCAGTTGCGTCGGCTACGCCGACCCTGGCTCCTGCCATCGGTCGTTATCAACTCCGCACGGATCGCGTTGAAACCCGCGACGCGTTCATCGGGTCAACGCACTAAGGCAAAGGTCCCCCCGCTGATGCCGAAGGCCGACGCCCGTACCGCCTCGGCGCCGCATTTTCCCCCAGCCGTGTTCCCGGCAGTCGAACCGCGACGGGAAATGCGTGTCGCTACAATTCTCGATGAGTTCTCGGAGCTTGCCTTCCGGTACGAGTTTCGAGTTATGCCTGTGCCACGCCTGCAGTGGCGCGACATGATTGACGCTGAGCGCCCAGCTTTTCTCCTTGTCGAGTCGGCCTGGAATGCTAACGGAGGAGAGTGGAAGTACGCCTTCACTGGGGAAGTCGTGCCGAAGCCGGACGTTCTTGAACTGATCGAGTACTGCAGGTCAAAAAAGATCCCCACTGTCTACTGGAACAAGGAAGATCCGCTTGAGTACGGCCTGTTCATCCGCACCGCTAGGCACTTCGACTGGGTTTTCACGGTGGACGAGAACAGCGTCGAACGGTATAGGCGGGACCTTGGCCACGAACGAGTAGGGGTCCTGCCCTTCGGAGTGCAGCCGCGGATACACAACCCAATCGGCGCGTTTGCGCCGCGGACGGGGGACGTCGCGTTCGCGGGCACGTATTACTCCGGTAAATATCCAGAGCGGCAAAGGCAGATGGACGACCTGCTCAGGCCGGCTATTGATCTGGGGTTGGACATCTTTTCGCGGTTCGAGGCGGACCCGAAGTACCGGTTCCCGGAAGGCCTGGCGGAGCGCGTGGTGGGGTCGCTCGACTATGCCCGAATGCTTACCGCGTACCGGCGCTATAAGGTATTCTTGAACGTTAACTCTGTCGTGGACTCGCGCACGATGTTCTCGCGACGGGTTCTCGAACTGCTTGCGTGTGGGACACCGGTGGTCAGCGGGCCATCACCCGGGATGGCGGCCATGTTAGGCCCGGGAGTCGTGGCCGAGTGCTCAGACGCGGAGACGTCTCGACTTCAGGTACGTGCGTTGCTGGCGAGCCAGGAACTCCGTGACCGTCAGGCGGTGCTTGGGCTGCGCGCCGTCATGGCCGGCAACACCTACTCGGATCGTGTCGATGGGCTAGCAGCTGCACTTGGTCTGCCCGCGGCCATGCGTCGGCGCCGCGTCTCGATTGTCGCTCCAACCAATCGGAGCGGCTCGTTCCGACGCCTCTTGGCGACCGTGGCTGCGCAGACTTACGACGACGTCGAGTTGGTGATCGGGCTGCATGGCATCGATGACGACGACGAGGGTATCCTTTCCGAGGCGCGACTGTCAGGTCTCAGCAACATCAAGACTGTGCGGCAGCCGGCGGACTGGTCCTTGGGGCGTGTTCTCAACGAGCTCGTGATCGCAGCGGACGGCGATTTCATCGCCAAGATGGATGACGACGACTTCTACGGTCCGAATTACCTCGCCGATCAGATGAGGGCGTTCGACTACTGCGAGGCCGATGTTGTCGGAAAGTGGTCGCGATTCATCCTCATGGAGGACGTCCCATGTCTTGGCGTAATCTTCCCCGGTAAGGAGCACTGCTACACCGAGCTAGTCGGCGGCGGCACGCTGCTAGCAAGGCGCGAGGTGTTCAAGACGATCCGGTTTGCCGACCGGGGCGTCGGCGAGGACACCCAGTTCCTTAGGGACTGCGCTCAGCAGGGCCTTCGCACTTACAGCACAGATAGATTCAACTACGTATACAGGCGAACAGGGTTGGAGACCGCGCATACGTACAGGCCGCATCGGCTGCAACACTTGGCCAACACGCGAGTCATCTCCTTTGGTACCTCAGTGAGCCATGCATTCCTGTAGGGAACGCAGATGCTCTACTCTCGCCGCACAGAGCGCGTTCCTTCGATAAGCCAGTAGTTGGGGCCCAGGTTCTCGCCCGAGAGCGGGTAGGGTGTCCAGGTCCAGTGCCAGTCCGGTGCAACGCGGTTGCACATCTCCGGGTAGTCCCACGCGTAGGTGTAGAGCACGGTGGTCAGAGCCGGCGCGTCCGTGGCGACATCGACGCGGCGCGACTGCCCCGTGAAGGGCTCGAGCAGAATGACGGCTGTGCCCGCGATCCTCGTGATCTCGCGCAGGACCTCCTCAGCGTGGGGCAGGTGGTCCAGAACGGAGACCGTAAAGAGAACGTCGATGGCGCGCTCGTCGTGCTTTGTTAGCAGCTCCTCGCCCCCGACTCGGAGGTCAAGGCCATACTTCTCGTGCCCGTGAGCTACGGCCTCCGCGTTGATGTCGATGCCAATAACCTTCGCCGCAGGCAGGAGCCGCCGGACCTCGACGAGGTTTCGTCCCGCGTTGCAGCCAAATTCGAGCACCGACCTTGGCCGATATGCTCGCACACGTTCGGCCATGTATGTGCGCCAATGCTGTCCCGTGTCATAAAAGTCCTCGCGACCCTGAGATGCCCAGTGCACGCGTGCTGCTAGCGTTTCTTCCAAGTGAGGGGGCTGAGGCTCCGGATCGGCGTCAACCGTGTTCCCGGGATAGGTCAACCGCGGCCCAGGCAAGTTCGTTGCCTTGACAGACTGCCACCCGAGTACCTCGACGCAGGTTCGCATCGCGCCGCCCCACCCCCAGTCATTGCAATCCTTTAGCGCGACCACGTCGACCCGCACGTCGACTGAGTCGTCGGTAGTCGGGGCGGTGAGGATGAATGAGCCGCCGAACTCTACAAGATCGACATCGAGTACGGTGCGTCCAGCAACCGCGACTCGAAGCGCCAGCCAACCGGTTGCGGAGCCGGAGTACGGACTGGCAACCCGCACGCAGCACTCCGCTGCCGTCATCCCGTCTGGCTTACTGAATCGGCCGACGATAGCGAAGCCGTCTCCTCTTCGCGGGGCGCCGACAGCGCTGTGGACGTCGACCCACCGCGAGCTGCGCGCAACCCGCAAGGCGTCGCGGTCCATCGCACCCAGCGGGGCTACCTTAAGTTCATGGCTCGAATGGCTGCGCACAACGCGCGGGTCCTCGAATCGGCCGCCCAGTGCGACCAGATCCCCCGCGAACGAGCCCACTTCAACTGGGGGGCTATATGTCGTGGGAATCTCGTCATGGCCGTCGTCAAAGCCGACCGAAGAGTTTCCCCACATCTTTTCGAGCGGGGCAGTTGGAATCACCTCGATGCGCGACCGGACGACCGCCAGCACTGCCTCTTGGAGTTCGGCCGGCCAGGTTCGGCGCAGCACGTTCTCGTACGCGGCCTTTTCGGCATCGAGTCCGGGGCGAGCATATGCGTCAGCGAGGAGCCGCAGGTTGTCCAGCGCGGCGCCCCGGATCCCTGCCCCATCGGTTGACGCGAGTTCATCGATAACGTGGGCAAAGCTATCGATGTGTCCAGCGAACGTAAGCGCGGGAAACCAGTGTCGGGACGGGTCCCCCGGCGATTCGGAGAGACGCTCCTGCACCTTTGGCAGGACCTTGCGCGCCCAAGGGCTGTCGGCGAGAAACTCAGAGGCAGGTAGCTCGGTGTTGCTGGGATCCGCCAACGTGCTGAAAAGGGAGTACTCCATACACTTGGTGCAGTTTCTGCACCACTTGACGTTCGGATCGGCGACGGCCTCGCACATCATGACTTCGCTGGCGAACGTTGGCCGTTTCCGAGCCAGGTAAAGGAAGCTAGACAACTCGCTCATGAACGCGTTCGCGTTGAACAAGTCGAGTCTACGTCCAAGAGCCCTCGAGTATGCGGTCGAGATGGCAGCGCAGTGCTCTGGGCGGGACTTGCGAAAGTTTAGTGACGGGGTGCCGTCCGCGTAACGGGTCCAGTAGTGGCAGTACTCGTAGCTGAAAGTGAGCGCAGATAGGTCGGTGAGGTAGAGCAGCGGCAACATAGTTGCGGTGTAGAGCTCGGTGTGGAAGAAGAACTGATCGAACACAGAGCGTGCGTCAGTGCGGACTCTGATGATACCGGCTCCATACCGCTCGGCGGCGCCGCTCACCGCGAGTCCCTCGCGCCGTCGTTCCAGGTCCGTCATCTTTACGTGGGCTGCTGGGATCGTGTATGAAATGAGGCTGACCCTGGCACGTGGGAAAGCCTCTCGGATGAGGTCGAGGGCAAAAAGCGAATCCTTACCGCCGCCAAAAAGGAGCCCGAAGTGCGGGTTGGCCGCGGGCTGCATCGAGGGCTCGGCCACGTCATCATCGTCGAACTGCTCCGCGACGATACTGACGTTCTTGGCGCCGTGGTAGCCGCCCCACAGAGTGACCACCCACCGCGGCACGGGCCCATCTACGACAAGTAGGTGTTGTCCCGGCATCTCCTCTAGGCGAGCGACAAGGAGCGCGATCGCGCTGCTCTGGTGCACCCAGCTGGGCAAGCCATCGACTGGAACGCCAACGTACTCCAGGTAGAACTTCGAACCCCGTACCTTTTCCAGGGGCTGCGACGACGTCCAGGTTAGGTAGACGAGGCTGCCCTCGACGGTTGGGCGGTCAACAAAGACGACTGACATGGACCTGAGTCTGCCCTATTCCGATCGGGGCCGCTGGGTCGGCACGCGACCCAGCACCCCGAGCTCGCCGTATAGGCTCATGTACGCCTTGGCGTTCGCCGACCACGTCCGGTTGCTCCGCACCCAGGCCGCGCCGGCAGCCGCAAGACCCATTCTCCGTGCATCGTCTCCGATCAGTGAAACGAGGGTAGTCGCGAGCGAGTCCACACTTCCGGCCGTGAACAGTTCTGCCGCTTGGCTCTCCACCGCGATCTCGGCCAGCGCACGCACGTCTGACATTACCACGGTTCTGCCTGTGGCGAATGCCTCGAAAGGCTTGAGTGGGGTGACCAGGTGGCAGACCTCGACGGGCTTTCGTGGGACGACGAAGATGTCGATGACACTGTAGTAGTCGAGGATCTCCTCGTGCGCGACCCGGCCGGTAAAGACGACGTCCGGTAGTCGCAGCTCGCCTGCCCGCCGAGTGAGCCGCTCGAGCTCCATGCCGTCGCCGACGATGAGCAGTGCCAATTGGTCGTGCCCCGTGGCGCGGACTTTGGAATAGGCGTCGATCAGTGTATCAACGCCCTCGTATTCCGTGAGTGAGGATATGTAACCGATGACGGTCTTGCCCGCGCCAATCCCGAGTCGGACTGCGACTTGGTCATTGCGTTGCTGGACGGGAAACGCGTCAACGTCGACCGCGTTCGGTATTACCCAGATCTTGTCGCGATCAACCCCACCCGCCTCGATGCGGTCGGCCATGACGTCGGCGAGGGTGACAACACGCTCAGCCTCCCGCCGGCACCGGTCCTCGATCTCGCGGCGAAGGAGATAGACGTCGGGCAGGCCATGGGTGACCGCTAGGCGGTCGAGGTCCCAGCCATACACCTCTGCCTGCCGTGACAGCCAGGTCTCTTCCCAGAAGCCACGCGTCTCGTAGACAACAGGCAGGCCGAAGGTGTGGCCCACCGTTCGTGCCGTGAGGGCATTAACGTAGTCAGAGGCGGCGTGCAACACTGCTGGCCGAACCTCGGAAACGACGTCGGCCACGGCTGCAATGTTGTGCGCTAGCCAGCGATCAAGGGGCAACACATGGCGTTTCGGCCCCGGCGGGTGATGGTAAGTAACTCCCTCGATTGTTGTCGCAATGGCCCGGCGTCGGGCGTCGTAGCCGGCGTGAGTGACAACGTGGACGTCTAGGCCGGCGGCCACTTGTGCGGAGGTGATGTAGTGGCTGCGGATTGTGTAGCCGGACTGAGTCTGCGGCAGACTTGTCGCCACGATGTGCAGCACGCGGCCGGCGATGGGGGAAAAGCCTGTTGGCCGAACAACCGGGATCGTTTGATCGGCCTCGCCTGAGAGAACTCTCCACTGGCCCTCAAGCTCGCGCAGGCGTGCGCGGTATAACCAACCTGTATAGCCAGCGACGCAGGCCCGAGCGATGCCGAGCGCGGCGCGCAGGTAGCCGCGAGCGTGCAGGCCATCCCGCAGCCGCAGCCGCGTCGGCAGGTCGGTGATGGACAGGGCGTCATGTCGGGCGAGCAGTGCATATGCGTCCAGAACGTTGCCCCGGTCGAGCAGCGCTCGGGCGGCGTATGGAACCAACTCCGGCTCCAGACCGCCGGCTTCGCTTCGACCGGCTTCTGCGAGCGCGCCGATGGCACGGCGTCGCAATCGCCGAGCGCGGACCAGCCGACGGATCTCGATCGCGGCGGCGACAAGCGTGGCGGCGACAACGATCGCCACGGCGACCCAGAGCTGGAATACGGCCCCGACGACGGCGGCGGCCAACGGCACGAGTACCGCGCCGGCATGCAGCGCGGCCTGGCCGGCGTCATGCCGCCTGTCGAATGCCCGCCGTGCCAACTGGCGTGCGCGCCGCGGGGCAATGCTGCCGAGGATCTTTCGCATCGACATCTATCGCAGCACGACACCGCCGAGGACCCTGGCGGGGCGCCGGCATCGGATGGGCCACACAGGGGCGACGTCGGTCGTCATCAGAGTTAGCTCCGTCGGGCACGTCGTCGTCCCAACCATCGGCGGGCAGACGTCAACCATTAGGGCGTGCGGCCGGGCAGATGTTACCAGCTTGGAGGTGTATGTGAAGAGGCGGCCATCACCCCAGGCCGGTCACCGGGGACCGATGAGTGACCGGCGGGTGGCCTGAGCGATGCTCGCGAGCAGGAAGAGGCCATTGAGCACCGTGAGCGCCACGAGGAGGAATACCGCCCAGTTCGGCAGGAACGCCACGACCAGGGCACAGAGACCGATCACGGCCCCGTAGTCGCGGCTGAGCTTGACCAGCCGTACGGCGGTCGACGTCCGCGAGATCAGGCTCGCCTGCGCCGCGCCCTGGCTCGCCAGGACGGAGGTCACCAGGTTCACCATCCACGTGCCGGCGAACATCGCGTAGAGCCAGGCCGGGGCACCGGGCGTGTGCGCGGCGACGACCGCCGTCAGGGCCGCCACGACCGAGACCTGGGTCGCCACGTCGCAGAGGATGTCCAGCCGGGCGCCGGTGGCGCTGGTACGCCCGGTCACCCGGGCCAGTTGCCCGTCGGCGCAGTCGAAGGCGTACGCGATCTGCCAGCCCAGGCCGGCCGCGAGGCCCACCCCAACGGCCGCCGCGGCGCCGGTCGTGGTCTGCGAGGCGAGCGCGGCGAGCCCCGCCGAGGTGCCGACCCCGAACACCACGCCGATGATCGTCAGCACCGCTGGCGCGAGGCCCAGTCGATGGCTCACCAGGGCGAGCACCGCTCCGGCGCGCTGGCTGATCGTTTCGCTGTACCAACCGCCGCCGCGGTTCTGGGCCAGGAACGACGCTGCCGTGGGCCGGGCTGGCGTGGCCGTGCTCTGCATGCGCAGAGGGTACGTCCAACCTGTCCGCTGGCTGAACGTGCAGTGAACTACTGGGAAACGAAACGTTATCTGCTTACGGCTTGTCGCTCACCGGCGCGACGGTCGGCGGCTGGTCGTCGGTGCCGTTGCCGAGCCGTCGGGGCTCGACGTCCGCGACGCCGCGAGGCCTCGGGGCGGTGGCGCCGTAGCCGTTGGCCGAGGGCATGGCCTGCGTCGGGAGCCCGGGCCCGGGTGATGTCGCCGGCACCGCGGCCGCGGGCATCGCCGGTACCGCGGGACGTGGCGGGACGGGTCGGCGCAGATCGGTGAGCACGCCGAAGAGGAACGTGGGGATGCCGACCAGGTAGCGACGCCAGAGCCGGCGTGGTTCCTGGGCGAGGCGGAACAGCCATTCGAAGCCGAGGCGCTGCACGAGCCGGGGCGCCGTGCGCTTGGTGCCGGAGTGGAAGTCGAAGGCGGCGCCGACGGGAACGACCGTGCAGGCCAGCGCCGGGACGTACCGGGCCACGAACCGGTCCTGGCGCGGCGTGCCGATGCCGACCCAGAGGATGTCCGGGCGCGCGTCGTCGACCCGCCGCACGAGATCGGCCTCCTCCGTAGGCTCCAGCTCGCGGAAGGGCGGAGCCTCGACGCCGACGATCTCGACGCCGGGGTAGCGGGCCCGCAGCGACTCGGCGAGCCGGGCCACCGTCTCCGGCGTGGCCCCGTAGAGGTAGTGGCGCAGCGCGTGCTCGCGGCCGCGGTCGATGGTGGCGAGCATGAGGTCCGGGCCGTAGACGCGCCGGGTGAGGTCCTTCTGTCCCCGCCACCGGCCCACCATCGCGACGTAGTGACCATCGGCGAAGTTCAGGTGGCCGGCGTTGAGCTCGGCACAGTAGACCGGGTCGCGTAGGGCGAGTGCGAGCGTGTAGGAGTTGCACAGATGCGCGCCGCGCGGCAGGCCATGGCGCGACTCGAGCAGCGCCCTGACGGCCTTCTCGGGTCCGACACCGTCGATCCGGACCCCACAGCACCGGTAGCTGCCGCCGTCGCTCATCGCGCCACTCCCGCCATGGTCAACGACGTCTCATACCACTGGACCGTCTGCTCGATCCCGGCCCGCAGCGAGGTCGCGGCCCGCCAGCCCAGGGCATGGATCCGCGACACATCGAGCACCTTGCGCGGCGTGCCGTCCGGCTTCGAGGTATCGAAGCTCACCTCACCGGTGTAGCCGACGACGGCGGCGACCAGCGTGACCAGGTCGCGGATCGTCATGTCCTCGCCCGTGCCCACGTTGATCGGCGCGTCGTCGTCGTAGCGCTCGAGCAGCGCCAGGCAGGCGGCAGCGAGGTCGTCGACGTAGAGGAACTCCCGCCGTGGCGTCCCGGTGCCCCAGACAGTGACCGAACGCGCTCCCTGCGCCACTGCGGTGTGCAGGCGGCGGATCGTCGCGGGCAGCACGTGGGAGGTGGTCGGGTCGAAGTTGTCACCCGGACCGTAGAGGTTCGTCGGCATGGCCGAGATGAACGAGCGGCCGTGCTGGCGGCGCATGGCCTGCACGTGGGCGATTCCGGCGATCTTGGCGATCGCGTACGCCTGGTTGGTCGGCTCGAGCGGGCCGGTCAGCAAGGAGTCCTCGCGGATCGGCTGGGCGGCCAGCTTCGGATAGATGCAACTCGACCCCAGGAACAGCAGCCGCGCCACGCCGAACTCGTGCGCCGCATCGATGAGGTTGGTCTGGATCCGGAGGTTCTCGGAGATGAAGTCCGCCGGCGTGCTGTTGTTGGCGAGAATGCCGCCGACCCGGGCCGCGGCGTCGATGACGTAGGCGGGGCGGTACTGAGCGAAGAAGTCCCGGGTCGCCACCGGGTCGCGCAGGTCCAGCTCCGCCGACCGCCGCCCGACCAGGTTCGTGAAGCCCTGTTCGGTCAGGTGACGCCAGATCGCCGAGCCGACCAGCCCGCCGTGGCCGGCCACATAGACGGTGGCGTCGCGGGGGACCGGGTGGTGGAACGGCGTCGGCATGGGCGCGGCCTACCGGTCGATCCGGACGGTACGGCCGGCGAGCTCGTCCTCGAGCAGCGCGATGTCGGCGTCGACCATCAGGTGGGCCAACTCACGCCAGGTTGTCTTCGGTCGCCAGCCCAGCTTCCGCTCGGCCTTGGTCGCCACGCCGACCAGTGCGGGAACCTCGGCGGGGCGTTCGTACTTCGTGTCGATGCGCACGTACGTGTTCCAGTCCAGCCCAGCGTGCTCGAAGGCGGCCGTGACGAAGTCGCGGACGGTCGCGGGGACACCTGTCGCGATGACGTAGTCGTCGGGCTTGTCGTGCTGCAGCATGAGCCAGGCCGCCTCGACGTACTCGGGGGCGTAGCCCCAGTCCCGCACGGCGTCGAGGTTTCCCAGGTAGAGGGTCTCCTGCAGGCCGGCCCGGATCCGGGCGACCGCGCGGGTGATCTTGCGCGTGACGAAGGTCTCGCCGCGACGCTCCGACTCGTGGTTGAACAGGATGCCGTTGGAGGCGTGCATGCCGTACGCCTCGCGGTAGTTCACCGTGATCCAGTAAGCGTAGAGCTTCGCCGCGCCGTACGGACTGCGGGGGTGGAAGGGGCTGTTCTCGTCCTGCGGTGGTGGTGTGATGCCGTACAGCTCGGAGGTCGACGCCTGGTAGAACCGGGTCGGCACGCCCGAGGCGTGGACCGCGTCGAGCAGGCGGATCACGCCCAGGCCGGTCGCGTCGCCGGTGTACTCGGGAACCTCGAAGCTGACCTTGACGTGGCTCTGTGCGGCGAGGTTGTAGACCTCGTCCGGCTGGATGTCGCGGACGAGGTTGACGAGTCGGCTGGCGTCGGTGATGTCGCCGTAGTGGAGGAACAGGCGACGGTGGCTCTCGTGCGGGTCCTGGTAGACCGCGTCGAGGCGGTGGGTGTTAAACATCGACGCGCGTCGTACGATGCCGTGCACCTCGTAGCCCTTGGCGAGCAGCAACTCCGCCAGGTAGGACCCGTCCTGGCCCGTCACACCCGTGATGATCGCCCTGCGGGCAGTGCTGGCCGTCCCGGTCGCACGTGGGCCGTCGTCGCCTTGTCGTTGATTGCTGGTCAAACCGCGGCCCATTCCGTCGTCGCGCGACATCCGGTCGATCAGTCTGCCACGGTCGGCGCTCCCGTGGCTACCACGGCCCCGGTCCCCGGAACCGGTGGGCTGATTCATGGTGCCAGAGGCTACCCCTGCTGGCTTTGGCCTGGTCGCGCGGCGCTGTTAGGGTTTTGCAAACCGTGACGCAGCGGGAGTTCGCGGCGGGCGAGGAGGTCGCAGTGGCTCGGGGTGGGGAGGCGACGCCAGCACGCCACCGCCGAAGGGACGATGATCTGTTCCCCGTTGCGCCGCGGGTGCCGGATGCCGACACCGTGGTCCTGTCGAAGGCGGCGATCGAACTCGGGGCCCCGTCGAGCGTTGCGACCAGGACGGAGCAGAACGCCGCGCTCCCGGCCTCGCCGTTAGTCCAACTCGCAACCCGGCACGGGCTACGACCCGCCGGTAAGCGACCAGGCTTCTTCGGTTACCTCCGACAGGTCTGGCGCTACCGAGGATTCATCGCCGCTTACTCGAGCGGTCAGTTGGTCGCTCAATTCAGCAGCGCGCGGCTCGGGCAAATTTGGCAGGTCCTCACGCCCATCGTCAACGTGGGGATCTATTACCTGATCTTCGGCCTAATCCTGAACACGCAGCGTGGTGTCGACAACTTCATCGGGTACCTGTGCGTTGGTGTCTTTATCTTCAACTTCACCCAGTCGGTACTCACCAACGGGGCAGCCTCTGTGACCGGCCAGCTTGGTCTGGTGCGGGCCCTGATGTTTCCGCGCGCGGCGCTACCGATCGCTGTGGCCGTGACGCAGGTCCAGAACCTCCTGGTATCGATGGGCGTGCTGGCCGGGATCGTGGTGCTAAGTGGCGATCCGGTTACTTTCAATTGGGTGTTCTTGGTACCAACATTGGTGCTGCAATCGCTGTTCAACGTCGGGTTGGGGCTTCTGGTCGCCCGGATCGGAGTGCAGGTCCCGGACGTGCGGCAGTTGGTCCCGTACATCAGCCGTACCTGGATGTACGCGTCAGGCGTGATCTACAGCGTGACGGTGTTCGCGGAGCATTTGCCACCACTCGCGTCCAAGCTCGCTGAGGCCAACCCGTTGCTGATCTACATCGCGCTCGCTCGCTACTCGCTGCTTGCATCACCTCCCATGATCTCCACTCCCCAGCACTTGTGGATCATGGGCGGCGCATGGGCCGTGATCTCGCTTGTCGCGGGCTCCGTGTACTTCTGGTTCGGCGAGCCGGACTACGGCCGTGGCTGAACTCACTCACACGGCTAGCCCGGTCGGCAGCGGCACGTACAGCCGAATCCCGACAGTCGTCGTGGACGACGTTCATGTCGTCTACCGGGTGAACAGCGGTGCCGGATCGAGCCCGGTGTCGGCTCTACGCCGGGCATTACGGGGCTCGCGCTCGCCGACGATGCGGAGGGTGCACGCGGTCAAGGGTGTAACCCTGGTCGCCTATGAGGGCGACGCGATCGGCTTGGTGGGCACGAACGGCTCCGGCAAGTCGACGCTGTTGCGGGCCATCGCCGGCCTGCTGCCACCGGAGTCGGGATCCGTCTACACGAAGCACCAGCCGTCCCTGCTGGGCGTCAATGCGGCCCTGCTCAACGACCTGTCCGGCGAGCGCAACGTGGTGCTCGGCTGCCTCGCGATGGGCATGCCGCGCTCCGAGGTGAAGGGGCGGGTCCAGGAGATCATCGACTTCTCCGGCGTCAACGACCGGGGCGATTTCGCCTCGCTGCCGATGAAGACGTATTCGTCTGGAATGGCCGCTCGGCTACGGTTCGCCATCGCGGCCGCCAAGAACCACGACATCCTGCTCATCGACGAGGCACTCGCGACCGGCGACGCGGCGTTCCGTCGGCGCAGCGCCGAGCGTGTGCAGGAGCTACGCGCTACGGCGGGCACGGTGTTCCTCGTCAGCCACGACCTGTCCAGTATCCAGGAGTCGTGCGAGCGCACTATCTGGCTGGAGTCGGGGCTTATCCGCATGGATGGGCCGACCGAGGAGGTCGTCGAGGCGTACCGCGAGTTCACCCAGCCGAAGGCCAAGTCCTGATCCGCTGGTCGTTGGCTTGGCGCCCCGCCCTCAGGCCGTGTCGATCCGGCTCGGCGAGCGTGCCGCCCGAATGAACTTCGCGACGAGGGCCAGGTCGAAGAGCAGGAGCAGTGGGCAGGCTGCGGCGGCGACCGGGACCACGAGGCCAAGCAGCGGCCCGACGACGAAGATCGCCATCTGGAACTCGATGGCGCTGAACACATCGGCCCGGATCCGATGGCGTGCGAGCACGATACGCAACCTGCCCACGGCACCGGTTGCCTCTGACGCGCCGGCGGTAGCGGCCGTTGCCTCGCGCTCCGGCGTCGGCTGGGCCTGGCGCAGCGCGCCCTCGATGACCTGGCCGTTGATCTGGTGGAACAGATTAAGGAAGATCACTACAGTGCCAACGACGAGGGCCACGGCCCGGTGCGTGCGTCCGTACTGCGCGGCGAAGAGCGCGACGGCGCAGATGGTGACACCGAGCCGGTCGAGCATGAAGTCCAACCACTGGCCGATGATCGAGGAGGTGCCCCGCAGCCGCGCGAGTTTGCCGTCCGAGCAGTCGAGCACGAAGCCCACGTGGTAGGCGAGGGCACCGGCGACCAGCCACCATCGCGTGCCCTGCGCGAAGGCCGTCGCCGCGGCGAGGGTGAGCACGAACGCGGCGACGGTCAGGCGGTTCGGGGTGACCCACCGACGCTGGGCGGACCACTGGACGAGCCGCAGCGCGAGCGGGTCGACGAGCAGCACGGTCCACCACGCGTCGCGCGCCTTGGCGGTCGCGCGGACCTGCGCCATCGCCGTCATCTCGCCTGAGCGCGTTCCCGACACGCGCGCACCCTACCGGCCGCGCCGATAGGGGCTGCGACGCGGCAGGAGCCGGTACGCCCAGCGGAGCGCCGCGAACGGCGCGTAGGCGCCGTAACGCACAAGCCTGTGCTTGACCCGTCCGACGGCGCCCGGCTTCGGGTAGCCGCCGGCGGGCAGCCATCGAACGTAGTCCGCCGCCATCTGGCGGAAGAACTGCAGGCGCGAATCGTCGGGCAGACGGGACCGGTTTCCGAAGATCGTCAGGTAGTGGTCGATCATCACGCGGAACAGCTCGGGACGTACCGCGTCGAGCGCTCCCTGCGCGTCCTCGATCCGCCGGAAGAGGCGCTCGTACTGCTCGAAGACGTCGAAGTGCGCGGACGAGCGGGTCGTGGTGACCGTGCCCTGGGGGTGTTGCAGGTACCGGTAGCAAACCTCGTCGAGGACGCCGATGCTCTCGGCCGCCATGAGCAATGCCCGACTGAAGTAGGCGTCCTCGTACGTGCCGGGAGGGAACCGGATGCTCGTGCGGTCGAGCAGGGTACGACGGAAGATCTTCGTGCACGCAGAGCCACCGACCCGGGCCAGCTTGGGGCACCGTGCGAAGGTCGTCGGGCCATCGATCGGACCGACGATGTCGACCGTGCGCCGGCGAACCGACGCGGCGGAGAAGACCGCCGCGTGGTCGACGATCAACACATCGACGGTGGTCTGTGACAGTTGGTCGAGCACCGTGGCGACGGCCTGCGGCGGCAGCTCGTCATCGGCGTCGACGAACCAGATGTAGTCCCCGACCGATGCATCGAGGCCGGCGTTGCGGGCCGGCCCCGGCCCCTGGTTCACGGGCAGGCACAGCACCCGCAACCGGGCGTCCTTCGCGCCGGTGGCCTCGAGTACCCCGAAAGTGTCGTCGGTGGACGCATCGTCGACGGCGACGACCTCGATCTCCTCACCCGGGTACGCCAGCACGGAGGCGACGCACTCCTGAACCCGGTCCTCGACCTCGAAGCAGGGCACGATGACCGAGAGCCTGACCGGGTGGCGCTCACTCATGCGCGGGCACTGACGCCATCGGTGCGAGCCTCGAACTCCGCGTACGGCGGAAGCCCCGGCCATTTGCCCACGGGGTCGGTGAGGAAGTAGGCGACGCCCGGGTCCCAGGTGTGGCCCTCACCGTGGCGGGTGTAGATATAGCCAAATCCGTGTGTCTGATAGATGAGGCCGTTGGCCCGGCGGACCCGGTCGAGCAGCGCCCGGTCGACCGAGCGGGGCACCGGCCGCCACCCGCCGAGATCCTCCAGGTCACCGCGTGAGATCAGGATCGTGCCGCCCGCCACAGTCGTGGTGTAGATCTCGCTGGTCATCCGGCGGCGCACGGTCACCTCGTGGGTGGCGAGGTGGACGAACTCCGCGATCTTGCCGACGAGGGTGGCTCCGGAGTACCGCCGGGCCAGCACGAGATCCCAGACGTGCTCCGGGCCGTACCGGTCGTCGTCATCGACCTTGGTGAGCAGGCTGCCCCGTGCGAGCAGGGTCGCCTCGGCGAGCGCCTGCCCCAGGTTCAGGTCCGCGGGCAGGGCGAGGGTCTGCACGGGCAGGGTCAGCGAGTCGACCGCCGCCTGGGCCGGTGCGTCGAGGTCGACGCCGTGCATGGCGAGCACGACCTCCAGCCGGGGGTAGGTCTGTGCCGCGAGGTACTCGAGCACCCGCGGTACGTAGTGCGGCCGCCGGCTCACCACGACCGCGGTGACCGTCGGCAGGCCGGTGGCGAGGGTCGCGGGTGTCCGCACCAGGGCGGCGTCGTGGCCACGCATTGCCGCCCGTCGCTGGGCGATGCTGCTGATCTCCCACTGCACCGGGTCCGTCGCGGCGTCGGGCGCGGGCGAGGTGATGATCCCGGCGAGTTCGGGACTGAGCAGCGCTGCGGTCTGTGGGGGCAGGTCGGGAGCCCGCACGACCACACCGGTCGTGCAGAGCTGAGCCAGGACGGCCGCGTGCGGCAGCGCCTCGCACCCGTCCGGCACGTGGTGCAGCATGCCGAGCCGGGCCAGGGCGGCGCGCTGGGCCTCGGTGAGTGGATCACCCGCCCGGCCCTCGACAAGCACCCGGGCCTCGTCTCGGGCTGCGGTGACCCGCCAGATGACCTCGCCGCCGGGCGGTGAAGCCAGGCGCAGCGTGCCGGCCGGTAGGTCATGGCCCATCGAGGCGCGACCGATCGGGTTGTCCCGGGAGATGTCGAGCAGGACCCGCGGCGCGTCGTCGACCAGCAGGCCGTACCGGGAGGTCACCGCCGCTGGCGCCGGCTGCTCAGGGGAATGGGCCGGGTCGCCCCCGGCCGGCATCCGCGGGGCGAGCCGGACATCGGGTGGTGGGGTGGGCGCCTCACCCGTCGAGGCCCGGGTCACCGCACCCAGCCACGGCGGTGGGTCGCCGTCGATCGCGACCTCGGCCGTCAGACCTGCCGGGAGGAGGCGGGCGGGCTCCAGCGCGGCGAGCGCGGCGGCCACGAGCGCCTGGACGGGCGCGGGTTCGGCCACCTCGACGGCGACCGTGGCCGGCCCGACGCCGTCCGGCGGGAGCCGTACGCTGTGCGACACCAGAGCCCGCACCGGTCCCAGCCGCCCAGACCATCCCGACACCGGGGCATGCCACTGGGCGATCGTGAGCTCGACGCCCGTCGCCGAGGTCGCCGGGCCGAGCCGGTCGGCTGCGTCGCGGGCTTCGCTCACCGACGGCGCGTCCAGCCGCCACCGGCCGTCAGCGCCAAAGCTGGCTGCGCCAGAGCGCGTCGACCACTGCGGCGGGCGGTCCAGTGCCCGATGCAGCCGCCGGCGACCCCACCGGAGCACTCGACGGACCCGCGCTTTGACCCGCTTCCTGAGCGCCGGTGAGGGCAGCCGCCCCAGACCGTCTGGCCGCACATACCCTCCCCGCGTCTCGCCGAACCAGAGGGCCCCAGCCTAGTTGGCCGGGCACAGGCACGTCGCGGGGCAGCATTCGGCCCGCGGCCGCGGGCGCATGTATCGTGCGACCGGGCACAGAGATCTCCGGAGAACGGGAGTCGAATGACGAACCGGCGGCCTCGGCTGAGGGCCAACGACTACTCGGCTCTCGACGTGCCGAACCTCGGCGCGTGGGCTCCCCGGCTCAGGGTCTCCGTCGTGATCCCGGCCTTCGACGATCAGGCCAAGCTCGACCTCGCGCTCGCCGCCCTGGCGGCCCAGACCTACCCGACCGAGCTCACCGAGATCATCGTGGTCGACGACGGTAGCGTGCCACCGTTGCGTGAGCCGGCCCTGATCCCGAAGAACGTGCGCTTCATCCCGAGCGCACCGGGCGGCTGGGGCTCGGCTCACGCGGTCAACAGCGGCGTCCTGGCCGCCACCGGTGACGTGATCCTGCGCCTCGACGCTGACGTGGTCACGAGCCGGGAACACATCGAGGCGCACCTGCGCTGGCACCATGCCGCCGACAACATCGTGGTTCTCGGCAACCTGTGGTTCGGGGGGTCCAGCGGCGGCTCCTTAGATCCTGCGGCGCTCGTCGATGCTGTCGAGCGCGCCGCGGTGGCCGACCTGCTCGGCGGCGCGGAGCGGCTCGAGCCGAGCTGGGTCGAGCGGGTCTACTCCGAGACCGCCGAGCTCAGGAACGCCGGCAGCCGGGCCTTCCGGGTCGCCAAGGGCGCGTCGATCTCGTTCCCACGCCGGCTCTTCGACCTCGCGGGCGGCATGGACGCGGCCATGCCACGCGGCAGTGACATCGAGTTCGGGTACCGGCTCGCACAGGTCGGCGCGGTGTTCGTGCCGGACCGCCAAGCCCGCGCCTGGCACCTGGGGCCGTCGGAGATGAGGACCGACCGTGAGGGAGGTGGCCGCACGCGCCGGCCGTTCCTGGCCCAGCGGGTTCCGCTGCTGCGTCACTTCCGGCGGGTCGCGGGCCTGCGCTACGCGGTGCCCCTCGTCGACGTGGTCGTCGAGGCGGCCGGTCAGTCCTATGAGGACGTCAGCGCGACCGCGCTCGGTGCGCTCAACTCGAGGCTGCCCGATGTCGGTGTCACGCTCGTCGGTCCATGGCGCGACGCGACGGCCCGGGACCGGTCGACGCTCACGACCCCGCTGTTCGACTTGGCCCTGCTGCACGAGGCGTTCCGATGCGACAACCGGGTCCGGTTCGTTGAGGACGCGCCAGGCAGCGTCTTCCCTGCCCCGTACGCCCTGCGCTGCCGCGCGGGTCTGGTTCCCCGGGCCGACGCGTTGCGCCGACTCGTCGACGTGCTCGATCGGCACGAGGACGGTCTGGTGTTGTTGTGGCTCCCACCGGAGCGTGCCCGTGCGGTCGCGAGACTGGAGCGTACAGCGAGCTTTGCGCGGGCCCGCGCCGTCCTCGACCCGGGCGAGGAGCTCGACGACGTGGTCGGTGAGATCTCGGGGGTGCGACACATCGACGCGTCGAAGTGGGTTTTCGGACCCTCCGGCCGCGTCCGGGACGCCCGGGACCGCGTCGCGACCGAGCTGGCGCGGATCGGCCGTGGGCTGCGCCGCCGGGCCGGCCGCGTGGTGCGACGAGCGGCCGGGTCGGTCAGGGGCTGAGCTGAGGCGGCTGGGCCGGCAGGCCCGCGTCGGTCAAGGCCGCGGCGATCCTGGGCGTGAGGGTCTTCACGTAGGTCGCGGTCAGGTGCGAGCCCTGCCGGTACACCAGGACGTTGCCGATGACGGGCGGGCACCGGGGTGTCGGGCAGATCGCGTCCCACAGGTCGACCATCGCCACGCCCGGCTCCCCCACGATCGCTTGCGACTGCGCCTCGTACCCGCCGGACGTCGCCCGCCGAGACGAGTCGTACGTGCACTGGGACAGGTCGTCCCGGTGCTGGTCAACGCATGCATAGACTTCAAAGCCCGGATGGGGGTTGTCGCCGAAGACGATCACCTTGGTACCCACCGCGCTCAGCGCGCTCCACGACCTGCGCAGGCCGTCAACCATGGCCGCCACCGGGTCGGCGAGCTCACCAGGCTGGGGCAGTGCGGAGTTGGCGGCGCCCGAGGTGATGACGTAGTCGGGTCGCTCCGCGGTCAGGCGATCCAGCAGTGCCTGATTCCACCGGGTGCAGGAGTCGTACGGCTTGCCGTCGAGTGCGATGACGGCGCTGGTGAAGGAGCACGACGACTTGGTGTACGTCACCAGTCGCCAGTGGTTCTGGGTCGCGAGTGCTTCGAGCGCGGGCGCGTACTGAACGATCTTGGAATCGCCGGCGATCACCACGGTCGTGCTCGACTGCGGGTCGCCATCCGTGCAGGACAGCAGCGCGTCGTCGGTCTGGCTCTGCTGGCACCCCCGGCCATAAAGGTCGGGTACGTCGTCGTTCGCGTTCAACGGATCGGGCGTGATGAAGTCGGCGCGGTCCGGGATCGCAGGCGTGGCGCTGGGTCCGGCGGACGGCAGGGCCTGGGCGCCGAGCGCGACCCCAGGGGGAGCTGTGGGGCGGGCCGCCTGGGCGGCGACGAACATCACGAGCAGCCCGGAGACGACCCCGACGAGCGTGAAGTTCACGCCGAGGCTCAGCGCCAAGCGCGGTGATCGGTTGACCGCCGGCGAGCGCCGGATCGGGTTCTCCACGAGCTTGTAGGACAGCCACGCCGGGACGAAGGAGCCGATGACGACGAGCGTGCCGGCGAGCGGTCCCATGTGACCCCGGATCTGCGCGGCGATGACCAGCAGTGGCCAGTGCCACAGATACAGCGAGTAGGACAGCCGCCCGACCCACCGCATCGGCCGGGTGCCGAGGACGACCGCCGGGCCGCCGCGGCTGCCAGCGAAGCCACCCGCGATGACGGCCGCGGCGCCGAGCGTCGGTACCGCGGCGAGGTGGCCGGGCCACGCGCTCGCCGTGGTGAAGACGAACCCCGATGCCACGACGGCGACCACGCCGATCCAGCCGATGCCGACCGCCACGGCCCGGGGCAGTCGGGCGAGCATCGGCGTCGCCAGCGCGACGGCCGCGCCGACCGCGAGCTCCCACATGCGGGTGGTGGTGACGAAGAAGGCCTGGGCGGCCGAGTAGTCGGTCTCCCGCATGGACCACAGGAACGACGGGACGCCGACCGCGGCGATCGCGAGCAGGAGCACCCAGCGCTGCGGTCCCCGCCGGGCCGTGGCCGCGGCCGACTCGTGCGAGCGGGGCCGCAGCAGCCGCGCGACGAGCGCCGCGATGATCATCAACAGCGGCCAGACGAGGTAGAACTGCTCCTCGACGGCGAGGGACCAGAAGTGCTGCACCGGAGAGGTCCCCGAGCCCTCGGCGAGATAGTCGACCGACCGGTCGGCCAGGCGCCAGTTGACCACGTAGAGCGCCGACGCCAGGATGTCGCCGCCAGCGTCGGCCCATTGCACCCGCGGCAGGTAGAGCCGTGAGAGCACGGCGGTGGCGAGCAGCACCACCGCGGCGGCGGGCAGGATCCGCTTGGCCCGGCGGGCGTAGAAGCCAGCCAGCGAGATGCGACCCGTCCCGTCCAGCTCGCCGACGAGTTGCGTCGTGATCAGGAAGCCCGAGATCACGAAGAAGATATCGACGCCGATGTACCCGCCGGTCACGTACGGCAGCCCGGCGTGGAAGATCAGTACCAGGCTGATCGCGATGGCGCGCAGGCCCTCGACGTCCGGCCGGAACCCCGTGGCTTCCCCGGCGGACCGTCGGTGCGGTACCGCGGCCACGGGCAACGGTACGGTCGCCTCGGTGACCGCCGAGTGCCTGCTCGACACGGCTCGCCCTCCCCGGTTGCGCCCCATGCAGTCCTGCGACGCCTAGCTCTGGCATGCTACGTGTGCTGACCGAAACCCCTGGAAGGGTCCCATGTCGTCGCTTCTCGTCCACGTCGCAGGCGCCCGGCCCAACTTCCCCAAGGCGGCACCGGTGATCCGCGCCCTCGCCGCCCGCAGAGTGCCGCAGCGACTCGTACACACGGGCCAGCACTATGACGAGCGGATGTCCGAGGTGTTCCTGCGCCAGCTCGACCTGCCCGAGCCGGACGTGAACCTCGGTGTCGGATCCGGCAGCCACGCGCAACAGACCGCGGCGATCATGACCGGGCTCGAGGAGCTGTTCACGGCATGGCGCCCCGCGATGGTCGTGGTCTACGGGGATGTCAACTCGACCGTCGCCGCCGCGCTGGTCAGCGCGAAGCTGCTGATCCCGCTGGCCCACGTGGAGGCCGGACTGCGCAGTTTCGACATGACCATGCCCGAGGAGGTCAACCGCCTGGTCACGGACCGCCTCTCCAACCTCCTCTTCGCCACGAGTGCCGACGCCGTGGCCCACCTGGGCAACGAGGGGGTGTCGCCGTCGAAGATTCATCTCGTCGGAAACCCCATGATCGACACCCTGCTCGCCAACCTGGAACGGTTCGATGTGGCGCGGGCCCGGGCCGAGCAGGGCTTGGCGGGTCGGTACGTTGTCGCGACGCTGCACCGGCCGGGCAACGTGGACGACCCGGCGGACGCGGCGGAGCTGGTCAAAGCGGTGCACGCCGTCGCCGACCAGGTCGAGGTCGTGCTGCCGTTGCATCCGCGGGGCCGGGCGCAACTCGACCGCGCCGGCCTGTTCGGCCACCCCGCCATGCGGGTGATCGACCCCCTTGGCTACGTGGAGTTCCTAGGCCTCGTGCGCGGGGCCGATGCCGTGATCACCGACTCGGGCGGTGTCCAGGAGGAGACCACCATCCTCGGGGTGCCGTGCCTGACGCTGCGCCCGAACACGGAACGCCCGGTAACCATCACGCACGGCACGAACCGCCTCGTCACCCGCGAGGCCCTGCCCGGCGCTGTCGCGCACTGTCTGAGCACCGGTCGACCAGACTCCTGGCCCGTTCCCCCGCTGTGGGACGGCAAGGCCGGGCTCCGGATAGCGGATATCATTGGCGCCCGTGCCGACGTATAGCGAAGTGCCAACGACGCTCACCGATGAGGACCCGAAGCTGCGGTTCACGCGCGGCCGCATCGTCATGCTGGTCGACAACGGGGTACGCGGCGACTCACGCGTGCAGAAGCAGGCCGCCGCAGCTGCCGAGGCCGGCTGGGAGGTGTACCTGATCGGCCGAGCCGGCCGCGCCGGACGCGAACAGTGGCGGATCGGGGGGGCTGAGGTTCGGCTCATTCCGATGCCCGACGTGCTCAATCGGCCCCGCCACACCTTCCGTCGATCGTGGCGGCATCCCCTCGCGTACCCGCCGACGGGTATCGGGGAGTACCACAGCCGGCACATTGTGGCGTGGCGCGCGGACTTAGCCGCCCGCCGCGCCGAGCTCGTGGCGCTTGAGGGCAGCGGCGGGCCGCGGCTGCGGTTGCGTCGGGTGGCACTCGGCGCTGAGGTTCTGGCGGCCACGCTACGTGGGATGTGGGTGCGGCTGCGTGGCGGGGAGCTTTGGCGGGCCCGCAGGGACCGCAGGCGCCTCGCCGGGCCGTGGGACCGGGCGGTCACGTGGTTCTGGCTGACGGTGCTGCGTGAGCGGGCCTGGCGCCGGCTCGAGCCGAGGCTGTGGGAGTTCGAGTTGGCCTTCGGCAGGGTGATCGACCAGCTCCAGCCGGACATCATTCACGCGAACGACTTCTACATGCTCCCAGTGGGTGCGCGCGCGATGCTGCGAGCACGCGCCGAGGGCCGCCCGGCCCGCCTCGTCTGGGACGCGCACGAGCTCTTGGCGGGCATCGAGCCCCGCGTCGACACCGCCCGCTGGCGCCCGGCCCACCTCGCTTACGAGCGGGAGTACGCGCGGTACACCGATGCCACGATCACCGTCTCCGATGAGCTGGCGGACGTGCTGCAGCGCGACCACCGGCTGCCCGAACGGCCCACGGTCGTGCTCAACGCCCCCGTCGTCGCCCCACAGGCGCACTCGGCGCCGAGCCTGCGCGACGCCTGCGGGGTCGACCCGGACACCCCGCTGCTCGTCTACAGCGGTGGCGCCGTGGCGCGGCGGGGCTTGGACATCATGGTCGACGCGCTGCCGCAGATGCCCGATGTCCACGTCGCCTTCGTGGTCTCCCAACCGGGGGGCATGTACGTCAAGCAACTGCTGGCAAGGGCCACCTCCCTCGGCGTCCTTTCCCGTGTGCACGTCACGTCCTATGTGGAGCCCGACCAGGTCGTCGCGTACCTCAGCAGCGCGGACGTGGGCGTGATCCCCATCCACCATTGGCCCAACCACGAAATAGCGCTTATCACGAAGTTCTTCGAGTACGCACAGGCCCGCCTGCCGATGGTCGTCAGCGATGTCCGGGCGATGAGCCGGACCACCCGTGAGCTCGGCCAGGGCGAGGTCTTCCGCGCCACGGACCTCGAGGACTACGTGCGCGCGGTCAAGCTGGTGCTGGCTGAGCGCGCCCGGTACCGAGCCGCCTATGATCGGCCCGGGCTGCTGGAGGAGTGGACGTGGCGGTCCCAGGCCGAGATCCTCGACGCGGTCTACACCCGACTCGCGCCGGCCCGCCCGCGACGTCGGCCCGGCGACGTTCCGGACGTCAGCGCAATCATGGCCATCCGCAACGGGATGGCGGACCTGAGCGCCACGCTCGACTCCTTGCTGCGACAGACGCTCGGGCTCGACTGCATCGAGGTGATCGCGGTCGATGGCGGGTCTAGCGACGGCAGTGGCCAACTCCTCGACCAGGCCGCCCGCCAACGACCCGCGACAGTGCGGGTGATCCATCCCGTCGGTCTGCCGAGCGGACCGGAGGCATCGCACAACCTCGGTCTGGACATGGCACGGGGCCGCTATGTGATGCTTGTCGGTGCCGGGGACCACCTCTGGCCGGAGGCGCTCGAGCGCATGGTCCGCGCGGCCGACGAGTACGGCTCGGATGTGCTCGTAGTCAGCGCGGGGGGAACCGACGCGGGTCGGTTGGGAACCGAGCCGTCCGCGCAGAGTCGCTCCGACGCCAGCCCGTACGCGGTGGAGGTGGCCACCGCGCGCACCGCGCCGAGGCTGTTCCGTCGAGAGCTGATCGAGCGGCACGGCCTGCGCTTGGATGGGGAGTTCGGCGTCGCGAGCGGCAAGATGTTCGCGCTCGCAGCCGGCCAGCACGCCGCACGGGTCTCCGTGCTCGCCGACCCCGACCACTTGTACGCCGTCGATACGGCCAAGATGCCCCGGGCGGCGAGCACCGCCCTGGACAGGATGTTCGGCCTGCTGCGGTTCACGGAGAGTTGACGGCGGAGGGCATGGGAATGGATGGGTCGTTCTTCGCGCATCCGAGCGCGGAAGTGGAGCCGGGGGCGCTGATCGGTGACGGTACGAAGATCTGGCACCTCGTGCACGTCCGGGGATCGGCGACGGTGGGGGCCAACTGTGTGCTGGGCCGCAACGTCTACATCGACGCCGACGTGGTCATCGGTGACCTCGTGAAGATCCAGAACAACGTCTCTGTCTACAAGGGAGTGACCTTGGAGGACGAGGTGTTCGTCGGCCCGTCTGCCGTCTTCACCAACGACCTGCGACCACGCGCCCAAAACCCGGACTGGCAGATCGTGCCGACTATCGTGCACCGAGGCGCATCGATCGGCGCGAACGCGACCGTCGTCTGTGGCGTTGAGATCGGCGCGTACGCGATGGTGGCGGCGGGTGCGGTGGTCACCAGGGACGTCGCGCCGTACCGACTCGTGGCTGGTTGTCCGGCGCGCCCGATCGGATGGGTCGATGAGTCCGGGACGGTGGTGTCCCGGGACGCCAACCGTCCATAGGAGACGATCAGGCGGACGGGGCGCCCAGCACGATCCGGGCGACCCCGGTCCACCGTGCGGGTTCGGTGACCCGGCGGCCGTCGACGAGCACGCGAACGCCGGGGAAGTCGACACTGCCGAGGTCCCGGTACTCGGGGTGGTCGGCCTGCACCACGGCGGCGGTCACGGCCTGTCCCTCATAGGGCGACAGGCCCAGCGCACGTAGCTCGTCGGGGGTGTAGAGCGGGTCGCTGACGTGGGCGCGGGCACCATGCGCCTGCAGCGCCCTGACGACCGCGAAGACGCCCGAGAAGGCCGTCTCCTTGACACCGCCCCGGTAGGCGGCGCCTAGCACCAGCACGTCCGCGCCGCCCACCGACCCGTAGGCCTCCACCAGGCGGCCGACCGCGTATTCGGGCATCGCGACGTTGGCCTCCCGCGCCGCGCGAACCACAGTCGCCTCCGGGTCGTTCCACAGGTACAGCCGTGGGTAGACCGGGATGCAGTGTCCTCCGACCGCGATCCCCGGTCGATGGATGTGACTGTACGGCTGGGTGTTGCATGCCTCGATAACGGCAAGGATATCGATGTTGGCTCGGTCGGCGTAGCGGGCGAACTGGTTGGCCAGACCGATGTTGACGTCCCGGTAGGTGGTCTCGGCCAGCTTCGCGAGCTCGGCCGCCTCGGCCGAACCGAGATCCCAGACACCGTTGGGCCGCGCGAGATCGCTTCGATCGTCGAACTCGAGCACCTGCTCGTAGAAGTCCACGGCGCGGCGGGCCGACTCCGGGTCGATGCCGCCCACGAGCTTGGGGTACCGGCGCAGGTCGGCGAAGACACGACCGGTGAGGACCCGCTCAGGGCTGAACGCGACGAGCAGATCCTTCCCGGGCGTCAACCCCGAGCCCTCCGCCAGCATGGGGGTCCACCGCCCCCGCGTGGTGCCGACCGGCAGGGTCGTCTCGTAGGTGACGAGCGTTCCCGGTCGCAGCCCCGCTGCGACCGCCCGCGTGGCTGCGTCCATCCACCCGAAGTCGGGAACGCCTTCGTGGTCGACGAACAACGGAACGACGATCACGACCGCCTCGCATTGGGCCGCGGCCCACGTGGTGTCGGTGGTCGCGGTCAACTGGCCCCTCGCGACGAGGTTCTTCAGTCGTACGCCCAAATCCGCCTCGCCCGGAAACGGCTCTAGGCCCTGGTTGACGAGGTCGACCACCCGCGGCGACACATCCGCGCCGATCACCTGATGCCCGCGGGACGCGAACTGCACGGCGAGTGGGAGCCCGATCTTGCCGAGCGCGACGACGCAGATTGTCATGGTGCCCTCCCCGGGATGACTGCCGGAAGCTCGAGCGCCGCAGTGGCGACGACGTGCGGGTAGCGCCGGGCCAACCGCCGGACCAGCGTGGTCGCGGTGACGTCGGCCGCCACGAAGCGACCCGCGCTGGCGACGTCGACCCGTTCAGCCAGCGCCCGCCAGTGCCGGGCCAGGTGCCACGGTCGCAGCACGGCCAGGATGGCTCGCCTCAGCCAGCCCGGGACGAGCCGGGCCAGCAGCGGGTCCATGTCGCTGTGCTGGAGCGCGTGCACGTCGAGCCCGCGATCCGCCTGCGCCGTCCCGTCACGCCAGAACGCCGTGACGGCGGCGTCGTCCGGGAGGACGAGCCGGACGCCGACGCCCGCGTCGAGGAGTTGGGCGACGTACCGCATCGCCCGTTCGGACCTGCTCCCCAGGCACACGACGAGATAAGGGCCCGCTCCGGTCACTGAGACTCGTCCCGGTCATCTGGGTAGCCAGCGATCTCCCGCAGGCGGCGCTCGAAGGGGTCGAGCACCCGGTCGCGCCGGAAGGTGGCGGCGTGTTCGCGTGCCTGCAGTCGCTGCTGCGGCGTGAGGTCGCGGGCCGCATGCGCGGCCTTGGCCATCGCCTTGGCGATCGACGCGACGTCGAGCCCGCCGGGGTCGAACCAGAGCGGGTAGCCCTGCAGAACGTCGCGTGCCGCGATCTCCGTAGTATGCACGGAGACGATCGGCTGGCCGGTGGCCATGTACTCGAATACCTTCCCCGTAGTGACGTAGCGGCCACCCGAGGTCATGAACACCAGGACGTCGCTGTCACGGTACACAGTAGACACTTCCGGCTTGGGCACGGGGCCGTGGTAGTACATCGCTGTGGCGGCCGCTTCGTCGAGCAGTTCGCGCACTGCCAACGCGCTGCCGTGGGACTCGTGGAAGTAACTCAGGTATCCGTAGAGATGCAGCTCGGCACCGGCCATGACGGGGTCCCGGCGTGCGAGCTGGAAGGCCTCAGCGAGTTGCTCGATCGGTTGCCCGGCGATAAGCGTGCCGAGGAAAGTGAAGCGCAGCGGTCGAGCCGCACTCGCTGTCTCGTCGAGGGTGCGCGGTTCGCCCGCCGGCACCGCCTCGAGCAGGTCGGCATCCCAGCCATTGAGGACCACGAGCATCCGCTCGGCGACCTCCGGATACCGCTGAGCGTGCCACTCCCGTTGGCCTTCGTTGACGAACGCCACCGCCGCTGCGCGCGACAGCACGCGCCGCTCCCACCGCCAGGCGACGTGGTCGTCCGGGAGCGCGGGACGGTCGTGAAACTGGTCGAGGGTCCAGGAGTCGCGATAGTCCAGCACGTACGGCACGCCGGCCAACCGGTTGAGCAGCCAGGCCGCCGCGAACGACGAGTACGGGTTGCCCGTCGCCAGCACGAGGTCGAACCGCCGTCGGGCGTGGCGACGAAGGCCACGGATCACGCTGGTGAGTCCCCACGAGGCGTACTGGTCCGGGAGCAGATGCCGCCGGCCCCATCGGTGCAGCTTCTGGGCCACCACCGGAAAGTTGGCCCGGAAGCGGCTGAATCGACGCACGTCGCGTTCCCAGGCGTAGTAGCGCATGCTGGGCCGCTCCACGCGCACGCGCGGGTCGACCGTGCCGGCGAGTGCCTCGTCGAACGAGCCGGTCATGTCGTGCAGGAAGCGGGTCGGTGCGGTCGCCACGGTGACGTCCCAGCCGCGCCCTACCAGGTGGTTGGCGGTCGCTCTCGCCCTGTAAACGCCGCTGCCTCGCGATGGTGGGAAGAAGAAGGCCAGGTAGAGCACGCGCGGGGCGCGTACGTCACGGGGACCCATCACGGTGCCTAGGCTGATCCATGGCGGTCTCGGACGGGCGCGGACCGGGCACGAGACCGCCCGCAGGGCCCGAGCCGTGCAGGCCCACGGTGAGGCCCGCGCGGGCGGACGCGAGTACAGCCGCCGACACCTGGACGGTGTGCAGGCCCTGTCGAAGTGTGACGATGCCGTCGGGCTTGCCCTCGACCGCGTCACGGAAGCGCTCATGCTCGACCAGCAACGGTTCCCGCTTCGGGATGGCGTACCGGATCATGTCACCCTCGGCGACGCCCCGGAACGCGCGCAGCGCCTCCCACTCGGTGTCGATCGCACTGTTGGCGTAGAACGTGAGGTCCGCGTGCAGGGTGTCCGCCACGAAGCAGCCCTTCTCGCCGGTGATGACCGTCGAGCGCTCCTTCAGCGGGCTGAGCCAGTTGACTAGGTGGTTGACGACCGTGCCGTTGGTGAGCTGGCCGACGACTACCACCATGTCCTCGTGCGGCCGCCCGCTGCGTGAGACCGTGTGCGCGGTGACCGTCGCGTAGTCGCTGCCCGTGACCCAGGTGGTGAGGTCGATGTCGTGCGTCGCGAGATCCATGATCACACCGACATCCGCGATGCGGTGGGGGAACGGCCCCTGCCGGCGGGTGACCACCTGGAACACCTCGCCCAGCTCACCCGCTTCGAGGCGCGCACGCAGGCTGAGCAGGGCCGGGTTGTACCGCTCGATGTGGCCGACCGCGCCGACGAGCCCGCGCGACTCGAACGCGTCGACGAGACGCTGCGCCCCGTCGACGGTGGAGGCGAGCGGCTTCTCCACCAGCGCCGCAACGCCGGCTTCGGCCAGCGCCAGGGCGATCGGTTCGTGCAGGGCGGTCGGGCTGGCCACCACGGCATAGTCGATGCCCAGCGCGATGAGTTCCGCCACGCTCGCCACCACGGGGACACCGCGCGCGCCACCGGCCGGGTCGCCGGCTGGGTCGGCGACCGCGACCAACTCGACACCCGGCAGCGACGATAGGACCCGTGCGTGGTTGCGCCCCATCGCACCCACGCCGATCAGCCCGGCGCGAAGCGGCGATGTCCGCCCCATCACGCCACCGCTGATCCGGCCAGCGCGTTGGTCGCCGTGGCGATCCGATCGAGGTCGTTCTGGGTCAGCCCGGGGTAGACCGGGAGCGACAGAACCTCGGCTGCGGCCCGCTCCGTCTCCCGAAGGTCCCAGGGCCTCGGGCGGCCCTCGGCGTCCACGTACGGGCGCAGGCTGTGGACGGGCGTGGGGTAGTAAACAGCCGAGCCGACCCCCGCGTCCCGCAACCGCTGCTGAGCCTCGTCCCGGTTCGTCACGCGGATCGTGTACTGGTGGTACGAGTGGCGCGCGCCATCGGCGACCGGCGGGGTCACCACACCGGCCAGGTTCGAGTCGAAGAACTTCGCGTTCTCCTGGCGGGCCGCGACGAAGCCGGCGAGGCGGCCCAACTGGACGCGCCCGACCGCGGCCGCCACGTCAGTGAGCCGCATGTTCGCGCCGACGATCTCGTTGGCGTACCGCTGCTCCATGCCCTGGTTTCGCAGCAGACGCAGGGTCCGGGCGAGCTGGGCATCGTCAGTGGCGATCATGCCGCCCTCAAGGGAGTGCATGTTCTTGGTCGGGTAGAAGCTGAAGCAGCCGGCGACCCCAAAGGTGGCCACGGCGCGTCCGCCGAGCATCGCACCGTGCGCCTGGGCCGCGTCCTCCACGATGGCAAGGCCGTGCCGCTGCGCAAGCATCCCGATCCGGTCCATGTCGGCGGGGTGGCCGTAGAGATGGACCGGCATGATCGCCCGGGTGCGCGGCCCGATTAGGCTGCCAACCGCGTCGGGGTCCAGGCAGAAGCTGCCCCGTTCGATGTCGGCGAAGACCGGCGTGGCACCGACCAGGCGGACCGCGTTCGCGGTGGCGGCGAAGGTGAAGGAGGGGACGATCACCTCATCGCCGGGCCCCAGCCCGAGAGCAAGCAGCGTCAGGTGCAGTGCGGAGGTGCCGGAGTTCACCGCTACACAGTGACGACCATCGACGAGCTCGGAGAACTCGGCCTCGAAGGCCGCTACCTCAGGGCCCTGCACCACGTTGCCCGACCGGAGCACCCGGACCGCGGCGTCGATCTCCGCGTCGCCAATGACGGGGCGGGCGGCAGGGATGGGGGGCAATGTTCCGCTGCTCACGCGGTACCTCCTACTCGCCGAAAGGCGGGCTGGATCCAACGGAATCCGAAGCTTACCGGAACGTCCTGAACGGCTCGTGGGCGGCGCGCGACAAGATCCACCAATCGTGCCGAGTCTCGCCGCCCGGCTCCGTGCCCGGCCGCGTCAGCCGTATATGATCCACGCGGGACTGACGCCGCTCCTGCGTCCTTCCGGTCTCGCACAGCCTGACCGATGGAGTGAGACAGATCATAGCCAGGTCTGCCCGCCACGACGTGGCGATGCTCACCGACTTCCGTTATCCGGGAGGAAACTCCTCCGCGGTGGTCGCCGAGATCCGAGCCCAGGCTCGTGCCGGGCTCTCCACGGTGCTGGTCCAGATCCCGTCCCCTCACCTGCGCCCGACCCGGCCGTTCCACGGCGGGGTCGTCGACTGCCTGCGCGCCGGCGACGCCGAACTCGCGGTCGAGGGCGACACCGTCTCGGCCCGGGTTCTGGTGATCCGGCAACCCCGGATCTTCACCCGGGACATCCCTCGGCTTCCTCACCTCGAGGCCGACGAGATCGTGATGATCGTCAACCAGACCCCACGCGACATCGTCACGGGCAGCCTCTACTACGACCTGGACGAGGTCCGCGAACGGGTGGAGGCGCGCTTCGGCGGCCGGGTGCGCTGGGTCGGCATCAGCCCGGCGACCCGGGATGAGGTGCTGGCAACCCGGCCGGACTTCCCGCTAGCCGACACGGACTGGCACGAGATCATCGCCGTCGATGACTGGCGCACGGACCGCTCGACGCCAGTCGATGTCGTTCCGGTCATAGGCCGGCATAGCCGACCCGATCCCAAGAAGTGGCCCGGGACCGCGCAGGAAATCCTCGCCGCGTATCCGGCGACGCCGGAGGTTAAGGTGCGGATCCTCGGTGGTGCCGAGCCCGCCACGGAGCTCATCGGTCACACACCCGAGTCGTGGCAGGTGTTGCCCTTCGGATTCGTCGACCCAGCGACGTTCCTGCGAAGCATCGACTTCTTCGTATACTTCCATGACCCGGGCTTGGTGGAGGCGTTCGGGCGCACCGTGCTGGAGGCGATGGCCAGCGGCGCACCCGCCATCCTGCCCGCGACCTTCCAGCCTCTGTTCCAGGACGCTGCGATCTACGCCACGCCGGGCGAGGTCGCCAGGCTCGTGCGGGATCTTCATCGGGACTGGCCGCGCTACCTGAAGATCTCTGAGCGCGCGCGGTCTTTCGTCGAGCAACGGTTCGGTCCCGAATCACACATCGAGCGGCTGCGTGCGCTCGGTGTCACGTCAGGCGGCACCGAGACGTCCCCCGCCGCCGCGCGAGGGCGCCCGGCTCTCGACTACGGCCGCATCGGCGGGCTCGATCCGACCGCGCGGTCGCAGCGCCAGCTGGCCGCGGCCGCCGAGTGGATCCACGCGCTGGAGTCGGAGCGGGACCGGTGGCGGGAGCTGCACGCGGCCGTGCTCGTCGAGCTCGAGTCGATGCGGGCGCGGACAGCCCGTGCCAGAGGACGGCGGATGCTGCGCGGCGTTCGGCACCCGAGGGCCGTGCTACGCCAAGTCGTGGGGGCCCTGCGTCGGCGCTCGCGGCGCCTTCCCGTCGCCCCTGCGAAACGGCTGGTGCGTCAGCGCCGGGCCTGTGCCTACCTCGCCTTCGATGTCGAGCCGTCCGGTTTGCGGACGCTGGCGCGGCTCGCGGCACAAGCGGCGTTGGTGGCGGGCGACCACTATCCTGTCATCGTCACCGGCCGCGACGAGTTCGGTGACCTCGGCGAGGCAGGCGTCGCGTTCGAGTACGTGCCGGGCAGGTCCGCCGGGCAGCCGTCGGGCGGCGCTGCCGACGCCGAGCGGCTCGGGCGCCTAGCCCAGGTGCTGGAGGTGTACGAGCCGGCCAGGACGGTCATCGTCTCCGCTCCCCACCTACCCAACTTCGCGGAACTTCTCGCCATCCACGCGGCCCGGTCCTGAACCATCCAAAATGCTCCGCATGCCCGCGCGGTAGGCTCCCGTCCGTGCTTTCGGGCGCCCACAAGACACAGCCAGCCCGGATGGGTTTGGGTACTGACGACGACGCCGTCGGCTCGCCTGCCCGGCACCGGAGGCGCTCGAGTTACGGCCCTACGTGGCTGCCCCGGCTGACCGCCGGTGGTGCAGGGTTGGCGGCCGTGGTGTGGGCCGTGGCGGCCGTCCTCACCGCCGGCCATGGGCTGGACATCACCGACGAGGGCTACTACCTGCTCTCGTACAGATGGTGGAACACCAACCTGTACACCTACACGGGTGCCCAGTACTTCTATGGGCCGGTCTTCCAGCTTCTGGGCTACGACATCGCTGGTCTCCGGCTCTTCCGGCTGCTCACGGTCATCGTGGCGCACACGGTCTTCGGCTGGGCTTTCCTGCGGTGGCTCAGAGGCCACCGGCCATCGGCGACCCCGAGCATCTGGTGGGAGGTCGCGGGCACCGCAGCGATCGTCGCCAGCGGTGGCATGGTCTACGGCTGGCTTCCGCTCAGCCCGGGGTACAACGACATCTCTCTCTTGGGCGCTCTTCTGGCCGCAGCGGTTGTGCTGCGTGTCGCGAGAGAAGCAGAGCGTGGTAGGCCAGTCCCGCTCTGGGTGCCTGCCAGCCTCGGCCCGCTCGCGGTGGTGATGCTGCTGGCGAAATGGCCCTCGTCCGCGCTCTCGTTAACGGTGGTTGGGATAGTCCTGCTCGTCGTGGTCTGGCCACGGGGGCGCCGAGAACGTCTGCGCGCCACGGGTGCGGCCGCTGGCGCGACGCTGGTCACGATCGCGGTGGTGCACGTGTTCGTGGTTCCGTTGACCGACGCGCTGCCGCCGATGATGGCGGTCAACCGGGCGGTGGCGGCGGACACGAACTCGCCCACCGACCTGCTGCAGATGTACGCGGTCAAGGCAGAACTGTTGCTCAAGCAGGTCGTTCGCACGCACCTGGTCCTATTGCTCGCGGCCACGGTCGTGCCCTTGCTGAAGGGCCGGCGGCTGCGATGGCTCGCCTTCGGCATCCTCGCGGTCGGCGTGGCCGACTCGGCACGCCGGGTGATCCTCGGCCACGGGGTTCGCGGCGGGACCGTCAACCTCACCCGGTTCCCGATTGTCATCACCGCCGGGCTTCTCGCCATCGTCCTGGCCGCGGGCGCCGTCGTGGTGGCCGAACGCGTTGCCGCCCGCTCACGCCCCGACGTCGTGGCGACGCTCTCACCACTGGTACGGCGCGACGTTCGGGGCTGGGTCGTGCTCGCGATGCTCAGCGTGCTGCCGCTGACCCAGGCAGCAGGCACCGGCAACGCGCTGCACTACCTCGCGATCGGCGGCCTGGGCGCCTGGATGGCCGTCGTCATCGCCGTCGTCACGGGAACCGACGCCCGCGCCACGGCCCGGGTCCTGACCGCCACGGTCGCGACCGGCATCGTGGTCTGCGCCACGCTCATCAGCACCGACGCGCTGTGGAACCACCCGTATCGCACCGCCGGGCACGCCCAGACCACGACGACGGTGCCTGGGGTTGCGGCCCTGTCGTCGGTACGGCTTGATCCAGCAAGCGCGTCTGAGTACGGCGCCCTCTACGACATGCTCCGCCCATACATCGAGCCGCCCGGACGGGCCATCATGGCCTTCGACCGCATGCCGGGCCTCGTCCTGCTTCTCAACGGCCGCCCCGTGGGTGAGGCGTGGTACTCGGCCACGGATCCTCAGCGCACCGCAGCCGGCATCCGGCAGGCGTGCGCGACCGCACAACCCTGGTGGGGCGACCGCGCGCCGATTCTGCTCTTCAACCGCCCGGTCACCAAGACCGAGACAGCGGCGCTAGAGTCGTGCGGGCTGACGTTCGCGACCGACTACCGTCTGCTCGCGCCCATTGACCAGACCCATGGACTTCAGGTCTACGTCCCCATCAATTCCACGGACGGACACGCATGACGCACTCGTACCCGTATCGGGCCGGTACCGACCGGCCGCTCGTCTCTATCGTGGTGCCAGCGCTGGACGAAGCCGCGAGCGTGCCCGGCCTCATCCAGCGCTTCGGTGAGCTGGCCGCCCTCCATCCGCGCTACGACTTTGAGTTCATCGTGGTCGATGACGGGTCGACGGACGGCACCGCCAACCTCGTTCTGGCGCATGCAGGCCCGGACCACCGGACCACCGTGGTCCGGTTAGCGCGCACCTTCGGCTCGCATTACGCCATCTCGGCTGGCTTCGCGGAGTGCCGGGGCGACTGCGCGATCGTGCTCGGTGCCGACCTGCAGGAGCCGCCGAGCCTGGTTACCGACTTTCTCGCAAACTGGGAGAACGGGGCGCACGTGGTCTGGGGGGTACGGCGCACCCGGTCCGGCCGTTCCCGCCAGCGGGAGCTGGCGTCGCGAGCGTTCTCGGTGCTGTTCACGAGGTACGCCAAGCTCGCGAACTACCCCCCTGAAGGACCGTCGGGGGTGCTCGCCGACCGGTGCGTAATCGATGAACTTGCGCGCATGCCCGAGCACAACCGCAACGTGCTCGCTCTGATCGCGTGGTTGGGGTTCACCCAGACCCGGGTCGACTACGACCAGGTGCCACGCAAGCATGGGAAGTCACGGTGGACGAAGCGCAAGATGGTCAAGCTGGCTGTCGACTCGATGATTCAGTTCTCGTCTATGCCGCTGCGGCTGTTCACCTTCGGCGGGATCGGCGTCGCGGTGGCTGGTCTGGTGTACGCGGTGACGTTGGTCGTGCGCGCCTTCCTAGGGGTGGGAACGCCGTCCGGTTGGCCGACGGTGCTGGTGGTACTGCTCGTGCTCGGCGGCATGCAGCTCAGCGTTGTTGGCATCATCGGTGAGTATCTGTGGCGGGCGGTCGAGGAGTCACGACAGCGGCCGCTGTTCGTCGTGCGTGACGTGCGGGTCGTAGGCAAGGCCGATGGGGTCCCGGTGTCACCGCGGCAAGGTCGCCACGCGCCGGGAATCCACGCCCCGATCGCGGAGCGAGCATCGGTCGGCATCGGCCACCAGTCATCGGTGAGCGACGAAAGGGTATGACCGCATGAAGACCAAGGACAGCACGGTTCTCGTCACTGGCGGTCTCGGGTACATCGGCTCGCACGTGGTGCGCGACTTGTTGGAGCGCGGTTGGCGGGTGCGGATCTTCGACAACTACTACCGCTGCGACCGGACGGTTGCCGAGGCCTTGTGCAGAACGGAAAACGTCGATGTCATCGAGGGCGACATCCGTTACGCCAACGCCGTGGAGAGCGCCATGCAGGGCGTCGAGGCCGTGGTGCACCTTGCCGCGGTCTGCCTGAACAAGAGCATCTCCGACCCGACGGAGAGCCTGGACGTCAACCTGCTCGGCACCCAGAACGTCTACGACGCCGCCGCCCGCGCCTCCGTGCGCCGGATCGTGTACGCCTCCTCCGCCTCGGTCTACGGGAACCCCACGTCGCTGCCGATGCGGGAGACCGACACCCCCGCGCCACTCACGCCGTACTGCGTGGCCAAGCTCGCCGGGGAGCAACTGCTATCGTTCTATGCCAAGCGTTCCAAGATGTCCTGGCTTGCGCTTCGCTTCTTCAATGTGTACGGGCCCGGCCAGCAGACCGACGCGTACTACACGTCGGTCGTTCTCACCTTCCTGCGACGTCTGGCAACGGGGGAACCACCGGTCATCGATGGCCGCGGCGAGCAGTCGATGGACTTTGTCTATATCAGTGACGTGGCGAGATCTGTCGGCCTGGCCGTCGACTCGGACGCCACGGGTCAGGCGCTCAACGTCGGTAGCGGCACCCAGACGACCGTGGCAGATCTGGCCAGCCACCTGATCCGGGCGGTGGGCGCGGACCTGCAGCCCGTGTTCCGTCCCCGTGAAGTTCTGGTCACGCAGCGGGAGGCGTCGATCGAGCGGATCCGCGAGGTACTGGGCTGGGAGCCGACCGTGGAGCTCGGCGAAGGTCTGGCCGCCGTGGTCGAGCACCTGAAGGTCCGGGGCGAGATCAACTGATGGCCGCGGACAGCGCCAGGCAGGCGGCATCCGGTGCGGGTGAGGGCAGGGCGATCCCCGTGCCTGGGACCGACAACCCGTACAACCCGCTGGCGTGGTTCGTCGGGGAGCCGGACATAGGCGAGGGCACATGGATCGGGCCCTATTGCCTCATCGACGGGTCCGGCGGACTGACGATCGGCCGCGGCTGCGATATTTCGGCTGGGGTCCATGTCTACACGCACTCCAGCGCGCTGCGGTGCATCACGGCTCGGTCCCAGCCGATCGAGCGCAGACGGGTACGCATTGGAAACTTCACATTCATTGGGGCCAACGCGGTTGTCCTCATGGGCGTCACGATTGGCGATCACTGCATGATCGGCGCGGGTGCCGTGGTGACCCACGACATCCCGGACCGGAGTCTGGCCTTGGGCGTGCCCGCGAGGGTCGTGGGCAGCGTCGATCCGACGTCCGGGTCGATCGCCTACGACCGGTGAGCGGCGGCTACTGCTCCGCGATGACCTTGGCGAGGGCGTCGACGACCCGGTCCTGCTCGGCCTCGGTCAGATCGGCGAACATCGGCAACGCCATGTGCTGTTGGAGGAGCCGGAGCGACACGGGACAGTCGACAGTGGACGCGTAGATCGGCTCCCGATGCATGGCGTAGGTCCCGATGTTGCAGCCGATGCCCCGTGCCCGCAGCCCCATGGCGATCGCGTCCCGGTCGAGCGAGGCATCAAGGGTGACCGCGTACGTCTGCCAGACCGCGAGCCGGTCGACCGGCTGCACGGGTGCGTGGACACCGGGCAGGCCCGCTAGCAGGACGGCATAACGGTCGGCCAGCTCGCGACGCCGGGCCGTGAACCGGTCGAGCTTACCGAGTTGGACCACGGCCACGGCCGCCAGGACGTCTGAGAGCTTGTAGTTGTATCCGAGCGCGGTGAAACTCGGCAGCTCCAGCCCGGCCGCGTCCTGTCGGAGGTAGGCGCTGCGCATGCCGAAGCACGCCGCGGCCCGGGCCTGGGCGGCGAGCGCGGCGTTGTTGGTCGTGACGATGCCACCCTCGCCACACGTGATTCCCTTTCGGGCATGCAACGAGAAGGCGGCGACGTCGCCGAAACTGCCGCAGGGGCGGCCGGCGTAGCTGGCGCCAGCCGCACAGGCCGCGTCCTCGACCAGGAAGAGTCCATGCCGCGAGGCGATCTCCTCAAGGTCGTCCCAGTCGGCGGGCATCCCGAGCGCGTCGACAGCCACGATGCCTCTGGTGCGGGACGTGATGGAACCCTCGACGAGAGCGGGATCCAGGGTGGCAGTGTCGGGCCGAACGTCGACGAACACCGGCGTTGCACCGGTGTAGAGCACCGCATGCCCAGTCGCTGGGAAGCTGTAGTCGGCCACGATCACCTCGTCGCCCGGCCCCGCGCCGAGGGCCGCGATGGCCAGGTGCAGCCCTGCGGTGCAGTTGTTGACGGCGATCGCGTGGCCGGTACCGGTAAGCTCTCGGAATCCCGCCTCGAGCGTGGCAGCGCGCGGACCCTGGCCCGCGAGCCAGCCCGACTCGAGAACCTCGGCGACGGCGCTGAGCTCGGCGGCGTCGGTGGAGGGTCGGCTTAGCGGTATCGGGGTGTCGTGAGCAGTCTCGCCGGCTTGGGCTGAAGGCATGACGGACATGATAGGCACGTGAGCAGGTGAGGTGGTCATTGAGGACGAGCCGACCCGAGACCTGGCGGGCACACGCCCGCGCAGGAGTTGCCGCGCCGTCGATGCGGGACCGACTGCTCGGTAGGTTCAGCGTCTACTCGGCGCTGTCGCTGATCACGGTGCCCGTGGGGGTCACGCTGCTGATCATCGCGACCCACCTGTTCCCGCACGTCAACGCCGGCCTGCTCAACCTGGCCGTCGGCACTCTGCTCACCCCGCCCTCCTTTCTCGCCTACCGGCGCCTGGTGTGGAAGGGCGGTCACGGTCGGTCGGTCAGGGCACAGCTCTTCTCGTTCTGGCAGACGGTCATGGCCGGGGCATTGGCATCCAGCGTGCTGGTCGGGGCGGCCGACGCCCTCCTCGACGCCAACGGCGTTGTCTACGCGGTCGCTGTGCTGATCGGTCAAGGGATCGTCTTCGTGGCGCGGTTCTTCTGGTTGGACAACGTCACGTTCACCAGGCTGGGACGAAGCGCCGCGGACTCCGGCGCGACACCGCAGCGCTGACCGTCGCTCTCGCTGGCTCGCCCACCGGGTCGCCACGGACGTACCCGTCCGCGAGTCAGCCGGGCGCTAATACGCGTCGCATCGGACGCGCGCTACAGGCGGTGGGCCTGGTCGCTCGTCGTCGCGCCGCGGGTGTCGAAGAACCGCTTCGCGAGCCCGGCCAGGTGCTCGACGTCATAGACGCTGTGGTTCTGCACCAGCACGACCAGATCTGCCTGTGCCACCGCGGCTTCGAGATCCTCGGCCCGCGGCACGGGCTCTCCACTGACCACCCACTCCGGCACGTACGGGTCGTGGTAGGCGAGTTTCGCGCCGAGACCCACGAGGCGCTGGGCCAGCCCCACCGCGGGCGACTCGCGCTGGTCGGAGATGTCCCGCTTGTAGGTCACGCCGAGCAGCAGCACGGTCGCGCCGTTGATCGCCTTTCCGGCGTCGTTGAGGACGTTCTGGGCTCGCCGGGCCACGTACGCGGGCATGGTGGCGTTGATCTCCTGCGCCAACTCGACGAACCGGAACGGGTAACCGAGCTTGGCGCGCACGTTGTGGCTGAGGTAGTTGGGGTCGATCGGGATGCAGTGTCCGCCGACCCCGGGGCCGGGGTAGAAGGCCTGGAAGCCGAAGGGCTTGGTCGATGCCATGCGGATGACGTCCCACAGGTCGATGCCGAGTTGGTGGCAGAACTTGGCCATCTCGTTGACCAGCGCGATGTTGATGTGCCGGTAGGTGTTCTCCAGCAGCTTCGCGGTCTCCGCTTCCCGGGTGCCCTTCGCCCGCACCACGGTCTCGACGAACCGGCCGTAGAACTGCGCCGCACGCTCGGTGCACGCGGGCGTGTGGCCGCCGACGATCTTGGGCGTGTTGCGTGTGCCGAACTCCTTGTTGCCCGGGTCGACCCGCTCCGGCGAGAAGGCGAGGTGGAAGTCCAGGCCCGCCTTGAGGCCCGAGGCCTCCAGGATCGGACGGACCACCTCGTCGGTGGTGCCCGGGTAGGTCGTGGACTCGAGAACCACGAGCATGCCGGGGTGCAGTTGGCCGGCCACCGTCGCCACCGCCGACTCGACGGCGCGCAGGTCCGGGCCGCCGTCGGCCGACAGCGGCGTGGGGACGCAGATCACAGCCACGTCGGCGTCGGCGAGAGCGGTCGGATCCGTCGTCGCGCGGAACCCCGCGTCGAGCATCGCTCGCACGTCGGACTCGGGGACGTCGTCGACGTGCGATTCCCCGCTGTTGAGCAGATCGACGATCGCGGGCTTGATGTCGAATCCGACCACCGACATGCCGGCGTGGCATGCCTCCCGGGCGAGCGGAACGCCGACGTAGCCCAGTCCGAGGATCGCGACGTCCGTCGTCATGTGGCGCTCTCTCTCCAACAGCTCCCGCGGCGGGTCACCGTCGCTGGCCTGGCATATCGCGGCCGAATGCTACCTCAGCCGGTCCGGGCCTGGCCTGCCCGACAAACCGGGCGGCCGACAGACCAGCCGAACGACCGGCACGCCGCCCAGCAGTCGGGTCGGTAGCATGACCATTCGCATTCCGCCAGGAGGATCCGTGCAGTCACGTCCGGTGCTCGGTCGCATTCGTCAGGTCGCCGGCAGCCGGCTGAAGCGGCTGACCCGCCATCGGCTGATGCTGCCCATGATCGTGATCGGGCTCAGCGTGGTGGCTCGCCTCCATCGGCATCCAATATGGTGGGTCCAACTCGGGCGGGCCCGAGAGCTGCGCGGCGAGTGGGAAGAGGCGGCGCAGGCATATGGCCGGGCCGCGCGTCTGGACACGGCGGGGTCGGGCGGCAAGCGCGGCCGATTCGTCTACGCCGCCGCACGCCGAGTGCAGGCGATGGTGCGCCTCAAGGACTGGGCTGGGGCCATCGAGGCCGGAGAGCTGGCGGTCGCGCCGTCGGCGCCGCTGGCGCTGCACCGTGCGCTCACCACGGCTTACCAGCAGGTCGGTGACTGGCCAGCAGCCGTGGACGCGCTTCGTCGGGTGATGGGCCGCCGCCCGGACAGCAAGGCGGCCAACCAGTTGGCCGAGTGTCTCCAGATGTGGTCCCAGGTCCCGTTCTCGATCAACGCCGCTGGCGCCGTGAGGACGACCAGCGAGCAGGACCGGATCGCAGCGCTGGATGAGGCGATCAGGTGGCGCGCCTGGATCGTCGATGACGCGCCAGGACGGCCGAAACCACTGCATGACTTGGGTATGGCGTACGAGCGTGCCGGCAGATGGCCGGAGGCGGCGCGGGCGTACGAGCAGGCACTGGCCCTGCTGCCGACGGTGGACGCGTCGTGGTGCCTGAGGGCGGCCCACGAGTGGGCGTACCGCCTCGGCTATGTGGCGCCCGACCGGCTCACGGACCCGAACCTGGCATCGCGGCTGGGTCGGGCTGCGACGCCGGCAGGCCCGGTCGGCGGAGACACACCGGCCGGGTTCTTCGACGTACTGCTTACCTGTCGGGGCCTCGCGTTGTCCGGGTTCCTCGTACCCGGGCATACCGACGACGTTGAGATAGCTCTCGACGGCCAGGTCCTCAAGGCGGTCAGCGTCGACACCACCGTGCACCGGCCGGCTTTCCGTTTCGAGCTGACCAACGGTCCGCTCCAGGAGTTGCCGGACCGGGCGATGCTGACCGTCCGGTCGGCCGGTCGACCGCTGGTCAATACGGGCGGGACCGAGACGATCGAGCTGCGTGTCCCTAACGCATCCGGCGCGATCGTGCGGAAACTGGTCGCTGGCGCAGTGCTGACGAAGAAGGGCACGTGGGCGCGTACGGATGAGAACCTGGCGCATTGGCAGTCGCGGGCGCTGGCTGTCTACGACCGGGCGCGGGAGTCGCTGGCGGCGCAGGGCCGGGATCTGTTTCTCTGGGCGGGCACGCTTCTGGGCTGCCACCGCGACAAGGCATTTATCCGCGGAGATGACGACTTCGACGCCGGGTACCTGTCGAGAGCGCCGGACCCGAAGGCGTACCGGCAGGAATGCTTCGCGGTCGCCCTGGCGATGCTGCGCGATGGCTTCGACATCACTTTCTCGATTGCGGGCCGGGCGTTCAAGGTTGGCCTTGACGGCGTCCGCGTCGACATCACGCCGATCTGGTTCTACCGCGGCCGAGCCTGGGGCTTTACGGCTCACAGCTTTGGCGTCCACAACGTGCTGCCGGTGGCTGCAGAGCAGTTCCTCGGCCGTGCGGTCGCGGTGCCCCGCGATCCGGAGGTCGTGCTCGCCGACACGTACGGCCCGACGTGGCGCACGCCCCAGCCCGGGTTCACGTACTACACGCCACCTGAGGACGCGCGGATCCTCCGCCAGATGCTCGCAACACCCAGCGAGGTGCGTGAGTTCGCCCGCCGCGTCGCGGAGGAACGAACAGCACATCCTGGGGCCGGACGGTTCCTCGGGACGCCATCGCCTGGGTACCCTGGCATCTCTTGGCTGACCTCACCCGAGCACACGGCTGAGGCCTACAGGTAGCTGCGCGCCTCGTCCAGGAACGCGTCGGCGTACGTCTCGTGCGGGAACGGGCCGAGGTAGTACGTCTTCCACTTCAGACGTTCGGCCCGCCGGGAGTCGGAGAGCAGGAGTTCGTCGAGCACCTCGTCGAGGTTGGACAGGTCGCGTCGAAGGACAGAGGCGGCCAACGCCAAGGGGAAGCTGTCGGCGAACTCCTCCACCGGCTGCCGTCCCATGTTCACGATCGCCAATGGCTTCTCGGAGTAGAGGTAGTCGGACGCGACGGCGGACACGTCGCCGATGAGCGCGTCACTGAGGTTCGCGCACTCCGCCATGGTCAGCCCCTGGGTGGCGGCGTCGCCGAAGACATGCATGCGGCGCGTTCGCGCCCGGTCGTCAGCGAGCATCGCCTCGACCTGGGCGATGCGGCGGGCCGAGGCGGGATCGTGCGCGCTGTAGGGGTGCGGCCGGAAGACCACGAGAGTACCCCTACGCAGCAGCGCGTTGGTGATGGCGGGCGCGATCGGAAGGGAGGAGTGGTTGTCTTCGTCGTGTGTGCCCACCCACGTTGGCGCGTAGAGGACGGTGTTCGGTTCGCCCTGCGGCCGGGCTCGGATGCCGACCTGGATCGACTCGACCTGCGGTCGACCCACGATCCGGAATTTGTCCGCGAGGATGTCGAGCCCGTGGATCCGGTAGCGGTCGATCCCGGCCTGCCCGGCCACGAAGATCCGATCGAACATCGCCGTGACGGGGTTATAGCTAGTGGCTTTGTCGCTGTCCCCGTGCAGCAGCTGTATATGGGTGAGCTCGCGGAAGCGGACACAGTGGGCGTTCAGCGCCCCGTTGTTGACGTAGAACGCGGCGCGCATCGTGGGCGTGACCATGTGCGAGAGGGTCTGTGACGTCGGGCAGACGACGACCGGCACCCGGGTGCGCCCAGCGATGGGACGTAGCGAGTGGGCCTCCCTGAGGACGACCACGTAGGGCGCACCGATGCGGTCGAGGTACGGCAGCCATGCCAGCAGATGGAACGCGTCGCTGGAGGGGGCGCTGAAGTGGACCATGAACCGCGGCTCACCGCTGGCGACCGCCGCTCTCAGCCGGGGCCATCGGCCGCCCTGCCGCCGCGCCCAGGCGGCAACGGCTACGCAGTAGCCCGCGACAACGGCGAGGATCGTGGCTAGAACGCCCACCGGAGCCCCGATAGCGGCCCATCCGGCGCTCAGGATGATCGTCGCGGGCCCGGCGATCTCCACCACGCGGGGGCCGGTCAGCACCGCGGGCCGCACGCCGGGCACGTGTGCGCACCTGGGGGGCACGCCGGCGACCTTCTCGACGATGGCCTCGCCGGTCACCGTGACCAGCAGCGACGCCGAGGCCACCACGACCGCCCAGTGCAGGGGCGTTGCCAGGTGGGCGATCCCGATCGCCGCGCCGGCCGCCACGATCGCGTAGGTGGCCAACGCGACCGGGCCGTTGCGCAGCCACGCGGCGTTGAGCCCGACCGTCGCGGCGGCGAGGGCGAGCGCGTGCCACCGTGCAGTCGCGTACTGGAATGCCAGCAGTGCCGCGACGGACGTCGCCATGGGCGCCAGCCATCGCAGTCCGGCCAGAATCAGCGGCCGACTCATGTGAGCCGCCGGGCCTCTTCCACGAAGGCGTCCGCGTACTCCTCCGCAGGGAACGGGCCGAGGTAGTACGTCTTCTGCTTCAGGCGCTCGTCGCGCTTCGGATCGGCGTCGAGCAGGTCGTCGAGAACCTCGTCGAGGTTTTTCAGGTCCGCGCGCAGTACATGGGCGGCTGCCCCGAGCGGAAAGCCCTCGGTGAACTCCTCCTCGGTGCTCGAACCCATGTTGACGATCGCGAAGGGCTTCTCCGAGAACAGGTAGTCGGACGCGACGCTGGAGACGTCGGAGACCATGGCATCGCTGGCGTTGGCGCAGTCGAAGAACGACATGTCCTTGGTCGCGGCTTGGCCCCAGATATGGCGACGGCCCGTTCGGGCGGCGTCTTGGGCGAGCATCCGGTCGAGCGCCCACTTGTGCGCGGCGGACTCCCGGTCGCGCTCGGCGTAGGGGTGCGGGCGGAAGATGATCGTGGCCCCGCGCTGCAAGAGTCGATCGAAGATCGGGGCCGCTACCCGCAGCGAACAATGATCCATGTCGGTGTAGACACCCTTCCATGTGGGCGCGTACAGCACGACCTTCCGCTCACCGATGGGGCCGGCCGGTGCCACCTGGATCGCCTCGACCTGCGGCCGCCCGACGATCGTGAACTTCTGGGCGGGAATATCAATGCCATTCTTCGCGTAGCGGTCGATGCCAGCCTGCCCGGCGACGAAGATCTTGTCGAATACGGCGGTGACCGGGTTGTAGCTCGATGGCTTGTCGCTATCCCCGTGCAGTAGTTGGACGTGCGTCTGCTCGCGGAACCGGATGACCTGGATGTTCTTTGGCGCGTTGTTGACGTAGAAGATGGCTTTGAGGCTGGGCACGACCATATCCTCGACGCGGTCGGCGGTCTCACACACGACGACCGGTGACTTCGTGGCGGCGGCGAGCACGGGTAACGAGTGGGCCTCGCGGACCACGATGAGAAAAGGTCGGCCGACCCGCTCCAGGTATGGCAACCACATCGAGACGTGGTACTCGGTCTCGGGTGGGGCACTGAAGTAGATCATGAATCGGGGATGATGCCGCTTCACCGCATCCTTGACAATGGCCCAGTCCTCATCGCCTCTTATGCGTACCCGAAGGCCGGCGGCGCACACGCCGAGGAAGAAGGCCGCGGCCACCGCGGCCAGCGCATCGGCGACCCAGCTCGGGAAGGAGGTCAGGGCACCAACAGTGAGCACGACAACGACCCCGAGGTTGACCATGTCCATCCTGGTGGGCGTGAACACGTGCCGCCGGACCTGACCGGCAAGGTTCGCGGCGAGGGTGCGGTCAGGCATCAGCGTCGCGAGCACGGATTGCGTCGTCACCACCACGATGAATGCCACTGCGGCGATGACGAGGGCCAAGTCCGTACCGGCGCCTTCCGGCACGGCCGTGCGGCCGAAACCCACCATCGCTGCGGCGGCGAGCAACGGCCGGGACGAACGGACGTGCCGGATGCGCGCGCCCGTGCGGCTCGCCGCGAACCCAGCCACGAGGACGCCGGCCACGAGGAGCGCGCCAACCCAGGTCCGCGGGGTCATCGCGAAGACGACAAGGGCCACCGCCGCGAGCAGCGTGGGCAGCACGGCGTTGAGGAAGAGCTTGGCGAACTTCTGGGGGAGCACGTGTCGTCCGTCCTTGGCGGTGGCGTCGCTACATGCGCACGACGAGGTTTTGACTGTCGACGAAGCGGCCGACGTCCGACGCGAGCATCTCGACGACCGCCGCGACATGCTCCGGTTGCATGATCGTTGTCGGGTCCTCATCGGGTGCGAGGGTGCGGCGCAGATCGGTGGCGCACCGGCCGGGCGAGATGCACACCACGCGCGTGCCGTAGATCGCGAGCTCCTCCTTCATCACCTGGCTCATGCTGATCAGCGCCGCTTTGGACGCCGAGTACGTGAGCCAGCCGGACCGGCCATTGATGCCCGCTGTCGACGCGATGTTGACGACGAGCTCGAACGTATTGCCCCGATGCAGCAGTTCCTGCACGAGGGTGAAGGGCGCATAGAGGTTCACCTGAATCGTCCGCTCGAAGTCAGCGAACCCGATCTGCTGAATGGCGGCCGGCGCGGTGTATCCCGCATTGTTGACCAGAGTCTGCACGCGTCCGTGGGCGGCCATGATGTCGGGTACGAGGCCGACGATCCGGCTCCGGTCTGCGAGGTCGATGACGTACGGGGTGATGATCTTCCCGCTGGTGTTCACGGTGGACAGCTTCTCGAGAGCGGCGTGGAAGGCCGGGCTCTCGCGGGCCAGCAGGATGATGTCCGAGTAGTCGTTATCGGCGCGGCACATCTGGCGGGCGATCGCATACCCGATCCCCTTGGAGGCGCCCGTGATCATGATTGACTTACTCATCGTTGGCACCGGCGCCCAGCAGGTAGCCCGCGAACTGCACATCGGTCTTTGTGGTGACCTTGATGTTGCTGTCGGATCCCTCGATGAAGCGGATGTCGAAGCCGGCCTGCGCGCACAGCGTCGCGTCCTCGGTGAACGAGAGGCGCTCGGCGGTGGCGTACTCGTGGGCGGCCTTGAGCGTGGACTTGAGGAACTTCTGGGGCAGTTGCACGTTGCGCAGGCGCGACCGGTCGAGCGAGCCCGTGACGCGCTGGGTCTCGGGATCGACGGGCGCGACTGTGAACGGGATCGGCAGCATGTACGACACGTCGTCGTGCGGGTGCGCGACCAGCGCCTCGAAATCCCCGGTGTGCACCAAGGGCCGGGCCGACTCGTGGATGATGACCCGGTCGTTGCGGCAGTGCGGCAGCATCAGCGCCACCGATTCGTGACGCGTCGCGCCGGCCGGGACGTAGGTGATGGGGGTCCGAATGGCGTAATCGAGGACGATCTTCTCGACATCGTCGAACCAGCCCGCCGGATAGTTCAGCACGATCTGCGTGATGCCCTCGACGCCGTCGGCCGCCACGAGCGAGTACACCAGGATCGGAATTCCATTGACGCGCACGAGTTGCTTTGGTTGGCCCGCGGCGACCCGGTTGCCGACACCCCCGTTGAGGAGCATCAGGCTGTACATGCGCACCCTCGGCGCAGCGTCGTCCGACGCTTGTGCCGCATGACCCGTGACCGCACGCCCCTGCTCCTCCCCATTCGGGCCGGCCGGCCTATCGCCAAGATGAACAACAGTTGACGTGAAGATGGCGAAAGCACGACCGGGAGATGACCGCGTGGGGATATTACCGTCCACGTGAGAGCAAGCAACCTCCGCATTGGCTACAAGTGAGGCGTCGCGATTAGTGACCGACGCCTCACAATGCGTAGTACCGGCCTCAACATCGACCGACGGGTCACGCAGAAGTGACGGTGGGCAGAGCAGCAGGTACGTTGTTGCCCGTGACAGAGCCGACAGCGGGTGGGCATCGCAGGCAGCGCGGAGGCGGGACGGCATGACCGGCCCGGTCCAGTACCTCGCCACGATTCCCAGCCCCACCCAGGGCGTCTGGAACCTGGGTCCGATCCCGATCCGGGCCTACGCCCTGTTCATCATCCTCGGCATCGTCGCCGCCTGCGCGATCACCGAGTACCGGCTGCGGCAACGCGGGGCACCGAAGTGGCTCGTGCTCGACATGGCGCTCTATGCCGTGCCATTCGGTCTGATCGGCGGCCGGCTCTACCACGTGATCACCGACCCGGAGCTCTACTTCGCGCGCGGCCGGCACCCCATCGAGGCGCTCTACATCTGGCAGGGCGGCCTGGGCATCTGGGGTGCGGTGGCGCTCGGCGCGTTCGGGGCCTGGCTCGGCTGCCGCCGGGCGGGCATCCCGCTGGGGTTGCTCGCCGATGCCCTCGCCCCAGGCCTGCCGGTAGCGCAGGCGGTCGGGCGTCTGGGCAACTACTTCAACAATGAGCTCTACGGCTCCCACACGAACCTGCCGTGGGGGCTGGTCGTGTACCAGTGGGACCTCTCGGCCGGTCGGCCCGAGGTGGACCCGGTCACCGGGCAGCGGCTGCTCGTGTCCGGCGGCCCGTTCCACCCCACGTTCCTCTATGAGCTGCTCTGGGACCTCGGCGTCGCGGTGCTGGTCTACCTCGTCGACCGGCGGTACCGGCTCGGCAGGGGCCGCGCCTTCGCGCTCTACGTGGCCGCCTACACGGTGGGACGGTTCTGGATCGAAGCCCTGCGCATCGATACGGCCAATCACTTCCTCGGCGTGCGTCTCAACGACTGGGTGTCGCTGCTCGTCCTCGCCGGTGCGGTCGCCTACCTTGTCCGGATCAAAGGTCCCCAGCAGCACATGCGCGTCGACGAAGACGGCACCGTCCACATCGTCACCGCCGACGGGACGCCCATCCAGCGTTACCCGGCGGTCAACCCCGGCAGCGACGACCCCGAGGGTGCGAGTCGCAACGACTGGGTCGCGACGGCTCGGGCACGCACGCGGGAGGCTTGGGCCTCGGTCACGAGCCGGTGGTCCGGCGCCGATGACGAGGACGAGGATCAGCGCGGCGAGAGGCAGCGCGAGAACCAGAAGTAGCGAGACGCGGGGCGGGTGGGGAGCAGCGGGACGTGCGTACGGCGGTCGTGGTCGGCGCCGGGGTGGCCGGTCTGGCCACCGCCGGGTCACTGGCGAGGGCGGGCTGGCAGGTCACCCTCATCGAACGCGGTGAACGGCTGCGCAGCGCGGGCGGGGCACAGATCCTCTGGCCGAATGGGCTCGCCGCGCTCGCCGCCCTCGGCCTGAACATCGGCGACCTCGCCCACCGGGCACCCAGCGGCGGCGTCCGGCGCCCGGACGGACGCGTGCTGGTCGAGCCCGTACGGCCCCGTGCCCCGCAGGCGCCGGACGAGCCGGTACGGCTGGTCCAGCCCGCATCGGTGTACCGCGCCGCGGCTGCGGATGCCCCCGGGGCAGCCCGTGCCGAGCCCATGCTGCCGCCGCCGGGCCTGGACGCTCTGGCCGCGGGGCCGGGCCTGGTCGAGCCGGTCGCGGAGCCCGTCCGGCCGGGCTTTGACGCTCTGGCCGCGGGGCCGGACTTGAACGCTCTGGCCGCGGGGCCGGTTGTCATGCACGCCGATGACCTGCATGACCTGCTGATGTCGGGCCTCGGGGACCGGATCGAGATCCGCACCGGGACCGAGGTGACCTCGCTGACCCTCGGTACCGACTGGCCGGCCGTGAACACGGCCCGGCACACCTTCCAGGCCGACCTCGTGGTCGGCGCGGACGGCGCGGAGAGCGCACTGCGCCGGCGCTTGGCGCCCGGAACGCGGATCGCGCCGGCCGGGTACACCGCATGGCGCGCGCTGGTGCCGTGGTTCCGGGTGCCCGCGCTGGCCGCGGGTGTGCCTGACGCGGGGGAGATGCTTGGCGCGGGCATGCGCTTCTGCCACACCACACTGGGCCAGCGCTGGGCTGGGGGTGAGCAGATCCGCGGCGGCATCTACTGGTGGGCCACGGTTCCCGGAGCGAGCCGGCCCGAGCCGGTCGCGGTGCAACTGTCGCTGCTGCGGCGCTGGTTCGTCCGCTGGCACTCGCCCGTCGCCGAGCTGCTCGAGGCCACGCAGGCCAGCGACCTGATTCCCCAGCCGGCGGTGCACCTGGCCCCCGTCCCGGAGCTGTTCGGCATGCGGGTCGGCGGCGGCGGGGTGGTGCTCGTGGGCGACGCCGCCCACGCGATCACACCCTCGCTCACCCAGGGCGCCGGGCTCGCGCTCGAGGACGCCGCCGTGCTCGGCGAGGTGATGCGCAGCGCGGTCCCCGGCGGTGACCTCGCCGGGCGGCTCGGTGAGTACACCCGGTCCCGGCGTGACCGGGTGGTCCGGGTGGGCCGTGCCGCACGACGGCTCGACCGCGTGGTGCAGGCGCAGGGGCGCCTCGCCGTGGCCACCCGCGATGCTCTGCTCGCCCGACTCACGCCCCGCCTCGTCGACCCGGCCGTGGCCGAACCGTTCACGCTGATGTAAAGATTCGCTGGCCCACGTCTGCTACGCCAATTTCTGCGACATTCGTCTAGACTCTAGGGACCTTCTGGGCCGACGGCGTCCCATCACAGCCCGGCAACGTGCACCATGGCCGAGCACCCGCAGCCGTACGGACCACCAGGAGGGCCAGATGACCCCCCAGCCGCAGGGCCTGTATGACCCCGCCAACGAGCACGACTCGTGTGGCGTCGCTTTCGTGGTCGACGTGGCCGGACGCCGCTCACACGACGTGGTCGCGCGTGGGCTCGCCGCGGTGTGCCGGCTCGACCACCGTGGCGCCCGGGGCGCTGAGCCCAACACAGGCGATGGGGCCGGCCTCACGATCGGCGTTCCCGACGAGTTCCTTCGCGCGGTGGTCGACTTCCCACTGCCGAGCGCGGGTTGCTACGCCGCCGGCGTGGTCTTCCTCCCCACCGACGAGGCGCAGGCGGCCAAGGCCACCGCGATGCTGGAGAAGTACGCCCTCGTCGAGGGCGCGGAGATTCTCGGTTGGCGCGAGGTACCGACCAACCCGGACGGTATCGGCGCGACGGCCCTGGCGGCGTTGCCCCGCGTCCGCCAGGTCTTCCTCTGCGCGCGTGGTCTGCGCGACGGACAGCAACTGGCCGGCATGGCGCTGGAGCGGGTCGCGTTCTGCGTGCGCAAGCGGGCCGAGCGCGAGGCCCGCGAGCGCGGCCTGTCGATGTACTTCTGTTCGTTGTCCTGTCGCACGATCGTCTACAAGGGAATGTTGACGCCGGTCCAGCTCGGCACCTTCTATCCGGACCTCTCCGACGCTCGCGTGCTCAGCGCGATCGCCCTGGTGCACTCCCGGTTCTCCACCAACACGTTCCCGTCCTGGCCGCTGGCACATCCCTACCGGTACATCGCTCACAATGGCGAGATCAACACCATCCGGGGCAACCGCAACTGGATGGCGGCCCGCGAGTCCCTGCTGCGCAGCGACCTGATCCCCGGCGACCTGCGGCGCGTCTTCCCGATCTGCACCCCGGGCGCCTCGGACACGGCGACGTTCGACGAGGTGGTAGAGCTGCTGCATCTCGGCGGTCGCAGCCTGCCGCACGCGATGCTCATGATGATCCCGGAGGCGTGGGAGAACGACGAGGCGATGAACCCCGGCCGCCGGGACTTCTATCGCTTCCACGCCTGCCTCATGGAGCCGTGGGACGGGCCCGCCAGCATCGCGTTCACCGACGGTACGATCGTCGGCGCCGTGCTCGACCGCAACGGCCTGCGTCCCGGACGGTGGTGGCGCACCCGCGACGGTCTGGTCGCGCTGGCGAGTGAGACCGGCGTGCTCGACGTGGACCCGAGCGAGGTGGTGGCGAAAGGCCGGCTGCAGCCCGGCCGGATGTTCCTGGTGGACACCGCCGCGGGGCGGGTCATCTCCGACGACGACATCAAGGCGGAGCTCGCGAGCCAGCGGCCGTACGGCGAGTGGCTGCACGCGGGGCTGATGCACCTGGAGTCGCTGCCCGCGCGCGAGCACGTGGTGTGCGGCCACGACTCGGTCATGCGCCGGCTGCAGACGTTCGGCTATACCGAGGAGGAGCTGCGGATCCTGCTCGCGCCGATGGCGACCGCGGGCACTGAGCCGATCGGGTCGATGGGCACCGATGCCCCGGTCGCGGTGCTCAGCAAGCGACCCCGGCTGCTCTACGACTACTTCACCCAGCTCTTCGCGCAGGTGACCAACCCGCCACTGGACGCGATCCGGGAAGAGCTCGTCACGAGCGTGCAGACGACGATCGGCCCCGAGGCGAACCTGCTCGAACCAGGCCCGGCGAGCTGCCGCCAGATCGTGCTGCCCTTCCCCATCCTCGACAACGACGAGCTCGCCAAGCTCGAGCACATCGACGATGACGGTGATCTGCCGGGCTTCCGGGCGGTGCGGGTCGGCGGCCTGTACCGCGTTACGGAGGGTGGCCGGGGTCTGCGCGACCGCCTGGTCGAGATCTGCCGCGGCGTCTCGGAGGCGATCGAGGATGGGGTGCGCATCCTGATCCTGTCGGACCGTGACTCCACTGTGGACCTGGCGCCGATCCCCTCGCTGCTGCTCACTGCCGCCGTGCATCAGCACCTGATCCGGGAACAGACCCGAACCCAGGTGTCGCTGGTGGTCGAGTCCGGCGACTGCCGCGAGGTGCACCACGTCGCGCTGCTGCTCGGCTTCGGCGCGGCGGCGGTCAACCCGTACCTCGCCTTCGAAGCGGTCGAGGACCTCATCGGCTCGGGGGTGCTCGGCCTCGCGCCCGAAAAGGCCAACCGCAACTACGTCAAAGCGCTCGGCAAGGGCGTGCTGAAGACGATGTCGAAGATGGGTATCTCGACGGTCGCCTCGTACACCGGCGCCCAGGTCTTCGAGGCCGTCGGCCTGGACCACCGGCTCGTCGAGCGGTACTTCACCGGCACCAGCTCCACCATCGGCGGCATCGGGCTGACGGAGATCGCGGCGGACGTCGCGGCCCGGCACGCCACGGCGTACCCGGCCAACGAGGCCGAGCGCGCACACCGGCGGCTGGACGTCGGCGGGGAGTACCAGTGGCGCCGCGACGGCGAGGTGCACCTCTACAACCCCGAGACGGTGTTCCTCCTGCAGCACGCGACCCGCACCAAGCAGTACGACGTCTTCCGCGAGTATGCGTCCACAGTGGACAACCTCGTCGCTGAGTCGGGCGCGCTGCGCGGCCTGTTCCAGTTTCGCTACGGCGTGCGACCTGCGGTGCCGCTGGACGAGGTCGAACCGGCCTCATCGATCGTGCGGCGGTTCGCGACGGGCGCGATGTCGTACGGCTCGATCTCGCAGGAGGCGCACGAGACGCTCGCCATCGCCATGAACCATCTCGGCGCCCGGTCCAACACGGGCGAGGGAGGTGAGGACCCGCAGCGCCTGCACGATCCCGAGCGCCGGTCGGCGGTCAAGCAGGTGGCGAGCGCGCGCTTCGGCGTCACCACCGAGTACCTGGTCCACGCCGACGACCTGCAGATCAAGATGGCCCAGGGTGCCAAGCCGGGCGAGGGTGGGCAGTTGCCCGGAAACAAGGTGTGGCCGTGGATCGCCCGCACGCGCCACGCCACGCCCGGCGTCGGGCTGATCTCCCCGCCGCCACACCACGACATCTACTCGATCGAGGACCTCGCCCAGCTTGTCTTCGATCTGAAGAACGTCAATCCCGACGCGCGGGTACATGTCAAGCTCGTCTCCGAGGTCGGCGTCGGTACGGTCGCGGCCGGTGTCGCCAAGACCAAGGCCGACGTCGTGCTCATCTCCGGCCACGAGGGTGGCACGGGCGCCTCGCCGCTGAGCTCGCTCAAACACGTGGGCACACCGTGGGAGCTTGGCCTGGCCGAGACCCAGCAGACCCTGCTGCTGCAGCGGCTGCGCGACCGCATCACCGTTCAGGTCGACGGGCAGCTCAAGACCGGTCGTGACGTCGTGGTCGCCGCGCTGCTCGGCGGCGAGGAGTTCGGCTTCGCGACCGCGCCACTGGTCGTCTCGGGCTGCGTGATGATGCGGGTCTGCCATCTGGACACCTGTCCGGTGGGGGTGGCGACCCAGAACCCGGTGCTGCGGGCGCGCTTTTCGGGCAAGCCCGAGTTCGTGGAGAACTTCTTCCTCTTCCTGGCCGAGCAGGTCCGCGAGTACCTCGCGGAACTCGGCTTCCGCACCCTGGAGGAGGCGGTCGGGCAGGTCGAGCTGCTGGACATGCGACCCGCCGTGGAGCACTGGAAGGCGCGCGGCCTGGACCTCTCGCCGATCCTCTACCTCCCCGACACCCCCGGTCCCCGACGCCGGGTTCGGCCGCAGGACCACCGGCTGGACCGGTCGCTGGACCGTGTGCTGATCGCGCACGCCACGGCCGCCCTGGACCGGCGCGAGCCGGTGGTGATCGACCTGCCGGTGCGCAACGAGCACCGCAGCATCGGCGCCATGCTCGGCGGCGAGGTGATCCGCAGGATCGGCCCGGAGGGCCTGCCCGACGACACGATCGCGGTGACGCTGCGCGGCAGTGCCGGGCAGTCGTTCGGGGCATTCGTGCCCCGCGGGGTGAGCCTGCGCCTGCACGGCGACGCGAACGACTACGTGGGCAAGGGCCTGTCGGGCGGACGGCTGGTCGTGCGGCCCGATGAGCGGGCGCCCTTCGCCGCCGCCGGCAGCCCTGAGGGAGCCCGGGCCGAGGACCAGACTGTCGCGGGCAACACGATCCTCTACGGCGCCACGAGCGGGGAGCTGTTCGTCCGGGGCCGGGTCGGCGAGCGCTTCGCGGTGCGCAACTCCGGCGCGTCGGCCGTGGTTGAGGGCGTGGGCGACCACGGCTGCGAGTACATGACCGGTGGGGTCGTGGTGGTGCTCGGGCCGACCGGACGCAACTTTGCCGCGGGGATGTCGGGCGGCTTCGCCTACGTCTGGCGGCTCGACCCGTCCCGGGTCAACACCGAGTTGGTGGACCTGGTGTCACTCGGGTGGGCCGAGGGTGGGCCCGCCGGGTCGGTGGAGGAGCACCTGAAGTCGCTGCACGAGCTGGTCACGCAGCACTGGGAGGAGACCGACTCACCCGTGGCCCGCCGGATCCTCGACGAGTGGGAGACCGCACGCGACGAATTCACCGCGGTCGTGCCGCGTGACTACGAGCGCGCGGTCCAGGTCATCGAGGCCGCGCGGGAGGCCGGCCGAGAGGTGGACGGGTCGGTGATGGCGGAGCTTGCCACGGCTGAGCGGGGCAGGGCCGGTGCGCTGAGCCGCTGACCCCGCTCGCGCCCCATCCGGGCCCGGCGTGGCGGCGTATGCTGCGCTGGCGGGCGGCGTGGCCCGGGCAGATGTCCCCGGTTCAGCCGATGTTCTCCGTGCGGATCCGGGCAGGCCGAATGGCGGCGTACCGCCGGAGTCTAGGGTTGCATCGTGAACCGTCGCGCGAAGATCGTGTGTACGTTGGGCCCCGCCGTGGACGGGGCAGATTTCGTCCGGGAACTCGTCGTCGCGGGCATGAATGTCGCGCGCCTGAACTTCAGCCACGGTGACCACTCGGATCACCACAGGCGTTATGCCTGGGTCCGCGAGGCGGCGGAGGCGACCGATCGCCCGGTCGGAATCCTGGCCGACCTGCAGGGCCCCAAGATCCGGCTCGGACGCTTCGCCGAGGGCAGTGCCCTGTGGGCGAACGGGGAGCAGGTCGTCATCACCAGCGACGACATCGTCGGCACCCACGACCGGGTCAGCGTCACCTATCGCAAGCTGCCGGCCGAGGTTCATCGGGGCGACCGGCTGCTCATCGACGACGGCAAGGTTGCCGTCGAGGTGGTGGACAGTGACGGCACCGAGATCACCTGCCGGGTGACCGAGGGCGGCCCGGTCTCCAACAGTAAGGGTCTCTCCCTGCCCAACGTCGCGATCAGCGTGCCGGCACTGTCCGAAAAGGACGCTGAGGACCTGCGCTTCGCGTTGCAGCTCGGGGTCGACCTCGTCGCCCTGTCGTTCGTCCGCTCGGCGGATGACATCAAGCTGGTCCACGACGTGATGGACGAGGTCGGGCGGCGTGTCCCGGTGATCGCGAAGATCGAGAAGCCGGAGGCAGTAGATCGGCTAGAATCGATCGTCAACGCCTTTGACGGGCTCATGGTCGCCCGCGGCGACCTCGGTGTGGAGATGCCCCTGGAGCAGGTGCCGCTGGTTCAGAAGCGGGCCGTGCAGCTCGGCCGCGAGCTCGCCAAGCCCATCATCGTCGCGACCCAGATGCTCGACTCGATGATCGAGAACGCGCGCCCGACCCGGGCCGAGGCCTCCGACGTCGCCAACGCCGTCCTGGACGGCGCCGACGCAGTGATGCTGTCCGGGGAAACCTCGGTGGGGAAATATCCGATGGCGGCCGTTCGGACCATGGCGCGCATCATCTGCGCGGTGGAGGACAACTCCACGGCCGCGCCGCCGCTGACACACGTGCCGCGCACCAAGCGCGGCGTGATCTCGTATGCGGCCCGCGACATCGGTGAGCGGCTCGACGCCAAGGCGCTGGTCGCTTTCACCCAGTCCGGCGACACCGTCAAGCGCCTCGCGCGCCTGCACACCCCGCTGCCGCTGCTCGCCTTCACCGCGTGGCCCGAGGTGCGCAGTCAGCTGGCTATGACCTGGGGCACCGAAACGTTCATCGTCCCGATGATGACCTCCACGGACGGCATGATCCGCCAGGTAGACAAGTCGCTGCTGGAGCTCGGTCGCTACAAGCGTGGCGACCTGGTGGTCATCGTCGCCGGCGCGCCGCCTGGCACAGTAGGGTCAACCAACCTCATCCATGTGCACCGGATCGGGGAGGACGACGTCTAACTAGAGGAGAGCGTGTGCCGGCCGGCTGTGAGTCTCAAGAGCCGAATGCGGTTGACGAAGCCGCGACACAGACCCATCCGGACTTCGCGGAGCTGCTGGCGACCCTCGACCTCCACCGCGTCGACGACGACCTGTTCATCGGCTCGCATCCCAGCAAGAACCCCATGCGGACCTTCGGCGGTCAGCTCATGTCGCAGTCGTTCGTCGCGAGCAGCCGTAGCCTGGTTCGCGACGACCTACCGCCGGGCGCGCTCTCCGTGCACTTCATCAATGGGGGAGACACCGCCAAGGACATCGAATTCCGC
>DATBGZ010000018.1:0-10848 GCA_036557785.1 Micromonosporaceae bacterium
CTGCTCGGCACACCCGTGCCCGTCACCCTGACGTAGCCAGAACCCGGACCCCGCCGAAACCGGCGCCCAAGCGCAAACCCGCAGGTCAACAGGCCTCAACCCCTCGGCACGGCATTGGGAATGAGACGTAACTTCGGCCTAGCCGATCCGCCAGGATGCTGACCATGCGAGCGAGCATCCGGCGGAGCAGAGGCGGGCGAGTGGTCGCGGCCGCGGTCGCGGCGGTGGCGCTGCTCGGCTGCGGGTGGAGGCCACCCCCGGCGCCGCCGTCGGAGACGTGGCCCGGGCCGGCCGTCACGGCCGCCTGCACGGTGCGGGTGCTCCCCTTGCCCGAGGGGGTTCCCGACAGCGACAGCATCGAGGTCCTGGATATGGACCCGACCGGCCGCTATGTCGTCGGCGCTGTGCTGTCCCGGTCTCCGCCCTACCAGCAGCGGCCGGTGCTCTGGGACAACGGGGTCGCCCGACTGCCGGAAGTCCCCGGCACCGACGGGCGGCTGACCGCGGTCAACTCCCACGGCTGGGCCGTCGGCGAGTCGGACGAGGCGAGCGCCTACCTGCTCGTGCCCGGGGAGTCGGACCCCGTTGTGCTGCCCGACGCGTCGGTGCCGCCGATCGACATCAACGAAGCCGGCCAGATCGTCGGCGCGTCCTACCCCGACGTCGAGCAGGTCTGGACGCCCGGACCGGACGGGGAGTTCTCCGTGCGGAGCCTGGACCATCCGTTGGGCCGGCACATGCTCGGGATCACCGACGACGGCACCGTGATCGGGTGGATTTCTTACGGGTCGAACCCGGACGCGCCCTACGCCTGGGACGCCGACGGTACGGCCCGGAAGTTGACCCCGCCCGAGGGCATCTCGTTCCAGGCCTTCCTAGACCTCAACGGCGACTGGGCGCTCATCGAGACCCGGGCCGAGGAGAACTCGTTCGGGCTCGCGCGGTGGAACGTACGCACCGGTGAATCGTCCATCATGGACTGGTTCAACAAGAGTGTGTCGATATGGCTGGGCAACCCGGTGGTGAGCCCTGCCGGGATCGCCTTCTCCGGCGAACCGGGCTATCTCGTCGTCAACGACGAGGCCTTCGCCTTGGCCGTCCCCGCGAGCCAGCCGGACGACCGGTGGGGGGCGGCGCCGGCCGCGGTCAGTGCCGACGACACCGTCGTGGCGGGCACGATGGTCGACCTCACGGGCGAGGAACGGCCGAGTAAGCCGGTGCTTTGGCGCTGCTGACGCGACGGTGTCGTGGTGCGGGCGGCCGATAACTGGGCGACGGCCGGAGCGCACGGGCCGTGGGCGGAGTGCGCAACTCATGGGCCTCGGCGTGGGCCTTTCGCTCGACGACTTCGGCACCGGCCACGCCTCGCGGCAGCAACGGCGCGGTCCGCGCGATGGACTACACGACCGTCCGCGATCCGGGCCACTGCGAGCTGATGAAGGTGCTACTGGAGGATCTGTGGCTCAAGTCCAAACGAGACATGATCGTAAGCATCCTGCGGGAGGCCATTCCCAGCACCGAGCACGACGTCGTCGTGGTATTTGCTTCGGCCACTGGAGAGCATCGACTTCGACACATTCATGAAGAACCGAATCACGGAGCCGTACCGCAACGCGCGCCTGATCCGGGTTGACTGGGCGAGAAGCCTGATCGGCCTTTCCGCTCGCGCGCGACTGCTGAGTCGTCCGGGCGAGGGTGCCGATGTCCACAACGTACATCGACAATGGCACATGGCGCCGAGGTGAGGGGGCTACTCGGTCTTTGACCAGGCCGGATCGTGAGGACGTTCGCCTCTACCGCAAGACTCCGCCGCAGCACTGAATTGGCAGTTGTCGAAAGGCGGGTTGGCATGGCGGTCTTGCGCGCACGTCGTGCCAGCCGGTGGGCCACCTGGATCCCGGTACCCCCGCGCACCGACCCGGCCACGGCCGCCACCACCGCTTCTTCAGCTGACCGCAACGCGGCGCCCGCTGCGGCAAGGACGGCTGGCACCACTGCGACCACACGCGACCGCTATGTCGATGCCCTGCGGGTCGGTTCGCTCGTCACCGTCATCCTGGGGCACTGGCTGATGGTCGACGTCAGCCCCGGCGGCGAGGTGGGCAACGCGCTGGTCACGGTCCCAGCGCTGCAGCTGCTCACCTGGGTGCTTCAGGTCATGCCGCTGTTCTTCCTCGTCGGCGGAGTGGCGCACGCGTACGCTCTGGCCTCGCTGGATCGGCGCCGTAGTCGTGAGGGGCCCGGGCGCTACGCCACCTTTGTTGGCTCACGGGCGTCGCGGCTGCTGCGCCCGACCCTCGTGCTCATCGTGGTTTGGATCGCCATCGGCGTGCTGACCCGGGCGAGCGGCGCGGTCAACACCACAGAGGGACCGTTGTTGCTGATCGCCCTGCGACTGGGCACCCAGCCCTTGTGGTTCGTCGGCATCTATCTCGGCATCGCCGCCCTGGCACCGGCCATGCTGGCCGCCCACCGCCGCTGGGGAGCGTTCGTCGTCGTCCTGCTCGTTGTGGCCGCCCTCGCGGTGGACGTACTGAGGTTCACCGCCGGCCTGACGGCGCTGGCCACGTTCAACTACGCCTTTGTCTGGCTGGCGCTGCATCAGCTCGGATTCTGCTGGCAGTCCGGGCTGCTGCGGCCACGGGTGGCGGTCGCGCTGGTGCCCGGAGCGGCAGTTGCCCTCGTCGCATGCGTCACGCTCGGCCCGTACCCGGTTTCGATGGTCGGGCTGCCCGGCGAGAACATCTCCAACATGTCGCCGCCGACTGCGGCGCTGCTCGCTCAAGGCACCGTACTCGGCGGAGTCGCCGTGCTGCTACGGCAGCCGGTTACGCGGCTGCTCGCCCGACCGCGGGTCTGGTCCGCCGTCAGGGCGGTCGGGGCGGTGGCGATGACGGCCTTCCTGTGGCACCTGACCGCGCTGTACGTAGCGGTGCTGGGACTACGCCTGCTCGGCGTGGACCGTCCGGAGCCGGCGACTGTTACCTGGTGGCTCACTCGCCCGCCGTGGCTGCTTGCGCTCGCCATACTGACGGTCGGCCTGATTGGGGTCTTCCGTCGCTTCGATGCCTACCAGCCAGCGGGGGAAGGCGTGCAGCCGCATCGACGCGCCGACATCATGGCGGCCCTCGGTGCCGGGCTGGCTGCCTTCGGAGTCCTTATGGTGTCTGTGACGGGGATCGACGTGATCGGCTCGACCACGGTCCGCTTCGTCGTCATCACCATCACCCCCATCGCGGCCCTGCTGGTGTTGGCGGCGGGGGTGGCCGCCATCGCGCTCAGCGGCCGCCTGCCACGGGAGCTGCCTCGCGTTCGTTCAGTCGCGTCAGCGTCGAACCGGACGGTGCTCCGCCCGCCATCCAGGTTCCGGTCGACCTCGCCGACGCGCTCGACGCCGCCGGATGCCGGGCGGCATTCGAGGCGTTGACTCCGTTCCGCCAAGCCGAGACGGTCAAGTCCGTGACCAGTGCAAAGCGGCCCGAGACGCGGGTCCGCCGCACAGCCCAAGCCGTCGCCGGCCTCCGTATCGAGCCGAATCCATACCAGCCTCAAACACCGGTAACTTAGCGACCGCGCACAGCGCTCGCCGTGCCAGCACTGCACCACGGGGCATCGGAGGGAGCACCGACGGGCTCACAGCTCGGAAACGGCAGAAAACGGACCCCCCAACAAGTCCAGTGTGTGGAGCGGAAGCTCGCTCCTTCAGAAGACCTCTCCTTCACGCGGATTCTCACACTGGACGTCGGCACGCTGTCCGTCATCGGTCGGAGACCACCCATGGGGGGAGGAGCAGATATCTCGATGCATGAGTGGTACCGGACACAGGTAGTCGCCCAGCACGAAGTGTCCGATACCGTCCTGCTCGTCATGGACATGCAGTCGATGATCGTGGCGCCGCACCGCCGGAGATGCTCCCGGCCATGGCGGTCCGGAGTGCTTACGGGCAGACCGTGGGCTGCCACCCACGCTCCCGCCGCGACGATGTCCGTCCGACCCGGTGGCCGGAGAGGGCGACGCAGGCCAGGGCGAAGTAGACGGCGTCCTGCGGCAACTTGGCGGTGTCGGTGACGAAGTCGAGCACCGCGCGCCGCTGCGCCACAAGCAGCGCCGCATCGAGGCCGTCCTGCAGACCTGGGGCTGGCGGCGAAGGGAACCGACCAGCGCCGGCGGTGACCAGGAACCCGAGCTGGATCCAGACATCGCGGCGGTCCGCCATCGCCAGATCGGGGGTCAGGTCGACCAGGTACGGGATCACCGCGGACGAGACCTGGTACACCGAGCCCCTGATCGAGGATCTCGTCCCAGAGTTCGCGCCACGCGTCGCCGAGTTGACGCGAGGCGAGGATCTGACGCAGCAGGCCCACCGCCCGTAGTGCCGAGATGTCCTCCCACAGCGGGCTGTCCAGCGGGATCCGGTCGGGCACCACCGCAGCGTAGCAGCGACGACTCCCAAGCCGTACAGCCCGGAACCTGGCGGCGACCGCCGGGCAGCTGTGCCAGACGCATACAGTTCTGTCGATTCGGGGACGGGCGCCTCGGCAGCCAAGTGGCAACGTGCACTCAGCACGGTGGTTGCCCAGTGGCAGGCATGGAGCTGGGTCACACGGTGGCCGAGCAGGGCCGGCGCACTGGTGCCGCTGCACTCATCGATTCTCGGAGGCGACGGTCAGGTCAAGGGTGGAAACGAGCGGGAGCGCGGTGTCGTACCACTGCTCCCACGGCTCGGCATGCCCCTCGTCGGTCAGGAACAACTCCACGTGGCCGTCGTCCATGCCGAGGACCCATCGCTCGGTGTGGGCAAGCAGCTCCTCGGCATCCGCTGAGCCAAGCGTGCCGTCGGCAGCGGTGCGCTCGCGCCATGACGCGACGACCAGGTTCCACTGTGCCGGCAGGGTCGGGTAGTAGAGGCCGACCCAGCCCGTCCGGAACCACAGTCGCTGCACGGCCGCACAGCTCTCGGCCGGCCACGGCCCGTGCACGACGCGTCTGTGTCTGCTGTAGATGTCAGTCGATCCACGCGGCAGTTCCCACAGCGGGCAGTTCTCCCAGACGGCCAAGTGCATCTGAGACAAGAAGTCAAGAATCGGGTCGCGTTCCGAAATCATCCGGCCGATCCGAAGATCAAGAAGCGGAGTTGCGGCCACGGATCGTCGCCCGACGGCGTTACGAAGACCTCCATATTGTCGCCGTGTCGGTCGAGGGTGATCAGCGGCGCCCGGTCGCCGCCGAACCGTGCGTGCTCGGCCCCTGCAGCGAACCGGGCAGCTTCCTGTCGATATTCGGTGATGTCCGCCTCTGTGAAGATCGACTGAATCACTCCGGCGAATGGCGCGGCTTCGACGTGGATCTCCACGTGCCGCCACCCGTGTCCCGGCAGGTTCGCCAGCCTCGGCGTGGAGAGGTCGCCCAACGTGACCAGGATCTGGCCGCCAGTCTGCCCGAGGTCGAGCACGATGTCGCCCGGTTGCACCATCCGTCGAGGGTACGGCTCCCACCGCGCCGGGTGGATCAGGGAACGCCACGGACGGACATCACGGCTCCCGCCGATCACCCGGCGCGACCTCGCCCACCCACCAGGCCACGACCCTGCCCGCGAAAACATCGGCATCGTATTGCTCGGGGTCCATCCTAAGTGATCCCTGATCTCGTCGCGCAAGTACAACCCGACGTCATTGACTCCCGCGCCGGCGGCGAGTCGCGTCAGCAACGGCCCCAACAGACAGTCGTGCTCGTCGTTGTGGATGCTGAGTTCGCGAACACCGATGAGGTCCCACTCGTTCAGCAGCTCCCGGAGCTCGTCCATCCGAGCGCGGGTCGAGGGATGCACGGTCCGATTGTGCCCGAAAGCGATCCGCGACAGCCCCCTAGCTTCCACGGCAACGACGGGGCATGTCACTGCCTGCCCCCGCCCGGCGGGCGGTAGCTTCCTTGCCATGACGGCGCATCTCAGCCACGGTCTGTCCGGAGCGGTCCGCCGATTCGCCGGGTGGGTCGCCCGCGGCACCGTCGGTCACCCGATGCTCGACCACATCGACTACGGACATGAACTACGAGACTCGCCATCCCAGATGGAGACCCTGTTCGCCATCTTCGCCAACGTCCTCGTGCTCGACGAGCACGGCGACCCTGTCAACGAGAAGTACGCCGAGCACCGCGCGGCTCTGTGGCTGCACCAGTACTGGACCGGACACCTGCCGCCCGGTGAACCCGAGCTTGAAGACTGGGAGGTCGCCCTCTATTGACCGGGCCTTCCGCCGAACCCGTCCCGGCCGAGGCCACCATGGTGAAGATGGACTGCCTCGCCTCAACCGACGCTGGCGTCATTGCCATCTGGGATCCGGCAGCCTTCACCCACATCGACGGCTACGAGATGCGGAAGACGGAGCTGCTGGAGGATGAGGACATCGTGCGCCACATCGACGCCGGGCGCCTGGTACCCATCAACATCGGCGGCGACGGTGCATGGCGGATCCGCATCAGGCTCGGCGACGACCATCCCACGACGGCCGGTATCAGCCAACGGGAGCAGCGGTGCGTGGTCGTATCGTCCCAGCCGTACCCGTTCGTCTCCACCGGGACCGCGATCGTCTCCGGCTACGAGAACATCGACCACGATCCGCGTCCCGACCTGCCATGTCTCCCGCTAGCCGCGGGCCGGTACGCGGTGACGATCCACCTACTCGATTGGGAAGCCGAGCCCGGCGGTCTCGTGGGCGACGACAGGCCATCCCCGACAGCGCTGCCCGATTTCGCCGTCCTCATCAACCCAGAGCCTGAGACACCGCCAGCCTACCGAACCAGAGTCGCCACCTTCGACCGGCCCGAAGCGTGATCGTCACATCACGACGGCCGGGTGATACTGAGCCGGTGAATCTCCCAGCCGAGGATCGTCCCGACGTGCGGGCCGATCCAGGCCTGTACCCGGAGCTCGCGGCCGCAGGAAGCCTCACCGACGCGCTCGCGCAGGCGGCGACCAGAGCCGGCTCCACGGTCGAGTTCCACCACCCAACAAATCGGGAACGGTTGATTTGCGCATCCGTACGGAACCCGCGCGGTGTGCTGAGCGTGAATATCGGGGCCATCGAGCGATGGTTCATCGTCTCCATCTGGTCTCGTGGCGTCCAGCTGACGATGGGCAAGACCAAGGCGCTCGACGCCGTCGTCGCCGCGGCCTGGGCCTGGACGTCTGGTGCCAGCCTCGGGGATCTTCACGCCCTGTGCCCGTTTCTGGAGATCACCGATCTGGCACTGGCCCACGAACAGGCCCCGCGGCGGCGGTGGCCGAGCAGTGGCAGCAGCTCCGCACCCGGTGGTCGGCTGACCCGCGCTTCCGTCGCACAGCGGATGTCATCGAGGCGGCGTACGCGGAACCGATGCTTCGTCAGCTGTTCCCCTATAGCAGTCACGCATCCCTATGCTTCAGCGCCTGTACCGGGTTGCCCTACAGCGAAGGCATTCCGCGCATCGACCTGGACGGGCACGGCTACGTGATCCGTGCCTGGCTCTTCGGCGATGTCCTCGGCGAAGCCGAGACGCCCCAAGGCGCCCTCGCCATCGTGCTCGCCCACCTACCGCCAGATCTTGGCCCAGCCGTCGAAGGCACAGCGGAGGGCTGACAAGGCACAGGACTACGGTGTGCGCGCCCATCGAGAGGCACCGGCTCCACTTCACGCCCGTCACCTGCGGACGACGAACCTGAACCCGGTGCGCTGCCCGACCGACGTCCCAGTCAGGCCAGTCAGGCCAATCGTGTCGACGAAATCCGCCAGGCGAGACTGAGCATCCTGCACCGAGTTGACCTCGCTGAGCGCGACGACAATCCCGTTCGAACCGAAGCCATGCCTCGGCGTGAATCTCTTCGCGGCCAAGCCTGTCGATGTCACCGGATACGGCGGCCTGTACATGACCAGCGCCGCCTTCGCGCTGATCGGTGATCTCAAGGTCGATGCAGTCGTACCGGTGGTGAGAGAAGAAGTAGACGCTGGCCTCGCCACAATCGCCGAACGTGGCGCAGCGCGCAGTGTGCCCGCGCATGCCACGCCAGCTCGACACCTGCAGCGCAATCCACTCGACGGTCAGGGCGACCGAGGTCTGGCCATAGGCCCGGGCAACATCCTCGTACGGGAGGATGAAGCGCCACGTGAGCTGGGGCGCGATACCGATCCTCGGGTTGTCGAACAGCAGGCCGCTCCACGTGCCGCCGTCTGTTGCCACGAGTTCCTCGACGTCCAAGCCGTTCCTGCTATCGAAGATCATCGCCGGCCTCAGGTGGCGGTGAAAATGACCGCACACTCCGCTGCGGCGGCCCGGCCGTAGAAGGCACACACGTCAACGAAGTTCTCCCACGTGTACTGGAAGTCGACGTCGTCGCGTGGCTGCTGGTAGTCCTCGCCGATTCGGTCGTACCGTCGGCGCAGTTCGGGCTCGTCGATCCCGACCAGGGCCGCGGCGACATCGCGGACCTCGGCGGCGCTGACGTAGCAAACGTAGTAGTCGTCGTGCAGGTGCCGCCCACCGAGAATGGCGTACGACAACGGATAGACGCCACCGTCAGGATCGAGGGAGCCGTCGCTGAGGCAGCGGTGGATCGCGTCCCACGCCTTGTCCGTCCCGACCCGCAGGTCGTCGGTATAGGAGTCGGTCTCCTCGATCTCCTCCACGATCTCGCCCACCGCGTCCTGGTCGCCAGCGTCGGCTGCGGCCAGCAGCCGACGCTGCTGATCCGGGGTGAGCACGAAGTGGTATCCCAGCACGGGCAGAGTCTACGGCCCGCGCCGAGAGCGAACCGGCGTCCGCATCAGACGTACAAGTCGCCATCGCGAGTAAACACCTGCCGCCAGCTGCCCTGCACCCGCTGCCCATCGACGTCGCGATACGTCCTCTTCAACCCGCTCACCTGGCAGACCCTAGCCGAAGCACGTATGCCCGTCGCCAGCCGCGTAAACCGCCTCGTGCCGCGGCAACGATGAACGGGCACCTCAGGGTTGGTTTCTGGTCTCGCGCCGGCGCTGACGCTTCGGCGTCGACGCGCGATGATCGGTGGCATGGTCCACATCTCGCAGGCGGAGAACACCGTGGTGCCCGCCATTCTCGCGCTGGAGGCGATGGGCATGAGGATCGAAGTCCACGCGGGCCGGGTCGTCGCGTCGTCAGACCTTGGTCGATTCACGGCAGACGACCCGGTGTGCGTGTTGGGGTTGGTCGCGCTCGTCAGGTCGCGAGGCGAGAACTGGCAAGCCTCGGAGGAGGAGATCACCTCAACGCTGCGGCGGTTCGCCCAGCTGTAGCCCGAGTCGTTCTGGAACACGGTTGCGACCGTCCAGCAGCCGACCGGCAGGAACCCGTCAGGTGCTGTACGTGCCATCCCACGGCTCGTCGAAGCCGAGCCGGTCCGGGTAGAGTTCCACCCAGTCGACGTGGCCGCCGTCGCCGGCCCGGTCGCCGGACTCATCGACCAAGCCGAACAGCACGCCCTGCTGCTCGAGCTGGAGCAGCCGCACAGCAATGTCGCCGTAGGACTTTCCCGGCAGCGGTGCGACGAGCCCGTCGAGTGCGCTCCCCAGCGTCCGGCGATGATCGACCCGCGCGATGGTCGACCGTTGGTGCCGGCCGTCGTGGTCGAAGAGGTGGACGTACGCGTGGTGGTCCCCACGCCGCCGCGTAGAACAGACCACCGTCGTAGTGGCCGATCCGGTCGGTGCGGTAGCCCGGCTCATACGCGATCGGGACACGGTCAGGGACGGCCGCCCGGCCACCGTATCGGAAGACGCGCTGAATCCGCTCGGCTACGGCTGCTCAGGCCGGCTGATGGTGTTGTCGCAGGTGGCCTCGACGGCGGCGACGAGGTGCGCCAGCAATGGACCCGGAACCGCGGTGCCAAGATGATCGCATGGCATTCGAGACGGGTCGAGCAACCGACGCGGATCCGAGCACCGTCAACACCCGACAGGACTTCGCCGAGTTCCTCGGTGCCGTGCTTGCCGACTTCCGGTCAAGCGGACCCGCGGAGTGGGAGAACGGCACGCTGGAGCGGTTCCTCGACGGGTTCGGTGCGTTCGCGGAGGCCCGGGTCGTGGACCAGCCCGTGCCGGAGCAGGAGCTCGCCTCCTGGCGGCTCTTCGCTGAGATAGTTCGAGCCGCAACTGGGTACGAGTAGCCGACAGGCGACCCCGTCGACCTTGGGCCGCGGCTTCTTGATTCGTCGGCGTCAGTGCTCTCTGCCACGGTCGGCAGGCGCGGAGTCGGTTCGTGGCGGTAGCCACTCCTGGTCGAGGTCGAGGTCGATGCGATAGCCGTCTGCGTGGTCGCCCGGGTCGACTGTCTCCATGGGACCGGTTGGGATCCCGTCGACGTATTCCCGGCGGTGGGTGGCGCCGTCGTTCCAGACGTGGACCTCGACCCACAGACTGGGCGCTGCGGCGACGCCGAGCCCGAACTACCTCGGGTCCCCGAGACTCCGGGGTGTTGCGACGCCGTCGAGCTCGGCGGGATCCTCGAGCGTCGTTGTCACATCGACGACCAGCCGCCACGCTGGTCCTATGTGGACGGAGGTTCCCCGGCTGACGGGCGATGTTGCATCCGTTGTCGTTGCGGCTACCGCCTCAATGATTCGTTGAATGCATCGTCGTGGCGGAGGTGGCGGTGAGCGCAGGTCTGCGGGTCGTGGGGTCGGCGGCGCTAGTGCTGGTCGAGGGCGTCACGCCGATTCGGCCGGAGCCCGCCCTTTTCGAGGCGATGCTGGACGGTTGGCGGCACCAGCAGGCGGCCCGACGGCTGTCCGCCGGAGTGGTCGACGGCCGGGAGCGGCTGGTGCGTCGGTTCCGGGAGTTCACGGGCGTGTGGCCGTGG
>DATBGZ010000019.1:0-19305 GCA_036557785.1 Micromonosporaceae bacterium
GGTTCGCTGACCATCATCGCCAACGCGTTGGTGGAGACCGGTTCCATGATGGACACGGTCATCTTCGAGGAGTTCAAGGGCACGGGTAACGCCGAGCTCAAGCTCGACCGCAAGATCGCCGACAAGCGGGTCTTCCCGGCCGTGGACATCGACGCCTCCAGCACGCGCAAGGAGGAGGAACTCCTCGGCCCTGGCGAGCACACCGTGCTCACCCGCCTGCGCCGGGCACTGCAGCCCCTGGATGCCACACAGGCCGTGGAACAGTTGCTCGACCACCTGCGCCGCACCAACAGCAACGCCGAGTTCCTCGCCACCGTTGCCCGCACCACGCCGGACGGCCGGGCGCGCTGATGCGCAGCGGACCGGCGGGCCTCACTGGTCACGCCAGGCCCGAGATCGCGGCTTGAGATCGCCCGAGGCGCCGCGGGCGCGGCGCTCCTGCGGGCATAGTGGTCTCAGGACAGCGCGCTCGTACGGCTTCGACAGCAGTCAGCGAAGGAGCGGGGGGCTGGCATGACGCGACCGACGATCACGGACGACCTCGAGGTTGTCGTACGCGGAGATCTTCCTGACGACATCGCCGACTACGCACGCGACAGGATCGCCCGCCTCGGCGACGATATCGCCGAGCCCGTCCTGCACACGCGCATCAGGCTGACCCACCAACCCGATCCGGGTATCGACCGGCCGATCCGTGCCCAGGCAAACATCGTCCTGAAGCGGCGGTTCGTCCGGGCCCAGGTCTCCGGCCGGTCTGGGCCGGAGGCGGTCAACCTCCTCAAGGACCGACTGCGGGAGCGGCTGACGCGCCACGCCCCGAACTGGGAGGCACGCCGGGGCGGCCACCCACGTGGCCAGAGCGCTGCCGGGCCCGCGCCCGAGCCGCACGAATGGCGACACGACGCGCAGCCATCACAGCGCCCGCCCTACTACCCCCGGCCGCCCGAGGATCGGCAGATCATCCGGCACAAGTCGTTCACGCCCCGGCGCATCAGCGCGGAAGAGGCCGCGTGGGAGATGGACCAGCTTGACTACGGCTTTCACCTGTTCACCGACGAGCAGACGGCCCACGACGCCGTCGTGTTCCGCGACAGCGCGAACGGATACCGGCTGCAGCGCCTCACCGAGGGGCCGCCGCCGGCGGGGACCGATACCTCGATCACCCTCGATCCCCGACCGGCCCCGCAGCTGTCGCTGGACGAGGCGCGCGAGCGGCTAGACCTTTCCGACGCCCGCTTCGTCTTCTTCCTCGATCCCCGCACCAAGCAGGGTTGCGTGCTCTACCACCGGTACGACGGCCACTACGGCCTGATCACCCCGGCCCGGTGAGTCGTCACGGCATGTCGAGGTATGAGCCGTACGGGCATCGACCGATGCGTCAGGAGCCGGCGTGCTCGGGAAGTGGCGGCGTGGCGGCGGCCTGTTGTTCCCGGGTGCGCGACGCCTGCCAGGCTCCCGCGCTGGCCGCCGCCCCGTGCCGCTGCACGAAGAAGACCGACACGACGCCGAGGAGCATCGTCACGGCGGGCAGCAGCACGGCCTGACCCATCGCCTTGGAGAAACCGTCGAGAACGAACGCGGGCAGCCCCCCGCTGAGGTCGCCGGCGTGCTGGGATGCGCCCGGGACGTTCGCCTCCAGCCGACCCTGCATGAACGCCGCCATCGCCGCGGAGCCGATCACGGACCCCATCATGCGTGTCGTGTTGTAGATGCCGGCGCCCGCACCCGCCTGGCGCGGGGGCAGCCACCGGGTCGCCGTGGTCGCGAGCGGTCCCCACATGCCGGCGTTGCCGACGCCCATCACCGCGGATGGCAGCAGGAACATCCAGATTGGGGTATCGGCCTTCATGAGCATCGAGTACCAGGCCAGCGAGATGCTCACGAGCAGCAGGCCGGGCACCAGCAGCAGGCGCGGGTCGACGCGGTCGAGGAGACGCCCCGCCGGCTGGGCGAGCGCTCCCGCGATCACTGCCATCGGAACGAGCAGCAGGGCCGACTTGGTCGGGCTGAGCCCCCGAGCGAGCTGGGCGTAGAACATCAGCGGCAGGGACATCGTGGTCACCGAGAACCCGACCACCGCGATCGCGAGACTCGAGATCGAGAAGTTGCGGTCCCGGAACAGCTCGAAGGGAACGAGCGGCTCGCTCTTCGTGCGTGACTGCTGCAACAGGAAGACGGCGAGCATGACGACACCGGCGATGATCAGCGACCAGACGCTGATCGGGCCCCAGATCGTGCCCCAGTTGTAGTGCTCGGCCTCCTGGAGCCCGAACACGATGAGGAACAGCGACAGGGCGGAGAGAGCCACGCCGAGCAGGTCGAACTTGTGCTGGTGGGTCTCCAACCGGGGCACCAGGATCCACGCGAGCACGAAGGCGATCACACCGACCGGGACGTTCACGAAGAAGATCCAGGCCCAGCCGAGGCCGTCGACCAGCAGGCCTCCGGCAAGCGGGCCGACGAGCAGCGCGACGCCCGCAGTGGCGCCCCACAGGCCCATGGCCGCGCCCCGGCGGGCCGCCGGGAACGTACGGGTGATGACCGCCATCGTCTGCGGGGTCATGAGCGCGGCGCCCAGGCCCTGCACCGCCCGGGCCGCGACGAGCAGGCCGAGCGAGGTGGACAGGCCGCACCACAGGGAGGCGAGCGTGAAGATCGCGAGGCCGGTCAGGTAGATGGTCCGGGGTCCGAAGCGGTCGCCCAGGCGTCCCGTGATGAGCAGCGGTACCGCATAGGCGAGCAGGTACGCGCTGGTCACCCACACCACGTTGTCCAGGTCGGCGGTGTTGGGGTCCAGCGCTTCCTTGATCGCCGGGTTCGCCACGGCCACGATCGTCGTATCGACAAGAATCATAAAGAAGCCAATGACGAGCGCCCAGAGGGCTGGCCACGGGCTGCGCTGGGCACTCGGGGGTGCGGCCGCGACGGTCTTCTCGGTTGTCATGCAGTTTTTGTCCTGTTCTCGTGGCTTCCGGCGCGGTGTTGCCCGGCACGGGGGTCCTGGTAGGACCAGATGATGTCGTTGGCGGCCAGCCGGGACAGCGCCTCGGCCGTCCAGGCGATGTCACAGTCGAGCAGGGCGAGCCGGCGCTCGTGCTCGAGATAGAACGCTTCGGGGATGCCCCGATCGCGTGCGGAGGCGATGCGGGCGCGCAGGGAGTCGGCCCGTGCGGTCAGTTCGCCCCGCCGCCCGACCAGGATTGCCGCGAGCTCAGCCGCGTCGAGGTTGTGCGCCTCGGCGAGGGCGACGCTGTACTCTTGCGGGCTCGTCGGAGCGTCGAGGTGCGCCCGCACCCACGACACGTACGCTCGCCGCCCCTTCTCGGTGAGCCCGTAGACCGTCCGTTCGGGGCGGTTGCCGTCGCGCTCGGTCGCCTGCACCTGCGCCAGGCCGAGCTCGGCGAGGCGGCTCATCGTGTGGTACAGCGACCCGGCCTTGATCGTGAGGACCTCGGCCCTTCCCCGTTCCCGCAGCAGATGGAGCATCTCGTAGGGGTGCATCGGACGCTCCTCCAACAGCGCGAGCGCGCTGACGGCCAGGGGTGTCAACCCCGCGCAGACGTCCATCCCGATACTCCACTCCGATTAGTCCAGACGGACTATACCAGGCGGCAGTGTCGGCGATGAGGGCGAACCGGGCGGCGGCGCGCTCGCTCGGCCGGGAGCCCGAGCTCGACGAGGCCCGGGCGCCGGGAGGTATCGGGCTCAGCCAGGAAGGAAGGCGAGCAGCTCCCGGTTCACGTCGTCCGCGTGCGTCCAGCCGATGTTGTGCGGGCCACCGTCGACCGGCACCACCCTGACGTCCTTCATCACCGCGGGTAGGCGCTTGGCCGTCGACGCGAAGGGCAGGATCCGGTCCTCGGTTCCGTGCATGGCGAGCACCGGCACGTCCACGGTGCCGACATCATCGCGGAAGTCGGTGAGCCAGGCATCGACGCAGGCGTAGGTCGCGAACGGCGACGACGCGGCAGCGACCTGGAACTCGGCCTGCCACGCCTGGCCGCTGATGCGGGTACCGGCGAAGACATCGACGTTGGAGAAATCGTCGAGGAACTTCTTGAGGTACGCGTACCGATCGGCACGGATCGCGGACTTGATGCCGTCGAAGACGGAGCCGTCGACGCCCTCCGGGTTGTCGCCGGTCTTGAGCAGGAACGGCGGCAGGACGCCCAGAAGTACGGCCTTGCGCACTCGGCCGGAGCCGTAGCGGCTGAGGTACCGGACGATCTCGCCCGTGCCCATCGAGAAGCCGGCGAGTACGGCGTCGGTCAGGTCCAGCCGCTCCATCACCGTCGCCAGATCGGCGGCGAAGGTGTCGTAGTCAAAGCCGATGGTCGGCCGGCTCGACCAGCCGAAGCCGCGCCGGTCGTACGTGACGACACGGTAGCCGGCCTCCAGGAGCGCCCGGGTCTGCCTCTCCCAGGACAGCCCCGACAAGGGGTAGCCGTGGATCAGCACGACGGGCCGCCCGCTGCCGTGGTCCTCGTAGTAGAGGTGGATGTCCTTGCCGCTCTCAGAACCGACCACCATCGATGGCATGGCCGCCCCCTCCCCGTCCGGCCGCGCTCGGACGTACGGCCGCGATATCAGTCACGCTACCGACGTACGCCTCCGCGCCGCGGCGGAACCGCGGATGGCCGGGATCCGGGCCCGTGGGTGCGCTCCGAGTGTTTGGATGGCGGGAGGGCATCGGTGACGGGGGGCAGCGATGGTCGACGGTCATGGCGAGAGCGACCGCGAGGTCGTCGTGCTCGCCGACGGACTGAGCCTGCCGGGCCACCTGCGCGTCCCCGCACCCGCCCAGGGGATCGTGGTCTTCGCCCACGGCAGCGGAAGCGGGCGTCACAGCCCGCGCAATCGCTTCGTGGCATCGGTGCTCAACGAGGCCGGGCTCGGCACGCTGCTGCTGGATCTGCTGACGCCTCAAGAGGAGGCGAATCGGGTCAACGTCTTCGATATCGAACTGCTTGCCGATCGGCTGGCCCGGGCGACGACCTGGCTTCGCGGCCAGCCCGAAGGTGCGGACGCCCGTATCGGCTGGTTCGGCGCGAGCACTGGGGCCGGCGCCGCGCTCTGGGCCGCCGCCGAGCCGGGAGCCGATGTCGCGGCGATCGTCTCACGTGGCGGGCGGCCCGATCTGGCTGGCCCGCGCCTGGCCGGCGTACGGGCGCCGACCCTGTTCATCGTCGGCGGGCTGGACACCGCGGTCCTCGACCTCAACGAGGCCGCGCGGTCGCGCCTGCACTGTGCCAACGAGCTGCGCGTCGTGCCGGGCGCCACGCACCTGTTCGAGGAGCCGGGCACGCTCGAGGTCGCCGCCGACCTGGCACAGGCGTGGTTCGTGCACCACGTGCGCGTCAAGACCACGACCTCGGCCGACAAGTCATGGAGAAGGGACGGCTGACGTGGCCATGTCGAAAACCTGGAGGGTCGACATATACATCGACGAGCATGTGCACGATCGCACCACCCGCGCGGAGGCACGCCTGCATACGGGTGATCCGAGCAACGTGCGGGGTGTGGGCCGCTCGTGGCGCAACCCCGCCGATCCCGAGGTTCCCGAGATCGGCGACGAGTTGGCGGTCGCCCGTGCCCTGGCCGACCTCGCGGCTCATCTGCGCTCGGTCGCCGTCGAGGACGTCGACGCGGTCACCGAAGAGGCAAGTCACGGCTGGTAGGTAGACTGAGTCTACGTAGATGGACACTACGTAGGTTGGATCTACCTGATGGTTGGGTTCATTGGTCGGGATCATCCGCGCCTGGCCCTCCGAAACTCCACCCCTGGCGTTTCTGGAGGCGGAGTGCGCAGATCCCGCATCCGTGGTGTTCAGCATTCCGTGATCTCGGTTTGGCGCGGCACAGCCGAGCCGACTCCCTGAATCGTCAGGCCGGTTCGGTGGGGGTGCGGCCGGTGGTCAGCGGGCCTGCGGTGGGCGCCTGGTACTCGCCGATCCAGTGGTCGCGCCAGGCGCGGTCGTACTGCTGCTCGTTGCAGCTCGGGTGGTAGATCGCGACCAGCTCCTGCGCGATCTGCTCCCGGTGCGAGCGCAGGCCGCCCGGCACTTCGTACCAACAGATGTAGATGCGCCACTTACCACCCGCGCGCTCGGTCCAGCATGGCGCCGCGGGATGGCCGAACGGCAGCGACTCCGCCGAGAGGTCGTCGGAGTGGCCGACGTAGGAGACCGCATACCGTTCCGAATCGGCGTCGGGTTTGTAGAGGATCGCGAACACCGCTGGCCGCGACGGCGGCGTCCATCCGCCGAGCAGGCGAGGGCCCTCGAAGGGGTACCCCGCCAGGGAGCCGAGGCGGATCATCGGTCCTCGTCGAAGGCCTCAAGATCGTCCGCCTCGCTGATCGCGTCGGCGTCCACGATCGGCCACGGTGGCAGCCCGGCGGTCACGACGGCCCGGGCGAACTCGGCCCGGCCCAACGCGATGGCGCTCTGCTGGTCGTCGGCGTCGATGATGATCTGCGCCCCGTACCGCGGGGTGCCGATGCCGGAGGCGATCCCGCCCGAGGCTGCCACGGCGTCGGCCAGCTCGACGATCTGCTCGCGGCTCATGACCTGGTCGCCCTCGGCGACGATCGTCACGCTCCACCTCACGGGCGCACCTCCAACCGGACCGCGGCTGCTATGCCAACTCGGGCAACTGTGCCGCGAGATCCTCCAGGCTACGCAGGTCGTGACCGGAGAGCAGCAGGTCGACGTGCGGTGCCACGACCATCATCCCCAGTGTGGTCGGCCGGAAGTCCGCCGCGTCGCTCTTGTGCGGGTTCAACCACACGATGCGGTGCGACAGCAGCGCGAGGCGCTGCATCGCCGCCGCGAGCACCTCGGGATCGCCCCGGTCCAGACCGTCCGAGCAGACCACCACGATTCCGCCGCGGCAGACGCCCCGACGCCCCCAGTCGCGGACGAATGCACGAAGGCAGTCGCCGATGCGTGTGCCGCCCTCCCAGTCGACGACCGCCTTCGCGGCCCGTTCCAGCGCGTCATCGACCTTGCGTCGTTGCAGCGCGCGGGTGACGCGGGTCAGTCGGGTGCCAAAGCAGAACGCCTCGACGCGTTGGTGGGCCCGGATGGCCGAGTAGGCGAATTGCAGCAGGTTGCGAGAATAGTCAGCCATCGATCCAGAGATGTCCAGGATCAGGACCAGGCGGCGTGGCCTGCGCCGCCGGCGTCGCCACTGCAGCGTCGTCAGCTCGCCGTGGTGGCGCATCATCTCGCGTACCGTGCGCCGGGGGTCGGGCGTGCGCCCGGCTCGCGCGCGTTCGGTGCGCCGCGTCCGCCGCCGCGGCGGCGTGAGCCGCATGCGTGCCATGATCCGGCGCAGCGCGGCCAGCTCGTCGGGCGTGCACTCCGCGAAGGCCTTGTCCCGCAGGATGTCGGCGGGGGAGGCGACGAGCCCCATCTGAGCCAGGTGCTCGTCCGGGTTGTCCGGGCCCGGTTCGGTCGCCGGGACCTGCAGGGTGGCGGCCGTCGTCGCGATCGCCCGGACCTTGACCCGCACCGGTGCGGGCAGGTCCTCGCCCTGCCCTACGAAGAAGGCGCGGAACACCCGGTCGTACACCGGGATCTGGTCGCGCCGCGTGACCAGGGTTGCGCGCCCCGCCCAGTACAGGTCGAGCAGATCGGCCGGGTTGAGCGCCGCCATCGCCGTGCTGTACGTGAGCACGTCGCCCGAGCCGACCGTCATGCCTTCCCGGCGCAGGCGACGGCCGAACTCCACGAGCACGTCAACGAAGCCCGGATCACCCACGGGCTATCCGGTCGAGGTTGCCGCGGACCAGGGCCAGATCCTCGCGCTCCTTGACGACCGAGCCGACGGTCTCGGAGACCGTACGGGCATCCAGCTCCGTCTCGCCGAGCACCTCGAGCGTGCGGACCCAGTCGATGGTCTCAGCCACGCCCGGCGGCTTGGCGAGGTCGAGCGCGCGCAGGCGATTGACCGCGGCCACGACCTTGCGGGTCAAGGCCTCGGAGACGCCCGGGGCCCGGGTGAGCACGATCTGCACCTCCCGTTCGGCGTCCGGGTAGTCCACCCAGTGGTACAGGCAGCGCCGCTTGAGCGCGTCGTGCAGCTCACGGGTCCGGTTGGAGGTCAGGATCACCAGCGGTGGCGACTCGGCTTGGATCGTGCCGAGCTCCGGGACCGTGATCTGGAAGTCCGAGAGGATCTCGAGCAGGAACGCCTCGAACTCGTCGTCGGCGCGGTCGATCTCGTCGATGAGCAGGACGGCATCGCTGCCCGCCCGTACCGCCTGCAGCAACGGCCGCTCGAGCAGGAACCTGGGTCCGAAGAGCTTCTCCACGGCATCGTCGCCGTCGAGCTGGCGCTGCGACAGCGCCCGGATGTAGAGCATCTGACGGGCGTAGTCCCACTCATAGAGAGCCTGGTTGGTGTCGATGCCTTCGTAGCACTGCAGTCGGATCAGGCGCCGGCCGAAGACGGCGGCGAGGGTCTTGGCGACCTCGGTCTTGCCGACCCCGACCTCGCCCTCGATGAGGACCGGCCGGTGCAGCGTCAGTCCGACGTACAGCGCCGTGGCGAGGCCGCGGTCGGCGAGGTAGCCGCCGCCGTGCAGCGCCTGGGTCAGCTCGTCGACTGTCCCCGGTGGCTTCACCTGTTCCGTCCGCCGGTCAGCGTTCGTCGGAGCCGAGCACGAGGTCGCGCACCGAGCCCCCGCTCAGCTTCCCCTCCCGACGCAGCCGCTCGCGCCAGGCCGTGCCCAGATCGCTACCGGGCTCCGCCATGTCGTCGAAGGTGAAGTCCTTCATATTGCGGCACGTCTTGGTGGGCCCGCACTCGTCGTCCAACTGCGCGACGGACCCGTCGGCCGCCCACATCGCCCGCAGCACCTCGACACGCTCGTTGGCAGAACTCTTGTCGGTGGACGCCATGGCCCCTCCTTCGCCGCTGTACACAGCAACCCTACGTGCCCGACAGGAGCGGCGCGACGACAGATTAAGCCTTCCCTTAGTCGGCATGCCGGGGCGCAACGGCTACGCGTGCGACGGCGCCGTCGGCTGGGGTGGCGCGGCGGTGGGCGCACCCAACCGTACGGCCAGCGCCTCGGCCAGGATCGCGACCGCGATCTCCGCCGGCGTACGGGCGCCGATGTCGAGCCCGGCCGGCCCGTGCACGCGCGTGAGGTCGGTGACCCCGCGGTAGGCCAGCCAGTCCGCCCGCGCCTGCTGGGTTCGGCGCGAGCCGAGGGCGCCGATGTAGCCGGCCGGGCTCTCCAGCGCGGCCTGCAGCGCGGGCCCCGCGAGGTCGAGGTCGTGTGCGGTGACCACGATGTTGTCCAGGACGGCGAGCCCGGCCATCACCCCGGTCGCGATGCCCGGATCGGTGACGATCTGCGTCTGCCAGCCGAGCAGGTCCGCGTTCGCGCACAACGCCTCGCTGACCCCACCCGCGCCAACCACGAGCAGCTTCGGGACCGGCCAGAACACGCTCACCACCGCATCGTCACTGACCAATGCATCGCTGGCGCCGCGCGCGAAGAGCCGCGCCGCCTCTTCGCCGGCATCGGCGATGGTGTCCCGGTCGTAGCTCTGGATCGCCGTGACGCGATCGTGGTCCAGACGCGCCACCAGACACACCGGATCGCGTGCGCGCAGCCGGTCCCAGAGCTCGGGCGGGAAGTCGGTCGCGGGAACGACCAGGCAGCGGGCGTCACCACCGCAGGCCAGGCCGGCGAGCTCCGCTTCCAGCGCGCTGACCGCCACGGAGACCAGGCGGCCGGGACCGCCCGCGAGGGCGACCAACTGGTCGTTGGCCGATCCGGCGAGGACCTTGCCGATGCGGCCGCCGCCGGGGGTGATGGCCAACGCCTCGTTGGGGTCCCGCGAGCTGAATCCCTGTGTCTGCGCCGCCCACGCCACATCGACCCGGGTCCCGGCCCGTAGGCAGGCTGACACGCTCAACGCGATCTCGTACACTCCCGTGAGCCTAACCCGGTGTCGCGTGCGTGACGAGGAGTGAGCAGCGGGCAACCACCGCAGCCGAGCAGAGGGGAACGGTGTGACGCCGACTCAGTTGCGCGCCTTCGCCGCAGTGGCGCGGCTGGGCTCGGTGAAGCAGGCCGCAGCCGACCTCGAGGTCACCGAAGCCGCGGTCTCGCTGCACGTGGGCCAACTGCGGCGCGAACTCGGCGACCGACTCTTCGTGCGAACCAACTCGGGCCTCGCCTTCACCCCGGGCGGGCTGCGCCTGGCGAGCCGGGCGGCAGAGATGCTCAGCCTGCAGGACCGCACCATCATCGAGGTGCGCCAGGCGGGCGGAGGCCGGCGCCTGCTGCGCCTGGCCACCTCCGCGCTCTTCGCCGAGCACGCCGCGCCGGGTCTGATCGACCTGTTCGCCGATCGCGCGCATGACCTGGACATCGAGTTGAGCAGCCACAGCCCGCGCAAGTTCGAGTCGTTGCTGCTGACCCGTACGGTCGACGCGGCGATCGGCCCGTCTCCCACCCACGTCGACCCCGGGATCGTGGGCACGGAGTTCCTGAACTTCCAGGTCGTGGCGGTGGCGGCTCCGGACCATCCCATGACGCGGTTCGTGCCGAGCCTCGCCGAACTCCGCGAACAGACCTGGCTGCTGGGCCCGTCGGCGGCCTACGGCACCGGGGTCATGCCGGACATGCTGCGGCGCATGAACGTTCCGGAGGAGCGCCAGCGCATCTTCCAGAGCCAGGCGGGTGCGGCCGAGGAGGCCAAACGCGGCCGCGGCATCCACCTCGCCGTCGCGTTCGCCGTCGCGCTCGACCTGGAGGCTGGCGACCTGAAGCGGATCCCCGGCCAGTCGCTGCAGGCTCAGGGCACCTGGAGCATCCTCACCCTTGCTGCTCCGCAGGCGACGCAGGCGGCCGTCGAGCTGGGCCGCTTCGCCACCACCCCCCGCGCCACCCAGGCGATGCTGCGCGGCACCGGGGTGACCCTCGGCCGCTTCCGGCCCTCGATCCATGTGACTCTGTGGAGCTGATGTGTGGGGGCCGCGCGGCACTTCGGGGCCCCCACGGCATCGTCACGCGGCAGCGGTCCTCGGGTCCTCGCCGTACCTGTTCGCGCCCTGGGTACCGCCCAGGAACATCAGCACGAGCAGCCACAGGCCGCCGATGAACGGTACGAAGCTGATGAAGAACCAGCCACCAGAGCGGCCGGAGTCGTGCAGCCGCCGAACCAGCACGGCCAGCGTCGGGATCAGGGCGGCGAGGAGGAAAACGTAGGCGACGTAGGCCAGGGCGCTGACCTTCGCGCCGGTTCCAATGCCGACCAGCACCGCCGCGATGACCCAGTTGACGATCACGAACGTCCAGTACTCGGAACGGCGGGCGCGGCCCGAGAACGTGGCGTATTTCTTCCAGGGGGTCACGTAACTACCCATTCCAGGCTCCTCGAAAGTAGGGATGGCGGACCGAAGATAGAGCAAGGTCAGATCCGGGTCAACGCCCCGAATGGCCATCAGAATGGCGGTTGGCCTTGCCCGGTCATGGCTTCCCACACACGCGATGGCGTCATCGGCATGTCAAGGTGGCGCACGCCGATGGGTCGCAACGCGTCGACGACCGCGTTGACCACGGCCGCAGGCGACCCCACGGTCGCTGATTCGCCGACCCCCTTTGCCCCGAGTGGGTGGTGCGGCGATGGCGTGATCGTGTACCCGGTCTCCCAGTCGGGAACCTCGAGCGCGGTGGGCAGCAGGTAGTCCATGAACGAGCCGCCGAGGCAGTTCCCGAGCTCATCGAAGGCAATCATTTGCATGAGGGCCATGCCGATACCGTCGGTGAGACCTCCGTGGATCTGACCCTCGACGATCATCGGGTTGATGCGGACCCCACAGTCATCTACGGCGATGAATCGACGGACGGTCACGACCGCCGTCTGCGGATCGACGTCGACCACGCAGATATACGCGCCGTACGGGTTCGTGAGCTGCGGCGGATCGTAGGTCAGTTGTGCCCGCAGGCCACCCTCCATACCTTCCGGAAGTCCTGGGCCATAAGCGAAAGCGGCGATCTGGCCGATCGTGACGACCGCTGCGGAGTCCCCGGTGACATGAAACGAACCCTTGACCCAGCTCAGGTCCGTCGGCGAGACCTCGAGCATGGCGGCCGCGAGGACCCGGGCCTGCTCGCGGACCTGTCGGGAGACCAGTGCCGCCGCGGCCCCCGAGACGGCGGTGGAACGGCTGCCGTAGGTGCCCAGGCCGTACGGCGTACGGTCGGTATCCCCGTGCACGACCTGAACCTGGGCCGGCGCGATGCCGAGCTGTTCGGCCACGATCTGGGCGAAGGTGGTTTCGTGGCCCTGTCCCTGGCTCTGGCACGACACGCGCAGCTCGGCGGTGCCGGTCGGGTGCACGACCAGCTCCGAGCCGTCCGCCATGGCCAGTCCCTTGATGTCCATATGCCGACGCGGGCCTGCCCCGACCGCCTCGGTGAAGAAGCTGACACCGATGCCCATCAGCTCGCCGTGCTCCCGGCGTCGCGCCTGCTCGCGGCGCAGTTCTTCGTAGCCCGCGATCCGCAATGCCTCGGCCAGGGTCGCCGGGTAGTCGCCCGAGTCGTAGACCCAGCCGGTCGGGGTGCCGTGCGGGAACTGCTCTGGCCGCAGCAGGTTGCGCTGCCGCAGCACGACCGGGTCGAGTGACAGCTCGGCCGCCAGGCAGTCCACGAGGCGCTCGATGAGGTACACCGCTTCGGTGATGCGGAACGAGCACGCGTACGCCACACCACCGGGAGCCTTGTTGGTGTAGACGGCGCTCACCCTGCAGTGAGCTACCTCGATGTCATAGCTGCCAGTGAAGACGCCGAAGAAGCCGGCCGGAAACTTCGTCGGCACCGCGACCGCGTTGAACGCCCCATGGTCGGCGAGCACGGTGGCCCGCACCCCGAGGATCCGGCCCTGCCGGGTGGCGGCGATCTCACCGTGCATGACGTAGTCCCGCGCGAACGCGGTGCTCACCAGGTTCTCGTACCGATCCTCGCTCCACTTGACCGGCCGCCCGACCAGCTGCGAGGCCACGATCGCGCAGACGTACCCGGGGTAGATGGGTACCTTGTTACCGAAACCGCCCCCGATGTCCGGTGAGATCACCCGGACCTTGTGCTCGGGCACGCCGATGAGTTGCGCGTAGAGGGTGCGATGCGCGTGCGGCGCCTGCGAGGTCACCCAGACCGTCAGCGTCTGCTCGGTCGGGTCGTAGTCGGCCACGGCCGCACACGTCTCCAGCGGTGCCGGATGAACCCGTGGATAGACCATCTCCTGGGCGACGACGACCTCGGCGCGGGCGAAGACGGCGTCCGCGGCGGCCGCGTCCCCGGCTTCCCAGTCGAAGCAGCGGTTGTCGACGCGGCCTGGCAGGTCGTCGCGGACCACTGGCGCGTCCGGGTCCAGGGCCGTGCGGATGCTCACGACCGCGGGCAGCGGATCGTACTCGACGTCGATGAGTTCGAGCGCGTCCCGGGCGGCGTAGCGGTCCCGGGCGACGACGAAGGCCACCTCCTGACCCTGGAAGCGGACCTTGTCGGTGGCGAGCACGGCCTGTACGTCGTCGGTCAGCGTCGGCATCCACGCGAGGCCCCTCCCGGCGAGCATCGTGCCCGTGACGACCAACTGCACGCTCGGATGGGCCTGCGCCGCACTGATGTCAATATTCACGATGCGCGCGTGCGCCAGCGGTGCGCGCAGGATCGCCAGATGCAGCATGTCCGGCACCTGCATGTCGTCGACGAAGCGGCCCTTGCCCTGCAGGAAGCGCGGATCCTCCTTGCGCAGCATCCGGCCGTGCCCGACCGGGTCGCGGTCGCTCGCCATAGTCGACGTCACGGAGCCCTGCCCGCGTCGGCGGCCCACTGGATGGCCCGGACGATCGAGGCATAACCGGTGCACCGGCAGACCTGCCCCGAGATCGCCTCGCGGATCTCGTGCTCGGAGGGGTTCGGGTTGCGGTCCAACAGTGCCCGCGCGGTCATCAGCATGCCCGGCGTGCAGAACCCGCACTGCACGCCGTGGCAGGCCATGAACCCCTGCTGCACCGGGTCCAGCTCACCGCCGCGCGCCAGCCCCTCCACGGTCCGGACATCGTGCCCGTCCGCCATCACCGTGAGCACCGTGCAAGACTTCACCGGCTCGCCGTCCAGCCAGACCGCGCAGGCCCCACAGTTGCTGGTATCGCAGCCCCAGTGCGTTCCGGTCAGCCGCAGGTGGTCGCGCAGGAAGTGCACCAGCAGCAACCGCGCCTCGACGTCGCCGCTGACCTGTTCGCCGTTGACCGTCATGCGTACCCGCATGGTCAGCCCCGACCGTGGCTCATATCGTCGCGTCCCATATCGCTGGCGGTGCCGCTCCGGATGCGTTCGGTGGCGCGGCGCAGCGCCCGCCGGGTGAGCTCACCGGCGAGGTGGCGCTTGTACGCCTCGCTGCCGCGCTGATCGGTGGCGGGAGCACAAGTACGGGCCGCGATCGCGCCGGCCAGTGCGAAGAGTTCCTCGCTGGGCTCTCGACCGCGCAGGGCCTGGGAGATCTCCGGGATGCCGGTGGTGTCGGGGCCGACGGCCGCGAGCCCGACCCGGGCATCGGTGATGATGCCGTCGGCCAACCAGAGGGCAGCGCCGCTGGAGACGACGGCCCAGTCTCCGGCGCGCCGCCCGACCTTCTCGTAGGCGCTGGAGCCGCCGGGCCGGACGGGCAGGACGATCTCGGTGAGCATCTCGCCAGTCCCGACCGCCGTTTCGTACGGTCCCTGATAGAACTCCGCCATCGGCACCGCGCGCTCCCCCTTGCGTCCACGGATCACGCAGGTCGCGTCGAGCGAGGTGCAGACCGCGCAGAGGTCCTCCGACGGGTCTGCCTGGCAGAGCGAGCCGCCGATGGTGCCGCGGTTGCGCACCAGGGGGTCGGCGATGACCCGCTCGGCGTCGTGGAAGATCGGGAAGGCCCGACCGAGCTCCGCGCTCTCCAGCAGTTCCCGGTGCCTGGTCAGCGCTCCGATCCGGATCCGCGTCGGCTCCACGGTGATATGGCGGAGCTCGCGATCAAGATCGTTGATGTCGATGAGGTAGTCGACGTTGACCAGGCGCAGCTTCATCATCGGCAGCAGGCTGTGTCCGCCGGCGATCAGCCGGGCGCCGTCGCCGAGCCGCTCCAGCAGCCCGATCGCGTGGTCGATGCTCGTCGCTCGTTCGTACTCGAACAGAGCTGGGACCTGCATGCTGGTGACCCTAACACCGGCATGATCTTGACGACCGATGTCTATACCGGACAAACAGCCGCAATATAGGGCGACGTAAGCGATTGCTTAATCAGTGGTTGCGGGAGCGTTGGCGGGGCGGAAGGATTGCCGCGCACCACACAGACGGAGGTTGGTCCCATGGCGATCGAGAGCACCGGGCACAGCAGGGGTAACCCGCGCCTGTACGAAGTGGTCGAGCATGCGCCCAAGACCGGACCGAGCCCGACGATCTGGGCCTGGCCGGAGATCATCGACTACTTGAAGATCGCCGCGCAGCCCGTCCAGGGACCGTGGCCACCGCACCAAGAACCAAGGCCCGACCCGACGGGCGAGTCCACCCCCGTCGCGGTGCCCGATCCCGCGGCGCGCACGCCGCAGTCGTACTGACCAGGAGGGCGCATGTATCCCCCACGGTTCCGCTACGAGGCGCCCAGGTCCATCGAGGAAGCGATCGCCCTTCTTGACGCGGGCGGCGCCGAGGCGAAGGTGCTCGCGGGCGGCCAGAGCCTGGTACCGCTGCTGAAGCTGCGCTTCGCCTCGCCGGAGCTGCTGGTCGACATCAACGGCCTGCCCGGCCTGGACTACCACCGCGCCGATCCGGACGGCACGATCCGGATCGGCGCCCTGTGCCGGCACGCCGATCTGGAGAAGTCGGCCCTGCTCAAGGCCCGGCAGCCGACCATGGCCTCCGCCGCTCCGCTCGTCGCGGACCCCATCGTCCGCAACCGGGGCACCCTGGTCGGCTCGCTCTGTCACGCCGACCCCCAGGGCGACTGGGCGGCGGTCGTGACGGCCCTCGGGGGCTCGGTCGTGGCGCAGGGCCCCAGCGGGCGACGGACCATCCCGCTGGCGCAGTTCGTGACCGGGCCGTTCCAGAACACCCTCGCCGCCAACGAGATCGCCATCGAGGCGGTGATTCCGGCGCCGAAGGGCAAGGCGGCTGGTGGCTACCTGAAGCTCGAGCGCCGGATCGGTGACTTCGCGACTGCGGGTGCCGCGGTCGCCGTGGAGCTCTCCGGGTCGGTGGTGACCCGGGCCGGCATCGCGCTGACCGGCGTGGGCGGCTCGACGATCGACGCCACCGAGGCGGCGCAGTCACTGGTGGGCAAGCCGCTCTCGGCGGACGCGATCGCCGGCGCCGCGGAACTCGCTGCCGCCGCCGCCCGACCGAAGACCGACCACCGCGGCAGCGCGGCGTACAAGCGCCAGATCGTACGGACATTCGTCGAGCGCATCCTGACCCGCGTCCAGTCCACGGAGGCCGTGCAATGACCAGTCTGTTCGAGGAGATCCGCGAGGACACGCCGGCCAACGTCCCGACGCGTCGGATGACGGTCACCGTTAACGGCACCAAGCGCACGGTGGACGTCGAGCCCCGGCTGCTGCTGGCACACCTGCTGCGGCAGGGGCTCAAGCTCACCGGCACCCACACCGGCTGCGACACGACGAACTGTGGCGCCTGCACGGTGCTCTTCGACGGCAAGCCCATCAAGAGCTGCACCATGCTCGCGGTGCAGGCCGACGGCCATGAAGTGACCACAGTGGAGGGTCTGACCGGGCCGAGCGAGCTGCACCCCGTGCAGGAGGGGTTCAAGGACGAGCACGGCCTGCAGTGCGGCTTCTGCACGCCGGGCATGATGCTGACCGCCAAGGCGTTGCTGGAGGAAAACCCCGATCCGACCGAGGAAGAGGTGCGCTGGGCGCTCTCCGGCAACCTCTGCCGGTGCACGGGGTACCAGAACATCGTCAAGTCCGTCCTCTGGGCGGCGCAGAAGCTGCGGGGAGAGACCTCATGACCCAGGCGCTGGACGAGATCAAGATCGGCGGACTCGGCGCGAGCCGCAAACGGGTCGAGGACAACCGGTTCATCCGCGGCAAGGGCAACTACGTCGACGACATCGTGCTGCCCGGCATGCTGCACATGGAGATTCTGCGCAGCCCGCTGGCCCACGCCCGGATCACCTCGATCGATACCAGCAAGGCGTGGGATATCCCGGGCGTACGGCTCGTACTCACCGGCGAGATGCTGGCGACCCGCAACCTCGCCTGGATGCCGACGCTCTCGTACGACACGCAGGCCGTCCTCGCCACGGACAAGGTGCGCTTCCAGGGGCAGGAGGTCGCCGCGGTCATCGCGGACGACCCGTACATCGCCAAGGACGCCTGCGAGGCGATTGTCGTCGAGTACGAGGCGCTGCCGCCGATCGTCAACCCGACCCAGGCGCTGGCCGAGGGCGCCCCGGTCATCCGTGACGACAAGGAGAACCAGGTCGGCAACGTCGTCTTCGACTGGCAGGTCGGAGACAAGGAGGCCACGGACGCGGCGTTCGCCGCCGCCGAGCTGGTCTCCACACTGGACCTGCACTACCCACGCTCGCACCCGTCCCCGATCGAGTGCTGCGGTTCGATCGCCGACTTCAACCGGGCGACGTCGAAGCTGACCGTCTACATGACCACGCAGGCCCCGCACATCATCCGGGCCGCGGTGGCGCTCGTCGCCGAGCTGCCCGAGCAGATGATCCGGATCGTCTCGCCCGACATCGGTGGCGGCTTCGGCAACAAGGTGCCGGTGTACCCCGGCTACGTCGTGTCGATCCTCGCCTCCATCCTGTTGGAGCGTCCGGTCAAGTGGATCGAGGACAAGACCGGAAACCTGATCTCCACGGGCTTCGGTCGCGACATCTACCTGCACGGTGAGATGGCGCTGCGCAAGGACGGCAAGATCCTCGGCGTACGCATGATGACCACGTCCGATCACGGGGCGTTCTTCTCGGACGCCCAGCCGAGCAAGTTCAAGATCGGCCTGCTGCACTCGGCCTTCTCCTGCTACGACATTCCGGCCGCGCACCTGATGAACCGGGGTGTCTACACGAACAAGGCACCGGGCGGGGTCGCCTACCGATGCTCGTTCCGGGTTACCGAGGCGATGTTCTTCCAGGAGCGGATGGTCCAGGCGGCCGCGGCCGACCTCGGCATGGACCAGGCGGAGTTCCGTCGCGCCAACCTCGTCCGCGATGACGACTTCCCGCACCGCACGCCGTTCGGTTTCCTCACCGACTCCGGTCAGTACGGCAAGTGCCTCGACCTCGCGCTCCGCGAGATCGACTATGCCGGCTTCCTCCGGGAGAAGGAGGAGGCCAAGGCGCAGGGTCGCCTGCTGGGCATCGGCATCTCGACCATGACCGAGCCGCTCGGCGCCGGCAACAGCCGTGAGTTCGACATCCTCGGCATCAAGATGTTCGACTCCGCCGAACTGCGGGTGCACCTCACGGGCAAGGCGTTGCTGCGGACCGGGGCCAAGACCCAGGGGCAGGGCCACGAGACAACCTGGGCCCAGATCGTGGCCCACGAGCTCGGTCTGCCCGCCGAGGACGTCACCGTCGAAGAGGGCGACACGGACACCGCGCCGTTCGGCATGGGCACGTACGCCTCGCGCAGCACGCCGGTGGCCGGCGCTGCCGTGGCGATGGTGTCGCGCAAGGTCCGGGCCAAGGCCCGCAAGCTCGCCGCCCACTTGCTCGAGGTCTCCGAGGAGGACATCGAGTGGGAGCTCGGGCGGTTCTACGTGCGCAGCGCGCCCGACCGGGGCGTCACGATCCAGGAATGCGCGATGGCTGCCTACAGCAACATGCCCGACGGCATGGAGCCGGGCCTCGAGAACAACGCGTACTACGACCCGCCCAACCTGACGTGGCCGTTCGCCTGCTACATCGCGACGGTCGAGGTCGATCCCGAGACGGGTGTGTGGGACGTGCTCAATGTCGTCGCGGTCGACGACTGCGGCGTGCGCATCAACCCGATGATCGTCGAGGGACAGATCATGGGCGGACTGACCGAGGCGTACGCAATGGCGAGCATGCAGTTCATCACCTTCGATGCGGACGGCAACTGCATCGGGTCCAACTACATGGACTACCTGCTCCCCACCGCGTGGGAGACGCCCGGCTTCGAGTTGCACGAGGTCGTCACTCCGTGCCCGCACCATCCGATCGGCGCGAAGGGCATCGGTGAGTGTGCGACCGTCGGCGGCCCGGCTGCGTTCGTGAACGCGGTGATGGACGCGAT
>DATBGZ010000020.1:0-1793 GCA_036557785.1 Micromonosporaceae bacterium
GACCGCGGCCCGGCCCGCGCCCTGGCCCGTGACTACGTCGACTCCAAGCGCCGGGTGAGCGAGTACTACATGTACATCCTCGTCGTCCTGCTGGCCGCGGTGTTCGTGCGGAGCACGGCGGCCCAGGCGATCATCTCGCCACTGGTCCTGGTACTGATCGTGGTCATCATCATCGACGCGTCGCTGATCAGGCGCGGCCTGAGCCGGCTGATGGCCGAACGGCTGCCCAACGAGTCCATGAAGGGCCTAACCGCCTACGCGGTGATGCGGGCGCTGCAAATCCGCAGGTTCCGGGTGCCGACCCCGCGCGTCCGCCCGGGCGACAAGATCTGAGGGGCGTTCGGGCGTCATCTGAGGGGCGTTGCGGCGTCATCTGAGAGGCGTTGCGGCGTCTGAGCGACGTTCCGGCCTTGCGTCTGCCGCGCACGCCGTGGCGTGACTGACGTGGCGGCAGGTACCGCTTTGGCCAGAGGGAAAATCACACCTCTAAGGTGGGGACCATGGAATACCGACACCTTGGCCGCAGCGGCCTGATGGTCAGCGAGATCGCGTACGGGAACTGGATCACCCACGGCGACCAGGTTGAGGAGCAGGCAGCTGCCGACTGCGTCCGGGCCGCGCTGGACGAGGGCATCACCACGTTCGACACCGCCGACGCCTACGCGGGCGGGCGCGCGGAGGAGGTGCTCGGCCGGGCGCTGCACGGGGTACGGCGGGAGTCGCTCGAGATCTTCACCAAGGTGTACTGGCCGACCGGCGACAAGCCGAACGACCGCGGCCTGTCGCGCAAGCACGTCACGGAGTCCCTGCACGCCTCGCTGCGCAGGTTGCAGACCGACTACGTGGACCTTTACCAGGCGCACAGGTACGACCACGAGACGCCGATCGAAGAGACCATGCGCGCCTTCGACGACCTGGTCCGCGCGGGCAAGGTCCTCTACGTCGGCGTATCCGAGTGGCGCGCGGAGGAGATCGCGGCCGCGCTCCGGGTGGCCGCCGAACTCGGCCTGGACCGGATCGTGTCGAACCAGCCGCAGTACAACATGCTGTGGCGGGTCATCGAGCCCGAGGTCGTGCCGCTGTGCGAGAAGGAAGGCATCGGCCAGGTCGTCTTCTCGCCGATCGCGCAGGGCGTGCTGACCGGCAAGTACGAGCCGGGCACGCCGCCGCCGGCCGAAACCCGCGCCACCGACCCGACCGGTTCGGGCTTCATCAGGCGGTGGCTGAGGGACGACACGCTCACCGCGGTGCAGCGGCTCCGGCCGCTGGCCGACGAGGCCGGGCTGTCGCTGGCGCAGCTGGCGGTGGCGTGGACGCTGCAGAACCAGAACGTGTCCGCGGCCATCATCGGCGCCACCCGGCCCGGGCAGGTGCGGGAGAACGTCAAGGCGGCCGGGGTCCGGCTGGACGACGTGCTGATGCGCCGGATCGACGAGGCCCTCGGCGACGCGGTCGTCCGCGACCCGTCCCGGACCGCGAGCCCGGAGTCGCGCCCCTAAACCGTCAGTCCTCCGGGTGCAGGCTCATCGGTCCGTACTCGAGCCTGGTGTCGTCGAGCAGCGAGACCTGGTCCACTCCGGCGGCGAGCAGCGCGCGCCAGTTCTCTCCGAGCCAGCTCTCCGCGTCGCCCTGGCTGGCGAAGATCGCCTCCTGCAGCTCGTCGGTGCCGATCACGGTGCCGTCCGCCTTCTCGTACCGCCAGGTCCAGGGCATTGATGGCCTTCCGCTGTTGAGACAAGCACGGTGCGTGTGCTGACCGAGGGTAGCTCAGCGTCGCGGAGGGCGCGACCGGG
>DATBGZ010000021.1:0-44775 GCA_036557785.1 Micromonosporaceae bacterium
GGTCGGCCATCGCCCGGGTGATCGCCTGGCGGATCCACCACGTGGCGTAGGTGGAGAACTTGTAGCCCTTGGTGTAGTCGAACTTCTCCACGGCCCGGATCAGGCCGAGGTTGCCCTCCTGGATCAGGTCGAGGAAGGCCATCCCGCGTCCGGTGTAGCGCTTCGCGAGGGAGACCACGAGCCGCAGGTTCGCCTCGAGGAGATGGTTCTTCGCCCGCTCGCCGTCGCGGGAGATCCAGTCGAGGTCGCGCCGCAGCGGGGTGGGCAGCTCCTCGCCGTCCTCCTCGGCCAACCGCAGCCGCTCGGAGGCGTAGAGACCGCCCTCGATCCGCTTGGCGAGGTCGACCTCCTGCTCCGCGTTGAGCAGCGGTACCTTGCCGATCTGCTTGAGGTATGCCCGTACGGAGTCCGCCGACGCGGTGAGCTCGGCGTCGCGCCGCGCCTGCTTGAGCGCCTCGGACTCCTCGTCGTCCCACTCGAAATCGCTGTCGGTGGCCTCCGCCTCGGCGTCGGCCTCCGCGGCCTCGACCAGCGCGGCCGGCTCGTCGACCGGGACGTCCTCGAGCTCCAGGCCCAGCTCGTCCTCGATCTCGACATCTTCAAGCTCGAGGTCCTCGACGACCAGGTCGGGGTCGGCGACGCTCGGCACGCTCGTGCCTGTCGGTTCCCCGTCCGGCCCGGCGGCTCCGGGCTCGGCGGCGCTGGGCTCGGCGGCCTCGTGCTCGCCGACCTTCTTGCCCGTGGTCTTCTTCGCCGGCGCCTTCTTGACGGGGGCCTTCTTCGCCCGGACGCCCCCGCTGCCCGAGCCGTCGACCACGTCGCCGTCCTGCCCAGCGGCGGTCTCCGCCTCCGCCATGCCCACGACCGCTGCCACGATCGACGCCGCGTCGTCACGGGCGCCGCCCTCGACCACCGCGAGCTTCGTCGACCGGGACCGGGTCGCCTTCGCCGGCACGCTGCGAGCCTGCGCCGCAAGGGCGTCGCCCGCGTCCTGCGCCTCGGCCGTGGCGCCGTCCACCTTCGCCGTAGCGGCTCGGGACGCGGCCGTCGCGGCCCTGGCCGGGACGCTCGTGCGGCGATGACTCCGCGCTGCCGCGGTCCCCGTCGATTCAGCGGGGGGAGCACCGTCTGCGGACAGGCCCTCGGTCATCTGCCGGACCACGTTCTTCTCTGTCACGTACGACCTTCCCGTGGCGAGGTGCTCCGTGCGCGCTGCCCGGCCCGGTGGTCGGGACGGTGCGAGCGGATGTCTTTCGACCCCTTGCGTCGGCGCCTGGGCCAACACACGCGGGCAGGCGTGAATTGTAGCGCCGTACGCAGCGATCATCCGGCGACGCGAGGCGAGCCGGGCCTGCGAGGATGAGGTTCGCCGGTAGGGGTACCGGTCCGCGGGCGCCCACGGAGGTCTTCCGCGTTCCGTTCGGGACGTTGCGTGTGGAGGGAGGGCGGGTGGCGCTGGCCGAGGATCCGCAGGTGCTGTTGGATCGGGCGTGCGCCGCGGCCCGGGGCGGTGCGGACCTGGCCCTGCGGCGGCGAGCCGACGGCCTTGGCGAGATCGGCACGAAGAGCACCGACACCGACCTGGTCACCGCGGCCGACCGCGCGGTGGAGGCGCTGCTCGCCGACATGTTGCTCACGGGCCGTCCGAACGAGAGCCTGCTCGGCGAGGAGGGCGGCCAGACCGGGATGGCCCGGGTGCGTTGGATCGTGGATCCGATCGACGGCACGGTGAATTATGTCTATGGATTGCCGTGCTACGCCATCTCGGTGGCGGCTGAGGTCGACGGCCAGGTCGTCGCCGGTGTGGTCCTCAACGCCGCCACCGGCGAGCAGTGGTCGGCGGTGCGGGGCCGCGGTGCTTGGCGTGACACGCCCGTCGCGGGCGAGCGCGGGGCCGCGCCGGTGCGGCTGGCCGGGTCGCGGGCGACCGACCTGTCCCAGGCGCTGGTCGCGACCGGGTTCGGCTACGACGCCAAGCGCCGGGCGCACCAGGCCACGGCTCTGGCCGGCGTGCTGCCCCGGGTCCGGGACATCCGGCGCTATGGCGCCGCGTCGTTGGACCTCTGTTTCGCGGCGGAGGGTCGCGTGGACGCCTACTTCGAGAAGGGACTGGCGCCGTGGGACATGGCGGCCGGTGCCCTGGTCGCCACGGAGGCCGGACTGCTCGTCACCGGCCTGCGAGGCACCCCGCCCGGTGCCGCCATGGTGCTCGCCGCGCCGCCCCGGCTGCACGCCGCTTTGCACGACCTGTTGGTCGAGGTCGACGCCGACGCGGGTGCGTAGGCGGTCCACTGTGGACCGGATCAGGCGGTCGCGCTGGGGGCGCCACTCGCCGTGTCACCCGGTGTGGCCGCCACATTGGCCCGCGGTAAGCCCGGGCAGGTGTTCGGCGGCGCCTTGGGTGCCTTGAGGGCGGCGATGCGCTGGTTGACTTCGGTGGTCGTGGCGAGCTGTTGGAACTCCTGGCCAAGGATGAGATCGACGTCGCCACCCGTGCGGGCGGGATCGAAGTGCTCCTCCAGCGCGCCGTCAAGGAAGTAGGCCTTGACGAGCCACTCCGCACCGACCGCCTCCGGCCCGTAGACCGTCTTGCCGATGCCGGAGTACTCCTGCCCCTTCGGCACGGTCCCCTTCGTCGGCACGACGAAGCCCCGGTTGACGAACTCGTTGCCGATCTGGTCGGCGAGGCCGACCCGCGTGGAGCCGTTGTAGACGTTGAGCGTGACCTCGGTGGGCTTGAGAACCTCCAGGTTGACCCGCACCTGACCCGGCTTGCACGTGTCCTGTACGTGCGGTGTGGTCTGCGTGTCCCGGTTGATGGCGGTCAGCACCACGACACCAGCCGTCACGAAAAGGACGGCGAAAAAGATCATGGCACGCACACGCGGAAACGTCATTCCGTCGCCACTCCTGCCCACATCTGGAGTCCGGATCCAGGCCCGGGAATCTGGGGACTCGTGTCGTCGTTCGTATGACGCCCCAACCAACCGGCCGGTGCCAAGAGATTAGCGAAGACCGGTGATTGTGGCGGGTAATCTCGTCCGTCTGTCGGCGCGCCGCAGTCCGTAAGGACTACGGTGACCCGTACCTTGTGTCGGCTCGATCACATCGGGAACAATCCTGCGCGCGCGAGCGTACAAGCTGCGGAACGCAGGGGGTAAGGTACGCCGCCAGCGCTGGCGGCGTGGGGCCGGCCCGCCGGGCGCGTACCCCGAACCCGAGCAATCTGCTGACAAGACTCTGGGAGTGTGACAACGACGATGGCGACCGACTACGACGCGCCACGGCGCGACGAGGTCGATCTCGGCGCGGACAGCATCGAGGAGCTCAAGTCCCGGCGCGTCGACGCGCAGTCGGCGAGCGTCGACGTCGACGAGATCGACGTCGCCGAAGGCTTCGAGCTGCCTGGGGCCGAGCTCGCCGACGAGGAGCTGACCGTCAAGGTGCTGCCGATGCAGGCCGACGAGTTCCGATGCTCCAACTGCTTCCTGGTGCACCACCGCAGCCAGCTCGCGTACGAACGCAAGGGTGAGTTGATCTGCACCGAGTGCGCCTGAGAGCAGGTCCGGCTGAACTCGACCTCGTGCGCCAGACTCGTGCTACGCGGTGAGTGAGCGGCTCTGGGCGGAGGCGAAGACATGACCAAGAAGGAGCGGCCCGGCGGCGACCCGCCGGGCTCCGCTGTCCCTGGTGACGGCCTGGCGGGTGACGGCCTGGTGGGTGACGGTCTTGTCGGCCCGATCGTTCCCGGCGACACGATGGCCGACGCCGCGACCGCCGAGGCGATCGCGCGGCTGACCGAGGCAAACCTGTCTGCGGGCGAGAAGCGCCGGGCGCTCGGCGTGATCGCGAACGCGTTGCGGCTGCGCGGCCTGCCCAACGCGCTCAAGCCCAAGGCACTGATGGGGTGGGTCGGTGACGCGGTCGTCGACATCGCCCCGCGCATCCCCTTGCGCACCCTGGAGGCGCTGCGGGGCCACCATCCGGGGCTGACCGACCAGCAGATCGCCGATCGGCTGGTGCGCAACGCGGCGCGCACGAGCGCCGGCATCGGCGCGATCGGCGGCGGAGTGACCGCGGTCCAGTGGGCTGCGCCGCCGGCGCTGCTGACCGCGCCCGTGGTTCTCGCCGCGGAGACGGTCGCCGTGGTGGCAGTGGAGCTCAAGCTCATCGGCGAACTGCAGGAGCTCTACGGGCAGCCGGTAGCCGGTGGAACCGTGCAACGCTCGCTCAGCCTGCTCCAGGCGTGGGCGGGCCGCCGGGGCGTGAACCTGCTTGTTCCCGGTCGCAGCGTGGCCGCGGTGCTCAGCACCGCCGCACGGCACGAGCTGCGGGATCGGCTGGTACGCCGGTTCGGGCGCAACCTCACCACGCTGGGTCCGCTGCTCACCGGTGCCGCGATCGCGGCGTTCCTCAACCGGCGGGCCACCGTGAAGCTCGCCGAGGAGGTCCGGCGCGATCTGGCCGCGACCCGCTCGCGCGCCCTGCCCCCCGGCTGAGTGTCAGGAGGGGCACCCTGCTTGACGTTGGATGTCAGGAAGGGCACCCTCCTGGCACCTGGGCGCACGCAGGGCGGCGGCGAGCCGGTCCGGGTGGCGGGAGCTGACGTACCAGTACGGTGTGGGGTCGGCGGGGTCATCGAGATCGATGCGTACCCCACCGGGGATCCACGGTCGGATGATGACGAAGGCGAGCGGGTCGGCCTCCGGCCCGAGCAACTCCCGGCGCGCCACCGCATCGATGATGGTGACACCACGGATCACCGCGAGAGGCAGGTGGGCGTCGTCGACGTGCAGGGTCTGGTCGTCGACACGGACCCTGATCCGGGACATCGCGGCCACGCCGGCGATCGCGATCGCGCCGGCCACCAGGTAGGTGATCGGGGCCCGCAGCGCGAACGCCCCGATCGCGAGCTCGGTGGCGAGGAACGCCGCGACCGCCACCGCGGCCGGCCACATCCACCACGGCGCGACGAGCCACTCGCGGTAGTTGGTGCCAGAGGAGCCCACCACAGCAGGGTACGGTGAGCGCGGCCAGGCGACGGCGTGGCCCCTGACCAGGGAGGTGCCGGTGGGCGAGCAACCCGCGGCCGTACGGGTCACCTTCCAGCGGCTCGACCCCGACCTGCCGCCGCCGTGCTACGCGCACGAGGGCGACGCCGGCGCGGACCTGTTCGCGGCCGTCGATATCGAGCTCAAGCCCGGCGAGCGCAGTCTGATCCCCACGGGGCTGGCGATCGCGCTGCCGCTCGGCTACGTCGGGCTGGTGCATCCGCGCTCAGGGCTGGCGGCGAGGCTCGGCGTCACGGTCCTCAACGCGCCCGGCACGGTCGACGCGGGCTACCGCGGGGAGATCCTCGTCAACCTGGTCAACCACGACCCGCGCAACCCCGCCCTGATCCGTCGGGGTGATCGCATCGCCCAGCTTGTCGTGCAACGCGTGGAACGGGCAGACTTCTGGGAAGTGACACAGTTGCCCGGCTCCGCGCGTGGCGCGGGGGGCCACGGCTCGACCGGGGGCGTCGCGGCCCTGGGTGGCCAACCCGGCTCGTCCCAGGGACAGACCCCGAACGCCTTGGCCGCGGGGTCGGACGGCGGCGTGTCGGGGGAGAGTGAGTAGCGGTGATCTTCTCGCGCAGACGCGGGACCGGAGCGCAGCGGGACGAGTACGGACCCGACCTCGAGGATCTCGCCGAGAGCCGCGCGATACCGGTGCCGGAGGTCGGACCCTACGACGTTGAGGTTGCTCCGGAGGACGGCGTGCCCCGGATCGATCTCGGTGCGCTGAAGATCCCGAACCTGCCGGGCAACGCGATCCAACTCGAAACCGGGCCGGACAGCCAGATCGTGCGGGTTCACCTGGAGCGCGAGGGGAGCCGGCTGCAGCTCGCCGCCTACGCCGCCCCCCGCAGCGAGGGGATCTGGGACGAGGTCCGCGCCGACCTGCGAACCGCGCTGCTCGGTGGCGGCGCCAAGGTCGTCGAGGTGGCCGGGGAGTACGGGCCGGCGCTCGCCGCGCGCATGCCCAGCGGCGCTGGCGTCGGTGCGGTGGAGGTGCGCCACATCGGCATCGATGGCCCCCGCTGGTTCGTGCACGCCGCCCTGATCGGCCCCGCGGCCGCCGACCCCGACTCGGCCGGTGCCCTCCACGACGTGCTGCACGGGCTCGTGGTGGACCGGGGCAGCGAGGCGCGTCCGGTCAAGGAGGTGCTCCCGTTGCTGCTGCCGCCCGAGTTCCAGGCCCAGGTCAGCGAGGCCATCGCGGCGCAGGCCGCGGCCACGGCGCAGGCGGCGGCGGCGACCGAACACGCGGCGGCCAAGCCCGCGGCCACGCAGACCGCCGCCGCCGAGGCGGCCGCCGCGACCCGTCGGTCGACCGGACCTCGACGCGCCAGGGGCAGGGCATGAAGCATCCCGCCCCCCGGCCCGAGCCAACCGATCCTATGCGCCAGTCGGACCGCAGTCTGCGGGGCATGCTGCGCAGGTATACCGCGAGCGAAGAGGAACTCGACGCGGAGCAGTTGCGCGCCGAGACCGCCCGACCGGGCTGCCGTCCGGTGGGGGAGGTGTCCCGTGGCGAGCTCGTCAACGTGACCGGACGGCTGCGTACCGTCGTCTACACTCCACGGACGAACCTGCCGACCCTGGAGGCGGACCTCTACGACGGCACCGACGTGGTGACGCTGGTGTGGCTCGGCAGACGGCAGATCGCCGGCATCGAGCCCGGCCGGGTGCTCACCGCCCGGGGCAGGGTCGCGGTCCGTGACCGCCGGAAGGTCATCTACAACCCGCACTACGAGTTGGAGCTGTCTTGACGTCGCCACGGTGGACACCGGATGCGGAAGGCAACCTCCCCAGCTTCTCCGAGCAGGTGGCCGGCCAGCTCGGCGGCGTGCGGGGCATGGTCGAGTCCAGCGTTCCGGTCGTCGTCTTCGTCCTCGTCAACATCGTCTGGTCGTTGACGCCGGCACTCATCGCGGCGGTGGTGGTGGGCCTGGGCATCGCGGCGTACCGGTTAGCTCGGCGCCAGCCCGTCCGGCATGCGATCAATGGGCTTTTCGGCATCGCGGTCGGCGCCTTCATCGCCTGGCGGACGGGCGAGGCGAAGGCGTTCTACCTGCCGGGAATCCTGCTCACGCTGGGCTACGGCGTCGCGCTCGTGGGGTCGGTGCTGGCCCGCCGGCCGCTGGTCGGGTGGCTGTGGTCGGTGGTCGCCGACAAGGGCGGCACCCGGTGGTACCGCGAGGAGGGCCTGCGCCGGACATTCGGCTGGCTCACGGTCGTCTGGGCGGCCGTCTTCGCGGCGAAGTTCGTGGTGAACATGTGGGTCTACTTCGCCGATGGGCTCACCGACGACCAGAAGTTGAGCATCCTCGGCGTGATGCGCATCGCGCTCGGGGCGCCGCCCTACGCGGTGCTGCTCGCCCTGACCATCTGGGCGGTGCGGCGGTACCAGCGTGGTCTGGGCACCGAGGCCCTGCCCGCCTGACCGGGCCCTGCCGGGGGCGGGTCAGCCCTTCTTGCGTTGGCGCGGTTCGCGTTCTTCGCCGCGACGACCGGCCCGCGGGGCTCGCGACGTGCCGGGCTCGCCGAGGATGACCGAGCGGACCCGATCCTCCACGTCGGAGGTGCAGACGAAGATGAGCTCATCGCCGGCCTCCAGCGAGTCCGACGGCGTCGGCGCCACGACGCGCTTGCCGCGCAGGATCGCGACCAGTGCGGAGTCGCGCGGCAACGGCACGTCGCGCACCGCGTAACCCACATGCGGCGCGGACTCGGGAAGCGTGATCTCGACCAGGTTGGCCTGCGACTGGCGGAAGGTCATCAGCCGCACCAGATCGCCGACCTCGACCGCCTCCTCCACGAGCGCCGCCATGAGCCGCGGTTTGCTCACCATGACGTCCACCCCCCACTGCTCGGTGAACAGCCACTCGTTCTCGGCCCGGTTCACCCGGGCGACCACCCGGGGCACCGCGAACTCGGTCTTAGCCAAGAGGGAGAGCACGAGGTTGGTCTTGTCGTCGCCCGTCGCCGCGACCACCACGTCGCAGGTGGCGATGTTCGCCTCCTGCAGGCTCGCCACCTCGCAGCAGTCGGCGAGGATCCACTCCGCCGTCGGCACGCGCTCGGGGCGCAGCGCGGAGGGTTGCCGCTCGATCAGCAGCACCGTGTGACCTCGGTCGATGAGTTCCTGCGCGATCGACCGGCCGACGTTGCCCGCGCCCCCGATGGCGACCCGCATCAGTGCCCGCCTCTCACGCGGTCGCCGGCGCGCCGCCGGTGACCTTGGTGGCCTCGTCGATCATGTCGTCGGTGAGCAGCATGTAGACCTGGTCGCCGTCCTGCAGCACGGTCGACGGCGTTGTCAGGGTGCCGATGCCGAACCGGATGATGAAGGCGGTACGGGCGCCACACGCCTCCTCCAGGGCACGGACCGGCCGGCCGATCCAGCCCGGATGCAGCGGCACCTCAACGACCGAGACCGTTGAGGTGGGATCGCGCCACAGCTCGACCTGATCGTGGGGGACCAGGTGGCGCAGCATCCGGTCGGAGGTCCAGCGCACGGTCGCGACCGTAGGGATGCCCAGCCGCTCGTACACCTCGGCCCGGCGCTGGTCGTAGATGCGGGCCACGACCCGGCTCACGCCGAACGTCTCGCGGGCCACCCGGGCAGAGATGATGTTGGAGTTGTCGCCGCTGGAGACGGCGGCGAAGGCATCGGCGCGCTCGATGCCCGCCTCGATGAGCACCTCGCGGTCGAAGCCCACCCCGGTCACCGTCAGTCCGGCGAACTCGGGACCGAGTCGCCGGAACGCGTCGGGATCCTGGTCGATGACCGCGACTGAGTGACCGCGGCTCTCCAGACTCTGCGCCAGCGTCGACCCGACCCGTCCACACCCCATGATCACGATGTGCACGCCTGATCCTCCGCGGTCCGCCTCATCGAGCGCCAGGCGCCGGTCGCCCTCTGCCCGGGACGCTACACCAGTTGGTCACTACCCGTGTCGGAGCCGCCGGGCGCTGGCGGGGCGTGTGGCGTGGGCGACCAGCGGATATCCGCGCGGTAGCCGGATTGTCGGCGGCCGTACCCTTCGACGTGTGGCCAGCCCGACCCAGCTGCTCAAGCGCCTGCTCGTGGGTCGACCGTTCCGGTCGGACCGCCTGCAGCACACGCTGCTGCCCAAGCGGATCGCGCTGCCCGTCTTCGCGTCCGATGCCCTGTCCAGCGTCGCGTACGCCCCCGACGAGATCCTGCTGACCCTGTCGATCGCGGGCGCGTCGGCCTATCTCTACTCGCCGTGGGTGGCGCTGGCCGTGGTGGTCGTGATGCTCACGGTCGTGGCGAGCTACCGCCAGAACGTGCACGCGTACCCGTCGGGCGGCGGCGACTACGAGGTGGCGACGGTCAATCTCGGCTCCCGGTACGGCTTGGGCGTGGCGAGTGCCCTGCTCGTCGACTACGTGCTCACCGTCGCGGTCTCGGTCTCCTCCGGGGTGGCGAACCTCGGCTCGGTCGTGCCCTGGGTGGCCCAACACAAGGTGGCCGTGGCGGTCGTCGCGGTGGCCGTGCTCACCGCGATCAACCTGCGCGGCGTGCGCGAGTCCGGCACCGCGTTCGCCATCCCGACGTACGGTTTCATGATCGTGATCATCGGCATGCTGCTGACCGGGTTCGTCCGCATCTTCCTGCTCGGCAACGACCTGCACGCACCGAGCGCGGGACTGTCCATTGTGGCCGAGCAGCACGACCTGACCGGGTTCGCGCTGTTCTTCCTGCTGCTGCGCACCTTCTCCTCCGGCTGCGCGGCGTTGACCGGCGTCGAGGCCATCTCCAACGGCGTGCCGGCCTTCAAGCATCCGAAGAGCCGCAACGCGGCGACGACGCTGCTGCTGCTCGGGGTGGTGGCGGTGACGATGCTGGTCGGCATCATCTCGCTGTCGCGGCTGACCGGGTTGCAGTTCGTCGAGAGCCCCGCCCAGATCGTCTCCGGTCCCGCCGGCTACCAGCAGAAGACCGTGACCACACAGCTCGCCGAGACGGTATTCGGCAACGGTTTCCTGCTCTACCTCGTGGCGGCGGTGACCGCGCTCATCCTGTTCCTGGCGGCGAACACCGCCTTCAACGGCTTCCCGGTGCTCGGCTCGATCCTGGCCCAGGACCGGTACCTGCCACGGCAGTTGCACACCCGTGGCGACCGGCTCGCCTTCTCCAACGGCATCCTGTTCCTGGCGGCCTTCGCGGTCGTGCTCATCATCTCGTTCGATGCCGAGGTGACCCGGCTGATCCAGCTCTACATCGTCGGCGTCTTCGTCTCGTTCACGCTCTCGCAGGCCGGCATGCTGCGGCACTGGAACCGACTGCTGCGCACCGAGCGGGATCCGGTGGTCCGGCACCGGATGCACCGGTCCCGGCTCATCAACGGCTTCGGCATGGGACTGACGGGCGCGGTTCTCGTCGTGGTGCTGGTCACCAAGTTCACCCGTGGCGCCTGGATCGCGATCGCCGCGATGGCGATCATCTACGTCACGATGACCGGCATCCGCCGGCACTACGACACCGTCTCCCGGGAGCTCGACGCGGAGGGAGTCGAGCCGCGACTGCCCTCGCGCAACCACGCGATCGTCCTCGTGTCCAATGTGCACAAACCAACGCTGCGCGCGATCGCGTACGCCCAGGCGACCCGGCCCGACACCCTGGTCGGGCTCACGGTCAACGTCGACGAGGCCGACACCCGCAAGATCCAGCGGCAGTGGGACGAGCACAACATCCCGGTGCCGCTGACCGTCCTCGAATCGCCGTACCGCGAGATCACCCGGCCGATCATCGAGTTCGTGAAGTCCCAGCGGCGCAGCTCCCCGCGCGATGTGGTCACGGTTTTCATCCCCGAGTACGTGGTGGGCCGGTGGTGGGAGGCGCTGTTGCACAACCAGAGCGCGCTGCGCATCAAGACCCGGCTGCTCTTCGAGCCCGGGGTGATGGTGACGAGCGTGCCCTACCAGTTGGCCTCGACCTCCAGCCGGAACCTTGAGCGCTACGACCAGACCCTGATCCAGCGGCCACCCCACGGCCCGAGGGCCCCGGGGCGCAAGTCGGCCGGCGGCGCCCGCACCACGTCCGGGCGTCCCCGGGTGCGCGCGGGCTCGTGACGAGCTCCCGCCCACGCCCCGCTGCCAAGGCCGCGACCGACCCGCTTGCCCCCGGTCCGGACGACGGGATCGAGGGCGCGCTCGTCGAGCTGACCATCGGCCCGATCGCGCACGGCGGCCACTGCGTGTCCCGGGATGGCGCGGGTCGGGTCTTCTTCGTCCGGCACGCGTTGCCGGGCGAGCGCGTGCGGGCCGTGGTGACCGAGGAGCACGGCTCCTATCTGCGCGCCGACGCGGTGCAGATCCTCGCCGCGTCGCCGCACCGGGTGGAGCCGCCCTGCCCCTATGCGGGTGGCGCCGGGCGGGACGTCCGGAGGGGCCGGCCGTGCGGCGGGTGCGACCTGCAGCACGCCGGGCTGGAGTACCAGCGCGAGCTCAAGACCGCGGTGGTGCGCGAGCAGTTGCTACGCCTCGGCGGACTGGATGAGTCTACAGTGGACCGTTTGAACCCAACCGTACGGCCGGTGCCGCCGGTGCCCGGTCAGCCGGATGGGCAGGGCTGGCGCACCCGAGTTCAGTACACAGTGGACAGCACGGGTCGCGCGGGGCTGCTCGCCCACCGCTCCCACGAGGTCGTTGCGGTGGACCGGTGCCTCATCGCCCACGCCGCCGTCCGCGGTGCCGATGTCCTGGCCCGCTCCTGGCCGGAGCACGACGCGAGCAGCGAGCCGGAGCAGCGTGCGCCGGCGAGCCCCGCCACCACACGCAGGCACGTGGTCGAGGTGGTCGCCGGGTGTGCTGGCGAGGCGACCGTGCTGGCACGCCGCGACGGCGCCACACCGATTGTCGTGGCCGGACCGGACACGGTCACGGAGCGTGCCGGCGGTCGGGTGTGGCGGCTGCCGCCCACCGCGTTCTGGCAGGTGCACCCATCCGCCGCCGACACGCTCACCGCGGACGTCGCGGAGCTGCTCGCCCCGCGCCCCGGCGACCGGATCTGGGACCTCTACGGTGGCGCCGGCCTCTTCGCCGCTGTGCTGGCACCTCGTGCCACGAGCACGGGGCGGGTGAGCGTGGTGGAGAGCGACGCGGTGGCCGTGGCGGCGGCCCGGGAGAACCTGCGCGACCTCACCACCGTCACGATCGTTCACTCCGATGTGGCGAGGGCGCTCGCCAATCCCCGCTGGCGGGCTGTCGACATTGTGGGCGGGCGAAGCGTGGGCGGGGTCGACATTGTGGTGCTGGACCCACCGCGCACCGGCGCGGGGGCGGCCGTCGTCGCCGCGGTGGCGGCCCGGTCACCACGCGCCGTGGCCTACGTGGCCTGTGATCCCGCGGCGCTGGCCAGGGACGTGCGCACGTTCGGGTCGCACGGGTACGAGCTGGCCGCCCTACGCGCGTACGACCTGTTCCCGCACACCCACCACGTGGAGTGCGTGGCGCTGCTCGCCCGACGTGACAACAACTGACACCACCGGGTCAGGTGAGGCGTCGCGGTCGCACCCCTTCCGGTGGTGCCGGCTACGGCTAGACTGACGCGAAGCCGTTGGTAGCCAACGCGAGGCAAGCAGATGAGCGCACGCGAGGAGGCCCCGGACGTGTCCAGTCCCGTGGAGAGTGTTCTCGATCGCATCGATGGACCGGCAGATCTCAGGCGCCTCAACCGGGATGAGCTCGCGCGCCTCGCCGCGGAGATACGGGACTTCCTCGTCCAGAAGGTCTCCCGCACGGGCGGTCACCTCGGGCCCAACCTCGGCGTGGTGGAGTTGACGCTGGCGCTGCACCGGGTCTTCCACTCACCGCAGGACCGGCTGCTCTTCGACACCGGCCACCAGGCGTACGTCCACAAGATCGTGACGGGCCGGCGCGGCGACTTCGACCGGCTGCGCCAGCGCGGCGGCATGACCGGCTACCCCAACCAGGCCGAGAGCGACCACGACATCATCGAGAACTGCCACGCCTCCACGGCCCTCTCCTACGCCGATGGTCTGGCCAAGGCATACGCCGTGCGCGGCGAGAAGCGCCACGTCGTGGCGGTGGTCGGGGATGGCGCGCTCACCGGCGGCATGTGCTGGGAGGCGCTGAACAACATCGCCCACGCGCGCAACCCGCTGGTGATCGTCGTCAATGACAACGGCCGCTCCTACGCGCCGACCATCGGCGGGCTCGCCAACCATCTCGCCACGCTGCGGCTGAACCCGGGCTATGAGAGGGTCCTCGACGTGATCAAGGAGTCGCTCGCCAAGACCCCGCTCGTGGGCGGGCCGCTCTATGAGGTGCTGCACGCGGTCAAGAAGGGCATCAAGGATGCGGTCGCGCCGCAGGCGCTCTTTGAGGACCTCGGCATCAAGTACGTCGGTCCGGTCGACGGCCACGACATCGCGGCGGTGGAGAGCGCATTACGCAAGGCCCGCAGCTTCGGTGGTCCGGTGATCGTGCACGCGGTGACCCGCAAGGGCTTCGGCTACCAGCCGGCCGAGGACGACGAGGCCGACAACCTGCACAGCCCCGGCAGCTTCGATCCGGCGACCGGCCGCCCGACCGCGAAGCCGTCGCTGAAATGGACCACGGTCTTCGGTGAGGAGCTCGCGGCGGTCGCCGACGAGCGCGACGACATCGTGGGCATCACCGCCGCGATGGGCGACTCCACTGGCATCTCGATGCTCGCGGCCAAGTACCCGCACCGGGCCTTCGATGTGGGCATCGCCGAGCAGCACGCCACCACCTCCGCCGCCGGTCTGGCGCTGGGCGGACTGCACCCGGTGGTCGCCATCTATGCGACCTTCCTCAGCCGCGCGTTCGACCAGGTGTTGCTCGACGTGGGGATGCACCGCCTGCCCGTGACGTTCGTGCTGGATCGGGCCGGCATCACCGGTCCCGACGGACCCAGCCACTACGGCATCTGGGATCTGGCCGTCTTCGGCGTCGTGCCCGGGCTGCGCATCGCCGCGCCGCGCGACGCCGCCACGCTGCGCGCCGAGTTCCGCGAGGCCGTGGCCATCGACGACGGGCCGACGATCGTGCGCTTCCCCACCGGCAGCGTGCCGGCTGATCTGCCGGCGGTACGCACGGTCGGTCGCGTCGACGTGCTCGCCGACTCGCCGCGTCCCGTCCCGGCCGAGGATGGCCCCGCGAACGACGTGCTGCTCGTCGCGATCGGCGCCTTCGGCCACCTGGGCGTGGAGGTCGCGGGCCGGCTCGCCGAGCAGGGATATGGTGTGACGGTTGTCGATCCCCGCTGGATCCGGCCGGTGCCGGAGGAACTGGTCGGTCTCGCCGCCGGACACCGGCTCGTGGTCGTGGTCGAGGACGGCATCCGCACCGGTGGCGTCGGCGGCGCGGTGGCCCAGCTCCTGCGGGACCGCGAGGTATCGACGCCGGTGCGCGAGATCGGCGTCGAGCCGGGCTGGCACCCGCACGGCAGCCGGGCCGAGCTGCTCACCGACCTCGGGCTGACCGCCCAGGACGTCGCCCGGCGGGTCACCGGCTGGATCACCTCGCTGAACGACACCTCCGAGGTCGTCGCCTCCCTGTAGGCCCGACCGGACGGAGGCCCACCGGCACGGTGTCGGCGGTGGCCGCGTGGCGCGGCCGCCGCTAGCCTGATCCCCGTCAGGCTCGATTGCTGGGGGAGGTGCGCAGGTGCGGGTGCTCGTGGTCGAGGACGAGAAGACCATGGCCGAGGCGATCGCGCGCGGCCTGCGGCGGGTGGGCCTGGCCGTGGACGTCGCTTACGACGGCACGACCGGGCACGAGATGGCGCTGGTGACGCGCTACGACGTCGTGGTGCTCGACCGCGACCTGCCCGGCGTGCACGGTGACCAGATCTGCGCCGACCTGGTCGCCTCCGGGGCATTGACGCGGGTCCTCATGCTCACCGCGAGCGGCTCCGTGGCGGACCGCGTGGAGGGGCTGCAACTGGGCGCCGATGACTACCTGCCCAAGCCCTTCGCCTTCGACGAGCTCGTCGCCCGGGTGCGGGCGCTGGGGCGGCGCGCGACGCCGGCCGCCCCGCCCGTCCTGGTCGCGGCCGACGTGGTGCTCAACCAGACCACGCGCACCGCGACCCGGGCAGGCGAGCCGCTGGACCTGACCCGCAAGGAGTTCGGCCTGCTGGAGGAGCTGCTCAAGGCGCGTGGTGGAGTGGTCTCCAGCGAGGAGCTGCTCGAGCGGGTCTGGGACGCCAACACCGATCCGTTCACCACGACGGTACGGGTCACGATGATGACCTTGCGACGCAAACTCGGTGACCCGCCGCTCATCGAGACCGTGGTCGGGGTCGGTTACCGCATCCCGTCCGCCGGCACGGCGGGCGGCTCCGTCACCGGCGTCGATGGTGCCTCGAGCGCGGTGCAGGCCGGGACATGACGCTCTACGACGCGCGGGGCCGTCCGCGCTGGTTTCGCCCCACGCTGCGCCTGCGGCTGACCATGCTCAACGGCGTGTTGCTCGTGGGCGGTGCGCTCGTAATCGTCCTGCTGGGCTGGCTCGTCGTCAGCCAGTCGATGGGATCCACGGAGGTGCTTCCGCCGGGCACCCAGCTCGTCGACACCACCACGGGCGCGCAGGTCGACCCGAGCCCCTGGCATGACGGCGTGCTCGCGGCCGCCCGGTGGGAGATGGTCCTCACCGGCCTGTTCGCGGTGGTGCTGGTCGGGGCGGCGGGCGTCGCCGGGGCGTACCTGGTCGCCGGCCGTGCGCTGCGGCCGCTGCAGCAGGTCACCACGACGGCCCGGGCGTTGACCGGAGAGACGCTCGACCAGCGCATCCGCTACGTCGGTGCCGACGACGAGGTGGCCGAGCTCGCGGCCACGTTCGACGCCATGATGGAGCGGATCAGCGCGACCTTCGACACCCAGAAGCGGTTCGTCGCTAACGCCTCGCACGAGCTGCGCACCCCGCTCGCGGTGATGCGGACCGAAGTCGATGTGACGCTCGCCGATCCCGATGCGGACCTGGCCGAGTTCCGGCGCATGGCCCAGGTGGTCCGGGACGGCTCCGATCGCGCGAACGCGCTGGTCGAGTCGCTGCTGCTGCTGGCGCGCACCGAGGCGCAGTCGGGGCGCAAGCTGTCCAAGAAGGTGGCGGCCGACCTGGCCACGTGCGCGACCTCGGCCCTGGACGCGATGAGCCGCGAGATCCAGCGCATCCACCTCACGGTCGACACCGACCTCGCCCCGGCTCCGGTCGTCGGCGACCCCGGGCTGCTCGACCGGCTCGCCGGCAACCTGGTCGAGAACGCCGTGCGCTACAACCATCTGCACGGCAGCATCTCGGTGAGCTCCGGGGGCGATGCCGAGCACTCGTGGCTCGTCGTGCGCAACACCGGCTTCGATGTCGAGCCCGCCGATGTGCCCCGGCTGTTCGAGCCGTTCCGCCGGGGAGGCCGGGAACGGACGGGTGGGCGAGGTTCGGGGCTGGGGCTCTCGATCGTCCGGGCCGTCGCGGATGCGCACGGCGGTACGGTCACGGCGAACCCGAACCCCGAGGGCGGTCTGGAGGTGACACTCACGCTGCCGTCGGCCCGGGTGACGCCGGTCGTCACCGCGTCGGCCGCGGTACCAGCGCCCGCGCCGGTGTTGCAGGGCAGCGACGACCCGGACCCGACGCCCGTCCCCGATCCCAGCGCCGTCTAGCGACGCGACGCGCGCCGGATCAACCGGTGGCCTCGTTGCCGTCGTCGGCGGCAATCTCCAGGACTCCGGGGATCTCGGCCAGCGTCGCGGTCAGGTCGGTGACGCGGCCCCGGCCGGTAACGGTGAGCCAGAGGCCGATCGTGCGCTGACGGTCCACGGCGTGCGCGTCCCGTGTGTCGTGCTGGTCGACGGCGAGCTCCGCGACCGCGAAGTCACGCCCGGTCGTCGCCGCGAGCACCTGTCGGAGCACACCTTGTCCGTCCACATAGGTCAGTCGTAGCCGCGATGGCGCGTAGCGGGACCGGGGCAGGCGCGCGGCCACCGCGGTGAGGCCGTAGACGACCAGGAAGTGGCCGGCGGTGACCACGATCGCGAGTAGCCACAGGCCGGAGCCGGCGGCCATGCCGACCGCCGCGGTCATCCAGATCACGGCCGCGGTCGTCAGCCCGCGCACCGCGTCGCGTCGGATGAAGATGAGGCCAGCGCCGAGGAAGCCGATCCCCGAGACGATCTGGGCCGCGACCCGGGATGGATCCAGCGTTACGCCAGGCCCGATGACGTCGGCGAAGCCGAACTTGGAGACGAGCATGATCAGCGCCGCCGCGAAGCCGACGAGCGTGTGGGTACGCAGGCCGGCCGACTTCTGCCGCACCTCGCGCTCGAGCCCGATCGCGGCCGAGAGCACCAGCGCCAGCCCGAGTTCGGCGATCTGCGTCCAGCCCTGCCCGGCGGTCTGTCCGAATGCCAGCACCTGCCAAGGCTATGCCGCGCGACGCCGCGTTCGAATGGCAGGCATCGGATCAGGCAGGCATGTGGATCAGGCGGGCACGCTGGCGACGCCGCGGGGGAGGAACCGCTTGCCGGTGACGCGCCCGGCGTACCCCGTACGGTCGAGGTACGGCGTGACGCCGCCGAGGTGGAACGGCCAGCCCGCCCCCAGGATGAGGCACAGGTCGATGTCCTGCGGTTCGGCGACCACGCCCTCGTCGAGCATGAGCCGGATCTCCTCGGCGAGTGCCGTCAACGCCTGGTCGAGCACCGCCTGGGCGGCTACGGGTGCGGTACCGGTCTCGAGCACCTTCTCCAGCTCCGGGTTCGGCTTGTCGTCGACGAGCAGCGGCAGGCCCGCCTCCGCGATGCGTCGCATGTTCGCGCTGACGGCGAACCGGTCCGGGAACGCGGCGTGCAGCACCTCGCTGACGTGGTAGGCGACCGCCGGCCCGACCAGCTGCAGCAGGGCCAGTGGCCGGATCGGCAGGCCCATCGGGTCCAGCGCCGTGTCCGCGACCGCGACCGGCGTGCCGGACTCGATCGCGGCGAAGACCACGCCCTGGAACCGGGTGAGCAGGCGGTTCACCACGAAGGCCGGCGCGTCCTTGACGAGGACGCACGACTTGCGCAGCGCCTTGCCGACCGCGAAGCCGGTGGCGAGCGTGGCGTCATCGGTCCTCTCGGCCCGCACGACCTCGAGCAGGGGCATGAGCGAGACCGGGTTGAAGAAGTGCAGACCGATCACCCGCTCGGGGTGAGCGAGGTCGGCGGCCACCGCGGTCACCGACAGCGACGAGGTGTTCGTCGCGAGGATGCAGTCCGGGCGTACGAGCGCCTCGAGTCCGGCGAAGACGCTCTTCTTGACGCCCAGGTCCTCGAAGACCGCCTCGATCACCAGGTCGGCGTCGGCGAAGGCACCCTTGTCCACGCTGCCACCGATGAGCCCGCGCAGCTTCGCTGCCCTGCCCTCGTCCAGGCGCCCCTTCGCCACGAGCTTGTCGATTTCACCGTGCACATAGGACAGTCCCTTGTCGACCCGCACCTGGTCCAGGTCGCTGAGGACGACCGGCACCTCCAGGCGCTGCACGAACAGCCAGGCGAGCTGGCTCGCCATCAGGCCGGCACCGACGACGCCCACCTTCGTGACGGGCCTGGCCAGCGCGGGATCCGGGGCTCCCACCGGGCGCCTGGCGCGCCGCTGGACCAGGTCGAAGGCGTAGATGCTGCTGCGCAACTGCTCGCCCATGATCAGCTCGGCCAGGGCGTCGTCCTCGGCGGCCGTGCCCACCTCGAAGGGGGCGTCCTTGGCCAGCTGCAGCAGGTCCAGGGCCCGGTAGGGAGCCGCGGCCGCCTGGTGGAGCCGGTCGTCGAGCAGGGCGCGCGCGAAGGCGATCACGCCGTCCCAGTCGCCGCGCTGGACCGGCGTCCGGGACACCACGGTCTGCCCACGCACCACCGAGGCGGCCCACTCCAGCGAAAGCTCGAGGAAGTCGGCCGGGTCCAGCAGCACGTCGGCGATGCCCAGCTCGAAGGCCTCCCGGGCGCGCAGCATCTTGTTCTGCTGCAACGGGTTCTGCACGATGACCGTGGCGGCGTTGACGATGCCGACGAGGTTGGGCAGCAGCTGGGTGCCGCCCCACCCTGGAACCAACCCCAGCCCGACCTCGGGCAGGGCGATCGTGGTCACCGAAGACGACAGCGTGCGGTAGTGGCAGTGCAGCGCCACCTCCAGGCCGCCGCCGAGCGCAGCTCCGTTGATGAACGCGAATGTCGGAATGGAAGCGTCGCGGAGCCGGGCGAAGAGGCGGTGGCCCTCCCGGCCGATCTCGAACGCCTGCTCCCGGCCGGTCACCGCGCCGATGCCACGCAGGTCGGCGCCGACGCAGAAGATGAACGGTTTGCCGGTCAGGGCGATGAACGCGGGCTGAGCCGCGATGGCTTCGGTGATCGCCGCGTCCAGGCTCGCCAGGCCGGCCGGCCCGAACGTGTTCGGCTTGGTGTGGTCTCCTCCGTTGTCGAGGGTGATGAGCACGGCGGGACGGTCGAGCCCGGGCACCCGGACCTGCCGCGGCAGTGCCTTCGTGACGACTTCCTGCTCGAACTCTGGCCGGGTCATGCCGATGCCTCCGACGACGAGGAGTAGTGGGGGTTCTCCCAGATCACCGAGGCGCCCTGGCCGATGCCGACGCACATGGCCGTCAGCCCGTACCGGACCTCGGGGTGCTCCGCGAACTCCCGCGACAGTTGGGTCATCAGCCGTACGCCCGAGGAGGCGAGGGGGTGACCTACGGCGATCGCGCCACCCCATGGGTTGACCCGTGGGTCGTCATCGGCGATGCCGAAGTGGTCCAGGAAGGCGAGCACCTGCACCGCGAACGCTTCGTTGAGCTCGAAGAGCCCGAGGTCGGAAATGGAGAGTCCGGTGTTGCGCAGTGCCTTCTCCGTGGACGGGATCGGGCCGAAGCCCATGACCTCGGGCTCGACCCCGGCAAAGCCGTACCCGACGAGCTTCATCGCCGCCGGCAGGTCCAGCTCCGCCGCGACCTCGGCGGCGGCGAGCAGGCAGGCCGTGGCTCCGTCGTTGAGGCCTGCCGCATTGCCTGCGGTCACCCGCCCGTGCGGCCGGAACGGGGTCCGCAGCGTGGCGAGCTTCTCCAGCGACGTCTCGCGCGGCGCCTCGTCCACAGTGGCCAGTCCCCACGCGCCCTGCTCGTCGCGGGTGGACATCGGCACCAGGTCGGGCTGCAGCTTGCCGTCGGCGTACGCCTTGGCCGTCCTCTCCTGCGAGCGCAGGCCGAACCGGTCGGCGCGGTCCTTGGTGATGGCCGGCGCTCGGTCGTGCAGGTTCTCGGCCGTCATGCCCATGGACAGCGCCGAGGGATCCACCAGCTTCTCCGCGATGATGCGCGGGTTGGGGTCGACACCCTCGCCCATCGGATGGCGGCCCATGTGCTCGACGCCGCCGGCGATGACCACGTCGTAGGCCCCGAAGGCGATCCCGGAGGCGAGCGTCGTGACCGCCGTCATGGCGCCGGCGCACATCCGGTCGATCGCGAAGCCCGGGACGGATTTCGGCAGGCCGGCGAGCAGCGCGGCGGTACGGCCGATCGTCAGGCCCTGATCGCCGATCTGCGTGGCGGCGGCGATCGCGACCTCGTCGACGCGCTCGGGCGGCAGGTTCGGGTGTCGGCGCAGCAACTCGCGGATGCACCGGATCACGAGGTCGTCAGCACGGACCTTGGCGTAGTAGCCGCCGGCCTTGCCGAACGGGGTGCGTACGCCGTCGACGAAGACGACGTCGCGCAGGTGCCGGGGTGCGGCATCACGGGGCACGGTGGCCCTCCTCTCGGGGACTTGCCTGACATGCTACTGGCGAGTAACCGGCGCTGCCGCCCGACCGGGGGTGCGGGCGTCGGGGTGGGCCATCTCGGTTAGGTTTGCGCCGTGAAGGTACTGATCGCCGGTGGCGCGGGCTTCATCGGCAGCACGATCGCCTCGGCTTGCCTCGACGCCGGCATCACGCCGGTCATCCTCGACAACCTCGCCACCGGACGTGCCGAGTTCACCAAGGATCGGATCTTCTACCCGGGGGACATCGCCGACGGTGACCTGCTGGACAAGATCTTCGCCGAGCACCCGGACCTCGACGCTGTGGTGCACGCCGCGGCGCTGATCGTGGTGCCCGAGTCGGTCGCGCAGCCGCTGCGCTACTACCGGGACAACGTGGCCAAGTCGATCGACTTCATCGACCACGTCCTGCGCAACGGCTGCACGCGCTACCTGTTCAGCTCCTCGGCCGCGATCTACGGGCCGGGGGAGGACTTCGCGGTCGACGAGGCCTCGCCGCTCGCGCCGAGCAGCCCCTACGCCCGCAGCAAGGTCATGATGGAGCAGGTCCTCGAGGACACCTCGGCCGCGACGCCGCTGCGGGTGCTGTCCCTGCGCTACTTCAACCCGATCGGCGCGGACCCCGAGCTCCGCTCGGGCTTGCAGGTCCGGTACCCGACCCACCTGCTCGGCAAGCTGCTCACGGCGGTCGAGAACGACGAGGAGTTCCTGCTCACCGGTGTCGATTGGCCGACCCGCGACGGCTCGGGCATCCGCGACTTCATCCACGTCTGGGATCTGGCCCGGGCGCATGTCGAGGCACTGCGGCGCTTCGATGAGGTGCTGCCCGGCGAGGGCGGCCAGTATCTGGTGATCAACGTGGGTACGGGAAACGGCACCACGGTGCGGGAGTTCGTGGCCGCGTTCCGGGCGGCCACCGGTGCACCCCTGATGGTCCGCGAGACCGGGCCGCGCCCCGGCGACGTGGCGGGCTCGTTCACCCGCAGCACACGCGCGGCCAGACTGTTGGGCTGGTCGCCCGAGTTGAGCATCGAAGACGCGATCCGGGACTCGGTGCGCTGGTCCGCCGTGCGCGAGGAGCGACTCACCGCCTGAGCTCCGGCACCGACGAGGGGCTCAGTCGTCCTCGGCGGGCGCCTCAAGCGTTGCCGACGGAGTCGGGGGAGTCGGCGGTGTCGGGGGAGGCGGGAGCGCGGCGGCGAGCTCGGCGGCGAGCAGGGAGCGCTGCCACTGCCGGGCGCCTGTGGCGGCGAGTGCCGCGTCCACGGTGGGGGCCGTGGTCTCGTCGGGCGGGGTCCAGGCGAGCCGGCGGATCGAGTCCGGGGCGATGAGGTTCTCCGGCGGGAGCCGGTGCTGCGCGGCGACCCGGGTGACCACCTCACGGCATCGCGCCAACCGTCCGGCCGCCACGGGATCGAGCTGCGCCCAGCGGTGCGGCGGCGGCGGACCCTCGCTGATCGCTGGCCGGGGCAGTTCCGTGTCGCGCAGGTTGCGCGCCTCGGCCAGCGCGTCGAGCCAGACCGGGGCGAGCCGGCGCACGTACCGCCCACCGAATCCCGCGATCGCCAGCAACTCGCGTTCGCCGGCGGGATCCGTCTCCGCGGCCGCGACGATCGCCGAGTCGGCGAGTACTCGACCCGGGGCGGAGTCGCGCCGGGCGGCGACCCGGTCGCGGGCCACCCACAGTGCCCGCACCCGCGCCAAGGCGCGCGCCCCGCGCACCTTGTGGATGCCGGAGGTGCGTCGCCACGGGTCGGGTCGCGTCGGCACGGGTCGGCCCGCCGACGCGACCAGGGCCGCGAACTCCTCCTGGGCCCAGCCGAGCTTGCCCTGCGCGACCAGCTCCGCCTCCAGCTTCTGGCGCAGGTCGATGAGCAGCTCGACGTCGAGGGCGGCGTAGGAGAGCCAGGAGGGGGGCAGGGGCCGGGTGGACCAGTCCGCGGCCGAGTGGTGCTTCTCCAGCGCCAGGCCGAGCAACTGCTCGGTGAGCGCGGCGAGCCCTACCCGTTCGAGGTTCGCCAGCCGCGCCGCCAACTCGGTGTCGAAGAGCTTGGTCGGCACCATCCCCAGCTCGGCGAGGCACGGCAGGTCCTGGCTCGCCGCGTGCAGCACCCATTCGACGTCGCCGATCGCTTCGGCGATCTCGCCGAGATCGGTGAACGGGACCGGATCGATCAGGATCGTGCCCGCGCCCTCCCGGCGTAGCTGCACCAGGTACGCCCGGTGGCTGTACCGGTAGCCGGATGCGCGCTCGGCGTCGACGGCGACGGGCCCGGCACCAGCGGCGAGCAGCTTGGCGACCCTGGTGAGCCCGGCCGCCGTGATGACCGGCTCCGGGGTGCCGTCGCGCGGCGCGGTGAGCACGACAGCCGGCGACGCCTGGGGCACCGGTGCGTCGGTCACCTTTCCACCGTACGGTTCGACGCTCTGGGGTCAGCGCCGGGTCACCCCCCGTGTCAGAATCGCCCAATCGCAGCATGACCGGGCGGCACCACGAGTAGCCGAAGGAGCGACATGACATATCCCCCACCACCCGAGGATTCCTCGGAAGTCCCGCCCACGCCCGACCCCGCTCCGGCCGTACCGTCCTGGCCGATCCCCGCCCCCGCAGCGTCCAGCGACCAGGCCCCCGCCAGCGCCCCCGCGCCCGCCCTCAGCGACCTCCCGGCCGCCGCCAGCGAGCCCGTGCCCGGCGCCAGTGAGCCCGTGCCCACCGAGCCGACCTCCGCCGTGCCGTCCGGGACCAGCCCCGCCTATGCGCCGCCGGCGGTCCCGACGTACTCGCCGCCGCCGACCCCGACCTACTCCGCGCCGCCGGCCGTCCCCACGTACTCGCCGCCGCCCACGCCGACCTACTCCGCGCCGCCGGCCGTCCCCACGTACTCGCCCTCGTCCGTGCCGTCGTTCGGCCTGCCGCCAACGCAGCCCGCACCGCCGACCTACGACCCGACCATGATGATGCAGACCATGCCGGTCAGCGGCCCATACGGCAGCGCGCCGGCGCCTGCCGTGGCCCCCGGCCGCTCCAACGCGGCCGTGATCGTGCTCGCCGTCCTGCTCGGCGTGTTCGTCCTGGTCGGTGGCGCCCTCGGTGCGCTGTACGTGCGCACGAGCGGGGAGTCGTCGAACCGGGGCGACCAGATCGCGACCCTGCAGAACCAGAACGACGACCTGCAGCAGCAGCTCGATGCCGCGAAGGCGGACCTGAGCGACACCCAGGACAATCTCGCCGACCTCCAGGACGCGCGCGACGCGCTGGCTGCCTGCGTCTCAGCCGTCAACGCGATTGCTCAGGCGCTCGCGGCGAGCGGGGGGCAGGTCACGCCCGAGATCGAGGACATGGCCCAAGCGGAAGGACGCGCCTGCGTCGCCGCCCTGCCCTACCTGGGTCCCGCCACGGCCGGCGTCTGAGCCCCGCCGGCCGTTAGAGCCGGCCGAGCCGGGGAAGCGCGACCACGCCGGGCGGCGGCAGCCCCGCCGTCGACGCGAGCAGGGTGCACCACGCCTGCAGGTGTGCCTCCATGCCGCGATCGACCGGCGTCCACGAGGCGCGGATCTCGATGTCCGCGGTGGGCGGCGTCCCGTCGAGGTCGCCGAAGCGGGTCGAGAGCGTCTGGGTGACCGTCCCCGCGGGCGCCTTGTAGGGCGCGTGGTGCGTGTCGAGCGCGTCGGTGAGCCAGCTCCACCCCACCTGAGGCAGCAGCGGATCGGTGGCCATCTCCGCGTCGATCTCGGCCGTCACGTACGTCACGAGGCGCAGGGTCCCGTCCCACGCCTCGTGGCCGTCGGGGTCGTGTAGCAGGATGAGACGCCCGCTCGCGATCTCGGAGCCGTCGCGTTGCACCGTCGCGAAGACCGCGAACGCGTACGGCGCGAGCCGCGCCGGCGGGCTCACCTCCTCGAGCGTGATCTCTGGACGCGGGCGCACCGACCGGAGGCCACGGACGGCCTGGGCGAAGATGGCGGGCACACCGGTCGAGGGCGACACAAACCGAGCCTATGGCCTGCCGGGCCCTCCGGACCGGCACGGCACGCCGAACGGGTCGCCGACTCTTCTCGCTGGCCCGCCCGGGCGACGCCCGGCGGCCGTGCGAGGATGGTTGCGATGAGCCCTGGATCGACGCTGGTGAGCGCGTGTCGGCGGGAGCCGGTACCGCACGCACCGGTGTGGTTCATGCGCCAGGCCGGCCGCTCCCTGCCTGAGTACCGGGCCCTGCGTGCCGGAACCCCGATGCTGGCGGCCTGCCGCGACCCCGCGCTCGTATGCGAGGTGACGCTGCAACCGGTACGCCGCCACGGAGTCGACGCGGCGATCCTCTTCTCCGACATCATGGTGCCGCTCGCGGCGGCTGGCATCGACCTGGACATCACCCCCGGCGTGGGCCCCGTGGTCAGCAGGCCAGTGCGGACCGGCGAGGACGTCGCCGCGATCCGCACGCTTGACGCCTCGGACGTAGCGTTCGTCGACGAGGCCGTACGGCTGCTCGTGCGCGAGCTCGGGCCGGTGCCGTTGATCGGCTTCGCGGGGGCACCGTTCACCCTCGCGTCGTACCTCGTCGAGGGCGGCCCGTCGCGCGAGCACGCGAAGACCAAGGCACTCATGTACGGCGATCCGCCGCTGTGGCACGCGCTGTGCGAGCGGCTGGCGCGGATCACACTGGAGTTCCTGCGGGTGCAGGTCGCGGCCGGCGCCGCGGTGGTGCAGCTCTTCGACTCCTGGGCCGGCGCACTCTCCGAAGTGGACTATCGCCGGTATGTCGCCCCGCACTCGGCCCTGGTGCTCTCCGAACTCGCCGCGCAGTACCCGCAGGTGCCACGGATCCACTTCGGGGTCGGCACCACCGAACTCCTGCCCGCCATGGCGGAGGCCGGGGCCAGCGTGGTGGGCGTGGACTGGCGGACTCCGCTGAACGTGGCCAGCGCACGGATCGGCCCGTCCTACGCCGTTCAGGGCAACCTCGACCCGGCCACGCTGCTCGCGCCGTGGCCGGTGGTTCGCTCGCAGGTGCGCCGGGTGTTGCGCGAGGGTTCGGCAGCGCCGGGTCACGTCTTCAACCTCGGCCACGGGGTGCTGCCGCAGACCGACCCGGACGTGCTCACCCGGGTCGTCGCGCTCGTGCACGAGGCCGCCGCGGAATGAGCCGCGTCGTGGTTGTGGGCGGGGGAATCGCCGGGCTGGCGGCGGCGCATCGCCTTCGCGAGATCGGGCCTGATCTCGAGATCGTCCTGCTGGAGCGCGCCGAGCGTCTCGGCGGGAAGATCCGGACCCTGCCGTTCGTCGGTCAGCCCATCGAGACGGGCGCGGAGACGTTCCTCATGCGTGACGGCCCGGCCCAGTCCGCGGCCCTGGCTCTGGCTCAGCGGCTGGGGTTGGGCGACGCCCTGGTGCACCCGGCGCCGGTCCCGGCGGCCCTGGCCATCGACGGCGCGCTCGTCGCCATCCCCGGCGGCACACTCATGGGCATCCCCGCCGATCCCGGTGCACTCACCGGTGTCGCGGCGGTCTCCGGCGAGGACACCGACTCGGGCCGGCCCCTGCTGCGACCCGGCGAGGACGTCGCGGTTGGGGCGCTGGTGCGATCGCGGCTGGGTGACGAGGTGGTCGCCCGGCTGGTCGACCCGCTGCTCGGGGGGGTCTACGCGGGGCGGGCCGACACCCTGTCGCTGCAGGCGACCATGCCCGGACTGCACCGCAGTGCCCTGGCGTGCAACACCCTCGGCGCCGCGGTACGCGAGGCATTGCGAGCCGCCCCCCGCCCGGCCGGGACACCGGCCTTCGCGACTGTCCATGGTGGACTGAGCCAGCTCGTCGAAGCGGTCGCGGCGGCGAGCAGAGCGCGGGTGGAGCTCGGGCAGACCGTGCGCGGCCTGACCCGCGTCGGCTCGGGTTGGCGGGTGCGAACCGGAGCCGCCGGCCGCGAGTCCGCGCTCGACGCCGACGCCGTGGTGCTCGCGGTACCGGGCGCACCGGCGGGGCGACTGTTGTCCTCAGTGGACGCTGACGCGGCCGCGGCGGTGGGGCGGTTGGAGTACGCGAGCATGGCTCTGGTCACGCTTGCCCTGCCCGCCGACACGGCGCTGCCGGAGCTCTCCGGCTTCCTCGTCCCCGCGGAACAGGGCTACGCCGTGAAGGCGGCGACGTTCTTCACCACCAAGTGGCCGCACCTGCGCCGCGCCGCCGTGATCGTGCGTGCGTCGCTGGGGCGCCACGGATCCGACGAGGACGTGCTCGCGCTCACCGATGCCGCCCTCATCGACCGGGTTCGCTGCGAGCTGCCGCGCCTGGTCGGAGCGCCGGTTCCCGCACCGAGCAAGGCCCGGGTGAACCGATGGGGTGGCGGCCTGCCGCAGTACGGCGTGGGCCACACCGCGCGGGTCGCCGCCGCACGGGCCGGCCTTCCGCCGTCGCTCGAGCTGGCCGGCGCCGCCTACGACGGGGTGGGCATCGCGGCGTGCGTGCGCTCCGGTGAGGCCGCCGCCCAACGGGTTCGGGAGGCCCTGCCCGCGTAGGCCGCAAGACTGCCAATCCGGCGAACGCTGCGCCGTGGCTGCCGGCCGCCCATATCGTGGAGCGTGTCGGGGGGCCGGGTTCGGCGGTGGGCCGCCATGTCGGTGATTGGGGCGGGCGCCCTGGTCTCGGTCGGCCTCGTCGTGTGGGCCGTACCGCACGCCATCGCGTTCGCGAAACACGCGCCGAGCGAGTTCTGGGCCATGACCGGCCTCGCCCTGGTCGTCGACGTGCCACTCTTCGCGGTCCGCGGGCACGACGAGGTCAGGGTCCGCACGACCCTGTCGGCCTGCTTCACGGTGGCGATCTTCCTGCTCTGGGGCGCCGCCCCGGCGATCGCGGTCCAGGCTGCGGCCGCGATCGTGACGGCAGTCGGCCAGCGCTACGGGTTGATCGGTGGGCTGTTCCTCACCACCCGCCTGGTGTGCGCGCTCGCCGTGGCCGAGGTCGTCGTCCTCTTCGCCAGTCCCCGCCCGATCCTGGACGAGGTGCCGGGCCTGTCCGGCCGGGATCTCGGGCCGATCGGGCTGCTCGTCGGGGTCTGGTTCGCGGTCAGCTTCGGGCTGCTGGTCCTCGGCACGGCCGCCGTCACTCCGGGTGGCCTGCGACAGGCCTCGCTCAGCGTCCGCTCCGACCTACTGGGGACGATCGCCCTGGTCCTGCTGGTGGCGCCGCTGCTCACCACGATCCACGGTTGGTGGAACGTGCTGATCGCGGTGCCGATGTTCGCCTGGAACCAACTGTCGCGACAGCAGGCGCGCCAGGAGGAGCGCCTGCGCCGGGAGCCGGTCACCGGGCTGCTGAACCGCGAGGGGCTCATCATCGGCTTGGAGGCGCTCACGCTCTACGACACCATCCGGCCCGAGCATCCACGGCCGCTCGGCATCGTGCTGGTCAACGTTGAGTCGGTGCTCGACATCAACCGCACGCTTGGCCGGGACATGTACGAGCGGGTGGTCGCCGAAGCCGCGCGCCGGCTGGGGGCCGCGTTCGGCGCGGACCAGGTCGGGCGGCTCTCCGGCGAGGCGTTCGTCGTGATCCGGCCCGGGCTCACCGAGCCCGACGCACTCAGCGAAGCGGTCCGGGTGTCGCGGGTACTCCAGCGCCCGATCATGGTCCATGGCATTCCCTTCGCGATCGACGCGGCGTCGGGGGTGTCGCTCTCCCCGGAGCACGGACGCGACTTCATCACTCTGGTGGCCAAGGCAGAGCTGGCGATGAGCGAGGCGCGGCGGCTCGGTCGGCCGGCGATGCCGTACGTACACCAGGCGGCCGACGTGCCGCAGCGACGCATCGCGATCCTGACCGAGCTGCACGCCGCGCTGCGGGATCCGGTACGCCAGGACGAGATCGCCGTGGTCTACCAGCCGCAGGTCAGGCTCGCCACCGGCCGGCTCGCTGGGGCCGAGGCGCTCGTGCGGTGGACCCACCCGCAGTGGGGTCCGGTCCCGGCCGACGAGCTGATCGAAGCGGTGGAGCCGAGCGAGGTCATGCACCTGCTCACCCGGCACATGCTGGACCGTGTCTGCGCGCAGGTGCATGCCTGGAATCTGCGGGGCATGCAGCTGCGCGTGGCGGTGAACGCGAGCGTGCAGGATCTGCACGACCGCGAGTTCCCCGCCGAGCTCGCCGACGTGCTGCGCCGCTACGACATCCCGCCCGACCAGTTGACGATCGAGATAACCGAACGCATGCTCATCGACGATGTTGACCGGGTTGCGCGGGCGGCCGAGAGTATCGCGGCGCTCGGGATCGGGCTGTCCCTGGACGACTTCGGCACCGGGTACGCCTCGATGCAGCAGTTGCGGGCGCTGCCACTCACCGAGGTAAAGATCGACAAGTCTTACGTGAGCGGGATGACCGAGAACGCGGCGCAGCAGGCGATCGTCACCAGCGTTCACCAGTTGGCCCGCGCCCTGAACCTGGACGTGGTGGCCGAGGGCGTCGAGGACCACCGGACGGCCGCCGTGCTCACGCGCCTGCCGCGCACGATCGGTCAGGGCTGGTACTTCGGCCGTCCGGTGTCGGCGGCCGTGCTCGAGGAGCAGTGGGGCCGCAGCCCGCGACCGGCACGTCGTCCGGCCCGGGTGCGAGGATGAGGGCATGAGCCAGCCGAGGAAGCGGACGGGCGCGCCAGGTGCGAACGAGATCAACGCGGCGATCCGCTACACGATGTGGTCGGTGTTCCGGGTCTCGACGCCGCTCGGCCCTTCCGCCCGCGCGGAGATGTCGAGTGAGGTGGAGGCGCTGGTCGAGCAGTTGGCGGCCAAGGACGTCGTGGTGCGTGGCACGTACGACGTCTCTGGCCTGCGCGCGGATGCGGACCTGATGGTGTGGTGGCACGCGCCCAGTGCCGACGCGCTGCAGGAGGCGTACGGGCTGCTGCGCCGCACTCGCCTGGGCGCCCACCTGGCGCCGGTGTGGTCGAATCTCGCGCTGCACCGTCCGGCCGAGTTCAACAAGAGCCACATCCCCGCGTTCCTCGCTGGCGAGGAGCCGCACAGCTATCTGTGTGTCTATCCCTTCGTCCGCTCGTACGAGTGGTATCTGCTGCCCGACGCCGAGCGCCGCGAGCTGCTCGCCGAGCACGGCCAGATGGGCCGGGGCTTCCCCGACGTCCGGGCGAACACGGTCGCGTCGTTCGCGCTGGGCGACTACGAGTGGATCCTCGCCTTCGAAGCCGACGAGCTGCACCGCATCGTCGACCTGATGCGCGAGCTGCGCGCGGCCCGCGCCCGCCGGCATGTGCGCGAGGAGGTGCCCTTCTTCACCGGTCGTCGCCGCCCGATCCGCGAGATCGTCAGCTCGCTGCCCTGATTCGCCGGCCCTGGCTTATTGTCGATGCATGGGGATGTGTGCAATGCCATCCTCGAGGTACTCCGCCCCGACCGCGGTGAAGCCGAACGACCGGTAGAACCCGACCAGGTGACTCTGCGCATCCAGGACACAGGCCCGCTCGCCGATCCGGCTCAGCGCTGCCGCCACGAGCCGCCTGGAGAGCCCGGCACCCCGCGCGGGCCGGGCCGTGCAGACCCGGCCGATGCGGGCGCGACCGTCCGGCTCGGCGAGGATGCGCAGGTAGGCGCGCACATCGGTCGCGTCCTCGGCGGGTCCGAACCACAGGTGCCGGGTCGCCGGCTCGGTGTCCCTGCCGTCGAGTTCGGGGTAGGCACACGCCTGCTCGACGACGAAGATGTCCGTGCGCAGGCGCAGGATCGCGTACAGGCTCGCCGGCTCGAGCTCGGCGAAGCCGCGGTCGTAGAGGTGCACACCCCATTCTCGCGGACGACCGTACGGCCGTGCCCGGGGCTGCTCGCCGCCCTGCTGCTCTGGCACGATCGGCCGGTGGCCATCGCGGACCTGCCAGACCTGACCGAACTCGCCGACTTCCTGCGCGACGCGTTCGCGTGGGGTGGCGAGGTCGGGGTGGCGCCCGGCCCGCGCGGGGCGCTCGGCAGGATCTGGCGCGTCGAGTCGGACACCGGCCGGTACGCGCTGAAGGAGATCTTCTTCGATCCACCTGCTGCGGCGGTGATTGAGGCGGAAGTGGTACTCGTCCGGCGCGCGGCCGCCGCGGGTGTACGGGCTCCCGCGAGCCACCCCGATCGGCTGGGGCATCACCTGCTGCGTGGACCGGGTGGGACGTGCCTGCGGCTCTTCGACTGGGTGTCGGCGCGTCCGGCGGATCCGGCATCGCGGCGCACGCCCGGACAGGTCGGTGAGCTGCTCGCCCGGCTGCATCGGAGCACGCGACACGCATCGACCGAACCCGACGGATCAACGCCGGACCGGTGGTACGACAGCGTGCCGTCGGAGGACGAGTTCGCGCCGGCCCTGGACTCCGGTGCGCCGTGGGTGCCCCGGCTCGCGGCGCGGCTGGCCCTGCTCCCCGAACTCCGCGGTATCGTGAAGCCCGTCGATCCCGCACGGACCCTGCTGTGCCACCGTGACCTTCATCCGGGCAACGTGCTCGCCGATGAGGCCGGGGCACTGGTCGTCTTCGACTGGGACAACGTCGGCCCTGCCGACCCGGCCAGGGAGCTGGCCAAGGCGCTGTTCGACTGGTGGAGCGACCCGGCGCTCGACGCCTACGCGATGCGTGCGGCGTACGTATCCTATCTGCGCTCCGGCGGGCCGGCGCGCATCACCAGCCCTGACGACTTCGCGATGCTCGTCGCGGAAGGCCACAACTTCCTGCGCAAACAGCTGTCTGTACTCCTCGACGACAGTGCCCTGGCCGAGCACCGGGCCTGGGCCGAGCAGGAGATCGACGAATCTCTACGCATCATGCCGACCCCCGGCCAGCTCGCCGAGGTCCTCGATCTCCTCGCCCGGATCGCCTGACCGTACGGTCAGCCGACCTTGTACAGGCTCTTCGTGTAGTTCAGCGGGCTGTAGTACGCCTCCAGCTCCTCGAGGGTCTCGGTCACCGCCGGCTGCACGTCCTTGACGAGGCAGGCGTGGCTCGGCAGCGCCTCGGGGTGCCAGGTTTCGGGCTTCCATACAGCGCTGCGCAGGAAGGCCTTGCCGCAGTGGAAGAAGATCGTGTCGATCGCTACCTCGATGGCCAGGATCGGCCGATGGCCCTGCACGATCATGTCGTCGAAGTACGGGGCGTCGCGGACGAGCCGGGCCCGGCCGTTGACACGCAGCGTCTCATTGCGGCCAGGCACGAGGAAGATCAGGCCGAGGTGCGGGTTGGACAGGATGTTGAGGTAACCGTCCGCGCGCCGGTTGCCGGGGCGTTCCGGGATCGCGACCGTGCGGTCGTCGAGCACCCGGACGAACCCCGCTGGGTCGCCCTTGGGGGAGGCGTCGCAGTTGCCGTCGGCGTCGCTCGTGCAGATCACCAGGAGTGGGCTGCTGGCGATCCACTCGCGATCACGGGCATGCAGCCTCGGCCGTTCCTTGGTCGCGGCTCGTCCCTGCACCTCGCCGAGCAGTGCCCGCAACTCCTCGGCGGTCCCGATCTCGGCCCCCGGCCGTACCTCTGACAATGCCGTCATACGCCCATCCAACCAGGTAACGCTCGGGCCCGTCGCCGTGCTCAGCGCTGCCGCGAGCTCCACCGGAAGTGCACGAAGAGGCGGCCGAAGTTGTCGGAGTCCTTCTCGACGCGGTGGTAGAGAGCCCGGATCTCCTTCTGGTCCAGGAAACGCAGCACGCGCTTCTTGAGCGCACCCGAGCCCTTGCCGGGGATGATCTCGACCAGCGTGGCCCGTTTCGCGACGGCCTGAGCCATGATGTCGTTCAGGGCCCGGTCGATGTCGGCGTTGCGGTTGTAGATGTCGTGCAGGTCGAGTTTCAGCTTCACGTGCCCATTCTCGCGCCCGGCGTCCGCATCGTCGCCGTGGCGGCTGGCCGAGGGCGGCCGTTGCTGAGCCGGATGCCGCTGAACTCCAGCGTCGAGGCGATCACCTGATCCCAGAACGGCCAGAGGTTGTCCAGTACGCGCAACTGGATCCCGGCCTGCTCATGGAGTGCGAACAGGTCGTCAACGGGTTCCGGCGGTCCGAGCGGCTCCACGGGCTCGGTGGCGACCATGGCATAGGGCGGGTCGCCGAACCGGCGGAACACAGGTGCCGGCAGCCGGTAGGCCCACAGCCGTACGGTGCGCATCGCGTCGAGCCAGCCGTACTCGACGGCGTGCACGCGCTCCCCGCACCCGGCGCCGATGATGCGCTCGCGGTCGCTCTCCGAGGTGCGCTCGCTGAGCCAGGCCATCGCGCGTGGGCACTGGCGCGGGAACCAGTAGTCAGGGCAGCGGGCGTCGTCGACGGCCCAGACGTACGCCTCGTCCTTCTGATGTGCGGTCGAGGCGATGTGCGGCGTGAAGTGTTCGATCGTCGGGTCCTCGGAAAAGTGCAGGACCTCGCCGGGCTGTGCACGCACGGCGGCATCGTACGCCGTCGTCGCTGTCTTTCTAGAGCTGATTTCGCCGGCGCGACACCTCGCCCGATGTCACGCACGGTGACTCGAACACGCGCCGCCGGCCTTTCGCGCTCTCGACAGTTTGCTCTGGTGCTTCTCACGCAACACTGGCCTGACCTGGAATGATAGATGCTGGCGAGATCATCGTCACTTGTTCGTCCGTGACGGAGAGTGAGCGACGGCGGCGCCGTTCGGTTGCGTGCTGACCTGCCGGTGCTGGGACTGCGGACGGCTGCGGCGTTCGGTAGCGTGCTGACCTGCCGGTGCTGGGACCGCGGACGGCTGCGGCGACGCGGGCCAGCCACTGCGGTTCTGGTTAGGCGTTCAGGTCGCCGTCGTTGTCTTCAGGCTTGGCCACAGCTCCGGGCTCGGCGTGATCCCACCCGGTCCAGGCGAGCACGGAGCCAGGCTCGGCACCGATCCGGGGTCTGTGGCCAGTCCGGCGAGGCGGGCCAGGTCGTAGGACGGCGGCCTCGATGAACTCGGGCGGATGGTCACGGCGGCTCGCTCCGTGGCCGCGGGTGGCGTGGTGGGTGGGTCGACCAGCGCCGAGCGGCCCTACCACGGTCATGTCGCTGGACTGACCAGCATCACCCTCCGTGATCGCCGTCCTGGGAGCCAGAGTCTTCCATGCATGGGTATTACCTGGTCATGGGGCGTTGCGTGGGCCGCACCCAAGCAAAGCGGCGAGCGTGACACATGCCAGCCGGCCGTGTTCGAGTCACCCTGCGTAGCGTTCGCCCCCTGACGGACGCCCAGGGGGAGCGGCGGCGGTCAGTTCGCCGCTGGATGGCTCTCCGGCAGCGCGGCCTGCGTAGCAGCACGCGCCAGCGTGCGGATGCCGGCGTACGCGAAGAGCAGGGGGATGATCCCCACGACGCCGAACGATACGTCGATCAGCCTCCAGCCCCACGGGATGCCCCGGATCGGGCCGGCGATCAGAGCGAGGGGTACCACGGCCGCGCAGGCGATCATGCCGAACTGGACGACCCATACGTTGCGGACCGGGTCACGCAACGGTCCCCAGAACGCGACCGCGATCACCAGATGGGCGAAGGCGAGCCAGTCGGTGCCATACGCGAGGAACGGGTAGTCACGGTACGTCTGCGCCAGCCCCTGGTGCACGCGATCCAGCCAGGCCACGAGCGCCGGGGCGTGCTCGGGTACCGGCGACCAACCGGCGTGCACCATGGTGACCAACCACCGGCTCTCCGCCTCGAGCGGGAACGCGGTGACCCCGCTGAGCACCAGGCCGATGACGAACACGACGAGCCAGATGCGGATCCGCGTGAGCGTCGCCACGCCCGCACCCTACCGCGCGGGTCGGCGGCTACTCGAAATAGGCGATGCTGCGGACCTCGATGCTGTGGCGTGGTGTGGTCGCCCGGGCCGTGGGGTCCTGGAACGCGCTGTGCGGTACCCGCCAGGCGCGTGACTGATCGCTGTCGTTGAGCTTGAAGAAGAGGATCTCGTCGCGGGTCATGTTCGAGAAGTACCACCACTGGTGGTCTGGGCTGTGGTGGAACTCGAACCCACTGGCGCCTGGGGCGTCCGCGGGCATCTCCACGTACAGGTCGTCGGGGATCGCGTCGACGAGGTACATCCGGTTGTTCAGACCTTCGTCAGGCCCGACGCTGGCGTAGTCGCAGATCGCCAGCGGCCAGTCCTGCGGAGGCGGGCTGAACACCCGCCACAAGCTCGTGATCAGGGCCCGGTGGTAGCCGGGGCCATCGGGGAACCGGGAGGCGTACACGGCCTGCGCCCGCTCCTGCGCGCCCGCGACCGAGAAATCGTCATGCACCGATGCCGCCTGCGGCTGTGAGCCGTGCTCGGCCGGGTCGGCCGCGCGGCGCAGCATCGGGCCGAGGTTCGCGACCCGGTCGGCACCCGTGTACGAGCGGATGAAGTCGGCAACTTCATCCAGGTAGACCTGGTCGATCTCCGCCCGGTCCGTGAAGTCCACGATCGCCGAGCGATGTGTGATGATCTCGAAGCCGTTGCGGTCGAGCGTGAACCCGTCCGTGGCCGCGCGGCCGTCGCGGATCGGCATCACGTACGGGCGGTACATCCCGGTGTTGACGCTGTTGCCGGGCGCCGTGAAGCGCCGCAGCACCGTCGATTCCGGGGCGAGGTAGTTCAGCTCGCCCATCACGTACGGGATCTGTGTTGCCGTCGTCATCGGTTGCCTCCTGACGTCAGTGGTCCATAGAGGAGCGTGCATCGGCCATCGCGGATCACGAAGGCAGCGTCGAGTAGAGGAAGTCGAGGACGTCGGGGGTGAAGGAGGTGCTCAGCGCCGGTACGTGCGCGCCGCCCTGAACGCTCCACAGCACGACGCTGGTGCCGTCGCGGCAACCGTTGTAGGCGGTGACGGTTGTCTCTGCGCCGGGCAGGGCGCGCTCCAGGTCCAGCGCCGGCTTCGCGGTCGCCGTGGCGGGGCAGCCGTCCAGCGATCGCCACCGCGCGATCGTCGCTTCCGCCCCGGGGTAGGCGGCACCGGCGACGAGCGTGCCCCCGGCGTACGCGATCGTCTGGTCGGCGGTGCCGTGGATCTGCAGCACGGTCACGGCGCGGGACGGCGTGCACCGGGCCGGGTCCGCCCAGACGACGCCGGCGAGCGCCACGATCGCGGTGAGTTGATCGGCGTGGTCGCAGGCCATGCGGTGGGCCATGAACCCGCCGTTGGAGTGCCCCATGACGAAGACGGCCTGCACGGCGTACGAGGCCTTGACCGTGTCGATGAGCTGGCTCAGGTAGGCGGAGTCGTCGACGCCGGATCCGAAGATGTCGCAGCAGGCGTCCGTGGCATTCCAGAACTCGTTGCCGTTGGTGTCGGTCATGCCGTCCGGCAACGCGAGGAGGAAGCCCCGCTGGTCGGCCTGGGCCGAGAGGCCGAAGTAGGTGTCCTGCTCACGGGAGTTCGAGCTGTATCCATGCAACAGGACCACCAGCGGAACCGGGTGGTCGGCGGCGTACGAACGGGGCACGTGCAACTGGAACGGCCGGTCGGCGAGCGCGATCGTCACGGTCCCGGCCTCCGGTGCCCGTGGCGGTGCCGGGGTGGTGGGCTCGTCCTTGCCGCAGGCCGCGGCCAGCGGTAGCACGGCGAGGATCACCGCCCCGAGCGCACGGGCGATCCGCCGGTTCGCGGTCAGGTACATGGTGGCAGGCTATCGGCCTGTTCCGCCCCGCGGCACCCCATGGCCTGCCTTGACGATCTGCCGCGAGCGTACGCAGACTGCAAAGCGCAAGCCGTACGGCTGGAGAAAGGGGTCGGCCGTGGCGCAGCGTCAGGTCGACGTGCTCATCGTCGGGGCCGGAGTGTCGGGGCTCAACGTCGCCTACCGCCTGCAGGAGCGCTGCCCCGAGTTGAGCTACCGGATCGTCGAGGGTCGCGGACGCCTGGGCGGCACGTGGGATCTCTTCCGCTACCCGGGCGTACGGTCAGACTCCGATATCTACACCCTTGCCTTCCCCTTCCAACCGTGGCGCGGCGCGAACTCCATTGTGGATGGCGAGGAGATCTGGGCGTACCTCGACGCAACAGCCCGCGACCACGCTCTGGACGAGCACATCGACTTCGGCACCCGGGTACGGTCGGCCAACTGGTCCTCGGCGGACGCGCGCTGGCACGTCGAGGCCGACTGCGCTGGGGAACCGGTGACCTACGTGGCGCGGTTCGTCGCCTTCTGTACGGGCTACTACGACTACGCCCACCCGTACGATCCTGGCTTCGTCGGCGTCGCGGACTACGAGGGCACGCTCGTGCATCCGCAGTTCTGGCCGGCGGACCTGGACTACGACGACAAGCGGGTCCTGGTGATCGGCTCGGGCGCGACCGCGGTCACGATCGTGCCGGCCATGGCGCCACGGGCGGCCCACGTCACGATGCTGCAGCGCACCCCGACGTACGTACTGGCACAACCGCGCACGGACGGGCTCGCCGACGCCCTGCGCCGGGTCCTGCCGTTGCGGATCGCGCACCAGATCATCCGTGCCAAGAACACCGCGGTCGGCTGGGCGTTCTACCGGGCCTGCCGGCGCTGGCCGGGCGCGATGCGACGGCTGCTGCGAGCGGGCGCGGCGCGGGCACTGGGCTCGCAGCGCCTCGCGGACGAGTACTTCAGGCCGCCGTACGAGCCGTGGGACCAGCGCTTGTGCCTGATCCCGCAAGGCGACCTGTTCCGAGAGATCCGGCACGGCTCGGTATCCGTGGTCACCGGCGCGATCGACCGCTTCGTCGGCAAGGGCGTACGGCTGACGACCGGCGAGGTGCTGGAAGCCGACCTCGTCGTGACCGCCACCGGCCTGTCGATCCAGCTCCTCGGCGGCGTCGAGGTCACACTCGACGATGCGCCGGTCGACGTCTCGCGGTGCTACACGTATTACGGCGCGATGCTCTCCGGCCTGCCGAACCTCGGCGTGTGCATCGGGTACATCAACCTGTCCTGGACGATGCGCTCGGATCTGACGGCGCGGCTGCTCGCCCGCGTCCTGCGCCGGCTCGTCGACACCGGCGCCGACGTGGTCATGCCCGTCGCGCCACCCGATCTCGGTCCGGCCGGTCCCTTCATGCAGATGCAGTCGGGTTACCTGCGCCGAGCCGCCGACCGGATGCCCCGGGCGACGCGGCGCTACCCGTGGGCGATGCGGCAGAACGTCGTGGTGGATGCCTGGGCCACCAATCGGGCAGACCTCGACAACGGTCTACAGTGGACGGCCCTGCCCCTGGGGATCGACGGCGACCTTGCCCACCAACAGACGCATCCCCGCGTCGGGGTTGCGCGCGAACCAGGCGCGAGCGGCGCTCTCGTCGACGTCGCGGACGACCACATACACGCCGTCCAGCGTCGGGTGGTGCGGGGAGCGCCGCACCATCACCGCCTGGCTGAGGACCACCACGGCGATAGCGCAGAGCGGACCGACTAAGGCAAACCACGCCCAGCCGTCGTGCAGCCCGAGCCAATCGTGGTTCCGTCCGACCACGATGGTCAGACTCAGGATCGTCAGCGCCAGCAGGAGCCAGAGGACCAGCCATGCCCAGCGGGCCGTCCGGCAGGACGATTCGAGCCGCCGGCCGGTCCGTTCGTCGACCGCCATCCGTAGCGTCCGGGGGCTCGGCGGCCGCCAGGGCCAGGTCGTGAGGCAGCAGACCGTGATCGTGCGCGCCGGTGGCGCACCGTCCACGATCGACACGTCCGGCGGGACCAGCATGTCCGCATGCGCCGGGGGCACCAGTACGCCGACCCTGCTCATGCCACCACCTGCCATAGGTCTGCTATGGCGTCAGACTACTCGCCCGGCACGAGTGTCATGCTGATCGAATTGATGCAATAGCGGGCGTTCTTCGGCGTGTAGTGCTCGCCGTCGAAGCGGTGACCCAGGTGCGAGTTGCAGCGGGCGCAGCGGACCTCGGTACGGACCATGCCGTGCGAGCGATCCTCGACGTAGCGGATCGTGCCGGGAATCGCCTCGTCGAAGCTCGGCCAACCGCAGTGCGAGTCGAACTTCGTCGCGCTGTCGAAGAGCTTCGCGCCGCACGCGCGACACCGGTAGACGCCCGGGGTCTTCGTGTCGGTGTACTCGCCGGTCCACGCCTGCTCGGTGCCGGCCTGGCGCAGGACCCGGAACTCGTCGGGGGAGAGCCGGATCCGCCACTCGTCCTCCGTGGCCGGCAGTTCCTCATCCGGTAGCTCGCTCTTCATGCGACCCACGCTACCGCGCGGGTTAAGGTCGTGGGCGGCGATGCCGCGGCAGGAAAGGGGCCCGCATGGCGAAGGCGACGGCGACCGAGATCGAGGTGGCGGGTCATACCGTACGGATCAGTAACCCCGAGAAGATCTACTTTCCTGAGCGGGGGTTCACCAAGCTCGATGTGGTCCAGTACTACCTGAACGTGGGTGACGGGATTCTGCGGGCGCTGCGCGAGCGGCCGACGACCCTGGAACGGTGGCCGAGCGGCGTGATCCCCGGGGCGAAGCTCTCCACTCGGGCCGACCACAGGGGCGACGCGTTCTACCAGAAGCGGGTACCCACCCAGGGCGTGCCGGAGTGGATCGAGACCGCGGAGATCAAGTTTCCGAGCATGCGTACCGCGGACGAACTGTGCCCGGTCGACCTCGCCCATGTCGCCTGGGCGGCGCAACTGGGCACCATCGTCTTCCACCCCTGGCCGGTGCGAAGGTCCGATGTGGACGCCCCGGACGAGCTGCGCATCGACCTGGACCCGCAGCCGGGTACGGAGTTCACCGACGCGGTCGACGTGGCGGGCACAGTGAAGCAGATGCTCGACGAGCTGGGCTGGGTCGGCTTCCCCAAGACGTCCGGCGGGCGCGGCGTGCACGTCTACGTACGGATCGCTCCACAGTGGTCGTTCACCGAAGTGCGGCGGGCCGCGATCGCGTTCGGTCGGGAGGTCGAGCGCCGGCGTCCGGACCGGGCGACAGTGAGCTGGTGGAAGGAGCAGCGCGGCGCACGGGTCTTCATCGACTACAACCAGATGGCCCGCGACCGGACGATCGCCTGTGCCTATTCGCTTCGGGCCCGGCCGAATGCCACGGTCTCGACCCCGGTCACCTGGGATGAGTTGACCCAGGTCGATCCCAATGACTTCACCCTCGACACCGTCGCGACCCGGTTCGCCGCGATCGGTGACCCGCACGCGGCCATCGACGATGTGCACCACGACCTCACGCCGCTGCTCGACTGGGCGGAGCGCGACGAGCAGGCGGGCGAGGGTGATCTTCCGTACCCGCCAGATCACCCCAAAATGCCGGGTGAGCCGAAGCGGGTCCAGCCGAGCCGCGATGCCAATCGTGCCAAGGAAACCGGTGGGTGATAGTCTCGCTTGCGGGTCAGCATAGCGCTCACTCGCCCGATAATCCACCCAAGAGACGGAATCCGATATGGCGTCCCCCCGCATCGAGGACCTGGCCGCGAGCTTCGACCGCGCGCTGCGCGCGGCCGGCAAGGCCGAGCGCACCCGCGTCCTGTACGGCCAGTCCATCCGGTTCTTCTGCGACTGGCTCAGGAGCAAGGACCGGCCGGCCACCCTGGACGAGCTGACCCGGCACGCGATCTCCGGCTGGCTCGCCGAGCTGGCCGACCGGGTCGACATCGAGACCGTGCGGACCCGGCTGCGCGGCATGCGCCGGTTCTGCCGCTGGCTGGCGGCCGAGGGCGAGGTGGAGCGGCCGGCGACCGAGGGCGTGGAGATGCCGGCCCGCACCGACAAGCCGGTCCGCGTCCTCACCGACGCCGAGCTGGGCGCCCTGCTCAAGCTGTGCGTCCGGCCCCGCGGGCGCTCCGGCGCCTGGGACAAGGCGGTCTTCACCGGCCGCCGGGACGAGCTGGCGCTGCGGCTGCTCGCCGACTGCGGACTGCGTGTCTCCGAGCTGGTCGGGCTCACCCTGCCCGACGTGGACCAGCACCACGAGGCGGTGCACGTCATCGGCAAGGGCTCCCGGCCGCGGGCGGTGCCGTACGGCGCCAGGACCGGCCAGTGCGTGGACCGGTACCTGCGCATCCGCTCCGCGCACCCGTACGCGACCCGCTCGGACCGCCTGCTGCTCGGCGAGCGCGGACCGTGCAGCGCCGACTGGGTGCGGTGGCGGCTGGAGGAGCTCGGCAAGGCCGCCGGCGTCGAGGGGCTGCACCCGCACGCGCTGCGGCACACGTTCGCGCACCGGTGGCTGGCCAACGGCGGGCAGGAGCGCGACCTGATGAACCTGGTCGGCTGGCGCTCCGACGCCATGCTGCAGGTCTACGCCCGGACGACCGCGGTGGCCCGGGCGCACGACGCGCACCGGCGTATGGCGTTGGGGGACAAGCTGTGAGCCGCGGACCGAACCGGCGCTCGCTGCCCGGCCGGCAGATCCGGGCGGTCACCGCACTGTGCCCGCACTGCGACCGGCCGCTGATCGAGTTCCTCAACCAGATGCGCCCCGGCGACGACCACGACCGGCTCGCCTACCGCTGGCGGAAGAACGTGCTGCTGCTCCAGGACCCGGCGCACCCGGACACGTACCACACCGTCCACGACTGCAAGCTCCGGCCGCGGCTGCCCATCCCGATCGCCACGGCGAAGGTGCGGGCGTTGCTGTCCACCTTGGACATCCACGAGACACGGCGTGTTGCGTGGGACGACGTCCAGCGTTGAGCTAGCATCGAGATGCACAACGGTTGGCCGGTCCAGATAACGGCACTCAGGCGCAGCCCCGTCGGGAGCGCGGATTCCGCGTCTCCTGGAGTCGTCCCGTGGTTGCACCCACACCCGCCGAGCGCGTCATGGTCGCGCGCATCGCATCCGCCGAACGTTGGGCCCGTGAGCCCGACCGCGTCAAGGCCACCCAACCGGCCCGCGACGCCAAGTTCGCCCGCTACCTCGACCGCGTCCCCGCCGACCTTCCGCAGGCCGAACGGATCCGCCGCGCCGAGCTGCTGCGCACCGCCGACATGCAACGTCTGGCGTTGCGTTCCGCGCAGGCCCGCCGCAAGCGCCGCGAGGCCGACGAAGAGCTGCGCGCCCTGGAGGCGGTCGCGTCATGAGAAACCCCGCCGCTCACGTTCCGAGCGGCGGGGCGGTGACCGTGACAGGCGACACCACGGTACCCGCTCACGCCGACACTCACGTCAGCACACGCCGTCACCCCGACGAGCTGGCCGCACAACGTGCGAAGCGCGAGCTGGCCAAGGCGCGGGAGTATCTCGCCTTCGCCCGCACGGACCGGCGACTCCACTCTGACGACCCCGTGACCCGGATGCTCGCCGAGAGCTTCCTGCAGTACTGCACCGACCGGATGCGCCGGCTGGAGGTGGCGTCGTGAGCAACCGTCACCTTCACTGCCCGACACCCGGCTGCACCCCGGTCCTGGTCGACCTGAACCGGTCCGCCCGGCGACGCCTGGCCCGAGCGCACCGGCCCAACAACGGCCAGATGCTGGCCCACTCCGACCACTGCCCGTACGCCGGGCCGAACACCACACCCGGCTGGCAGGCCGTCGGGCGGGTCCGCTCACCGTTCCGGGGCGGCGACGATGGCTGACCTCGACGGCATCCGTGCACTGTGGACACCCGGCGCGGTGCACGAGCTACGCGCCCTCGACGCCGGCCGGTACGGCCGGGACACCGAGTACGGCTACTTCAACAGCCCCGACGCGCTCGCCGAGGCGGCCGACAAACTCGGCGAGCGCTCCCCGGCCATCTACATGACCGTCAACCCGGTCGCGCCCGAGCTGCTCGCCCGGGCCAACAACAGAGTGAAGATCGCCGGCAAGGGCAACACGACCGGCGACGACCACATCGCCGCACGCCGCCTGCTGTTCATCGACCTCGACCCCGACCGGCTCGCCGGGATCCCGGCCACCGACGAAGAGCACGAGTTGGCCCGGCTGAAAGCCAACGAGATCGTCGCCGCACTGGTCAACGACGGATGGCCGGCCCCGGCCGTCGCAGACTCCGGCAACGGCTACTACCTGCTGTACGGGATCGACCTGCCCAACAACCCGGACAGCCTCGACCTGGTCGGCCGGTGCCTGGCCGCCCTGGGCCGCCGGTTCGACTCCGACCGGGTCCACGTCGACCAGACGGGGAAGAACGCCGCCCGGATCATGCGCGTGCCCGGCACCGTCAACCGCAAGGGCGACGGCACTCCCGACCGGCCACACAGGACCGCCAGAATGCTCACCACCGAGCCGCCCGCGGTGGTCGACATCGGACTGTTGGAGGCGCTCGCCGGGTCGAAGACCGCACCCGCCGCCAAGCCCGCCGGACCGCGTGAGGTCGCGGCGCCCGGCCCGGGCGAGTACGACATCAACCGGGTGCTGTCCAAGCTGGACATCATCACCGGGCCCGACCCGTACAAGGGCGGTCAGATCTGGGTCGTCGTCTGCCCGTTCAACCCCGACCACACCGACGACTCCGCCTACGTCGGCCACTATGCCTCGGGTGCGCTCTTCGCCGGCTGCCACCACAACTCCTGCAAGGACAAGTGGGAGTGGGCCGACCTGCGCGCCAAGGTCGACCCCAAACCCGCGAAGAAGACCGCCAAGAAGCCCGCGAAGACCGGTTCCGGTCCGTCCCCCATGGAATCCGCTGCATCCGCTGCACCCGCTACGGAGCCAACGGTCCTGCTGGAAGACGGGACCGTTGTGCTCGACCGCGTGCACGCGTGGCTGGCCCGGTTCGTCGCCTACCCGAGCGGGGCCGCTCACGTCGCCCACACCCTGTGGGCGGCCCACGCGCACGCCATGGACGCGTGGGAGTCGACACCGCGCATCGCGTTCCTGTCCCCCGAGCCCGGATCGGGGAAGAGCCGCGCCCTGGAGGTCACGGAGCCGCTCGTCCCGAACCCGGTGGAGGCCGTCAACGTCACGCCGGCCTACCTGTTCCGCAAGGTCGGCAACGAGGCGCCCACGGTGCTCTTCGACGAGATCGACACCGTGTTCGGCCCGAAGGCGAAGAACAACGAGGAGCTGCGCGGGCTGCTCAACGCCGGCCATCGTCGCGGCGCCGTCGCCGGCCGGTGCGTCACCCGCGGCGAGGTTGTCGAGACGGAGGAGATCCCGGCCTACTGCGCTGTCGCGGTCGCCGGCCTGGGCGCTCTGCCAGACACGATCCTGACCCGCTCGGTGGTCGTTCGGATGCGGCGTCGCTCACCTGACGAGGTCGTCGAACCCTACCGGCGCCGGGTCCACGGCCCCGAGGGCATGACCATCCGTTCATCTCTCATGAGATGGGTTACCAGCGTTGCACCCGTGCTGCGCGACGCCTGGCCGAAGATGCCCGAGGGAGTGGCCGACCGCAACGCCGACGTGTGGGAAGCGCTCCTGGCGATCGCCGACGCCGCTGGCGGTGAGTGGCCCGACCGGGCCCGCGCAGCGGCTGTAGCGCTGGTAGCGGAATCCATGGGAGACGCACCGAGCCTCGGCGTCCGGCTGCTCGCCGACCTGCGAACCGTGTTCGCCGAGCAGACCGAGATGGCCGGCGCGGACATCCTCACGGCCCTGCGCGGGATGGACGAGGCGCCGTGGGACGAGCTGCGCGGGGCACCGCTCAACGCCCGCGGGCTGGCCAACCTCCTGCGGCCGTACGGGGTCCGGTCGACCAACATCCGCAAGGACGACCGGGTCGTGAAGGGCTACAAGCGCGAGTCGCTGTGGGACGCCTGGTCCCGCTACCTGCCCGATGGGTGCAACACCCGCAACACCCGCAACGCTCCTGGCAGGGGCGTTGCACCTGTTGCGCCTGTTGCGGGTACGGGGAGGGTGCAACAGGAGGAGCGAGACTGCGTCCGTGGCGCCTGCCCGCAGGCCGACATCTGCGAGATCGTCGAACGTTGCGCCCTCACTCCGCCCCCGGCGCGGCCATGATCGTTTTAAAGATCTTGGCCAGGGCGACCTTGCACGACCAGGCTCGCTCTCTCTCCCGGGACTTCGTCTCACGAACGTTGCCTCCGTTGCACGTCACGCTCGTCACGGTCACGCTCGTCACCCGG
>DATBGZ010000022.1:0-11158 GCA_036557785.1 Micromonosporaceae bacterium
GGTCGGCCATCGCCCGGGTGATCGCCTGGCGGATCCACCACGTGGCGTAGGTGGAGAACTTGTAGCCCTTGGTGTAGTCGAACTTCTCCACGGCCCGGATCAGGCCGAGGTTGCCCTCCTGGATCAGGTCGAGGAAGGCCAGTCCCCGCCCGGTGTAGCGCTTGGCGATGCTCACCACGAGGCGCAGGTTCGCCTCCAGCAGGTGGTTCTTCGCGGCACGCCCCTCGACCATGATCGTGGACAGGTCGTCCCGGTACTGGGCGTCGAGCTCCACGCCCTGCTCGTCGGCGCTGGTCAGCCGCTCCTCGGCGAAGAGGCCCGCCTCGATCCGCTTGGCGAGGTCGACCTCCTGCTCGGCGGTGAGCAGCTTGGTGCGGCCGATCCCGTTGAGGTAGGCCCGCACCAGATCAGCCGAGGCGCCGCGCTCGTCCTCGACCGCCTGCGGCTCCTCGTCCTCGGTGAGGTCGAGCTCGAGGTCGGCGTCGAGCGCCTCGTCGATCTCGGCGGCGCTGGCCGCGTCGCGGGCGGTGGTGCTGGCGTCGAGTGAGGTGGTGGTAGCCATGTCGGGCCTCCCCGGCTGGGTGTCGGTACTCACGCTGACCAGAGTTGCCGGTAGGGCGTTAAGTCCCGGTGAGAAAAGCCGGCCGTACGGATTTGTATTGCCCGCTTCGCACTGCTTAGCCCGTGATGTCGTAGTGATCGGGCCGACACGAATGCGCCACAGGTGGCCCCGTAGTGCCGCAGCGGCTACGGCAGTGCCGGGCTGAGGTAGCCGCGCTCCACGAGCTGGGTGACCGCCGGCAGGGCCATGGCCGCGAGCACGGGCTCTGGGGTGTCGAAGGCGGCGGCGAGCACGGCGATCTGCTCCCGCATCGGGACGCGGCCGTCGGCGCCGTCGACGAGGGCGAGCGTCACCGGGTCGACCTCCTGCGACCACAGCCCACACGCCAGCACCTGGGTCTGCACCGTCCACTCAGGACCGTCGTGGGACGCGTGCTGGGTCAGCCGGAGGTCAGGGGAGCGGACGTACGCGCTGGACAGCGGGTCGGGATGGGACGCGAGCCACTCCTGTCGCTCGAACCAGGCGACCACGTCGGCGCCCGTGGGCGCGTGCGGCGCGGCCCGCAGATCGCCGACCCGAACGATCGGTTCCTTGCGATCGTTGCGCCGCAACGTCACCAGGCCGTAGCCCACCGCCTCGATCCGCTGCGCGTCGAACCAGTCGAGCCAGGCCTGTGCCCGGGCCGGGTCGTCCACCTCCGACGCGTCGCGCATCCACAGGTTGACGTACTCCACTGGATCGGAGATCTCCCGCTGCACGATCCACGCGTCGCACCCGGTTCCCTCGACCCAGCCGGTGACCCGGTCGTGCCAGTCCGCGCCGATGACATGAATCCAGTTGGCGAGGAACTGCATCGTGCCGCCCTCGGTCAGCAGCGCACCGGCCGTGCCGGCGAGCTCGGCACAGATGCCGTCGCCGGGCCGGCCCGAGTCGCGGTACGTGAAGAATGGCGTTGCCCGGCTCGCAAGCTCGCCGGGGCGGGTCGTTCCCGGGCCGATGACGAAGGGCGGGTTGCTCACGACGAGGTCGAAGCGCCGGCCCGCCACGGGTGCCGTCAGGTCGCCCGAGAGCAGCTCCCAGGACAGTTCATTGAGGACGGCCGTGGTCGCGGCGAAGCGCAGCGCACGCGGCGAGACGTCGGTCGCGGTCACGCTCTGGGCCTGCCCGGAGAGCTCGAGGGCCTGCACGCCACAGCCCGTACCGATGTCGAGGGCGGAACCGACGGGTGCCCGGGGCGTGGCGGCGGCGAGGGTCGTGGCCGCGTTGCCGACGCCCAGCACGTGGTCGGCGCGTGGTGGCCCCGGACGGCTGTCCACGTCCAGGTCCGAGAGCACCCACCAGTCGCGGCCCGTGTGCCCCGTGTAGACATCGAGGTCGACGCCGGCGTGCAGCCCGTCGCCGTAGGACTCCACCAGCCCGCCGGCCACGGCCGCCTCGACGGACAGCGGTGCCAGCGCCGCCGCGACGGCCCCGACCGACTCGGTCTGCCCGGCGAGGAAGAGCCGTACGAGCGTGGCGAGCCGGTCCCGCTCGGCCGTGGCCCGCAGCAGCCCACGCAGGTCGCCCCGCCGGACCGCTGCCACCGCGTCACCGCCGATCCGCTCGGCGATGGCCGTGCTCGTGTACTCGGCGGCGAGCAGCGCGTCACGCAGCCGGTGCAGGTCGTCGACCGGGACAAGTGGCTCCACGCCCCCATCCTGCCCGGGGCTGGCCCAGCGGGTTCATCTCCACCGGCCGGCGTGGAAAACTGACTCATCAATGGCGAATCCATGGTTCTCATCCGCTAACGCCGACCGACCAGCCCCGGTGGCGCAGCCTGCCCCGGGCTCGGATGTCGCGTTGCCTGGCTCAGGCGCGAGCGTGGCGCTCGTCGCCTTCGCCTCGGCCCGGCTGGCCGACGGGCGCCGGCCGGAGCAGGCGTTCTGCGATCTGGTCGAGGTCGGCGCGGACCGGCGCCTCGCGGCGATCATCGTCTGCGTCGCCGCGGGCACACCATGGGGCGTCGCCGAGGCCCGGATGGCGGACTTCGATGACATTTGGGCGAGCCTGTCCAGCGGTCCGGCCGAGGCCGCGGGTGGGCTGCTGGAGCTCTACGGCTACTTCGATGTCGAGATCGAGTTGCCGCCTGACCGCGCGGTGATCGCGTCGCATCTGCGGCAGGCGATGACCGCGGCGGGCTACCTGCCGAGCGGCTACGCGAACCAGATGTACCGGCTGCTGCGCACCGGGCGGCTGCGCGAGGCCTTGCTCTCGCTCGAGGAGATGGGGGCCGCGCGGTGGCTCGAGAACGAGCCGTTCTGGCTCGCCATGGTGGAGGCGGCCGTACGGCTCGACTCCGCCGAGATCCTCGACACGCAGCTCGCCGCGGTCCGGCGCCGGTGCGAGTCCCGCGCCCGCCGCTGACGCCGACGTGACGCGCGTCACGTTCCGCGCGGCACGGCTACGTAACCGGCATGGCTCAGACTGTTGCCCGGCACAGGGGAGGGTGGGGTGGCACGGGTGCGGTCCTTGGCACGGCTCGGGATCGGGTTGCGCACGGCGGCCGGCGCAGCCGGGGTCGTGAGCATCCTGACCGCGGTGCTGATCGGGCTCTCGGCGTCGTCGGGAGGAACAGCGAACGTGAGCGGTGTCCACCCCTCGCCCGACATCGACGTCGAGACCCTGCCTCCGGAGCCCTCGCCCTCGCCCACGCCAACGCTCTCGGCGACATCCGGGCCCACCCACGCGCCCGCCGACGAGCCGCCAGCGCCCGCGCCTCCGCCGAAGGCGCCGCCCGCGCCCCCGGCGCCACCCTTATCCGAGGGGCCCGCGACGACACCCGCGCAGGCGGTCGCCAACGCGTACGCGGAGGGCCTGCGCTCGGGCCGGTTCGACAAGGTCGGGGTCGCGCTCTTCGACCGCCAGACCGGCACGCTCTACGCCAAGAACCAGGACGCCAAGTTCCACTCCGCCTCGGTCTTCAAGGTGTTCGTCGCGGCGAAGCTGCTGCACACCAAGTCGGGCGTGCCCACGGGCACCTCGTCGGACATGTGGAAGATGATCACCTGCTCCGACAACGACGCGACGAACCGCCTGCTGCGGGACTGGGCCGGGGGCACGGTCGCGGTCGTCAACTGGGTGCAGGACACGTACGGGATCCCGGCGACCCAGATCGCGCTGGACCCCAGCGACAAGTGGGGCTGGACCCAGATCAGCGCTCGGGGCATGGTGAGCTTCTACCGCAAGGCGTACAGCGACAGCCTCGTCAAACCCTGGCTCTACAACGCCATGGCACACGCGAAGAACTGCTCCGGCTATGGCCTGTTCGGCTTGCCGGCCGCGGCCGCGAGCTGGGCGGTGAAGCTGGGTTGGACGTGCTGCACCGGCGGCGCCTGGCTGAACTCGACCGGTTACGTCGACAGCGCTCGCTACATCGCCATCCTGCTCACCAACGGCGACTCGGAGCTCTACTACGGAAGCGGCCGGTCCTACATCAACGCGATGGCGCGGGCCCTGTTGCCCGGCGGGCACGTGCCGCAGCCCGCCCCGACGCCCACCCCCACCCCCACGCCGACGTCCTCGGAGCCCCCGACGACCGAGCCGCCGACCACCGAGCCCCCGACCACCGAGCCTCCAACAACCGAGCCGCCGAACCCCTAGCCGTCGTCGACGGGCGGTGCTGGCTGGCCCCGGTCAGTTCGACAGGTGCAGCACGAGCAGGAGCAGCAGGAACAGCACCACGAGCGACGCGGCACCGGCGATCTTCAGCCAGCCGATGTCCAGCGAGATGCCGGCCGAGAGCATCGCGATACCACCGAGCAGCACGACCGCGACCGCGAGCATGACGTCGCGTCCGGTCACGCCCCGGGAGCGCCGTGGTTGCCGGCCACCACCGGCGCCCGAACGTGCCTGCGTGTGCACGATCGGCGAGCGCATGTTCACCGTGAAGCCGGTCTGGGCCAGGCTCGTGCACTCGGCCTCCCATTGCCGGATGAAGAACTCGTAGAGCTGGGGGTCGAGCATCGCCGACCCGCGCGGTGGATACAGATCGATCGATGTAGTGACGGAACGCCCGCGCACCTTGCCCCGCGACACCGACGCCGCTCCGCACAGCCGACAGGCCAGGGTCACGTTCGTCGGGCCCTTGTTGGTCTGATCCCGGACCCAGTCATGCGCACACGTCGTGACGACAGGCATGGTCAACCTCCCGCAGACCACTGTAGGCACCGGCGCCACTGTGGCCACCGTAGCGTCGACCGGGCCCGGTCGGCAGCATGGCCCGGGGCGCGGCAGGATGGTCTGGACGAAGGAGGCCCGGATGGCACTGTCGCTCCCGATCGAGCCCGAGGCGGCGAAGCTGCTGCAGACCAGCCCGCTCGCGCTGCTCTTGGGCATGCTGCTGGATCAACAGATCCCCATGGAGAAGGCGTTCTCCTCGCCGTACGTCCTGCAACAGCGACTCGGCCATGACCTGGACGCGGCCGAGATCGCCGGGTACGACCCGGACGCCTTCGAGGAGCTCTTCGCCCGCCCGCCGGCACTGCACCGGTTCCCGCGCGCGAACGCCAAGCGCGCGCAGGAGGTCTGCCAGTTCCTCGTGGACCGCTACGGTGGCGACGCCGCGGCGCTCTGGACCGGCGCCTCGTCGGGCGCCGAGCTCCTGGCGCGGGTCTCGGCACTGCCCGGGTTTGGGCGACAGAAGTCGCAGATTTTCGTGGCTCTGCTCGGCAAGCAGTTCGGCGTCCGCCCCGACGGCTGGCGGGAGGCGAGCGGGGTCTACGGCGAGGACGGCTCGCTACGCTCTGTCGCCGACATCACGGACGGCGACTCGTTGGCGAAAGTACGCCAGTACAAGCAGTCCATGAAGGCCGCCGCGAAGGCGAGCGACATGCACTGACCGCCAACGTGTGCGCCTCCGTCGCGAGTGGCAGGATCGACTCGTGGCATTTACCCGGAAGGCCCGCCAGACGCCGGTCGTCATCACAGACGCCGCCGAGGATCCGGAGAAGGAACTGCGGCGGCGGGAGATCCGCTACGTCACGATGATGTTCATCCGCGTCCTCTGCCTGATCGGGTCCGCGTTCCTCGTGGTGCAGAAGCCGCCGCTGTGGCAGGTGTGGGCGGTCATCTGCGTCGCCGCCGCGGTCGTGTTGCCGTGGCTGGCCGTGTTGCTCGCCAACGACCGCCCCCCGAGGAAGCGGTCCCACCCCGCACCGGACTCGATGCCCGACGCAGCGCCCGCGCTGGAGCAGCGCGAGCACAAGGTCATCGATCACGACTGAGCCGGGCCGGGCGGGCAGTGCTCTGCTGGGGCGCGGCGGGCGGGCGGCCGCCGAGGAGACCGACCGCGGCGGTGCCCAGCCGTACGGCCTCGGCGAGCGAGGCGTCGATGCCGGTTCCGGCGAGGCGGGCGGCGATCAGGCCGGCGGCGAAGGCGTCACCCGCGCCAGTGGTATCGACCACCGTCGCCGGTTCGGCAGCCACCACGCGGGTCTGGTCCGCGCGCGTCCACAGTGCGCCGCCCGGGCCGAGCTTCACCACGACCTCGCCAACGGTACGGGCGAGCACGGCCGCCACGGCGGCCGGCGCATCGTCCACTGTGGAGTCCGCCGCGACGGCCAGGATCCGGGCTTCGTCGAGGTTGGCGAGCAACAGGTCGACCCCGGCGACCCAGTCGAGGAGCGCGCGCGCGTGCTCCCGCAATGGTGCGGCTGACGCAGCGTCGACGCTGGTCGGGATGCCCCGGGCACGCGCGAGCTCCAGTGCCCGCAGCCCGGCCCCACGCGAGGATGCGTGGAGCAGCGTGTAGCCGCTCAGGTGCAGATGCGCCAGGTCGGGCAGCCCCGCGAAGGAGTCGTCGACCCAGCCGGGCCGAAGATCGTGGTTGGCGCCCCGGTCGGCGACCATCGTCCGGTTCCGGCCGTCGGTGAGCACGATGATCGTCCCGGTCGGTGTGGTCGGGCTGTGGACGACCGGCGAGCAGTCGACGCCGACGGCGGCGAGCTCGGCGATCCGCTGCGCGCCGGCGGCATCGGCGCCCACCACGCCGAGCAGGGACACGGCCACGCCCGCGTCGGCGAGCCATGCGGCGGTGTTCGCGGCCGAACCGCCGGCCGTCGCCGTGATCCGGGCCGGGGTGTCGGAGTCCACCGCGAGGACTCCACTGTGGACGGCGACGATGTCGGTGACGATGTCACCGACGACGAGGACCCGCCGGCTCATGCGCTGGCGTACGCGGTGGCGATCCGGGCCGCCAGGGCCGCGTTGCGCAGGACCACCTCCACGTTCACCTCCAGGCTGGCGCCCTGGGTCGCCTCGTGGAAGTGGGCGAGCAGGTACGGCGTCACGGCCTTGCCGGTGATTGCCTTGCGCTCCAACGCGCCCAGCCCCTCGGCGAGCACGGTATCGTGCAGGGCCGGGTCGAGCTGGACCTCGTCGGGCAGCGGGTTCGACACGACGATCGCGGCCGGTGGCAGACCGAGGGCGTCGCGGGCCCGCATCGTCGATGCCACCTGCGCCGGTGACTCGATGACCCAGTCGACCTCGGCACCACTGTCGGCCAGATAGAAGCCGGCGAACTTCTTGGAGCCGTACCCTAGCACCGTGACGCCGAGCGTCTCCAGGCGCTCGAGCGTGGCGGGCACATCGAGAATGGACTTCACCCCGGCGCAGACGATGACGATCGCGGTGTGGGACAGCGCGGTGAGATCCGCCGATTCGTCGAAGGACTCCGACGCTCCTCTGTGGACGCCGCCGAGGCCGCCGGTGGCGAAGACCCCGATCCCGGCCCGGGCGGCGAGCACCGCCGTGCTCGCCACCGTCGTGGCGCCATGGGCTCCGGTGGCGGCGGCGACCGCCAGATCCCGCACCGACAGCTTCGCCACCCCAGGGGTAGTGCCGAGCAGCCGTACCTCGTCCGGGCTCAGGCCGACCACCACCGTCCCGGCGATCATCCCGATCGTGGCCGGGACGGCTCCGTGCTCGCGGACGGTCTGCTCGATCCGCGCGGCGACGTCGACGTTGCGCGGGCTCGGCAGCCCGTGCGCGATCAGAGTGCTCTCCAAGGCCACCACGGGCCGCCCGTCCCGTACCGCCGTGGCGACCTCCTCAGCGACCCGGGTGTCCGACGTCGCGGGCGGGCGCAGCGTGGGCGGGCGCAGCGTGGGCGGGTCCGACGTCGCGGGCGGGCGCAGCGTGGGCGGGTCCGAGGACATAGCCGTACCCTATGCGGCCTGCGACAATGGGCGGGTGACGATACCGACGACGCAGCAGGACACCCTCATCGAGGAGCGCACGGACTACCGGGTGCAGGAGGGCGACCACGAGCGGTTCTCGCACTACGCCGACCGGGACAAGATCATGGAGGCGATGGTGAACGGGACGCCCGTTCGCGCCCTCTGCGGAAAGGTCTGGGTGCCTTCGCGCGACCCGAACCGCTTCCCGGTCTGCCCGGAGTGCAAGGAGATCTACGAGAACGACGAGCTGTTCTACGACGAGAAGCCCGCCGCCAAGAACGAGTGATCTTCCTGTCCTGGCCGACGTGTCGTTGGGGCCGGGGTGGCGGGAGTCGCCGATAGGCTGACCGTCCGTGTCTGCCGAGTTCCCGCCCCTGCGCGCGTGGCAGCGGCGGGCGCTCGTGGAGTACCTGCGCCGCAAGGACACCGACTTCCTGGCCGTCGCCACTCCCGGCGCGGGCAAGACCACCTTCGCCCTGCGCATCGCCGCGGAGCTGCTCGGCGAGGGCAGTGTCGCCGCGGTCACCGTGGTCACGCCGACCGAGCACCTGAAGTCGCAGTGGGCCCTGGCGGCGGCGCAGGTCGGCATCCCCTTGGACCCGACCTTCCGTAACTCCGACGTCCACACGACGGCCGACTTCCGGGGTGTCGTGATCACCTACGCCCAGGTCGGGGCGGCACCGGCGGTGCACCGTCGACGCACGATCGCCCGCCCGACGCTCGTCGTCCTCGACGAGATCCACCACGCGGGCGACTCCCGGTCCTGGGGGGAGGGGGTACGCCTGGCGTTCGAGCACGCGACCCGGCGTCTGGCGCTGACCGGCACCCCGTTTCGCTCCGACGACAACCCGATCCCCTTCGTCGCCTACGAGCGCGACGCCGACGGTCTGCTGCGCTCGCGCCCGGACTCGTCGTACGGGTACGGCGATGCCCTCGCCGACGCGGTGGTGCGGCCGGTGATCTTCCTCGCCTACTCCGGCGAGACCCGGTGGCGCACGTCGGCGGGTGAGGAGCTGGCCGTACGGCTGGGCGATCCGGTGACGCCTGACGTGATCGCCGCGGCCTGGCGGACCGCCCTGGATCCGGCCGGCGACTGGATGCCACAGGTCCTGCGCGCGGCCGACGCGCGGCTGCAGATCCTGCGCTCGCAGGACATCCCCGACGCCGGCGGCCTGGTGATCGCGACCGATCAGAAGGCGGCCCGGGCGTACGCGCGTCTGCTCACCGAGATCACCGGGGAGAAGGCGGCCGTGGTGCTCTCCGATGACGCGGGCGCCTCCGCGAAGATCGCCGCGTTCGCCGCCTCGACGCAGCGCTGGCTGGTGGCCGTACGGATGGTCTCGGAGGGCGTCGACATCCCACGCCTCGCGGTCGGCGTCTATGCCACGAGCGCCTCGACAGCGCTCTTCTTCGCACAGGCGATCGGCCGGTTCGTCCGGGTGCGCCGGCCCGGCGAGACCGCGTCGGTGTTCCTGCCGAGCGTGCCCCACCTGCTCGGGCTCGCCAGCGAGATGGAGAAGCAGCGCGACCATGTGCTCGGCGCGTCCAAGCCGCGCGATGGCTTCGAGGACGACCTGGTGGACCGGGCCAACCGTGCGGAGCAGGCCAGCGACGAGCTCGGCAACGGTTTCGAGGCCCTCTCCGCAGTCGCGGAGCTCGACCAAGTGATCTTCGATGGTGCCTCGTTCGGCACGCCGGTGCGGGCGGGCACGCCGGAGGAGGAGGAGTACCTGGGCCTGCCGGGACTGCTCACGCCCGAGCAGGTCGCACTGCTGCTGTCGCGCCGCAGCGCCGAGCAGACGCGCTCGTCATCCTCGCCGGGGTCGGCGCCGGCGCGGGCGTTGACGCCCGGGGAGCGCCGGGTGCTGCTGCGACGGCAGCTCAACACTCTCGTCGGGGCGCATCACCATCGCACCGGCATCCCGCATGGCAAGATCCACGCGGAGTTGCGTCGCATCTGCGGCGGGCCCGCCAGCGCTCAGGCCACGATCGAGCAGCTCGAGGCGCGCATCGCCGCCATCCGCGCGCTCTGAGCCCGCTCATCCCACGTCGTGCCGCCAGCCCGGAGCTCCGGCGGCGTGCATGGCGAGGGGGACATGGCGAGGGGCACAGGTGCGCGAACGGGCGCCCCGAGCAACTCGGGGCGCCCGTCGGGCGTCTATGGATCCCGGCTCAGCCGTTCAACGATGCGTTGCGGATCTCGGTGCCGCGCCACTCGAAGTCGGGCGCGGGAACGACCTCGACCGCGATCTTGATGAGCTCCGGCGCGAACTTGTTCGCGTGGTGCCCGCAGAACACAAGCTCTCCACCGCCCGCGAGGACGATCCGCAGCTTGCCGGCCGCGCTGCACCGGTCGCACCGCTCCTCGGCCGCTGGGGGAGCCGCGGCCTCAGGCGGTGGCGTGAGGGTGGGGGTCATCGCCTCCTCCTTCTGGTCTGCTGGTCGTGGGTCGATGTGGGGGTTACCTGTTTCGACGCGCACCTTCTACTCGTCATCCAACATCGGCTCCAACCGACCGCGTTCCCGCTGAGGTGGCGACCGAGGTCACACCGAGCCTATCCCGACCCGACCAGGTCCTCACCCTCCGGCAAGGCCATCCGACAGCGACAACGGTCACAGTTTGGTGACGTTCGCCGGGGTATGGCTCATCCCGACAGAAACCCGTCTCCAGGGCACATCTGTGCAGGTCAGGAGGGGTGCAGCTGCACGTGCATCGGCGCCCGGAGATCGCACATCCGGGCGCCGCGCAGCGCAATTTTTCGCTGAGGGCCGAAGCTCAGTCGAGGTAGTCGCGGAGGACCTGCGAGCGCGACGGGTGGCGCAGCTTGGACATGGTCTTCGACTCGATCTGGCGGATGCGCTCGCGCGTCACGCCGTAGACCTGGCCGATCTCGTCGAGCGTCCGCGGCTGGCCGTCGGTGAGCCCGAAGCGCAGCCGGACCACACCCGCCTCGCGCTCGGAGAGCGTCTGCAGCACCTGCTGGAGCTGGTCCTGCAGCAGCGAGAACGAGACCGCGTCGACCGCCACGACCGCCTCGGAGTCCTCGATGAAGTCACCGAGTTGGCTGTCGCCCTCGTCGCCGATGGTCTGGTCCAGCGAGATGGGCTCCCGGGCGTACTGCTGGATCTCCAGGACCTTCTCCGGGGTGATGTCCATCTCCTTGGCGAGCTCCTCGGGGGTGGGCTCGCGGCCGAGGTCCTGCAGCAGTTCGCGCTGGATGCGGCCGAGCTTGTTGATGACCTCGACCATGTGCACGGGGATGCGGATGGTGCGGGCCTGGTCGGCCATCGCCCGGGTGATCGCCTGGCGGATCCACCACGTGGCGTAGGTGGAGAACTTGTAGCCCTTGGTGTAGTCGAACTTCTCCACGGCCCGGATCAG
>DATBGZ010000023.1:0-57297 GCA_036557785.1 Micromonosporaceae bacterium
GCCGGCGTCGTCCTCCAGTACTACTCGAAGACCGTCACGCTCGTCGAGTCGACGAGCTCGGCCGGCCTCGCGATCCTGTTCGGCCTGTACGCGATCCTGCTCGCCCGACGCGCTCGGGAGAAGCACGCGCGCACGATCGGCAGCTCGGGCGGCGCGGGCCTCGCGCGGGCGGGCCGGCTGCTCGGAGTGCTGGGGCTCTGCATGGGCATCAGCGCCGGGATCGCGGTCGGGTTCTACGGCCTCCTGACGGCGTTCGCCAAGTCCTGACGGACCGAAGTCTGTCGCCGAGAGTCCGATTAGAATCGCCGCGATGTTCGCGATCGGCAGCAGCCTGAAGGATGCGCGGCTCCGCAAGGGGCTCGATCTGCGCACAACCGCCGAGGCGACGAAGATCCGCTCGCGTCACCTGCAGGCGCTCGAGGACGAGCAGTTCGACCTCCTGCCCGGGCAGACCTACGTCCGGGGCTTTCTGAAGACCTACGCGGACTTCCTCGGCCTCGACGGCCAGCTCTACGTCGACGAGTACAGCTCCCGGTTCTGGATCAACGAGGACGGCACTCCGGCCACGCGCCGCAAGGTGCGCTATCGCCGGAAGCACCATGCGCGGATCGAGATGAACATGATCGTGTTCACACTCGTCGCGATCACCGGCGTGACCGCGCTCGTGATCGCCGCCTGGAAGTTCGGCGGTGCGAGCTCGAAGGCGACGCCACCGGCACCGGTGTCGCCGGCCGCTCATCGTGCGCCCGCCCGGCCGCTCGCGAAGCTGCGCGTGCAGGCGGTCGACGGAAGCTCGCTCATCGACGTGCGCGTGCTCGTGAAGGCGGGCCGTGCCGGGCGACTCCTCTACCGCGGGACGCTCGAACGCGGTGAGTCGCAGACATTCGCGCAGAGCAGCCTTCTGGTCGTCGTCAGCGCGCCGCGACACGTCGTCCTCACCCTGGCCGGCGCTCCGCCGGTGAAGCTCCAGGGCGTCTGCCCGCGGACGATCGCGGTCACGCCGCACCAGATCACGCAGACGGTCTCCTGTCACTAGCCGCGTCCGCCCGGCGGCCCAGGGCCGCAATCGTCGTGACCGGGAGCGAGCTCGTCCGCGGGGACCGCACCGACCTCAACGGCCCGTTCCTGGCCCGGGAGCTGCTCTCGCTCGGGCTCGAGCCGGCCCGCATCTCGATCGTCGGCGACGCGCCCGGCGAGCTGGCGGCGGCGTTCGGCGAGGGCCTGCAGGCGGACATCTGCGTCGTGTCCGGCGGGCTCGGGCCGACGCACGACGACCGGACTGTCGAGCTGCTCGCCGCCGCGGCCGGCCACGACCTCGTCGTCGACGCCGAGCTCGAACGGCAGATCGAGGCACTCTCGCGTGCCGTCGCAGAACGGCTCGGACGGCCGTACACCGACTTCGCGGACGGCGTCCGCAAGCAGGCGACCCGCCCCGAGCCCGCGGTCTCGATCGGCCTCGTCGGCACGGCCCCGGGTCTCGTCGTCCCCGTCGAGGACCGGGTCGCGATCGTGCTGCCGGGGCCTCCGTGGGAACTACGCGAGCTCTGGCCGCGCGCGCTCGAGACGGAGCCCGTGCAGGCGCTCCTCGCTCGTGCCCGCAGGCCCTCGCGCCGGGTCCTGCGCTTCTACGGGGCAAGTGAGTCCGCGGTCGCGAAGGCGCTCGCCGACGCGGGCGGCGACGGGGACGGGGTCGAGGCGACGATCTGTGCGCGCGACTTCGAGATCCACGTCGACTTCGTGGTCGAGCCCGGGGCGGAGGAGCGTGCACAGTCGCTCGCGGCCGGACTCCGGCGGCCGCTCGAGACCTACCTGTTCGCGGAGGACGAGCGATCGGTCGCGAAGCTCGTGCTCGACCTCTGCCGCGAACAAGGGCTGACGCTGGCGACCGCGGAGTCGTGCACCGGCGGGCTCGTCGCGGCGCGACTCACGTCGGTTCCCGGCGCGAGCGACGTGGTTCTCGGAGCGATCGTCGCGTATGCGAACGCGGTCAAGGAGGCAGAGCTCGGTGTCTCCCCCGAGGTGCTCCTCGAGCATGGCGCCGTCTCCGCCGAGACGGCGGCCGCCATGGCCGCGGGCGCCAGGGCACGGCTCCGGGCAGACGTCGGGATCGGTGTCACCGGGGTCGCGGGTCCGGGGGGAGGCACCGCCGAGAAGCCCGTCGGGCTCGTCCACGTGCATGTGGAGACACCGGCTGCGAGCCACGGGATCGAGTTCAGCTACGGCTCCGACCGCGACGGCATCCGCCGGCGCGCGACCGTCGCGGCGCTGCACCTCGCACGGCGACTCTTGTCACAGAGTCGTGACAGCTCTGCGTGAATCCCTCCGCTACGGTCGAGGGCAGTGACCGTCATCGTCTGTTCTGCGCCCTCACGCTGCCGGACCCGGTGCTCGATCGCCTGGTCGAGTGGCAGCGCGCCACGCTCGCGGGCCACGAGCGGGTCGTGCCCCGGGCCAACCTGCACGTCACGATCGCGTTCCTCGGCAGCCGTCCCGCCGCGGACGTCCTGGTGGTCGCGGGCGAGCTCCGCGCCGCCGCCGGCAGCGCTGCGCCGATTCGACTTGCCGCCGGCGGCTACCGCGAGACGCGAAGCGTCGGCATGGTCGTGCTCGACGACCACGGCGGGCATGCGGGCCGGCTCGCCGTGGAGGTGTTCGAGCGCCTCGAACGGGCGGGCGTATACGAGCCGGAGCGGCGGCGCTGGCTCCCGCACGTCACGGTGCTCCGCTTCCGACGGCCGCCGAAGCTGCGCCCGTCGCTTCCCGACCTCGGCGAGTTCAGTCCGTCCGGAGCGGCTGTCTACCATTCCCTGCTCCGCCCCGGTGGTGCGCAGTACGAGATTCTCGAGTCGTTTGCGCTCAATCGTCCGAATTTGGGAGGCTGATCACGTTGGATCGCGCTGAAGCTCTCGATACCGCGCTCGGCCAGATCGAGCGCCAGTTCGGCAAAGGGTCGGTGATGAAGATGAGCGACCGTGCGCAGGTGTCGATCGGGGCGGTGTCGACCGGCTCGCTCGCGCTCGACCTCGCTCTCGGCATCGGCGGCTTGCCGCGCGGCCGCATCGTCGAGATCTTCGGCCCCGAGTCCTCGGGCAAGACGACGCTCGTCTACCACGTGATCGCCGAGGCGCAACGGCGCGGGGGCATCTGCGCCTTCATCGACGCGGAGCACGCCATCGACCCGCAGTACGCACGTCGGATCGGCGTCAACATCGACGAGCTGCTCGTCTCCCAGCCCGACACGGGCGAGCAGGCGCTCGAGATCGCGGAGCTCCTGATCCGCTCGGGCGCGCTCGACATCGTCGCGATCGACTCGGTGGCCGCGCTCGTGCCCAAGGCCGAGATCGAGGGCGAGATGGGCGACAGCCACGTCGGCCTCCAGGCCCGGCTGATGAGCCAGGCCCTCCGCAAGATCACCGGAGCCCTGAACAACTCCAACACCACGGCGATCTTCATTAATCAACTTCGTGAACGCATCGGAATCGTCTACGGCAGCCCCGAGACGACGACGGGTGGGCGTGCGTTGAAGTTTTATGCATCAGTGCGACTCGATGTAAGACGGATCGAGAGCCTGAAGGACGGCAGCGACGTCGTCGGCAACCGCACCAGGGTCAAGGTTGTCAAGAACAAGTGCTTGGCCGAGGGGACGACGGTGTTCGACCCGACGACGGGCATCACCCACCGGATCGAGGAGGTTGTGGACGGTCGCCTTCCGGTCTCGGTCGTCGCCGCACAGAAGGACGGAACGCTGCATGCTCGGCCCGTGGTGGCCTGGTACGACCAGGGCGAGCAAGAGGTCATCGGTGTGCTGCTGCGCGGCGGCGCCACGCTGTGGGCCACACCCGACCACAAGGTTCTGACCGACCACGGTTGGAAGGTCGCCGGAGAACTCGTGCTCGGCGACCGGATAGCGCAACCCCGTCGGTTCGGCGGGTTTGGTGACGCCGAACCCTACACGCCGGACCAGGCCCGGATGCTGGGCTATCTCATCGGCGACGGGTACGTCGACGGAAAGACGCCCATTCATTTCGGCAACGCCCAAGAGTCACTGAAGACCGACGCGGCGGCGATCGCCGCGGCGCACGGCTGCGAGACGCACCCAAACCCGGAGAAGCTCACCCTCTCCTTCTCGCACCGACCGGGTGAGAAGAACGAGCTCTTGGCGCTGTGCCGCAGGGCTGGGGTCTATGGCACGTTGGCGTGGGAGAAGACGATTCCGGCCGAGTTCTTCGCCCCTGATCTGTCGAGTGAAGTCTTGGGAAACCTCCTCTTCGGGCTCCTCGAGACCGACGGGTACGTGAGTGCGGAGCAGACCGGTGCGGTCCGGATCGGGTTCACCACCACGTCGGAGCAGTTGGCGCACCAGATCCACTGGCTGCTCCTGCGGTTCGGGATCACCTCCTCCGTGCGTAGGTATGACCCGACGAATCAGCGACCGAGCATTGTCAAGGGGCGGGAGGTCCGCTCGACCCGGCTCTGCTACGAGACCCGGATCACCGGCGCCGAGAACGCCACAGCCTTCGCGGCGGCGATCCCCCTGTGGGGGCCGCGGAGTCGGGCGCTCGGGCAGCGGCTGGCGTTGGCGGACGGGCCTCGGCACGGATCGCAGGCCGTCTACCTGTCGGATCAGGTGTATGAGAGCGTGCTGGAGCACCTGAACAACCGACGGGTGACGCCTACCGTTGCCGCCCAGCTCATCGGTCCCATCGCGGGCAACCCGCGGGGCGGGATGAAGCAGGTGCTCGGCGTGAGCAGGCTTCGCCGTGACCGGGTGCAGGCGCTCGCTGATGCTCTGGACGACCCGTTCCTGCATGACCTGCTCGGTGACGAACTGCGCTATGCCGCAGTGCGGGAGATCCTGCCGGCCCGCCGTGCCAGGACGTTCGACATAGAGGTCGATGAGCTGCACACCTTTGTCGCCAACGACACCGTGGTGCACAACTGTGCCTCCCCGTTCAAACAAGCTGAATTTGACATCGTCTATGGCCAGGGAATCTCGCGCGAGGGCTCGCTCATCGATGTGGGCGTCGAGCAGAACGTGGTCCGCAAGTCGGGCGCCTGGTACACCTACGACGGCGACCAGCTCGGGCAGGGCAAGGAGAACGCACGCAAGTTCCTCAAGGAGAACCCGGACGTCGCCAACGAGATCGAGAAGAAGATCCTGGACAAGCTCGGCGTCGGGCTGGCACCTGACGCGGCCAGCCTCCCGCCGGTCGACTTCTGACGTGGCGTGACTGGTGAACCGGCGTCGGCCATGACGCGGCGGGTGTGATGGCCGGGCGACGACGGGCACGGACCGGCCGGGGTTGGGATGCCGCACCACCCCGGCCGTCCCGGCGCCCAGGCGCGACGACAGCGGCCGACGAGTCGACAGCGGCCGACGAGTCGAAGCCGCAGGGCGCACGCGGGCGAGACCGCCAGGAGGCGGTGGATCCGGGCGAGCGGGCGCGGGAGATCTGTCTGCGGCTGCTCGCGGTCCGGCCCCGCACGCGGGCCGAGCTCGCGACGGCGCTGCGGCAGCGGGGCATCGACGACGAGGTGGCCGCGGAGGTGCTCGCCCGGTACGGCGAGGTCGGCATGATCGACGATCAGGCATTCGCCCGGGCCTGGGTGAGCAGCCGCCACCACGGTCGCGGGTTGGCCCGCCGAGCCCTCGCCACGGAGCTACGCCAGAAGGGCGTCGACTCCGACGCCGTCAGCCTCGCCCTCGAGGACCTCGACCCGCAGACCGAGGCGGCGACCGCCCGAACACTCGTCGACCGCAAACTGCGCACCGAGCCGCCGATCCGCGCCGTCGCCCAGGGGCGGGAGCCGGGCAGTGGCCGGGGCCGGGGGCCGGTCGACCGCCGGGCCGCGACAGAGGCTCTGCTGCGCCGGTTGGTCGGCATGCTGGCGCGCAAGGGGTACCCGCCGGGGCTCGCGGTGCGGGTCGTCCGCGACGCCCTGGCCGAGTGGCGGGGCGCTGCTGGTGGCACCGATGCTGGCGCGGGCGACGACGCCGACGGCTTCGGCGAGACCGATCTCGAGCAGGTCGCCGAGGCGCTGGAGTCGCAGGCAGCCGCCGACCGGGACTGAGCACGGCGAGCTGAGGCACGCCCGACGGTCTCCCGATGGGAGGCGGTGCGTGAGCGCTCGGCACCCGGGTGTCACGACCACGCGCTGCCTGAGAGGAAAGGGGCGACGGGAGCGCTGCGAGTTTCCTGATAGTCCGTCGGTCCCCAGCGTTCCGGGCCGGCGCATGGACGTAGCCTGATGGTCTGCTGGGGCGGATGGGCGGCTCGCGTCACCTTGACCGGACGGACATGGCGGCTTAGCCTCGGCTGTACCGGGAGTTCAGCAACCCACGCAGGGCAACCGCACAACATAGATCTCGTAACGAAATCACATCAATCGGGGCCGGCGGACGGAACGATACCGACAGCACCGACCAGAACGACCTATGTCGCGCTCGCCACGAGCGTCACCCAGACAGCCGGGTGGACGCGCGTGGTGGCGCAGGCAGGGACGGTCAACGCCCAGCCGCCGGCCGGCGGTGCGGGCTACCCGTCCCCGACGTGGCCACGACTCCCGTCGATCTCCGGGCAACGCCGGCCGGCGATCGTCGTGCAGGCGCGTCCGTTGTCGGACGCGCACCGCAGTCGCGCAGTGCCGCGACACCACACGGGAGGGGGCCGCCGTGCCGCTCGAGGCAGTCCTGGCGATCGCCGTGCTGATCCTGGGTGTCGTCGTGGCCGCGGGATTCGTCCTGATCGTGCGGCTGGTTCGCCAGAGCTCCGTGGGGAACGTTGCCGGGACCGGGCCAGCGGCTGCGGTCCGGGAGGCCCCGGAAGCGGCGGTCGTGGCCAGGACCACCGCGGCCCGTACCGAGGCGGTCGCCGCGCGAACCGATGCCGTCGCCGCCCGTACGGACGCCGCCGCGGCCCGCGCCGAGGCGAACGCGGCCAGAGGAGAGGCGAGGCGCCTGCTGGACGCCGCTCGGGAGGAAGCCAGCGGCATCCTCGAACGGGCGCACCGGCAGGCCGACAACGACGCCGAACAGATCCGGACGGCGGCGCACCGAACGGCCGAGCGCGAGGTCGAGTCGCTCGTCGCGGTCGCCCGCGAGCAGTCGGGCGACGCCCAGCGGCGGGAGCAACGCCTCGACGACCGCGAACGCCTGCTTGCCGAGGAGGCGCAGCGCCTCGCCGAGCGGGATCGCCGCATGGTCTCCGCCGAGTCCGACCTGACGGAACGGGAGGCGGTGATCGCGGTACGGGAGGTCGAGCTCGCGAGCGCCGTCGAGAGCCATCGGCGGGAGTTGGAGCGCATCGCCGGCCTGACCGGCGAGGCCGCCCGGGCGGAACTGATCGAGCAGATCGAGGCGCAGGCCAAGCGCGACGCCGTCCTGCTGGTCCGCGACATCGAGAACGACGCGAAGGCGACCGCCGAGACGCGGGCACGAGCCGTTGTGGTCGACGCGATCCAGCGGGTGGCGAGCGAACAGACCGCGGAGAGCGTCGTCAGCGTGCTGCATCTGCCCAGTGACGAGATGAAGGGCCGGATCATCGGCCGCGAGGGGCGCAACATCCGCGCCTTCGAGTCGGTCACCGGCGTGAACCTCATCATCGACGACACCCCCGAGGCCGTGCTGCTCTCCTGCTTCGACCCGGTCCGGCGCGAGGTCGGCCGGCTCACCCTGGAGAAGCTGGTCCTCGACGGACGCATCCACCCCCATCGCATCGAAGAGGTCTACGAGGCGGCGAAGGGCGAGGTGGAGCGGCTCTGCGAGCGCGCGGCCGAGGACGCCCTGGTCGAGGTCGGCATCACCGACCTGCACCCCGAGCTGGCGACGCTGGTCGGCAGGCTGCGCTACCGGACCTCGTACGGCCAGAACGTGCTCAAGCACCTGCTGGAGACCGCGCACATCGCCGGGATCATGGCCGCGGAGCTGCGGCTCGACGTGGCACTCGTCAAGCGTTGCGCGTTCCTGCACGACATCGGCAAGGCGCTCACCCACGAGGTCGAGGGCAGCCACGCGATCATCGGCGCCGACCTCGCCCGCCGCTACGGCGAGAGCGAGGAGGTCGTCCATGCCATCGAGGCCCATCACAATGAGGTCGCGCCGCAGACCGTGGAGGCGGTGCTGACGCAGGCCAGCGACGCCTGCTCCGGCGGCCGGCCCGGTGCGCGACGGGAGAGCCTGGAGGCGTACGTCAAGCGGTTGGAGCGCATCGAGGAGATCGCCGCGGGCAAGCCGGGCGTCGACCGGGTCTTCGCGATGCAGGCCGGCCGCGAGATCCGGGTGATGGTGCGCCCGGACGACGTGGACGACATCGGCGCCGCCGTCCTCGCCCGCGACGTGGCGAAGCAGATCGAGGAGGAACTCACCTACCCCGGCCAGATCCGGGTCACGGTCGTGCGCGAGTCCCGGGCCACCGAGGTCGCCCGCTGAGGTCGGCGGCTACCGCCGCACGATGGACAGACCGGCGGCCTTGAGCTGGTCGGGCAGCGCTCGGATCATCTGCCGGTCGGTCTCCTGCTTGTGCGAGGAGAGGTAGAGCCACGGCAGCAACAGGTTGTGGACCTTGTGGGCGTCGTCGCGCTCCGGGCCGTACGTCCAGCCGGCCGCGATTCGCTGGCTGACCCAGCGGTCGTGCTCGTAACGCGCGAGCATCTCCACCTCGTCCTCGCTGAAGTCGAACGGATGCGTCGCGGGTTCGCGCACGACCGTCGCCTCCAGCACGTCCAGCTTCGCGCCGATGTCGCGGACCTGGGCGCGGTTGGCCTCCTTCAGATCATCGCTGAGCGAGTCCCAGTGCTGCAGCGACGGCCGGCTGAACATCGCCTCGCCATCGGCCACCCGGTCCGCCAGGTACCGCTCGTGGATGTTGCGGGCGAGCAGGTCGAGCGCACCGGGGGTGAGCCAGGCGGGTGTCGGGGCCGGGCCGGTGGCTGCGGGGTCGACGGCGAGCCGGACGACCTGCAGACCCTCCCGTTCCAGTGCCCGGTCGAAGAGCAGCGGCCGCTCCTTCACGATCGCCCGGTTGCGGCTGCGTACGTCATCGCTCAGTCGCTCCCAGGGCACCAGCAACGGGTGCGTCCGCTTGCCCTGGTTGCGCGTCTGCCCGTACTTCCAGCCGGCGGCGCGGCGCTCGGCGACCCAGTGCTCATGCTCGCCTCGGGCCAGCCGCTCCACCTCGCCCGGGAGGAAGAAGAACGGGTCGGCCATCCGCGAGCGGGGTGCCACCGAGCAGCTGATCGTCGCCAGCGTGCGCGGGAACGCCCGGGCCTGCTGCAGGTTGCTCTCCTTGGCATCCTCGGGAAGCTCGTCCCAGGGCACGAGCAGTGGCCGGGAGCGCAGAGCTTCACCGCGGCGCGTGGCATCGTCGAGGTAGCTCTGGTGGATGGCGCGGGCGAAGGCCAGCAGCGGTTCCTCGGATCGCACGATCTCCTGCGCCGCGGCGTCGTACACCGAGACCGGGTCGAGCGCGCCGCCGAGGTCGTCGAAGATATCGGTAAATGCCTCGGACTGGGTGGCGAGGCGGGTCAGCCGCACCACGATCGAACCCGGACCGGGTCGCCACCGGGTCGCCGCGGTCAACGCCGTACGCAGCGCGTGGTCCTCGTCGTCGTCGCAGAAGTACGACCGGAACGGACGGTCGGGGATCGACAGCATCGCCTGTTCCACCGGCTGCTCCAGGGCTCGCAGCTCGCAGGTGCGCGCCACGAACGGCCACCGGTCGGCGATCGCCTGCAGAGCCCGGTGCGCGTCCCGGGCCACGAGCGTCACCAGCGGGGTGCCGTGCGGACTGCCCTCGGCCGACCACCGCCGGGCCAGCTCCACGATCACCGCCTGCCCGAACCCGTCCGAGCTGACCACCAGCACGTGGGGCCGGGTCTGGTGCTCCAGGGTCACGCCGCGCATATGGTTGCGCGCGGCGAGTTCGTCCACTGTGAACACACGGATGCGCTGGTCCTCGTCGTCGGGAGCGGCCTTGACCAGGCGTCGCGCCCGCAGCGCCAGAGCGAGCCCCGGGTCGCCCACAAGCAGGTGGGCGGTGAAGTCCTCACGGCGCGCCAGAGGCAAGGCGGCCTTCGTCGTGGCCACGTTGGTCGCGCCGTCGAACGTGTCGTCACCGCAGACCACGACCGCCCGGGCCTGCTTGATGCCGCTGTCACGCAGGGAGGCCGGGTCGCCGGCCTTGGTCACGAGAAGGCGCTGCTTGGGACCTTTCGTGCCCCGCGGGCGGCGCAGCCGTGCCGCGACCGCGGTGGCCGCCGCGCCGTCGCCGACCAGGACGATGTGGTTGCGGGTCAGGCCACGGAACCCGGTTGCGATATCGACCAGAACCAGGAAGCCGAACGCCGTGGTGAGCAGCGGGATCAGCGTCGGCAGGAAGGTCAGCGTCCAGGGCAACGCCTTGTCGCTACTGGGCTGCTGCCAACTGCCGGCCATGAGCTGCACCTCGTCGCCGAGCACCTGTGACCAGTGGTGGGGTCCGTGGATGCCGTAGAGGCTGATCCCCGCCCCGACGAGGCTGAACAGCAGCAGCGCGAAGCTGAGCCAACGCAGGATGCCGCGAACCCGGCGAAACTCCGGCGCGGTGATGAAGCCCATCTGTTGCTCCGAGGGGTGGGGATCGATGTCGGCCAGCAAGACCCTACTGGGGGCGCGCCACCCGTGCTGACCCGAGTCGTGGGTAGGCTTGGTGGCCTGATGAGCACCTCCGACACCGCCGCCCGCACCTATGAGGTGCGCACGTACGGCTGCCAGATGAACGCCCATGACTCGGAGCGCATCTCCGGCCTGCTCGAGGCCGCCGGATATGTCCGAGCGCGGGACGGGCAGGGCGCCGACGTGGTGGTCTTCAACACCTGTGCGGTACGCGAGAATGCCGACAACCGCCTCTACGGCAACCTGGGCCACCTGCGCCCGGTGAAGGACGCTCGACCGGGCATGCAGATCGCGGTCGGCGGGTGCCTCGCCCAGAAGGACCGAGCCGAGATCACCCGGCGAGCGCCGTGGGTCGATGTGGTGTTCGGGACGCACAACATCGGGTCACTGCCGGTCCTGCTCGAGCGGGCCCGGCACAACGAGGCGGCGCAGGTGGAGATCCTGGAGTCGCTGGAGGTCTTTCCGTCGACCCTGCCGACCCGCCGCGAGTCGAGCTACTCAGGGTGGGTCTCGATCTCGGTGGGGTGCAACAACACCTGCACGTTCTGCATCGTGCCGTCCCTGCGCGGCCGCGAGGCCGATCGCCGCCCCGGTGAGATCCTCGCCGAGGTCGGCGCGCTGGCCGCCGAGGGCGTGCTCGAGGTGACCCTGCTCGGCCAGAACGTCAACTCGTACGGCGTGCAGTTCGGCGACCGGTACGCGTTCGGCCGGTTGCTCCGTGCCTGCGGCGAGATCGACGGCCTGGAGCGGGTTCGGTTCACCAGTCCGCATCCGAAGGACTTCACGCCCGACGTGATCGCCGCCATGGCGGAGACGCCGAACGTGTGCCACGGCCTGCACATGCCCCTGCAGTCGGGCTCTGACACGGTGCTGCGGGCGATGCGCCGCTCCTACCGCTCGTCCCGGTACCTTCAGATCATCGATGACGTACGCTCCGCGATGCCGGATGCCGCGATCACCACCGACATCATCGTCGGCTTCCCCGGGGAGACCGAGGAGGACTTCCAGTCCACGTTGGACGTTGTCGGCGCCGCACGGTTCGCCTCGGCGTTCACGTTCCAGTACTCGAAGCGACCGGGCACGCCCGCATCCACGATGGACGGACAAGTGCCCAAGGAGGTCGTTCAGGAGCGGTACGACCGGCTCGTGGCGACCCTGGAGCAGATAAGCTGGGCCGAGAACAAGAAGCTCGTCGGCTCCACTGTGGAGGTTCTCGTCGCCGTGGGGGAGGGGCGCAAGGACAGTGCGACCGGCCGCATGTCCGGTCGAGCCCGCGACGGTCGCCTCGTCCACTTCGCGGGCACGCCGTCCGTGCGGCCCGGTGACGTCGTCGAGGTCACCGTCACCTACGCGGCTCCCCATCACCTCAACAGCGACCGGCCGCTGGTGTCCCATCGGCGGACCCGAGCCGGTGACGCCTGGGCCACCGGCTCGGTCGGTCGAGGACCGGGCGTGATGGTCGGCATGCCCACCATCGGCGCTCCGGCCTGATCCGACGGTATCGATTGACCTCGAATCCCGGTCATCGACGCGCACGGCGCCCGGACCCGGTGACCGAGCGTCACCGATTCGCCCGCCGGCGGCCGTGATGTGCGATCGCTAGTCTGCACTGCTTCTTCTGGCGACATGGCCTGCGACCAGGCATTTCTCGCGGCCGGTCAGGCTCGACCTCCGATCTGCGCTCACTCTCGGTAGCGTCGCGGATTATCCTGCATCGGTCCTTGCGCGTGGCGGCCGTGGCGCCCAACGCTTGAGGGCCATGAACGGGGATCAGAGCTCCGGCGACGAGACATCGAATCGGTCGGACCCGCGGCTGTCGGTGGGTCCGTACCCGGTCGCGGGGCTGGTGCGTCGGGCCCGCCAGATCGCCGGGCTCAGTCAACGGGAGCTGGCCCGGCGAGCGGGAATCTCACCCTCCACTGTGGGCAAAGTCGAGGCCGGCACGATCATGCCCACGCTGCCGGCGCTGCAACGCATGCTCGACGTCGCCGAGCTGCTGCTCGTCGTCGTGGACCGGGACGGGCGCGTGGTCGTGCCGGCCGACGATGGTCTGCGCGACCTGGGCGGGCGGCACTACCCGGCCCACCTGGAGGTTCTGCGCGACCCCGTGCACCCCGACTGGTGGTACGACCGGTACGGGCCGTACTGGATGGGCGAGCAGCGGCCGGCTGCGACGTACCACCTCAACCGCCCGCGCCCTGACTCGGCCCAGTCCTGCCTCGGCGGCGAGGGCGGCGCGGTGGAGGGGCGGGTCGGCGGCGAGGGCAGCGCGGTGGAGGGGCGGGTCGGCGAGGCCGGCGGCCCACCGTACGGCGACTGGCCGATCGGCTTTCGTCGTCGGCGCAAGACGCGCCGCGGCTTCACCAGGTGACCGGCAAGGCAGTTACCGGCAGTAATCGCCTTTTCGTGCCGTGATCACATACGGCTCACAACATGCCAGGTCACAGGCCGTAGCGTCAGAGGAAGCAGTGCAGACCAGTCAACGTGCATCACCGCCGGCCGGGCCGCTGCCGGTGACGCTGGGTCACGACCGAACGGCATCCCTCGATGTCCCGGCACGGCGGGCAGCCTTGTCTCGCAGCGCCTGCGGAAGTTGCGATGCCTCGAGCAACCGGGGCAACAGCTCGGGTTCCAGCGTGAGCGCGCGGAACACGACGCCGATCGTGACGCCGTGCGATGGCCGGTGAAGGATCTCGATGGGGTCGCCCGCCGCGACGGTGCCCGGCGTGAGGACCCGCAGGTACGTGCCGGGATGGGCGTGCGCGGTGAAGCGCTTGATGAGGTCTGGCACGTCCCAGAACCCCGCGAAGACCCGGCACGGGATGCGTGGCCGGCTCACCTCGAGCACCGCAGAGCCCACGGCCCAGCGCGAGCCGATCACCGACTCGGTCAGGTCGATGCCCGCCGTGGTGAGGTTCTCGCCGACGTTGCCGGGGTCCAGCGTTCTGGCCAGCTCGGCGGCCCACCAGGCGGTGTCCTCCCAGGCGTACGCGTAGACGGCCTGGTCGATGCCACCGTGCCCTGACGTGTCGAGCACGTGGTCGCCCTCGACGCCAAGCTCGTGCAGTGCCACGGGTCCGGCAACGGGACGTTTGTCGATGCCGGTGACGCCCTTGCCGGCGGCCCATGTTGCCCGCAGCGGCTTGCCGACGTTGACACTGATGACAGATGGGCGGCTGGACGGCGCACCGGCGTCGCCTGCGTGAGCGAAGGTGGGCATCACTCCGGGCGCTGCGCGAGCTCAAGGAACTTGCGCTTGACGTCGAGGGACTGCTGCGCCTGGCGGATGCGCCGGACGTCTCCCGAGGCTTCGGCCCGCTCGAGCCGCGCCTGTGCTTCGGCGACCTGGTCACGCATCTGGGCGAGCAACGGGTTGTCGTCGGGGGTGGTCCGGCGCCACGCGGACTCCATCGCGGTACGGACCTTCTCCTCCACGGCGCGCAGGCGTCGGTCGAGGTGACCGGTCGTCTCCCGAGGCAGGCGGCCCCCGTCGTGCCATTGGCTCTGAATCTCGCGCAGCCGCTGCTGTGCCGCCTGCGGGTTCGCGTCGACATCCATGGCCTCGGCCGAAACGAGCAGGGCCTGGCGCTTGTCCAGTGCCTGGCGCTGCTCAGCGTCCCGGGCCGAGAAGACCTCGCTGCGGCGGGTGAAGAAGGTGTCCTGGGCGGCGCGGAATCGCTCCCAGAGCCGCTGTTCGACCTCCTTGGCGGCGCGCGGGGCCGCCTTCCACTCCGTCATCAGCTCCTTGAGCCGGTTGGCGGTGGCCGTCCATTCCGTCGAGTCCTGCAGTGACTCGGCCTCGGCGACGAGCTCCTCCTTCTGGCCACTCGCCTGCTTGCGCTGCGCGTCGAGGCTGGCGAAGTGGGTGCCGCGCCGGCGAGTGAATCCGTCCCGGGCAGCCGAGTAGCGCTTCCACAGTTCGGCGTCTGAGCGCTTGTCGACGCCCTTGATCGTCTTCCATTCATCGAGGATCGTCCGGAGCCGGTCGCCCGCGGACTTCCACTGCGTAGCGGAGGTCGCGATCTGCTCCGCCTCTTCGACGAGCGCTGTCTTGCGCGCCAGCGCCTCCGCCCGGGCGCTCTCCCGGGCGGCACGGCTCTCGACAGCCCGCTGCTCGGCGAACTCGGTCAGTTTCTCCAGGCGGTTGGCCAGGCCATCGAGGTCGCCTACGACATGGGCCGTGTCGAGCGACTCACGGATCTGGCGCAGCCGGGCGATCGTGTGGCTGGCGTCGGCGGCCCCACTGCCCAGCCGCGTCTCAATCAGGTCGACCTCGGTCACGATGTCGGCGTAGCGGCGGGAGAAATGGGCCAGGCCCTCCTCGACCGTGCCGGCGTGCCACGAGCCCACGACCCGTTCACCCTCGGCCGTCTTGACGTAGACGGTGCCGTCCGCGTCGATCCGGCCGTAGCTCGTCTGGTCCATGCTCGTAGTCCGCCCTCTTTGTGCCCGGCCGTACCGGTCGCCCTGCCGGTTGCGCCGCCCTCTGTACTTCCTGCTTCGGCTCCGCAAGCGTCGCTGGAAGTGCATTCATCAGTCCGGTGCCTGTGAACATCATGTGTCCTGGCGCCGGTAACCGCTATTCTCACAGGTCAAGTGGGGTGCGCGTCGAGCGGCTGATCGGTCAGTGCGGCCGAACCGTAACCTTGGGAGCGCTTCCAAAATGACCATCGCGCCGGTGGTGGCGATCGTCGGTCCGACCGCGGCCGGCAAGAGCGCACTGAGCCTTGTGCTGGCCCACCGCCTCGGTGGCGAGGTGGTCAATGCCGATTCGATGCAGCTCTACCGGGGCATGGACATCGGCACGGCCAAGCTCGGCCCGCAGCAGCGCGGGGGTGTACCGCACCACGCTCTCGACATCTGGGACGTGACCGAACCTGCGAGCGTGGTCGCGTACCAGGATCTGGCCCGGGCCGCGGTGGACGCGGTGCGGGCGCGAGCGCGGGTGCCGTTGCTCGTCGGAGGTTCCGGCCTGTATGTCCGGGCCGTGCTGGAGCACTTCGACTTCCCGGGTACGGACGCGCATCTGCGGGCGTCGCTGGAGGCGGAGCTGGCGGAGGTCGGCGCGGCCGCCATGCATGCCAGGCTCGCAGAGCGGGCCCCGGAGGCCGCGGCCCACATCCTGCCGACCAACGGTCGCCGCATCGTGCGGGCCCTCGAGGTGGTGACGCTCACCGGTACGTTCGTCGCCTCGCTCCCGAAGCCGACGCCGTACTACCCTACTGTCCACATTGGAGTCGACCGGGATCCGGCCGAGCTCGACGCGCGGATCGAGGCCCGGGTGGCGAGCATGTTCGCCGAGGGACTCGTCGACGAGGTGCGCGCGCTGGAGCAGGCCGGGCTGCGCGAGGGCCGTACGGCTTCGCGCGCGTTGGGCTACCACCAGGTGCTCAGATACCTCGCCGGTCACGGCACGCTCGTCGAGGCGCGCGAGGAGACCGTGTACGCGACCCGGCGCTTCGTCCGGCGGCAGCGCTCCTGGTTTCGCCGCGATCCCGGCGTGGTCTGGCTCGACGGGGCCTCGCCGACTCTCGTCGAGGACGCGCTGGCCGTGTGCTCGGCGCCGTCGCTCACGTTTGGGGTGCGATGATGGCCGGGATGTCCGAGACCACCCCGTTTGCCAAGGGGCACGGGACCGGCAACGACTTCGTCGTCGTGCCCGACCCCGACGCTCGACTGTCGCTGCCGCCCGCGCGGGTGGCCGCGATCTGCGACCGTCACCACGGCGTGGGCGGTGACGGCCTGCTGCGCGTCGTCCGTACGGCCGCCCACCCGGAGGTCGCGCACCGCGCCGGCGAGGCCGAGTGGTTCATGGACTACCGCAACGCCGACGGGTCGCTGGCGCAGATGTGCGGCAACGGCGCCCGGGTGTTCGCGCGGTACCTCGTCGAGTCAGGACTGGCCAGGGGTCCACAGGTGTCGATCCTGACCCGTGCCGGTCTGGTGGCGGCAACGGTCGACGACGGTACGGTCTCGGTCACCATGCCGCGGCCGGCCGTGGGCGCGCCCGGTGTGGCCCGTGTGTCCGGTGTGGAGTTCAAGGGCACCTCTGTCGTCTGCGGCAACCCCAACCTCGTCTGTCGCGTGGACGACGTGGCGGCGCTCGACCTGTCCGGTGTCCCGGAGTTCGACCCGGAGCAGTTCCCGGATCGGGCGAACGTCGAGTTCGTCGCTCCGGTCGCCGCGTCGCACGTACGCATGCGGGTCATCGAACGCGGGGTGGGGGAGACGCTGTCGTGCGGCTCCGGTGCCTGCGCGGTAGCCGGCGTCGTCCTCAGTGGAGGATCCGGCTCCGTCGTCGTCGACGTGCCCGGCGGACGGTTGACGGTCGCCATCGACGAGTCCGGCTGCATCCTGACCGGTGCCGCCGTCCTCGTCGCCACCGGCACGCTCCTGCTGTAGCGTCGGGCGTCCGTTCAGGCCGCGCGGCGGCGGCGGGCGAGCAGCCAGAGTGCGCCGAGCAGCACCACCCCGCCGGCGGCCGCGAGCCCCAGCGGAGCATACCGAGCAGCCTGGCCCGCGCTGCCCTGCGACACGGTGCCGAGCGCGGTCGGACCGGCTGTGGTGGCCGCGGCCGTGGTGCGGTGGTAGCGCAGGATCGTCGTCGGTCCGCTGTTGTCGCTGAGCGTCAGGAAGGACTGTCCGTCCACTGTGTACGCGATCGCCTCGCCCTGTGGCTCGCCGGGCAGCGGCGTGATCCGGGGCGTACCCGTGGTGATGGCCCTGAGCACGTCGCCGTCGGGCACGTCCCACTCGTACGCCGCGGTGTACGTGCGCAGCGCGACCCGCTTCCGGTCCGGCGACGTGGCGGCGCCGGTCACCATCAGCTCGGGGAGCCGGCCGATGTCGTTCGCCCCAAGGGTCGGCACGGGGTGGAACTCGCCGACCAGTCGCAGCGGGACGCCGGCCGCCGTGTTCGGCTCGAGCGCGCGGGTGGGCTGGTACACGTACGACGCGTCGCCGATCTCCTTGGTGACGATGACCGGCGTCGCGTCGCCAGCGAACAGCAGCGCCTCCGCGTCGTGCGCTCCATCCGGGTAGGTGAGCCGATGGATGACCGGCGCGCCGCCCCCGGGCGGGATCCGCCACAGCGCGATGGTCTGCCGTCGCGTGATGCCGGTGATGTTGTCCCCCGTATCGGCCACCCAGAGTGCGCCGTCCGGGGCGACCGCGAGGTCCTCGGGGTCGCGTGGTGGCGTGGGGTAGCCCTGGGTACGGATCACCCGGCACTTCTGGTCGAGGTACACGATCACGACCTGGCTCGTGTTCGGCTGACTGTCGACTTCGGACACGTAGCCGTCGGCGGTCGCCACCAGCCCCGACAGCTCCACCGCTCGCGGGTCGTCCACAGTGCACACCGCCTGGCCCGTCGCCGGTGCCTGGCTCGCCGCCGCCCCGGGCGCTCCCACGACGACAGCCGCGACCACCGCCGCCGCCACCGCTCCCGCCACCGCTCCCGCCGCCGCTCCCGCCGCCGCTCGCGCGATCTTGGGCTTATCGCCGTGGTTGGAGATCAAACCACGGCGATAACCCCAAGATCGCGGAGAAGGGAAGGTGGGGGCTGCGGCGCGGGCGCGAGGCACGGGGCCAGTCTGCCATCCGGGGCGCGGTCGTTATGCCGGTGCGCTGAGGGGTCGGCCGTGGCACGATGAGCATCACGATGATCGACAACACCCATGCAGCCGACGGCGACGACCTGGAGCTGGCCGACCGCAACGCGCTGCGCCGCGTCGCTGGTCTGTCCACGGAACTCGCCGACATCACCGAGGTCGAGTACCGCCAGTTGCGGCTGGAACGGGTGGTGCTCGTCGGGGTCTGGACCGAAGGCACCGCCGCCGACGCCGAGAACTCACTGGTCGAGCTGGCCGAACTCGCGCGTACCGCCGGTTCCCAGGTGCTCGACGGCTTGATCCAACGCCGGACCAGGCCCGACCCGTCGACGTTCATCGGACGCGGCAAGGTCGAGCAGCTCCGGGGGGTCGTCCTCGGTACCGGCGCCGACACGGTGATCTGCGACGGGGAGCTCTCGCCGGGTCAACTGCGGACCCTCGAGGGTCAGGTCAAGGTCAAGGTCATCGACCGTACGGCGTTGATCCTCGACATCTTCGCCCAGCACGCGAAGAGCCACGAGGGCAAGGCGCAGGTCGAGCTCGCGCAACTGGAGTACTTCCTGCCGCGGCTGCGTGGCTGGGGCGAGGCGCTGTCCCGGCAGGCCGGCGGTAGCGCGCGGGGCGCCGGCGGAGGCGTGGGTCTGCGCGGTCCCGGTGAGACGAAGATCGAGACCGATCGGCGCCGGATCCGTTCCCGCATCGCGAAGCTCAAGCGCGAGATCTTCCAGATGAAGACCATCCGCGAGACCAAGCGGTCCGGGCGTCGCCGGCACGCCGTGCCGAGCGTGGTGATCGCGGGGTACACGAACGCGGGCAAGTCCTCGCTGCTCAACCGGCTCACCGGCGCCCGGGCGCTCGTCGAGGACGCCCTGTTCGCGACCCTCGACCCCACCACCCGACGAGCCCGTACCGCCGACGGCCGCGTCTACACGCTCTCCGACACGGTCGGCTTCGTGCGCCACCTGCCGCACCAACTCGTCGAGGCGTTCCGCTCGACGCTGGAGGAGGTGGCCGACGCCGACGTCCTGCTACACGTCGTCGACGGCAGCCACCCCGACCCGGAGGAGCAGGTGCGGGCCGTACGGGAGGTGCTGGCCGAGCTCCAGCACGCTCCGGCGGTCGAGCTGCTCGTGGTGAACAAGGCCGACGCGGCCGACGAGGAGACGCTGCTGCGGCTCAAGCGCATCTGGCCCGATGCCGTGTTCATCTCGGCCCGGACGGGTGCGGGGATCGAGGCGCTCCGGGAGCGGATCGACGCCGGCCTGCCGCGTCCCGCCGTCGAGCTCGAGGTGCTCGTGCCCTACGACCGCGGTGAACTCGTGGCCCGGCTGCACGAACGGGGCGAGGTGCTCTCCACCGAGCACACCGCGGCCGGCACCCGGCTTCGGGTGCGGGTGGGCCGGACGCTCGTGGCGGAGCTGGAACCCTTCGTCACCACCGCCGCCTGAACCGGCTCAACGGACGGGGTGTGCGTTATCACAGCAGGTCACGGCCGTGCTGCTCACTGTCAGCTGCTTCGCCCGGACTACGCGAAGCGCCGGCATTCTGACAGACTAGCCGGCATGCGTGACTCCCTCCGGTTACCCGCGTTCCGGTCGGCTGCGTCGAGACTCCTCGTGGGCGCCGCCGTCGGCGTCCTGGTCGCGGGGCTGGCCGCCGGTCCCGCGTACGCCGAGGACGCGACCCCGACCACCACGGGCAGCGCGAGTGCCGGGACGGGTACCGACCAGGAGCCGAGCGTCGTCGGGCCGCAGACGGCCGGCGAGGGTGTCTGCACGCTGCCCACCTCCCTGACCGACGTGCGCGGCATCGTGGCGGCAGGTTCCGGGTACGCGGTCGTCCAGGGCAAGAAGGACAACCCCTCTCAGATCAAGATCTACAGCTTGAGTTCGAGTTGCAAGTCGACCACCAAGACGTGGTCGGGCACGGTGGTCAACCCGGTCGACCCCGAGGATCTGGCCCTCGTCGGGGACAACTACTGGGTCTGTGACTGCGGCGACGACAAGGCCGACCGGACCCGGATCGCGGTGGAGAAGGCTCCGACGGACGGCAGCAGCCCGTCCATCTACCGGTACACCTACCCCTCGGGCAACCTGGACGCGAAGGCGTTCGTGGTGAACGGGGATGGGATTCCCTTCATCTTCGCGACGGAGAGCTCGGGCGCGACGAGCCTCTACTCCGTCGACAACGTTCCGTCGGCGAACAACGCCACCCCGGTGGCGCTGAAGAAGGTCGGCAGCTTCACGGCGATGACGACCGGTACCCCAGCGCCGTCGGGCGTCACCAACCCGCAGCTCGTGACCGGCGCCGCGCTCTCGCCCGACGGATCGAAGATCGTGGTCCGCACGTACACCGACGCCTATGAGTACAAGGTCAGCGATGGGGATATCGCCGGCGCGCTCAGCGCCGACCCGACCGGCGTCACCCCGTTGCCGGGCGAGAAGTCGGGTGAGGCGATCACGTACTCCGCCGACGGCAAGAGCTTCGTCACCGCCCCGGTAAGCAGTGGAAAGCTGCTGAGCTACACGCCCTACGTCAAGCCGGCGGCGCCGATCGAGCCGACGTCCACCGGGGATGAGAGCGGCAGTGGCTCGCACGGCCTGTTCGGCCGCTTCGACATGTCGCAGTTGACCCGCATCATCGCCGCGGTCGGCGTGGTCGGCCTCGTGCTCGCCATCGCCGGGATCATCGGGATTCGCCGGGCCCGTCGCCGTCGCCAGGAAGAGGAAGACGACTACTACGACGACGACTACGACGACCGCCCCCGGCGGGGTCGTGGCCGGCGGGAGCCCGCGTACTCCGGTGGCGGCTACGACGACGGATATGGCGGCTTCGGCAACCAGGGCGGCTACGACCAGGGCTACGGCGGCCAGACCGGCTATGTCGATCAGGGATACGGGGCCCAGCCGGGCTACGGCGACCAGGGCTACGGCGGCCAGGGTGGCTACGACCAGGGCTATGGCGCGCAGCCGGGCTACGGCGACCAGGGCTACGGCGGGTACGGCGGCTACGGTCGCTGAACAAGCGGGTCGCTGAACAAACGGGTCGCTGAACAAACGGGCCGTGACCGAACGGGCTCTCCCGGAGCCGAGGGTGGCGCCGGGCAGACGCAGGCTCGGATCACACGCGCCCGATCACACGCGCCCGATCACACGCGCCGGATGACCGCGACCACCTTGCCGAGGATCGTGGCCTCGTCGCCGGGGATCGGCTCGTAGGCGGGGTTGTGCGGCATGAGCCAGACGTGGCTGTCCCGGAACCGGTAGGTCTTCACGGTCGCCTCCCCGTCGAGCATCGCCGCGACGATCTCCCCGTTGTTCGCCGTCTGCTGCTGACGGACCACGACGTAGTCGCCGTCACAGATCGCGGCGTCCAACATGGAGTCTCCCTTGACCGCGAGCAGGAACAGCGTGCCCTCGCCCACGATCTCGCGGGGGAGCGGAAAAACGTCCTCGATCGCCTGCTCGGCGAGGATCGGGCCGCCGGCGGCGATGCGGCCGAGCACCGGGACGTAAGCCGGCGCGGGTCGGGCGGCCCGTACGGCCTCCTCGTCATCGGCGGTGAGCTCACTGCCGGGTCGCGCGTCGACCGCCCGGGGACGGTTGGGGTCCTTGCGCAGGTAGCCCTTCTTCTCCAGCACCCCCAACTGGTAGGCCACGCTGGAGGGTGAGACAAGGCCGACCGCCTCGCCGATCTCCCGCACGGTCGGGGGGTAGCCGCGCCGGTCGACGGTCGCGCGGATGTACTCCAGAATCCGGCGCTGGCGCTCCGAGAGGTCGGGCGCGAACACCTCGGGGAGAGCGGTCATGACCTGCTCGACGGCGCGCAGCTCGTCGGCGCCTCCCCGTCGCCGCATGCCAGTGCCCGAAGCCTTGGCGTCGTCGGTTGCCACGTGAGCCTCCCTGCAGATCGTGGACGTCAGTACTCTGTTGTATCCGCATATCTCGCGCTTGCAAGTCGGGCGGCCCCGCCTTCGCCGTCTCGAACAACCGTACCGGCCGTGCTCGAAATTCTCAAACAGCTGTTCTACGGTTTCTTCCGGCGTGTCGCGGCCCACGCGCGCCCAGGGTCGGGCGGATTGCCGGGCGGGCATCCGTGCCGTTACGCTCGCGGCGCCATGCGCTGCCCGTACTGTCGCCACCCGGACTCGCGGGTCGTCGACTCACGCGAGGCGGACGACGGTGCGCTGATCCGGCGCCGGCGCGCGTGCCCGGAGTGCGGCCGGCGCTTCACCACCGTCGAGGAGGCGATGCTGGCGATCGTGAAGCGTTCCGGCGTCACGGAGCCCTTCAGCCGTACGAAGGTCATCGCCGGTGTGCGCAAGGCGTGCCAGGGCCGGCCGGTGGACGAGGACGCGATCGCCCTGCTCGCCCAGCGCGTCGAGGAGGCCGTGCGGGCCAAGGGTGCCGCCGAGGTGCCCAGCCACGAGGTGGGTCTGGCGATCCTCGGGCCGTTGCGCGAGCTCGATGAGGTGGCGTACCTGCGCTTCGCCAGCGTCTACCATTCGTTCACCACCCTCGATGACTTCGAGCAGGAGATCGCCGCGCTGCGCGCGTCCACGAGCAAGCCGGAGTAGCCTATGCGCGTGCGTCGATGGGCTGTGATAGGGCTGGGACTCGCCGGCGTGGCGCTGGGCCTGGCCTGTGCCCGCGGCAACGGTACGACCGGTGCGGAGCCGCCCGGAGACTCACCAAAGGCCCCGGTCGCGGTCGACGTCGTCGCGGTCCACCCCGGCCTCGACGACCGCAGCCTCGCGATGGACCTTCAACTGCTCGACGGCGCGCCCGACTGCGGCTCGGGCCCGCAACTCGGCTACAACGAGTGGGAGAACGGCCGGGTCTTCGCCAACGTGGTGGTGGACGCGCCGGGCTCGCTGATCTACGGCCACTGCCCCGGCCTGAAGATCGTCACGGCGACGCTGCACTTCGACTACGTCGTGGCGGGACTGCCCTTGACGACCAACAACTCACAGTCGTGGGACCCGGCCACGCCCGACTACCGGCTCTGCGATCCGGTGCTGGGCTGCCATCCACCCGCCGACCACTGCGCTCGGGTCTGGACGAACCTGGCCGTCTTCGATCTCGACACGCCACAGCACAGCTATGTGAACACCGTCCACTGTGATCAGACGTGGCTTGTCCTGCAGATCGACCGCAACGCGGGTGCGTGTGGTGCGGGACGGCCGGCCTGTTCCGTGCCCCCGGCGACGGTCCGCTACTTCCTGCGCTGGGACGATCGCTGGCGGCTGGTCGCGAGTTCCCAGAGCGCCGGCTGCCCCGAGGCCGTGGTGGGCGAACCCGGCTTCCCCGTGCCGGTCTGCGATGGCCTGCCCGCCCTTCCGTGAGCGGACCGTACGGCTGGCCGGTCCACTGAGGACGATCAGGCGGGCTGGGGCCGGACCGCGGCGGGTGTGACGCGTACGGACATCACGGCGGCGAAGAAGCAGAGCACGCCCGCCGCGACCCAGGCCGGGTTGTACTCGCCCGTGACGTCCCGGACGAACCCGGCCCCGCTGGCGGCCACGGCCGCGCCGATCTGGTGCGCGCCGAAGACCCAGCCGAAGACGACCGGGCCGTCCGCCCCGAAGTGCTGGCGGCACAGCGCGATCGTGGGTGGCACCGTGGCGACCCAGTCCAGCCCGTAGAAGACGACGAATACCAGCAGGCTCGGGTGGGCCGTGCCGCTGATCAGCGAGGGCAGCAGCAGCAACGAGATGCCGCGCAGGGCGTAGTACGCGCCGAGCAGGACCCGCGAGTCGTACCGGTCGGTGAGGATCCCCGACACGACCGTGCCGACGATGTCGAAGACGCCGATGAGCGCGAGCAGCCCGGCGGCCGTCGTCTCGGGCATCCCATGGTCGTGGGCGGCGGGGATGAGGTGGGTGGCGACCAGTCCGTTCGTGCTCGCGCCGCAGATCGCGAACGCGCCGACGAGCAGCCAGAACGTGCCGGTACGCCCCGCGCCGCGCAGCACCGACAGCGCGCGCGTGCCGGCGCCCGTACCGCGGTGCGGAGCCGGGACGATCGCGGAGCCGCCGTAGGGCGCCAACCCCAGGTCGGCCGGGTGGTCGCGCAGGAACCAGGCGACGAGCGGCACGACGGCCAGGGCTGCGCCGGTGACCGTGAGCGCGGCGGTGCGCCAGCCGTGGTGCTCGGCGAGGGTGGCGAGCACCGGGAGGAAGATGAGCTGCCCGGTCGCCCCCGCGGCGGTGAGCACGCCGGTGACGACACCCCGGTGGCGGATGAACCAGCGCCCCGCGACCGTGGCGACGAGCACGAGCGCCATCGAGCCGGTGCCGAGCCCGACCAGCACGCCCCAGAGCAGGACCAACTGCCAGCTCGCGGTCATGAAGACGGTCAGCCCGCTGCCGGTCGCCACCAGCAGCAGCGCGCCCGCGACCACCCGCCGTACGCCGAGGCGGTCCATGAGCGCCGCGGCGAAGGGCGCGGTGAGCCCGAAGAGCACCAGGTTCACCGAGACCGCGAGCGAGATCGTGCCCCGGCTCCAGCCGAACTCGTCCTGCAGCGGCGTGATCAGCACGCCGGGCGTGGCCCGGAACCCGGCCGCGCCGATGATCGCGATGCCGGTGACGGCCGCGACCAGCCACGCCCGGTGGATCGCTGTGGCGCGCGGCGCCCGGGTACGGCCTGGGGTTGTCGTGGTCACGGAGCCGATCATGCTCGGCCCGGGGTCCACCCGGAAGTGGCCGGGACGCCACTATGTGAAAGAATCCGGCCATGCCCATGCCCCCACTGGCCGCCGGAGCCCGCCGGGTCGCCGTGCTGATCCCCGACGGCGTCGCCGCGTTCGATCTCGGTACCCCGTCGCAGATCCTGAACGCCGCGCGGTCGCCGGTCACCGACGAGCGCCTCTACGACGTACGGACCTGCACCGCCGACGGCGCGGCCGTCCGTACGTCCGGTGGCTTCGCGGCGGTGCCCGACCAGGGGCCGCAGATCCTGCTCGACGCCGACACGGTGATCATCCCGGGCGTGCACGGCAATCAGATGAGTGATGGCGTGCCCCGATTCACCGACGCCGAGATCGCGGCGCTGCGCCGGATCCCGGCCGGCACCCGGCTGGTCTCGATCTGCACTGCCGCGTTCGCGCTGGCAGAGGTCGGCCGGCTCGACGGTCGGCCCGCGACCACCCACTGGGCCTACGTCGAGGAGTTCCGGCGCCAGTACCCGCGCGTGCGGCTGAACCCCGACGTGCTCTTCGTCGACGACGGTGACGTGCTCACCTCCGCCGGGGTCGGGGCCGGCGTCGACCTGTGCCTGCATCTGGTGCGCCGCGACTTCGGCTCCGAGGTCGCCAACCTGGCCGCCCGGCGCAGCGTGATGCCGCCCTGGCGCGACGGCGGGCAGGCGCAGTACATCGTGCGGCACGTGCCGCACCCGGTCGGCTCGTCCACGGCCACGGCCCGCGAGTGGGCCTTGACGCATCTCGATTCAGCGCTTGATCTGACGAGCATGGCCCGCACCGCCCGGATGAGCGTACGTACCTTCACCCGCCGGTTCCGCGACGAGACCGGCCTCTCCCCGGCGGCGTGGCTGAACCGGCAGCGGGTCGAGCACGCCCGGCTGTTGCTGGAGACGTCGGACCTGACCGTCGACGAGGTGGCCCGGCGCGCCGGCTTCGGCACGGCCGTGTCGCTGCGGGCCCACCTGCGCGCCGCCGTCGGCGTGGCACCCCTGGCGTACCGCCGCACCTTCCGGCCGACCGCCGGGTCCGACGAGGCTGTGGTTGGCGGCATCGGGGGCGCTGCGCAGTCGTAAGCTACCGCCGTGGCTCACTACGTTGTCGTCGGTGGCGGCATCGTGGGCCTCGCCGCGGCCCACCGGCTCACCCAGGAGCATCCACACTCGACGGTCACGGTCCTGGAGAAGGAGGACCGTGTCGCGGCCCACCAGACCGGACACAACTCGGGCGTGATCCACGCCGGCGTCTACTACAAGCCGGGCAGCCTCAAGGCCACGCTGTGCCGGGCCGGCTCGGCCTCGATGGTCGAGTTCTGCCGCGCCAACGACATCCCGTACCAGGTGTGCGGCAAGCTGATCGTCGCCACGGACCCCTCGGAGCTGCCCCGGCTCGATGCGCTGTACGAGCGGGCGCTCGCCAACGGCCTGCCGGTGACCAGGATCGGGCCGGAACAGGCACGCGAGTACGAGCCGAACGTGGCCAGCGTCGGCGCCCTGCACGTCGCCTCGACCGGAATCGTGGACTACAAGCAGGTCTCCGCCCGGCTCGCCGCGCTCGTGGACAAGGCGGGCGGGACCGTCCGCCTCGGCGCCCGGGTGACCGGGCTGCAGCCCGACGGGTCGGCGGTCGTGGTCTCCACCACGATCGGGTCGTTCCGGGCCGACTACCTGATCAACTGTGCGGGACTGCACGCGGACCGGGTGGCGCGCCTGGCCGGGCTGCACCCGCCGGCGCGGATCGTGCCGTTCCGGGGCGAGTACTACGAGCTGACCGAGCAGACCCGGGATCTGGTGCGCGGCCTGATCTACCCCGTGCCCGACCCGAGCTTCCCGTTCCTCGGCGTCCACCTGACCCGCATGATCGACGGGAGCGTGCACGCGGGCCCCAACGCCGTGCTCGCCACGGCCCGCGAGGGGTACTCATGGGGGCGCTTCGCGGCCCGCGACGTCGCCGAGGTCGCCACCTACCCAGGCCTGTGGCGGTTGGCCCGGCGCCACTACCGGTACGGCCTGACGGAGGTCCGCCGGTCGTTGTCGCGGCGCCGGTTCGCCGCCAGCCTCGCCCGGCTCGTCCCCGCGCTCACCGACAGCGACATCGTCCCGGCGGGTGCGGGTGTGCGGGCGCAGGCGATCGCCCCGGACGGCTCGCTGGTCGACGACTTCCTCATCCTGCGCTCGGGCCGGCAGGTGCACGTGCTCAACGCACCGTCGCCGGCGGCCACGAGCAGCCTGGAGATCGCCCGGCACATCACCGCTCAACTGCACCCCGACAAGTAGGCTGGTCGGCCGTGGTCTCTCGGCGGTGTCTGCTCGCGCTCGCGTCGGTGGTGCTCGCCGCGATGCTCGGGGGGTGCACCGACCCCCCGCCCCAGGAGGACCCGTTCGCGAGCGCGGAGGGGCGGGCGTGCCAGGCGGTCGAGTACGACGCCGTCGCCAACGCGCTCGGGGTCCGCTTCGACACCGCGGCCGCGGCGAAGGTCGACGAGACGTACTCCTGCGCGCTCGGCATCGATCACCAGGACTTCCCGGACTTGGTGGTGACGCTCTCGCCGACGGCCGCCGATCCGGTCATCTATCGGGCGACCTCGATCCCCAGCGGCTTCACCGCGCTCAAGCAACTGGGTCGTGAGGCGTACCGGCTCGACCTGCCCCGCGGCACCTACTCGGGTCGCGACGCGAGCCCCAGCGGCCCGGCGGTACAGCTCGGCTGGCTCTCGGCGGCACCCCAGATGATGACGCTGCGCTATACGTTCCCGGCCGACGCCACGGATGCCGACGTGGCCGCGCTCACCCCACGTCTGGTCGCCTTCGCCAAGGCCATCGAGGACGAGATCGTCAACCACCCCCTGGGCTGACCCCCGCCATCCCCTGGGCTGACCCCTGCACGCGATCTTGGGGTTATCGACGTGGTTTGATCTCCAATCACGACGATAAGCCCAAGATCGGCGAGGTTGGATCGGGGTCGGTGTCCGTACGGCCAGGTAGCATTCGGCCGGGAGGATACCGGCGTGCCCACCGATCTGGTCGATACGACCGAAATGTACCTGCGCACCATCCTTGAGCTCGAGGAGGAGGGTGTGCCGGCGCTGCGCGCGCGCATCGCCGAGCGCCTCAAGCAGAGCGGCCCGACCGTGAGCCAGACCGTGGCCCGCATGGAGCGCGACGGCCTGGTCGTCGTCGAGGGCGACCGCCACCTCGTGTTCACCGACGACGGGCGCGGCAAGGCGGTCGCGGTCATGCGCAAACACCGCCTCGCGGAGTTGCTGCTCGTCAACGTGATCGGCATGCCGTACGAGGAGGCCCACGACGAGGCCTGCCGATGGGAACACGTGATGAGCGAGGCCGTGGAGCAGCGGGTCTACGAGCTGCTCGGCCGACCCTCGCGCAGCCCGTACGGCAACCCGATCCCCGGTCTGGCGGAGCTCGGCCCGGTCGACGCCAACAACAGCGGCGCCCACCCGGAACGGAACCTGGCATTCCCCGGGCTTTCCGGCAAGGTCACGGTCAGCCGCATCTGCGAGAGCGTGCAGACCGACGCCGACGTGCTGCGCCGGCTGCACTCGGCCGGCGTGGACCCGGGCGCGAACGTGGTGGTGGCCCAGGAACCGGACTCGGTGGTCGTCGAACGCGACGGTGACAGCGTGCGGCTGCCCCGGGAGGTAGCCTCCCGCGTGTTCGTCTCCGCCCCCTGACCGACGAACACGCGCCGGCGCCGTCAATCGACCGGTACCAGCGGCAGGTCGGTCTGCGCGAAGTCGTCGCCGATGCAGAGCAGAGGCTCGCGCGCGACGACGGCGGTCGCGTAGGTCAGGCACTCCCCGAAGTTCAGGGCCGCCGGATGCCGTCCCTTCCCGTAGCGGAGAAACGCGTCGATAGCCGCCGGCCAGTGCGCGCTGGTGAAGACGATCTCCCGCATCCCGATCTCCTGAACGAAACGCGCCAGCAGCGATTTGCCGGTGGCGCCGAGTCGAGCGGCAAGGACAATGCCGGACTCGACCAGCGTCGGAGCCCCGATTCCGGGCATGCCGTCCTCGTCGGCGATGTGCTCGAGCAGCGGCTCCCAGCCCGGCTCCTTCAGGAGGATCGCCAGGACCGCGGAGCTGTCGACGATCACCCGCCCTCCGGACCGTATCCGAGGATTTCTTCGCGGTCGGCTCTGGTGGGCGCCTTGCCCAACAGAGCCGCCGGCACCTGGGGCCAGGCTTCATCGGTGAGGAAGCGAAGCAGCCGGGCCGTGCGGTCATTCGCCGTGCGCGCCGCGGCCAACCGTGCCCAACGTTCCTGGAGAGCGACATTGATCGCGCGCGTCTTCGTCTCACCGGCCAGTGTCGCGACCTCGGCTGCGAGCCGCTCTGTCTCGGGGTCCTTGATGTTCAGAGCCATGGTGTAACCCTACCTTTCATGGTGTAAGTACACCAGAGCCTCGCGGCGGCGGGCCGTGGTGTTGACTGGTGGGGTGGCGCTCATCGACGTCCCTACCCTCGCCGGTCAGCTGGCCTCCGGTGATCCGCCGACCCTCATCGATGTCCGGTGGCGGCTCGGCGGCCCGCCGGGACTCGAGGGGTACCTGGCCGGGCACATTCCGACGGCCGTGTTCCTCGATCTGGACACCGACCTCTGCGGTCCGCCCGGGGCGGGTGGCCGCCACCCGCTGCCCGACCCGGCCGCGCTGCAGGAGCGGCTGCGCGCCGCGGGCGTACGGGCGGGTCACCCCGTGGTCGCCTACGACGCCGGTGACGGCATGCCGGCCGCGCGGCTGTGGTGGACGCTGCGTTGGGCCGGCCACGAGGCGGTCGCGGTGCTCGACGGCGGGCTCGCCGCCTGGCTCGCCGACGGTCAGGCCACGCAGGTGGGCCCGGTCACGCCGGAGCCGGGCGATGTCGTCGTCGACCCCGGCCACATGCCGATCCTCGACGCGCCGGCGGCGGCGAGGCTGGCCCGCGACGGGGTGCTGCTCGATGCCCGGGCGCCGGTGCGCTACCGGGGCGAGGCGGAGCCGGTCGATCCGGTGGCGGGGCACATCCCCGGCGCGGTCAACCTGCCATCGTCCACATTGGTGGATGACAGCGGACGGCTGCGGCCGCCGGACCAGTTGCGCGAGGCCGTGCAGGCGGCCGCCCAGCAGGACCGCGCATCGACGCCGGTGTTCGGCGCGTACTGCGGATCCGGGGTGACGGCGGCGCAGACCGTGCTCGCGCTCGAGCTGGCGGGATATCCACGCTCGCCATTGTACGTGGGGTCGTGGAGCGAATGGGTGGCCGACGCGTCGCGGCCGGTCGCCGTGGGTGAGGAGCGGGTCGGGGACGACACCGCGGGCCAACGGCCATGACGGCGACGGTGGTGTGGGGCGACGAGCTGCTCGCGTACGACCTCGGCGATCATCCGCTCGACCCGGTTCGGGTGGAGTTGACGATCGCGCTGTCCCGGATGCTCGGCGTACTCGACCGGCCCGGGGTGCGGGTGGTGGCGCCCGAGCCGGCCGACGACGCCGCGATCACCCGGGTCCACGATCCGCGCTACGTCGACGCGGTCAAGGTCGCCGGCGAGGAGATGGACTCCGCTCAGTACGGTCTGGGTACCGGCGACAACCCCGTCTTCGACCGGATGCACGAGGCGAGCGCGCTCGTCGCGGGGGCGAGCATCGCAGCGGCGGAGGCGGTGTGGCGTGAGGAGACCGTACGGGCGGTCAACATCGCCGGTGGGCTGCATCACGCGATGCCCGACCACGCCTCGGGATTCTGCGTCTACAACGATCCAGCGATCGCGATCACGCGCCTGCTCGACCTCGGTGCCGAGCATATCGCGTATGTAGATGTCGACGTGCATCACGGTGACGGCGTGCAGGCGATCTTCTGGGACGACCCGCGGGTGCTCACGGTCAGCCTGCACGAGACGCCGCTGGCGTTGTTTCCCGGCACCGGCTTCCCGCACGAGACGGGCGGCCCCAAGGCACCCGGGACCGCGGTGAACGTCGCGCTGCCGCCCGGCACGGACGATGGCGGCTGGCTGCGCGCATTCCACGCCGTGGTGCCCTCGGTGCTGCGCGCGTTCCGGCCGCAGATCCTGTTCACGCAGTGCGGCGCGGACACTTATCACATCGACCCATTGGCCGACCTGAAGCTGACCGTGGACGGTCAACGGGCCTCGCACATCGCGCTGCGGGCGCTCGCCGACGAGCTCTGCGGCGGTCGATGGGTCGCGCTCGGCGGCGGCGGGTACGCGTTGGTGGAGGCGGTGCCCCGCACGTGGACGCATCTGCTCGCCACGCTGACCGGCGAGTCGCTCGATCCGCGCACGCTCATCCCGCGCGAGTGGCAGGAGCTGGCCCGCGAGCGGCTGGCCGGGGCACCGCACGGCCGGCTCCGGCTGCTTCGCGACGGCCCTGGTGTGCCGACCACGCTGACCGACGGCGGCCAGACCGCGTACCGGGCCTGGACTCCCGGCGACGGCGACACCGTCGGCCGGGCGATCACGGCCACCCGCAACGAGGTGTTTCCCCTGCTGGGGCTGGATCCGCACGATCCCCGGGACTAGGCCTCGCCGTGGCGGATGTGCTGCTCTCCGACGGGTCGACTGTCCATATCAGACAGATCGCGCCGGAGGACGCGGACCGGATCGTGGCGTTGCACGGCCGGTTCTCGGTGCGGACGAGGTACCTGCGCTACTTCTCGCCCTACCCGCGCATCCCGCCGCGCGACCTGGAGCGCTTTGTCACCGTCGACCATCGCGACCGTGAGGCACTGGTCGTGACGGCGGCCGAGCAGATCATCGCGGTCGGTCGGTACGAGCGGCTTGCTCCCGACGCCGGCGACGCCGAGGTGGCGTTCGTCGTGGAGGACGCCTTCCAGGGCAAGGGGATCGGGCCACTGCTGCTGGAACACCTCGCCCAGGCGGCCCGATCGGCCGGGATACGCCGGTTCGTGGCCGAGGTGCTTCCGGCGAACCGGCCGATGCTCAAGGTGCTCTTCGAGGCCGGGTACCAGATCAGCCGGGAGTGGGCCGAGGGCGTGGTGCACCTGACCTTCCCGATCGAGCCGACGCCGGCCTCGGAGAGCATCGCCCGGGACCGCGAGCGGCATCCCGAGGCGGCGTCGATCGCGCGGCTGCTCAGGCCAGGATCCGTTGTGGTGTATGGAGTCCGGCGCGACGGCACGGGAGTCGGCGCCAGTCTGGTCCACACCATCGCCTCGGGCGGCTTCACCGGATCGCTGTCGGTCGTGCACCCCACGGCCCCCGCTCCGGCGGCGCCCGGAGTCGTGGTGTCCACTCTGGAGGGAGCGTCCGCGTTCCCCACCGCGTCGGTGGCCGGCGGCGTCGACCTCGCCGTGGTCGCGGTGCCGGCGGCCCAGGTGCCAGCCGCGGTCGCCGATGCGGGCGGGGCCGGCGCGCATGCGGTTGTCGTGATCTCGGCGGGGTTTGCCGACGGACCGGCCCGTGACATGGGCGACCGGCGGGAGCTGGTGGCGCTGGCCCGCCACCATGGGATGCGCCTGGTGGGGCCGAACTGCCTAGGCGTGATCAACACCGACCCCGCAGTCTGCCTGAACGCGACCCTGGTGCCCCGGATGGTGGCGCGGGGCAGGGTCGGCGTCTTCTGCCAGTCGGGCTTCGTCGGCGTCGCGATGCTCTCGGAGATCGACGAACGTGGACTCGGTGTGTCGACGTTCGCCTCCGCTGGCGACCGGGCAGATGTCTCCGGCAACGACCTGTTGCAGTACTGGCGCGACGACCCGCACACCGACGTCGTCCTGCTCTACCTGGAGACCTTCGGCAACCCGCACAAGTTCGCCCGCATCGCACGAGAACTGGGGCGGGACAAGCCGGTCGCCATGGTGGCCGCCGGTGCGGCCGCCGGGTCGGTCTCCGGCCCAGACGACCTGCCGTGGTCACCACAACGGGCGTTGGAGAGCGAAGCGGCCGCCGCGCTTATCGCCCACAGTGGAGTGATCCACGTCCAGACCGTGCCGGAGTTGCTCGATGTGGCGCAGATCCTGGCATCCTGCCCGTTGCCGGCCGGCGCCCGGGTCGGGGTGGTCGGCGACGACTCCGCGCTGGTGCGCCTCGCCGCCGCAACCTGTGCCCGAGCGGGGCTTGAGGTCACGTTCACCCGGTCGGCGACGCCGCGGCTGCAGCCCCGGGTGCTCAAAAGCCTGGTCGCCGCGGCGCTGGACCGCGAGGTCGTCGACATGGTCCTGGCCGTGGTCTCGCCCCCGCTGCCGGGGTCTCCTGTGGACGATGCCCTGTACGGCATCGCGGACGCGGTGGACCACCACTGCGTGGCAGGCCCCCAGGCGCGCATCATCGGCAAGGAGCCGGAGCACCCGGGACCGGACAAGCCGGTGGTCACGGTCCTGGTCGCGACGCCCTCCCGGGTCGACCTCGGGCTGCCCACGTACCGCACGGTCGAGGAGGCCGTACGGGCTCTGGCACACGTGTCGTCCTACGCGGCCTGGCGCCGCCGCCCACCCGGAACGCTGCCAGAGCTGGCTGGCATGGACTCGGACGCCGGGCGCGCCGTCGTCGCGCGGCAGGGTCCGGTCGCCGAGCTGCTCGCGGCGTACGGCATACCGTCCACTGTGGATTGGAAAGCGACGGCCGACGGGGTCGAGTGCGTGGTCGAGGTGCTCGACGATCCCGCGTTCGGGCCGGTGGTCGGATTCGGGGTCGGCGGGATCGCCACGCGGTTGCTGGGAGATCGGGCGTGGCGGGTCGTGCCACTGACCGATGTGGATGCCGCCGCACTCGTGCGGGCGCCCAGGGCCGCGGCCCTCCTGCAGGGCTACGGCGGCGCGGATCCGGTTGATCTCAACGCGCTGCAAGATCTCCTGCTGCGCGTGGGTCTAGTAGCGCACGAGAACCCGGGTGTCAAGAGGCTGCGCCTGGATCCAGTCCGCGCGCGCGACAGTGGACTGGTCGTCGTCCATGCCTCGGTGGTCTACGGCGAGCCCGGCCCCCGCCCGGACACGGGACCGCGGCATCTGGGATGAGCACCGCGTCGCCACGTGCGGGTTGCAGGTGGCGCTCTGCGGTCGGCCGGTACACGCCATCGTGTACGTCTGGCAACCCAGGGTTACCGGCGGAGGGACCTATGCGAGTGAGACGATGGGCGACTACAGTGCTCGGTGGCCTCACCCCTACCGATGGAGGCGATCGGTGTCCACCTCCGGCCGTCGTTGGTTGCTCCCCGAGGTGGTCCGCTCGGGCGTCGCTCTGGTCGATGCGGCCTGCGTCGGCGTGGGCGTGCTCGCCCGGGTCGGTCACTACGACAGCTCCGAGTTGCTGGCGCCACTGGGTGGGACCATCGTGGTCGCGACCCTGCTCGCCCTCCTGCCCGGAAGGCGCGCGGCACCGACGGCCCGCACCATCGCCGCGGTCGTGGGATCCAGCGCACCACCGGTCGGCAGGATCCTCGGCCGGTGCACGATGATGTTGCGGCTGAACCACTTTGACGGCACACCGCGGCAGTTCGTGCACGTCGACCCGCACACGCCGACGGCGACCTGGCCCATCGCGGGATCCCGGGTCATCGTCGAGCTGGTCCGGTCCCGCAAGCCCAAGGTCGTGGTGCTGTGGCACCTGGGCGTCGTCTACCCGCAGGCGGACGAGCTCGCCGAGGAGAGCGTGCCCGGCAACGCCCTCGCGATCCCGGGCACCCTCGACGACGGTGACCTGCTGGCGCTGCCGAGGTTGGAGCTCGTGGAAATGATCGCCACGAATGAGCCCGGCCACTTGGCCCGCCGGTACCTGTTCCCCACGGAGAAGTTCCGCGGTGAGTGGCGGCGGCACTGGATCCGCCTGGTCAAGGATCTGGCGGTCGGCCTGGCCCTGTCGCTGCTGATCCTCTCGGGCTACCGGGCGCAGGTCGGCGGTGTCGTCGTCGACCTCCACGAGCTACGGACCGCCGACGTCAGTGCCTACGGGGTGCAGTTCGCGGACCTCGTCAGCCAGGGCTTCTGGCTGATCTGGGTGATCTGGCGTGGCCTGACCTGGATGAACAACCGGTTGGTCCTCACGAACCGGCGCGTCATGTTGATCTCGGGTCTCTTCTGGCGACGCGTCGCCTCCGTGCCCTTGGCGAAGGCGGCGGACATCCTGCATACCAAGTCTCCCCTGGGCACGATGCTCGGCTACGGAGCGTTCCGGTTCAACAACGTACCGGTGCTCCGTCCGTTGTGGAGGGTCGCGGACCTGCCTCGCCCTCGGGATCTCTATCTGCAGATCGTGGGGGAGACCTTCGAACCGGAGGCCGCGGAGGCGCGTGGCCTGCCGGTCCTGATGGAGGACGACGCCGGCCTCGACGAGCTCGTCGCCGCCCAGTTCATCGGCTGACCCTCGCGTCCTGTGCACACCGTGGCGCCGTGTGCACGCTGCGGCGGTGGGGGCAGCGGGAATCATGGGGCGCTGCTAATGTGTCGATCGCCTGGCGCGCCCAGCGTTGCCGCGTCCGGGAGCGGACCATTAGGCACACGGGGGAGGCATCGTGACGACCGGGGAACAGAGCGCTGCGATCCCACCGGCAGTGACGGAACTTGCGCGCACGCACACCTTCGGTGATCTGGTCAGCGCGCGCCATCTGGCGAACCCCGTCGCGACCGCGGTCGGTCTCTTCGTGGTCGCCGCCGTCGGGGCCGGCCTGCTCTTCGGGGTCGGGGCGATCGGCGAGCACACCGACGGTCTGGTGCGCAGCCTGCTTCGATTCCTCGCGCTGCTGGGCTGCTTCACCATGGTCGGCGCCCTCGCCGGAGCCATTGGCACGCTGGCGCGCGGTGCCCAGAGTTTCTATATCTTCACCAACGGCGTCGTGCACCGCCGCAACGGCAAGGTCCATGCCTACTCCTGGAACGAGCTCTCCGAACTGCGCGCCGTCATCGGTACGAAGGGCGACCAGGCCGGCAAGATCCTGCACTACCGGCTGACGCCGAGCGCGGGTACCGCCATGGCGATACCCATGCAGCTCGTCGATGGCCGGGACGAGTTCATGGACAACCTGATCGGCGCGATGCGCTACCACGGCCGCCCCGTCAACTGAACCCACCTCGGAGGCATCGTGTCCGACTACAGCTCAGATCCGCGTCAGTCCAGCGCGCCCTGGCAGAACCCGCAGGCGCAGCCGCCCGCGGTGCCGTGGCAGGGCCAGCCCGCGCCGCAGCAGCCCCCGGCGCCGTGGCAGGGCCAGCCTGCGCCGCAGCAGCCGGCGCCGTGGCAGGGCCAGCCGGGCGCGGGGTCGCCAGCGACCGGCCCCGCGACGCCGGACTACGCTCGAGAGTCCGCGGCGCAGCGCGAGGCGCTGGAGCGGCGCGCATCCCGTGACCTGGGCTTCGGTACGGCCTGGATCGTCGGCGGTGTCCTACTCACGATCATCACGCTCGCCTCGAGCAGCCCCGTCTACGTGGTCGCCTGGGGCCCCGTGCTCTACGGCGTCTACCTGCTCGTGCGCGGCTTCCGCGCCCGTTCCCGCGCCCGGCAGTAGCACCGCCGGGCTCACTGGCGGGGCAGGAAGCCGGAGAACTGGGCGTGGCGCTTGAGGGTCGTGCGGATCGCGTCCTTGATGGACGACGGGCGTGTGCCCTCGGAGTTCAGGGCTTTGAGCTCGACGATGCAGGTGCGTCGGTTGCTGCCCCAGCGGTCGATGGCGACGTCGGCCCGTACGGTCGAGTAGGGCGAGCGGATCGACTGCTCGTGTTCGGCGTCCAGTCCCAGCAACGTCATGCAGCGGGCGATCCGGCGTCCTAATTGGACGGGATGCTCGGTGGCCACGGTGTCGTACCACTTGCGGGCCCGCTCCGCGCGGTCGGACTCGCGCTCGCGCAGAGGCGAGTACGCGGACGGGTCCCAGGTCTCGTTCACGATCGAGAAGAAGTGTGACTTCTTGAATCGGTCCAGATAGGACTGGCTGGGCTGGAACTCCGGGTCCGACAACTCGCCGCACAACGCGTGCAGGTCGGCCGCGGCGATCGGCACCAGCCGTACGTCGAAGTAGAGCCTCGCCCGGTTCAGCGCGGTCAGCGGCAGCGTCTTCTTGTCGTCATCGTTGAGCGTGCGGTAGAAGGCGTTCCAGTCGAGCTTGTACCCCTCGCGGGCGTTGGTGAAGGCGGAGACGCGGGCGATGCGCAGGCCGTCCGTGACCGGCCACAGCATGACGACCTGATACTGGGACAGGTCCTGCAACGGCGCATCCTCGTCGCCGAGGATCTCACCGACGCGCTGGATCGTGGTGCCGAGAGTCGGTGAGCCGTACGCGATCGCCTCGATCTCGTCATGCAGCAGCCCAAAATCGGCGAGCGGCTGCTCGTGGTTGTGGAAGGCGAAGGTCTCCTCGACGATCTCGGACCACTCCGACTGTTCCGGGCCGACCAGCTCGAAGTCGGGCGCTAGCAGGATCCGTTCGTTGCGCTTGGTCGCCTTGACCAGATCGGCGTGGAAGTCCCAGTTCGTGGTCAACCACAGGAACAGGATCGGCGTCTCCCGCAACCGCCCGCGGTCCAGCAGGCTCAGCCGCTCCACGAACTGGGACGGCGACGGGGAGAACCGGTCGCCGCTCTCCTCATACTGGTCGATGGCCGCGATGAGCAGCTTCGGGTGGTCGCGCTGCCCCTGCGCCTTCGCGATCTCCTCCAGCAGCCGCTCCTCCGAGAGCAACGCGGCGCGCGAGAGGCCAAACACCTTGGCCTGCGGGAGATGCGTGGACAGCTCGCGTGCGGCCGAGGTCTTGCCGCACCCGCTGCGACCGAAGATCGGCAGGAACCTGATCCCGCCCGAGATCCGCATCGAACTGCGCGCCCGCTGCACATTGCCGATGAGCGGTCGGTTGGGGCGAAGCCGGCCGCGGAATGCCGGGTCGAGGTCCTCGTACCGGGACGGCAGCCGAAGCATCACGTTGCGAATCTACCTGCTTACACCCGGCATTTGACGCAAGTGCCGCGCGGCGCGCCCGCCGGGCGATGCATCCATGCGTACGGGACAACTGCGGCGATCAGTTGGGCGAGGTCGTTGACTGTGCGGCCATAATGCTCGCCTGCACCGCCCTCGTGAACGGGTCGTCGTCGCCGAGAATCCGTAGGCAGTCCACGAGCAAGGCCTCGTAGAGGCGCAGAGCACGATCTACCTGGCCAGCCGACTCATACGCGTGGGCGAGGCTGTGGCGTGAGGCCAGCGTGTCGGGGTGGGACGGTCCGAGGATACGAAGCCTGTCCTCAAGCGTCGATTCGTAAAGGTCTCGTGCCCGATCTGGCTCGCCGGCCTCGTCGTACGCGTGGGCGAGCACGTGGCGCGAGGTCAACGTCTCGGGGTTGGCCGCGCCGAGCACCCGCTCGCGGTCGCGGAGGTTCTCCTCCAGCATCGGCAGTGCCTCGTCTAATCGTCGCCCCACATGGTAGGCGTACGCGAGGTTGTGGCGTGAAGTCAGCGTGTCGGGATGATCGGGGCCGAGGACCCGCAGACGGCCCGCGAGAGTTGACTCGTAGATCTCGATGGCTCGTTCTAGCCTCCCGGCTGACCGGTACGAGCGGGCTAGGTTGTTCCGGGCAGTGAGCGTGTCAGGGTGGTCCGGACCGTGGACCCGCTCGCAGCCAGCTACGGCCTCTTCGGCGAGCGCCATGGCCCGGTCCAGTTGTCCGGCGGATCGGCAGGCGGAGGCGAGGTTGTTGCGAGCGTTGAGGGTGTCGGGGTGCTCGGCCCCGAGTATCCGCGTGCACGCCTGGAGGGTCGACTCATAGAGCGGCACAGCCTCGGACACCCTGCCCGCCGCCCGATACGCACCGGCAAGGTTGTTGCTGGAGGCCAGCGTGTTGCGGTGGTCAGGCCCATGGATTCGGGTCCGGCCGGCGAGCGCCGCCTCGAAGAGAGCGACGGCAGCCGAGAGCTGGCCCTGGGAGCGTAGATAGGTCGCGGCCCGGTCTGCGAGGGCAAGAGCGGTGGTGTTGCGATGCCGCTCCGGCAGGTGACCGATCGCGGCGCGCACATGCGGAACCAGCGCCGCCCATGTCGGCCACCCGGCCACGTTGGTCATCGGCTCCGCGGGTGCGCCGGACCAGAGCGCGCCGATCGCGGCGTGAAGTTCCCGCGCCTCGTCTCTGCGCTCGCCGGCCACATGGTCGCGAACGACGGTCGCGAGCAGCCGGTGGACCGAGAGGCTTTGCTGGTCGGCACCGCCTCCGGCCAAGCCGTAGGTGAGCAGCGCGGCAACGGTGTCGGCGAACCGTACCGGATCCGCCGCGGCCTTGTTCAGCGGCGACGGCAGGACCGACGGGTCGACCGTGAAGATGCTCAACGGAATCGGCTCCGCGCCGAGGAACGCACACACTTGCAACAGCACAGTCGCTGCCGCCCCGACCTTGCCGGCATCGGCCAGCTTGCGCCGAGATACGTCCCAGGTTGTGGCCACCGTATGCGCGTGACCAGCGACGCGGCCACGCGTCAGGAGTGCCGTGCCGCGGGTCGACAGGAGCTCCAGGTACTTCGCTGGGGTCAGGTTGGCGGCCGCCAGGTAGGCGCCCGCCTGCTCCACGGCGAGCGGCAGGTCGCCCAAGGCTTCGCAGATCGTGTCCGCGGCCATGTCGTCCACGGTGGAGCAGCGAGCGCGCAACAACGCCACCGACTCGGCGCGAGGAAGTACGTCCACGTCAATGGGTTTGCCCACGGCGCTCCAGCCCTCCATCCGAGTGGTGACGATGACATGGCCGCAACCGCCGCGTGGCAGGAAGGCGGTGATCGTCTGAGGCTGTTGGGCGTTGTCGAAGACCAGCAACCACCGCATGTCTGAGAGACCCAGCGCCGCCACCGCCTGGGCAGCCACTGCGCGCACCGACGCGCCAGGGGCGGTTGCGATGCCAACGGCCGGCGCCAGCTCAGCTAACTGTGCCTCGATGAGGTCGGCGTGCTCGGCGTCGATCCAGCCGGTGAGGTCGTAATCGCGGATGTGCCGGTGTACGTATTCGGCGGCGAGTTGGGTCTTACCGACACCGCCTGTGCCGTGCAGAGCCCGGATGGGAACCGCGGGATCCCAATAGAGCTGAGTCTCGAGGACCAGCAGAGCCTCGGCGCGACCGACGAAGTGTGGGTTGCGCATCGGCAGACCGCGTCCCGCCAGCACCGGTGGCCCGGACTGTCGGGGCCTCGGCGCAGGGGCAGCGACGATGGTGCGCAATCGTTCCAGCAACCGTACGGGCAGTACGCCGTCGTCGAGGAGCCGCTCGTACTGGATGTCCCTAAGCCAGTCGACGAGTGTGCCGTCGAGCGTGAGCGGATGCACCGGCCGGTCCTGCACCCTGGCCCGGCCCACCTCCAGGCGGACCCACATGGACTCACTCGCGGTCTTCGACATCATGACGACCAACCCGGAACAGCCGTCCACGCGCTCGCGTAGAACCTGCTCCCATCGGTCTCCGCTGACGAGCTCCTGGTCGAACCAGCATGGGATGCCCGCACTCGTCAAGGCCTCGTGAATCCATTCGGCGTAGGCACGGTCGGTGCTGGAGTACGAGAGAAAGACGTACGCCGACACGGAACCGGTCCCCTCGACGACTGCACGGTTCGTCCATCGGAACACACCGAGCAACGCCCCGCCGATCCCACGATCGTCTGATGCGTGACCCCGACCGTACGAGTCTTGACCGGAGCAGGCCTGACTACTGTCGTACGCATGGACGTGAAGTACGCCGTGGGGTTGCCCACCGTCGGCGAGTTCGGCGATGTCCACACGTTGCTGGAGCTCGCGGTCGCGGCGGAGCGGCACGGCTGGGACGGCGTGCACCTGTGGGATCATCTGCTCTACCACGAGCCGGACTGGCCCGTGACCAGCCCAACCGTCGCCGCCGCGGCGATCGCCGCCGCCACCAGCCGCGTGAGAATCCTTCTCACCGTGGTACTGCCACGACGGCAGGTCCAGGAGGTCGCGCAGGACACCGCCGCCATCGACGCGCTCTCCCGCCGGCGCCTGACGATCGTGGCCGCGATCGGCTCGATAGACCGCGAGTACAGCGACTTCGGGCTCTCCGCCGACCTCCGAGAGCGTGGCCACGCGCTCGACGAACGCCTCGCCCGGCTGACGCAGCTCTGGTCGCAGTGGTCCATGCCCACCATTCCGATCTGGTGCGGCGGTCAGTGGCCCAGCACCGCGGGGCTGCGCCGAGCCGCGCGCTTCGACGGTGCCATGCCGGTCTTCGCTGGCCAGCACAGTGGCAACGTCCCGGTCGCGACGTTCCACGAGGCCGCCTCGTACGTCCGGCGACGCGCGCCGGGAAGCCTGGACATCGCCATGGAGGGCACGACCGACGGACCTGGCTCGGCACCGGAGATCACGCCGTACGCCGAGGCGGGCCTGACCTGGTGGATCGAGGCGCTCGGCTGGTGGCGAGGCGACCGCGCCGCCGCCGCCTCCCGCATCGTCGCCGGCCCACCCCGGTAACACCTGTCCCACCAAGTCAAGCGCACACTCCGCACTTCGCGACAACTCCCTGCACGAAACGAACTCTGAGGGTCTATGCTTCGTCCGTCAGGAGGCAGACGTGCTGCTCAGGTTCCGGGTCATTAACTACCGATCGCTGCGTGACGAACAGGAACTCTCGTTCGTCGCAACCGAGTTCAACGAAGGCACCGCTCGCCAGGTCGAGGTCAAGCCGTCGGGCCGCGAGTCCGTGCTGCCGGTGATTGGTGTCTATGGCGCCAACGCGTCCGGCAAGTCCAATGTGCTCAGTGCGCTTGGTCACCTGGGGCTGCTCGTCCGTGGAGGGCTGTCGCTTGGGCTCCAACGCGGCCGCACGTTGGGATGGGATCCGCATGTCCTGGACCCCGAAACAGCCTCGGGTCCGACCAGCTACGAGGCGGAGTTCGTCGCCGAGAATGTCAAGTACGCCTATGGAATCGCGTTCACCGATGAGGCGGTGCTCGGCGAGTGGCTGCACGCCTACCCGTTGGGCCGTCGGCAAGTGTGGTTCGAGCGCGACCCGGCCGATCCTCAACGCCTGCGCTTCCCGGACAACCACCTCGGCCCAGCGCAGACCCAGTCGGTCCTCGCCGATCTCGCTCGACCCGACCGACCATTTATCAGTCTTGGCGGCGAGGTCCGCCATAGCATGCTCGAACCGGTCGCAAGGTGGCTCTCGTCACTGGAGATGTCGACGACGCGATCGCGGACCCGTCCACTGAGCGAGGCCATCGTCTCCCTGTTTGAGGGCGACCAGGCGGATCGAGTGGTGGAGTCGTTGAGACGCGCTGACAGTGGCATCGATGGAGCCGAGATCGTTGAGGTTGAACCATCCGAGGTCGATATGGCGCAGGGACGCACCCGTAAGCGGCGGGAGGTTCGTCTGCGCCACCGCGGTCGCGCCGGCCTGACGCCGCTGGCGTTCCAGCTCGAGTCCGATGGCACCCAGGCATGGATCCGACTTCTCCGGCCGTTGCTGCGAGCGATGGAACGCGGCACGGTACTCGTCGTTGACGAGCTTGACGGAAGCCTCCACCCGGAGCTTGCGGCCGAGACGATTCGGATGTTCCACGACCGCACGCTCAACCAACATGGTGCGCAACTTCTGTTCTCCTCACACGATGTGAGCATGTTGAGCACAGTCTATGGACGTCCGCTCCTCGACCGCGACCAGGTCTGGTTCACGGAGAAGGGCGACGACGGCGCGACGGAACTGTTCCCCCTCACCGATCTCAAACCCCGCAAGGGTGAGAACATCGAACGCGGTTACCTCAGTGGCCGCTATGGTGCGGTGCCGGGCCTGAGTCCCGGCGAGTTGGCCCGAGCCCTCTGGCCCGATCAGCCAGCGAGCGACGAAGCCCCGGCGCCATGACCGCGCGCCGGCCACGTGCCCGCCGCCAGGAAGTGGTCGTCTTCACCGAGGGTATGGCCACCGAACCATCCTACATAGACGCTATTAAGCGAATGCAGACCGCCTTCGTCGTCCGGGTCGACGACCGGCACGGCACCCCGGGTCAACTGGTGCCCATCGCGATGGCGGAGCTTGAGCGGCTGACACAGGAGAGCCGCCATGAAGGCACGACCGACGCCGAGCGGCCCTTGGTATGGTGCGTCGTCGACCGCGACCAACACGAAAACGTGGATGCTCTCATCGCCCGGGCGACAGCCGCCGGAGTCCGGGTCGCGTTCTCACACCCCTGCATCGAGCTATGGCTGCTGTTGCATTTCGAATGGCACGGCCAGCAGGAGGCAGGCTCCTGCAGACGGGTCACCAGAGCCGTGGAATCCCACATCAGCGGCTACCGACAGCGGGGAAAGCGGGTGCGGCTGGAAGACGTCAGTGGTCGGTATGCGCAAGCCCGAGGTCATGCCCAGCGCCTGAATGAGCAGCATCGACGCGACAAGCTCGAAGTCCCCACCCAGCGCGATCCCAGCACCAACATCTGGGAGCTCGCCGACAGCCTCGGTATCAGCTACTAACAGCGGGCGAGAAATCATGGCGCCCCACCGTCACGCGTCCGGTAGCTGGCCCGCTAGCCACTCGTACCACTCGATGTAATGCCGTTCGTACGCCAGCCCGTACCGAAGCGTGGCGACATCGCCGAAACGCGGCTGGGTCGGGTCGACCGGTGCGTCGCGTTCGAACTCGGCGGCGATGGACTCGTAGTGCGCGAGCAGTTCCCGGTGGCGGCGCAGTCGGTCCGCGACCATGGCTCGGGCACGGCCCGGGTCGGCGAGCCAGATCGAATAGACCTTGAGCAACTCTTCACTGCGCGAGTGATCGTCGCTGACCGGGACGACCACCCACTCCGCCAGTGCCGCGCGTCCCGTGCGGGTGATGGCGTACCGCTTGGTGTCGCGCGGTCCTGGCCCGGGCACCACGGTGCTCGCGATGAGGCGGTCCGCCTCGAGCCGCGCGAGCTCGGGATAGATCTGGCTGTGACTCGCCGTCCAGAAGTAGCCGACCGGCACCCGCAGCGCCTGCGACAGCTCATACCCCGTGCGCGGTCGACGGGCGAGCAGGCCGAGAAGGGCGTAGCCAAGGGTGGACGGCATCGGCTAAGGTTAGTGGCTATGTCGAAGTCGACATACCGCGCGGCACTACTGGCCGGGCTCGTCGCCTGCCTGGCGGCGTGCGCCCCCTCGGGCCAGCCGGCGGCGTCGGGCACGACGCCGCCCACCACGTCGGCGCTGCCCTGGGCGTGCCTGTCCGGTGCGGTGCCGCTCGCGATCCCCACCGTGCCCACGATGCGGGCCGCGCAGGTGGGCACCGGCGCACGGACGGTCATCCTCTCCAACCAGAGCGACGAGGATGCTTGTGCCTGGCGGGACTTCGCGTCGGAGCTCGCCGGGCTCGGCTATCGGGCAGTGCTCTACGACTACACGAACGAGGAGCCGGGCCAGGACCTCACCGCCGTGGTGCAGGCCATCACCACCTCCGGCGCCACCAGCATCGCCCTCGTCGGCGCCTCGGAGGGCGCAAAGACATCGATCATCATCGCAGCGGACTCACCGTCGGTCGACGCCCTGGTCAGCCTGTCCGCGGAGAGCCTGCTCCGCGGCGCCCCGGTCGCGCCGTACGCCGCCCGGCTGCACACCCCGACCCTGTTCGTGACCGCGGACCACGACGCGTACGGCGCGACCCAGGCGACGCAACGGTTCTACGACTCCGCCCCGGCGAAGGAGAAGAAGCTGCTGATCCGGCCCGGCACGGCGCACGGCGCCGCGCTGCTCGCCGACGCCGACGTGCACCAGGCCATCCTCGACTTCCTGGCCAGCCATGAGGACTGACCGTACGGCTTGGGCATACCTGGCTCGGCGCGCCACGATGCTCGCCCTGGCCGGGCTCCTGCTCGCCGCCTGCAGCGCCTCACCGCCCGCACCCGCGCGGCTTCCCCTGTTTCTCCTATAACGACGAGTGCGAATGCACCGAGTGGTTGTGCTCAGTTGCCGGGGAGCACGGCGACCTTCTTGCCGATGACCGACGGTGGCCGGCTCGAGGCGGTGACGGCTGGCACCGGCACAGCCGCGGCCGTGTTCCTGCACGAGACCGGTGGCAAGGGCATGTGCGGCTTCGCTTCGTACGCCGCCTGGCTCATCGCCAACCGCGACGTCCAGGTCGTCCTCGTCAACCGCTGCGGATATGGCGATACCCGCTGCGCCGGCCCCGACGACATGCACGACATCGCGGCGCAGACCGCACCCGCCGTTGCCTGGGCCCGCAGCCACGGCGCTACCACGGTTACTCTGGTCGGCGCCTCCAGCGGCGGGCTCGACGCCATCGACGCCGCCGCGCTCGTGCCGGGCGTCAACGCGGTCGTGGACATCTCCGGCGACATCAACGACACCGGCGCCGACGACCACGCCCTGGCCGCGAAGCTCACCATCCCGACGCTCGTCGCCGTCGCCACGAACGATCCGCACTGCCCCCTGGGCGACGTGCAATCGTTGTATGACGCGGTCGCGGCACGCACGAAGCAACTGAGCATCCTGGACCAGAACCCGGGCCGGCATGGCTGGGACCTGCTCCTCGAGGCCGGCGCGCCGCTACCGCTGGCCACCATCGTCGCCGACTGGATCACCCACGCCGGCCCGCGCCGACCCTGACGGCTCCAGATCAGCCGGTACGGGCCGGAGGCATCGGGCCGTTGTCGCGAGCCCACTCTTCGATGATCTCCCGCATGAGCGTGGATACACCGATGCCCCGTGCCGCCGCGGCGGTTTCGAGCTCGGCCCGGATATCGAGATCTATGCGCAGGGCGGTGACCATCGTGGCGGGTCGCCGCTCAGGGACGACGTCAGCTTCCACGAACATGTCGCCCACGTCGTTGTTCATCACATGCTCGGCGGCTGCCTCGGGGGCATACCAGCGAGCTTGCGTCGGCTGGTGGTCATGCCGTGTGCTTCCTCCACATCGCACGTTCGTTGGGTCCTGCGTCACGGGCACCGACAATTGGGTTCATCGTCGGGCCGCGAGCCACGTGAGTGCGCGTTCAGCGGCCGGACGGTGACTCGGCGACACATCGGCGAGACGCGTTGCGATCAATCGCGCCCCGACGAGCCCAGCATCGAGTAACGCAGTGACGAAGTTCTGGTCCTTCTCGCGGAACGCGCAGAGTTTGGCGACACAGATGTCTTCCTTGTCGAGACACCACCCGATGTACTGCGGTCTACCCGATGGCGCGGCGGTGTTGGCGTTCTGGACCTTGACCAGGCGGTCCCGCCAGCCGCCCGGCAGGACAGCCGTGTCCTCGTCGACGCCGTCAATGCTGAAGCCATGCTGCCCCTCGAACGGCGACCACTCGCCCGCGACGCCCTCGATCTTGTCGGCAAGGCGAGCCGCCTCCTCGTTGCTCTCGGCGATCGGGAGGATGTCGACCTCGACCGACATGGTTGCCTCGGGCGGTAACTGGTCCTCGGTGTAGGTGCCGAGAATCGCCTGCGAGCCGACCACGATGACGGCGGGCCGCTCGATGACCTGGCAGGCCGTACGGATGGCGTGCTCGAGCTGGTCGCGTCGCATCAGCTCGCGTTCCGCAGGACCTGGCTGCGATCGTGCTGCGGCAGCAGACCACCCATCGGGGAGACCTCGCGCATCTGGATCGAGTCGGAATCGAGCCCTGTCATCACCCGTCGCAGGCCCGAGATGTCACCCTCCTCGATGAGGCGTTGCCACCGGTCGAGGTTTCGTAGGTGAGGCTGACCACGCATACTCGCCCGGAGGCGACGGATGTTGCGCAGCATGGGTTCGCGCCAGTGGTCGAAGCTCTCGGGTGTGAGATCCATCGATAGCCGACGGTGTAGCCGCCAGGAGCGCTCGGGCGAGCGACCGAGTTGGTGCTTGACCGGTCGCCGGACGACCTCCAGGACGTAGCCCATGCAGGACAGCAGGCGGTCGAGCATGTCGTCGCTCATCGCGGTGCGACCGGAGAGGAACTGGCTGATGCTGGGCTGCCGCACACCGCTGACCCGGGACAGCTCCGACTGGGTCGTGCCGGTCTCCCGCATCACCTCACGCAGAACCTCGCCACGGCTGGGCATAGCAGGCACTATAGCAGATAGTGCTATGCCGAGCCGCGCGACAGTGTAGTCGACCTCGTTGGCGACTACGACCCAGGTGTTGCGCGTTTGCCGGCGCTATGCTGGGATCAGTAACAGGCGAGACAACGGGAGGTGAGCGTTCGTGCCCCTAGGCGAGCAATTGGCCGCTGCGCGCGCTCGTAGCGGTTACGACCAGGACGACGTGGCCAACGGGCTGGGCGTCAGCCGAGCCATGGTGAGCTACTGGGAGTCCGGCCGGCGGACGCCGAACGACCGACAGATGGTGGCCCTCGCACAGCTGCTCGGGGTCACGGTCGCCTACCTGCTGGGCCAGGAGGAGCCGGCTCCGGCCGCGGACCTTGGCGCATTGCTGTTTCGGGGCGGTGGCGAGAATGTGTCCCCGGAAGCGTTGCCTGGTCTTCGCGAGTTCGTCGACTTCCTTGACCGCTATGCCCGACTCGCACAGGTGACGAAGTTTCGGATCCGTGCGCTCCGGCAGAGCCCGTTCGTGAGCGCACCCGGGTTCGAGTCCGCGGAAGACGCGCGCCGCAAGGCGGAGGGCGTGCGGGAGAGCCTGCGACTCGGGCTCGGGCCGGTCGGCGACATCGACAACGTGTGCGAGATGCTGGGAATCACGGTGTACCGAGCGTCGCTGGGCGAGGATCTGTCGCGGACGGTGTCCGGAGCGTTCCTGAACCACGCTGAGATCGGGCTATCCATCCTGGTGAACCTCGCGATGACCCCTGGTCGACGCAGGTTCACCGTGGCTCACGAACTGGCGCACGCCCTGTTCCACAGCGACGAACATCGTTACGTCGTGTCGACGGCCGCGAAGGACCCTCGGGAGCGCTTCGCGGATGCCTTCGCCGCCGAATTCCTCATGCCGCACGAGGGCGTCCGGCGTGTCATGGAGGAGCAGGGCTTCGGCCCGAAGATCGAGGACGTCTCCGAAGTAATCCACATACAGCGATACTTCGGTGTCTCGTTCATCACGGCCCTGGTGCGGTTGCGGCAGGCGAGGGTGATCAATCAAACGCAGCTCGACGAGTTCAAGATGATCCGGCCAGTGGTGATGGCTCGGGCGTTGGGCTACGAGGTCACCGAGGACGAGTTTGGTCCGTCACACATACGATCGCGCCTGGACCGGTATCCGCCGCGATTCCGTCGCCTGCTACGGACTGCGGTGCGTCAGGGCGTCCTCTCCGTCCCCTCCGCCGCCGCACTGGCGCACGCTCCGATCGAGGAGGTGGCCGAGCTTGTCGTGATGACCCCGCCGGTGTCCCGCGAACGGTCAACGCCCGAGCTGTCGGAACTCGAGGAGTTTGAGGCGAGCGGTGTCCTCAAGGTCGTCTGACTGTGTGGTCGACACGGTCATCCTCATGTATTTCCTGATGGCCGCGCAGGAAGACCTTCTCGTCGAGGTGCTCGGCCGTCCGATCGGGGTGCCGCGGGTCGTCTACGACCCCGATGAGGGGGACGCCCCTGAGTCGAGCCGGTCCGAGATGAGCCGCAGCCTGGCTTACTACCGAGCAGCGGCGGCCGACCTGAGCGCGGATGCGTCGATGCGTGATCAGGCAGCGGCGAACGCCAAACGGCTGCACGTCATCGACGACCTGTGCAACGGCGAGAAACTCGTGGTCATGGACATGACCGCTGAGGAGCAGGCGGTGTTTGGCGCGACCACAAGCCCGACCGGATGTGGCACGTACGGCTTGATGTTCCCCTTGAGCGCGGGCGAGGCGGCGTGTCTCGCGATAGCGGTCCACAGGGGAGTGACGCTCGTGACCGACGACGGCGACGCGTTGCGGGCTCTCAAGCATGTCAACCCAGCTCACCCGTACCAGCGGATCCGCAAGCTGCTCATCAAGGCGAACACTGACGCGTTGATAAGCCGCCAGAAAGCGAACGACATTCACCGCACCATGACTCGGCTCGGCTTCTGGGACACGACCTTGCCCTATCCTGACGAGCCGTAGTACGCCGCCACCTGACGCCGAGCGCAAGCTCCTCCCCGGGACGCGACCATAGGGAGACCGGCTGCGTGATCTTGCGGCAACAGCAACCCAGGCCAGTTCTGTCACGCGGACGACAGCTTGCTGGGGATTGCTGGAAGCTACTGGAGTAGGGTATGGTCTGCGGCGTGGACCTGTCAATCGAGGAGCTCGAGCGCCGCATGGACGACCTGCGCGACCGCATGCGGCAGGCCGGGGCCGACGGCGACCAGGCCCTCGTCCGCGAGCTGAGCGCGCAGTTGCGCACCGAACAGAGGGCCTGGGAGCGGGCACTCCTCAAGCCGCCGGCCCCGCCCGAGCAGCGACGTCGCGCCGCGAAGCGCCAAGCCGGCTTGCCGGAAAGAGCAAAGGATCTGGCCGGAAGCCAGGAAGGGGCGGCATCCCTGGTGCCGTTGCGCGAGCAGGTGCACCACGCGCTCACGCTGCTCACCGTCCCGGCGGCACCACGGCTGATCACCGCGGTCCATACGGCCTTCTTCGGCGCCACGATCCACTCGTCGCGGTTCACGTCGCTGACCCGGGACGAGAAGCGCTCGTTCGAGTCCTCGCCGTACGCCCGCCCGTACTACCTGTGCCCGGCGCTGACCGCCGACCGCCTCGCCCCGGTCCGCGGCCTGCTCAGCATCTCGACCTGGCCGATCGTCGAACGGCTCGTCGGTCCGCTCAGCCCGCGAGTGCACTTCCTCACCGCAGCCATGCGGGTGGCCGAGGCGGTTGACCGCACCGAGCAGCCACGCCCCGAGGCGCGCCGGCTGCTGATGCGCTTCGCCGCGAATATCCCCGGTGGGGCCGACGCCGGCACACCGCAGGGCGTCGTGGCCGCGGCCCGGGCGGAGCTGGTCATCCACGAGGACGCCGACCGCGAGACCCGCGAGGCGGCCGTCGACCGTACGGGCACGTTGACCGACGTCCAGCGGCTCTTCGGCGTACGGCTGGACGTGATCGAGGCGGAGGAGGATGCCGGATGACCGATGGCCTCGACGAGCGCCTGCGCCGCATCCGTGGCGATTCCCCGGAGAAACGGCACAACGCCCGTACGATCTCGGCGCTCACGAGCAACCCTGGCTGCAATCGCCGCGCCATCATGGACGCCGCGGGCATCGACAAGCCGACGCTGGCCCAGCATATCGGCTTCCCGCTCCCCTTTGGACAGTCGCAGTTCGCCATTGTCCGCGGCAACATCTTCGAGGCCCAGGTCAAGGCCGACGGCTGCGCTGAGCTCATCACGCTGCTGCGCGAACACCTGAAGTTGTCCCTGCCCGAAGTGTCCTATGAGGACCTTAACGAGGTCGGTGGCAACGACGACAACCGGCTGCGTCACCGCGACACGCGCACCAGGCTGTGCCGGCAGGAGGAGCCGGGAACGCTCTTCGACCACCCCATGCTCACGCTGACCGTGGCCGGCCGGGACGTCTTCCTCGAGCCGGACCTGATCTGCTTCCAGATCAAGGGCAAGTACCACATCGTCGAGATCAAGAGCTTCGCGGTTATCGATGGCCAGGCCGACGGTTCGAAGGTGGCTGCCGCCGCGATCCAGTCCGCGGTCTACGTGATTGCCCTGCGCAACTTGCTGGCGAGCCGCAGCATCCCCGCCGATGCCGTCTCGGACGACGTGATCCTGGTGACACCGAAGGACTTCTCCAACCGCCCGGTCGCGACCTTCGTGGACGTACGCAAGCAGCTCACCGTGCTGCGCCGCCAACTCTCCCGCCTCACCAGCATCGACGCGCTCCTCTCCCTCGTGCCGGAGCGCCTGAGCCTGGATGTCGCCCGGCCGGCGGCCGCGGTCGTCGAGGACCTGCGCAGCATCGAGGCGCGGTACATGCCCGAGTGCCTCAACACCTGCGAGTTGGCACGGTTCTGCCGCCACGAGTGCCGCGGCACGACCCGGGCGATGGGCCGGGATGTGGCCGAGGAGCTCGGCAGCGTCGAGACCGTCGACACCGCACTGCAACTCGCGCGAGGCACCCTGCCGCCGGCGCCCGAGCAGGTCGAGGCAACGCGGATGCTCCGGCTGGCCTGGTCCATGCGCCAGGAGTCTCTCGGGAGCGCCGCATGAGCGCGCTCACCGCGGTGGCGAAGGTGCGGGCGTACGAGCTGGGACGCGCCGTACCGCTGGCGACGCGCCGGCACGTCCACGTCAGCGACCGTCCGCTGGTCTTCGTACCGCTGTCGATGGCGGGCGAGGCGAACGCGCCGCTGGGGTGCCTGATCGGCACCGACGAGGCGCAGCCGAGGGTGCTCGTGGTGCAGGACCCGCGCAACCGTACCCAGCGCTTCGCCTTCGCCGCCCAACTCGCCGAGATCGTACTGGCCTATGTGGACGGATGCACGGTGTCCATGGTGGAGGAACGCGGGAAGTCCGTCTTCGCCGACGCGCCGCAGCTCGTGGTCGCCAACCCGGGCGGCGTCGAGTTCACCCGCCTGCTCGGCCGGTCGACCAGGTTCCGCCGTACCGAGGGGGAGTGGCCGGTCGCACCGACCGTACCAGTGCTGGGCCGGTGGCTGACCTGGTTCGCCGAGTCGACCGAGAAGCCAGGCGCGTCGACCGTGCTCGCCCTGACCACGGTCCTCTGTCGACACTGGGCGACCGGGCAGAGCGCGTTGGAGGACGCCAACCTCGCGGCACTGATGGGCTGGATCGCGCCGTGGGACGGGCTGACCGGGCCGTGCGCGGCCGAACAGGCCGAGGATCCCGCGATCTGGCCACCCGCCGGACCCGCGACCGACCCCGACTTCGACAACGGTGTGCTCGCCAAGCTGATCGCCGCCTATGACCGGGCTCTGGACGACACCGCGAAGTCGACCGCCATGCTGCGGATGCTCGCCGTGCTGCGCGAGCAGATGCAGCCCACCTGGCACCTGATGTGGAAGGCCATCGCGCTGCTGCGGGCCATCCCGCCAGCGTCCACTGTGGAGAAACGCTGGCTGCGTGATCGCCAGGACTTCACGGCCATCGTCGAGTACTGGCGCGACAATCCCATTCCCCAGGCGCGGGTGGACAACGCCGTACGGGCGGCGCAACGCCTCGACCGGCTGGAGCGCGCCCTGGACGAGGTCACCGTGGACGCCGCCATGGACGACGAGCTGGCGATGGCCGAGTTCCGCCTCTCCGGGGAGGCGTTCCAGGGATCCGTCGTGGCGTGCGACCCCGTCCGCACCGACGGCACGGGGACACGGCGGAAGCTGCGCCCGCACATCGTCGTGGCGACGGCGGATCCGTTGCGGTTGGAGGAGGGAGCGACCGTACGGTCATCCGCCCGTCCCGCGCAAGAGGCCACGGTGGTCGGGGTCGAGCGGTCGGCCGACCTCACCTGGCCGGCCCGGGTCACGCTGGAGCTGCGCAACGGGATGGGGCGCAGGCTCATTCCCGAGCCCGGCACGGTTCCCGAGCTCGGCGAGCGACTGTGCTACGCCGCCCTGGAAACGAAGTTCGCCATCAACGCGACGTTCCCAAAGCGAGAAGAGACGCCCTGGACGCATGGCGGACCGCCTCCACCGTACGAGCCCGAGCAACAGTCCACGATGGACATCGCGACCGAGGACTGGTCATGACGGCCATGCTGCCGACCTCGGCCGAGGCCTCGCGGGTCGTCGAGGCCGTGCTGGCCGACCTGCGTATGGCGGGCCCCCGCGGCGTCGTGGTCGACTCCCCACCCGGCGCGGGTAAGTCCACCCTCGTGGTCCGCGCCGCGGGCACGCTCGTCGACGAGGGCAGCGGCCAGGTGATGGTCGTGGCGCAGACCAACGAGCAGGTCGACGACCTGGTGTACCGGCTCGCCACCGGCTACCCGGGCCTGACCATTGGCCGGCTCTCGGCTCAGGATTACCTGCCCACGCCGCGCGTCGTCCACGACAACGTCATGGTCGAGAAGGCGGTGGCGAAGCTGGTGTCCGCCGCGATCGTGGTCGCCACGGCCGCGAAGTGGACCACGGTCAGCGACGGGACCTGGCCGTGGGCGATCGTCGACGAGGCGTACCAGATGCGCTCGGACACGTTGCTGCGCATCGCGAACCGCTTCGACCGGGCGCTCTTCGTCGGCGATCCGGGCCAGCTCGACCCATTCTCCACAGTGGAGACCAACCGGTGGACCGGCCTGACGTGGGACCCGATGCAGAGCGCCGTGGCCGCGTTGCTGCGCCACAACCCGGACCTGCCCCTGCACCGCCTGCCGGTGTCCTGGCGCCTGCCCGCCTCGGCCGCGCCGGCGGTATCCGCGGCCTTCTACCCGTTCACGCCCTTCGTCTCCGGCACGGGTCCGGGTGAGCGGACGTTGAGCCTGCGCACTGCCGCGCTGCGCAGCTCCCCTGTGGACGGTGCGATCGAGGCAGCCGTCGATGCCGGGTGGTCGCTGTTCGAGATGCCCAACCGCCACGCTCTCCGTACGGACGCCGAGGCCGTGGCCGCATGCGCCACCATCGCCCAGCGGCTGCTCGAACGCGGGCCTCTCGCGTTCACCCCCGACGGTCTGTCCACAGGGGAGCCGGTCACGCCGTCGCGGATCGCGATCGGGACCGCCCACCGCGACCAGGCCGCCGCCATCAGGGCTCAGCTCGGCGCACTCGGCTCCCGCACCGGAGGAATCACGGTGGACACGGCGAACCGGCTGCAGGGCCGGGAGTACGACGTGACCATCGTGCTGCACCCGCTCTCGGGCCGGCTGGACGCGACCGCGTTCCACCTGGAGTCGGGGCGGCTGTGCGTGCTCACCTCCCGGCACCGCCACGCCTGCATCGTGGTGGCGCGGGCGGGGATCCAGGAACTGCTCGACGCCCACCCGTCGACCGAGCCGGTTCACCTCAGTGTGCCGGTGAAGTTCCCCGACGGCTGGGAAGCCAACCAATCCATCCTCACCCATCTCCAGCCGTACAAGGTCCGAGCGCCCTGACGGCTACTCGGCCTTTCCCGAGGAAATATCCCCCATACGCGAGAGCAGCGGCGCTGAAAGCGCGCCGTGGCAGTACGCACCCGAAAACCCTCACCAATGATTGAGGTAACGATGACATCACCGATTCCCGCCGGCTGGCACAAGCACCCGGATGAGGGCTGAGCCGTGGGACTCCTCGACCGCCTGCGTCGGCACCGCCGCGGCGCACGCGATCGCGACTCGGCCGGACCGCAGGTGCCCGCCACTGCTGCGAGTGCACCGCCACCACCGCCCGCGGCCCAGCGCCCGCTCCAGCCCCCGCCCGTGTTCCAACCGCCGACGGTTCGCGTCAAAGCACGTGGCGCAGCGCCGAGGCAGGCGGACCGCGACCACGACGCCCGTCGACGTGCGACCGCCGACGCGTGCGTGATCTGCGGCATGCAGGCCGGCGTACTGCGCAACAACCGCTGTGAGAACTGCCAGGGCCTGTCGCTGCACGACCAACGCTGAGGAGGCAGGCGACGAATGGAGGACAGTCTATGCTGGGACGACGTCCTTCCGGTGGTCGAGCCGTACATGTGTGTATGGTCCGGCGGTTCCGAGCTGCGCTGGGGCGAATACGCCTGGCACGCCCTGGCCTGCGCCGGACTGACCAGCTTCGACACCGAGCTCGGCCGTACGGAGGTCGTCCTGCGGGCGCTGGCTCTCGCCGCGCTCTCGCGTGACTTCTACGCCCGGACGTTCGGCGACGGCTCAGACGGCGACTGGCGCTCGGCCATCACCGCCGATCTCGTCGGGCCGGCGCCGTTCCTCGACGCCTTCACACTCGGCCAGCTCGCCGAGCGCAGACGCCTCGAGGTCGATAACCGACGGTGGAACAGCGACGCGATCGGCCACGTGCTGCGCGATCTCGTCGACCGGGAGTACCCGACGGTCGCCGAGGCGCTCGGCGACGTGCTGGGCGACGCCACGCTCTTCGCCTCGCTGCTCTCGGTTCGCGGGCCCGAGGTCACCTACCCCGTCGCCGACAGCTTCATCACCTACGTCATGAGTCCATGATCGCGTGGACTTCGGGTACGCGGGGGTACCCGAACTCCACACGATCATGCGGTACGCGCTCCACAGTGGACGCACGCCTCCGGCGAACCGGCACCGGTTCGATGGCCTGGGCGGAACGGCGGCACATTCACGGAGCGTGATCGGCGCTTGGTGGCCGAGAAATCCTCACGTAACAAAAGCCCTGCTCAGACCCCGTTGCGTGAGCAGCACCCAAGCAAAGCGAGCCACACGACTATCCGCCGCCCGGCCCGAGATCCGTTACTCTCCGTGACGCGCACAGGGGGGTGGCATGCAGGATGTGGCTACTCGTACCCGCTCGCCTGGACCAGGAGGTCGGCGATGAGCTGCCAACTGGGCTGTGCGGGCGCGACCTCGCCCCGCTGCGCATAGCCCTGCTCCACGCCCTCGATCGACATGGCCAGCGAGTCGAGAAAGCGATCCAGCGTCGCGTTCTCCCATGCGTCGGGGTTCTTGCGGAAGTCGTTGACCATCGCGTTGATCACGCCGACGACGTCGTCGCGGTTCGTGACGTTGTGCACGTCCACCTCGGCCGGCCGGCCAATCTCGTACGCCTCGGACACACACCCAGCATCCGGGACAGTCCTGCCGACGCCTGTGCTCCGGCCCCGGAGTCCCCCCAACGGGGCGTCAGCGCTGGTCGGGGAGAGCGGGTGCGATGGTGGCGGTGACCACGAGCGTGGTGAACTGCATCGTGAAGCCGGACGGATCGAGGATCGCCGAGACTCCGGCGAGCACGAGCCCGTTCCAGAACAGTGCCAGCCGGCCGCCTGGCCGCAGCACGCGACGGGCGGCGATCGCACCCGCGACCGGGTCGATCCAGTGCCTGGGCCCCCGCTAGGCGCGGCTACTCCAAGAGGTTGGCGCGCAAGGAGTCCAGCATGGCCTCGTCGGCACCAAGGCCGTCGCGCAGGTACCCGGCCATCCCCCCGTACGCCCGCTCGGCCTCGGCGAAGGCGGCCTCAAGATAGGACCGGCGGGCCTCGATCAACGGCAGGATCACGGTCGGGTCGGGGATCTTCCCATCGAGCGTGTCGAGCACGAACTGCGTGGTCCCCGTGCTCAGGTCGTTCGTGCGCAGGTAGTCGGCCATGATGGCGTCGCGGTCCACGTCCAGCGCGGAGAGCACGGTCGCCGCCAGCCAACCCGTCCGGTCCTTGCCCGCCGTGCAGTGGAACAGCAGGGGCAGGTCCTCCGGCGATGACACCAACCGCAGCGCTTCCGCGAAGGCGGCCCGGGACATCGGGGTGGTGACGAAGCGGCGGTACAGCTCGGCCATCATCGTGGCCGCGCCGCCTCCCGGCGCCTCGTCGCGCAGGAAGTCCAGTGTGGACGGTTCGGCGTTGCCCTTCACGACCTCGCCGATGAGCGCGAAGATGTCGACATGGTGCGCGGGGTCGAGCACGGGCAGCGCGACCGACCGCGGCCCCGGCGGTAGCTTGTCGGCGCCGAGCCGGAGCACCTCCGCTGGCTCACGGAAGTCGATGACACACGCCAGCTTCAGCCCCGCCAGCACGGCGATATCGGCGGGGGAGAGCCTGTGCACGCCATTGGCCCGGAACAACACGCCCGTGCGCAGACGACGGCCGTCGTTCGTGACGTGCCCGCCGAGGTCGCGGGCGTTCGCGGCGTTCGCCAGCCCCAACGTGTTGATCGGATCCACGGTTCCGAACGCTACCCGCCCCCGGTGAACGCGCCCGGGACCCCCGGTGAACGGGACGCCCGGTGAACGGGACGCCCGGTGAAGAAGTGCGATGCCCGTGCCGCCTGGTTCCGCGGCACGGGCATCGCTGACGTATCACCAGCTACGAGGCGTACGCCTCCAGGCGCTGGGCTCGCGAGGGGTGCCGGAGCTTCAGCAGGGTGATCTTCTCGATCTGGCGGATGCGCTCGCGGGAGAGGCCGAACTCGCGACCCACCTCGTCGAGCGTGCGCTGCCGTCCGTCGTCGAGGCCGAAGCGCAGCCGGATCACCTCCTGCTCGCGCTGCGAGAGGGTGGAGAGCACGATCGCCACCTCGTTGCGCAGCATGCCGTGCGAGACGGTGTCGGCCGGCTCGTCGCGCGGGTCGACCCGGGCCACGAAGTCGCCCAGCGCGCTCTCGCCGTCCTCGCCCACGGCCTGGTCCAGCGACACGGGCTCCCGGTCGTACGAGATGAGCTCGAGAACCTGATACTCCTCGAGGCTCAACAGCGCGGCCACCTCGCCGACGGTGGGCTCGCGGCCCAGGCTCGTGGACAGGTCGCGGCGGGCCCGCACCATGCGGTTGACCTGCTCGACCATGTGCACGGGGATGCGGATGGTGCGGGCCTGGTCGGCCATCGCCCGGGTGATCGCCTGGCGGATCCACCACGTGGCGTAGGTGGAGAACTTGTAGCCCTTGGTGTAGTCGAACTTCTCCACGGCCCGGATCAG
>DATBGZ010000024.1:0-5442 GCA_036557785.1 Micromonosporaceae bacterium
GATCTCGTCGATCCCGCGCGCACCGCCCTGGTCAACGACCCCTGCGGGCTGCGGGCGTGCAGCGAGCACCTGCTCCCGCTGCGGTTTCCCGACCTGATCCCGCCCACGATCGTCACCGCCGACGAGGCTGCGATCAGGTCCTTCCTCGCCGAACACCAGACGGCCGTGGTCAAGCCGGTCGACGGCTTCTCCGGCCGCGGCGTCATGCGGCTGGACCGCCACGACCCGAACCTGGGGTCGCTGATCGAGATGTCCACCCACGGCGGGGCGCGCGCCGTCGTCGTTCAGCGCTTCCTGCGCGAGGTCGCGGCGGGCAACAAACGGATCTTCGTCATAGCCGGCGAGCCAGCCGGCGCCGTTTACCGGTTCCCGCGAGCGGGCGACTTCCGGATCGGCAACCCGGCCGCCGAGGCGCCGCTCACCGCGCGCGACCGCGAGATCTGCGCACGCCTGGCGCCGGTGCTGCGCCGCCATGGCATCCACCTGGCGGGCCTCGACGTGATCGGGCCCCACCTCATCGAAGTGAACGTCACCAGCGTCGGTGCGCTGCGCAAAGCCGACGCCCTGCTCGGCTGGACGCTGTGCGCGGACCTGCTCGACAGCGTGCTCGCCCCACACGAGAAAAGGAGATCGGCATGACCACCGCCCTGACCACCGCCATCATCTGCACGGCCATCCTGGCCGCGATGCTGCTCCTGCTCGGGCTCAACGTCTCGCGCATGCGCGGCATGACCGCGAAGGCAGGCGGGCCACAGTTCCCGAGCGACCCGGCCAGCCGGCTGCTGATCGCGATCAGGGCCCACGGCAACGCCGCGGAGTACATCCCCGTCCTGATCGTCCTGTTCCTGCTGGTCGGCGCACGCAGCCCGGCCGCGGTCGCCATCCCGCTGATCATCGGGGCAACGGCAGCCCGGGTGGTGAACGCCTACGGCCTGCTGACCGCGCCCAGCCTGGCGGTCCAGACCAAGGCACGGCTGGCCGGCGCAGCGGGCACCTACCTCCTCGGGATCGGCCTGGCCGTCGCCGCGGCCTTCTCCCTGTGATGAGCTCATCCGCGTACGACTCGGTCATCGCCGAGCTCGGACAGCTCGTCCCGCAGAGCGGCGTGCTGGATGCGCACTGCCATCTCGGGCGCGACGAGGACGGCAGCTCGCTGAACCCCGGCGCACTGCTGGCCGCGCTTGATGAGGTTAGCGGGTCAGCGCGCGCAGTCGTCTTTCCCTTGCAAGATCCCGACCGCCGCCCGGCCTGCCGCGTGCCGAATGACTGCGTACTGGAATCGGCGCGGGAGAGCGGTGGCCGGCTGACCGCCTACTGCCGGCTGGATCCGGACGATGATCCTGTCGCCGAGGCCGAACGTTGCCTGGCCAAAGGCGCGCGTGGCATCAAGCTCCACCCGAGGGGGCGCGACTGGGAAGCAGTCCACCCAGCCGTTCCCGCGATCTTTGGAGTCGCACGCGAGGCCGGCGTTCCGGTCCTGCTGCACGCCGGGCGCAATCTGCGGTCGATGGGAGCGATGGTTGATGTCGCGCTGCAGTTTCCCGAGGTGGCGCTGGTCCTCGCGCACGCCGGGATCGCGGACCAGGCGGTGCTCGCGGCAGGACTGGCGCGTCATCCACGTGTGCTCTACGGCACGAGCCGTTTTGCGCCCTGCGACGTGGTCGAGTTGTTCGCGCGGGTCCCCGCCGAACGCATCGTGTTCGGCTCCGATACGCCCTACGGCCAGCCGGTGGAAGGCCTTTTCCTGGCGATGCGTGCTGCTGCTTACGCCGGGCTCGGCGCCGACGAGCGCGCGCTGGTCGCGGGCGGCACGATGACGGCCGTGCTCGATGGCAATGAACCTCCGGCCGCAACCCCACCTCGGCTGGCGCGGGTCCGTCCGGTTGCTGGCTCGCTGGCCCGCGTCGCCACCTACCTGATGATGGGTTTCAGCGCGGCGCTCTCAGCGCCGCCGCCGCTGGCCTCCCGCGCGTTGTCGTGGATCGAGCTTGCCCGCGGCGTATGCCGGGACCCGGACCCAGGCGGCGCCGGCCCGGCGCTGGCGCGGATCGACGACCTGCTCAGCACCGCCGAGCAGCTGATCACCGCGCACGATGCTCACCTGCGGCGGGCGCTCCAGCTGATCCACGCCGCGGTCACGATAGCTGCAACAGAACGGCTGCCCGCCTAGCTCCGCCCGGCGGCTGCTGATCAGAGGCCTCCGACCGCGAACTCACCGGTCAACACGCATTGGGATTTGGGTGTAATCGCCCCTCGGACACCGGATTTTCGCAGGCCAGAGCCCTGAAATCAGCCGCGATAAGCGACGATGACACTGCTCTGACAGCTTGACGATCATCGGACCCAGTCGCCCCCGCGCATCACCCGGCGGACCCGCCAGTCCCGGTCGAGTACCACGAGGTCGGCGCGCAGACCGGTCGCTAGGCTGCCGCGGTCGTCCAGCCCGAGCAGAGCGGCGGGTGTGGAGGTGGCCGCGGCCACCGCGGCGACGGGATCGACGCCGGCCTGCATCACGCAGCGGCGGACCAGGTCGGCGGCGTGCGAAGTGCCTCCCGCGAGCAATGGCGGCTCGGTGCGCGTCCACGCCCGGCCATCCGCGACCCGCACCCGTACGGACCCGAGCTCGAAGTCGCCGTCCGGCATCCCGGCAGCCACCATCGCGTCGCTGACGAGTACGACGTGCCGCCCGGGGTCCACCGCGAACACCAGGTGCACCGTCTCGTCGGCGAGGTGCACGCCGTCCGCGATGAGCTCCACGTGCGTCGCCCCGCGGGCCAGCGCATCCAGGGAGGCGGCGACCGGGCCCGGCTGGCGATGGTGCAGGGGCGCCATGCCGTTGAACAGATGGGTGACCAGGGGTCTGCGCAGTGACCGCAGGGCCTCGCCGAAGCCGCGTGCGTCGGCGCCGGTGTGGCCAAGGCCCACCACGATCCCGGAGCGCTCAAGTAGCTCGGCGGCCGCGGCAGCACCGGGCAGCTCCGGGGCGAGCGTCACCATCCGGACCCTCGGACGGCCGGCGTCGTCGATGCCGGCCGCCAGCCAGGCGGCGATCTCGTCGGACCCGGGTAGGCGCAGGTGGGCGAGATCGTGTGCGCCCCGGTGCGCGGGGTCCAGGAAGGGCCCCTCGACGTGGCACCCGACAATCGGTGACCCCGTCGCCGCGACCGAGGCGATCGCCGTGATCGCGGCGACAAGCTCGGGGGCCGCCGCGCTCACCAGACTGGCCAGCATCGTGGTGGTGCCGCGGGACAGGTGGTGCGCCGCGACCGCGGCGACCTCGGCCGGGTCATACGAGGTGACGGTGTGGCTTCCACCGCCGTGGCAGTGGATGTCGACATACCCGGGCGCGACCGTGTCGACCGGCTCGGGGACCGGGCCCGACCAGCCGGACGCCGGGCCGACGTATCCGATCGTGCCGTCGAGGCGGACCTCGAGCACGCCCCCGTCCAGGATCCCGGCGGCCGTCACGAGCCGCCCGGCCAGCGCCAACGCGGTCATGACTCCGGGGCCCATCCGTCGCGGGCCAGGAGCGCAGCACCGATCACGCCACCCCGGTCGCCGAGGGCCGACACGGTCACGTCGGCGGGATGGACGACGGGGGTCCGCTGACGGAGCGCGACCCGCAACGGGTCCAGCAGCCCTTCGCCGGCCCGGCTGAGTCCACCGCCTATCACCACCAGGGCCGGGCCGACGAGCAGCGAGACGATGCCGAGCGCGTCCGCGAGCGCTTCCACCGCGTCATGCCAGACCTGTCGCGCGACGGCGTCCGTGCTCAGCCGGGCGGCGACGTCGTGGGCGCCGGTGACGTGGCATCCGCTCAGCCCGGCGTAGCGGCGGGCGATCGCCGCCGCGGACGCTATGGCTTCGAGGCACCCGTCACGGCCGCACGCGCACCGGACTCCGGTCCGGACGGCCAGGTGCCCTATCTCCGCGGTCTCGCCGCGGTGCCCGGTCACCAGGTGCCCCCCGGAAACGATCGAAGCGGCGATGCCGGTGCCGATGGGCACGAACACCAGGTCCTCTGTGCCGACACCCGCGCCGAGCCTGTGCTCGGCCACACCGCCGGAGGCGACGTCGTTGGCGACCCGAACCGGCAGCCGCCACTCGGCGCCCAGTGACCGGACGAGCTCGAGATGGCGCCACCCGAGGTTGGCGCTGTACGTCGCGATGCCGGCCTCGCGGTCGACCAGGCCCGGGACGACGACGCCTGCGCCGACCACGGGCGCACCGGGTCGCTGCGCGAGCAGGGTGCGGCCGACCTCGGCGACCGCGTCGCGTGCCCGGTGCCCCTGTGGTGTCGGCCGTTGCTCGGAAGCCACCACGGTCCCCGCGCGGTCGACCAGTTCCGCCTTGATGGTCGTGCCGCCGACGTCGAGGGCGAGTGCGAGCCCGTCGTCGTCGTCCACGAGTCCATGATGATGGAACGGGCCAGGCTCCGCGGCATGGGCCGAGCACTGAACCGAAACACACGCGGTGATACGGCGCGGGAGCGGAGGATCAGAGATGCAGGCCAGCCAGGTCGAGAAGGCCAAGGGTGAGGTCGTCATCGGCGGCCATCCCGAGCGGCTGGACTGACGCCGTGGTCTCCATGCCCTCCTCGGCGGCGACGGTACGCCGCACCGCCCTGACCCTGCCGGCGGCGACCCTCGGTCCCGCGAGCCCGTTGCCCCGGTTCACCCGGCTGCGGGAGCTGCCCTACCCCGACGTCGGCCCGGGTGCCACGCCGGACATGCTCGAGCGGGTTGCCTACGGCAGGCTGGAGAGCCCTCTCCCGTACCCCCTGCAGGAGGACTACAACCGGTCGCTGCGCGAGGTCGAGCTCCCGGCGTACGTGCTCGAAAACGGGGTGCTGCGCGCGACCGTGCTGCCGACGCTTGGCGGCCGGGTCTGGTCGTTGCACGACGACGCCCGCGGGCGTGAGCTGCTGTTCCGCAATCCGGTGCTGCATTTCGCGAACTTCGGGCTGACCGATGCCTGGTTCGCCGGCGGCATCGAGTGGAACCTCGGCTCGACCGGCCACACGACGCTGTCGTGCCGGCCGATGCACGCCGCAGTGGTTGCTGGTCCGGACGGTGACGTGCTGCGGCTGTGGGAGTGGGAGCGGACCCGTGACCTGGTGCTGCAGGTCGACCTTTCCCTGCTCCCAGGGTCGGACCGGTTGTACGCCTCGACCCGGGTGATCAACCCGGACCCGGAGGAGAAGCCGCTCTACTACTGGACCAACATCGCGGTGCCCGAATCGCCGGGGACCCGCGTGCTGACCACCGCGGACGCCGCCTGGCGCACCGAGTACACCGGCGCGCTGATCCGGGTGCCTGTCCCGTACCCGGATCGCGCGGACGTCGACATCAGCCACCCGATGGCCTCCAGGTCTCCCGCCGACTACTTCTACGACCTGCAGGGGCAGCGCGGTCGGCACATCGTGTCCGTCGAGCCCGACGG
>DATBGZ010000025.1:0-2026 GCA_036557785.1 Micromonosporaceae bacterium
GAATGCCCAGATAGCGAGCCGGCTGTACCTGTCCGAGGCGACGGTCAAGGGATACGTGTCGCGCATGCTCGTCAAGCTCGGCTGCGCCAACCGGACCCAGGCAGGGTTGCTCGCGCACGACGCCGGGATCGTTCGCCGAGAAGGCGGCGCATAGCGGCCGTCGTAGGCGTATCCGAGCGAGGAAATGCGGTGATCACGCGGTGAAGGCGGTGCGGTTCCACGAGTACGGCGGGATCGATGTACTGCGGGTGGAAGAGGTGGCGCGGCCGGTGCCCGGCCCCGCGCAGGTGCTGGTCGAGGTCAGGGCAGCCGGGATCCAGCCCGGCGAGGTCCATATCCGTACCGGCGAGCTGCACGAGCGGTGGCCAGCGATGTTCCCCTCCGGGCAGGGCAGCGATCTGGCCGGCGTCGTGGCGGAGGCCGGCTCGCAGGTCCGCGGCGTCGCGGTGGGCGATGAGGTCCTGGGCTTCACTCATAACAGGGCGAGCCACGCGGAGTTCGTCGTGGTCGACGATGTGGCGTTGACCTCGCGTCCGGTGGGGCTGCCCTGGGACGTGGCCGGGTCGTTGTACGTGGCCGGCACGACCGCATACGCCACCGTGTTCGCGGTAGACCCCGGACCGGCCGACACGCTCGTCGTCTCCGGGGCGGCTGGCGGCGTCGGGTCGCTTGCCGTGCAGCTCGCACGGCGGCGCGGCGCCACGGTGATTGGGCTGGCGAGCGAACCGAACCACGCCTGGTTGAGGGCTCGCGGTGTCGTCCCGGTCGAGTACGGGCACGGCGTGGCCGAACGGATCCGACAGGCTTCCGATGGGAGCGTCGACGCGTTCATCGACACGTTCGGCGACGGCTACGTGGAGCTGGCCGTGGAGCTGGGCGTGCGGCCCGAGCGGATCAACACGATCCGCGACTGGCAGGCCGCGGCCGAGATCGGTGCGCGGACCTACGGGGAAGGCTCGGCGGCGTGCGCGGTCGTGCTCGGCGAGCTGGCCCGCCTCGCCGCGCGCGGGGAACTGGAGGTGCAGATCGCCCGCACCTATCCGCTGGAGCAGGTGCGAGACGCGTTCCGCGAGCTGGAACGGCGGCACACCCACGGCAAGATCGTGCTGCGGCCATAGCCCCAGCGCGCTCGGACCGTGCGCGGGGCCAGAATCGGTGAGACCATCGAACCTGCGGGCGTCGGCGCACCCCGCCGGTGGCCGTTGCGTCACCGCCAGGGGGAGGACTGGTCATGCGTCGTGGTTCCGCGGATACGCGCGAGGCGGCCGGTCGGGTGCCGGGGCCGCGGACGAGCTTTGTCGGCAGGGAGCGTGAACTCGGCTCGGCTCACCGCCTCCTCGACTGCACCAGGCTGCTGACGCTGACCGGACCCGGTGGTCAGACACTCACCGTATCGTCGACTACCTGCGCCGTCTCGAGCGAGATGACGGCGACTTAGGACCCACCGCCATCTGCCACGCGGCGGGTACCCGGCCACGTTAGGCATCTATCTGGCGTTCAGGGGTACGTGGCTCCGCCCGGGGCGCTGGTCTTTCCGGCAATCCGCCGCAGCACCGCTTTGCGGGCCTCGGCGGCTACCACGACCGACAGGGCCACGGCGGTGCAGATCAGCCACTGCCGGACGTCGAGCCTGACGGTCCTGATCACGGTCTGGAATATGCCCAGGACGGTGGACAGGATCAGCAGGATGAAAGACCCGCTGGTCGTGACGATGAACGTCTTGTCGGAAAAGGTGTCGAGGGAGAACGCCGAGTCCCGCTGGTCTTTCGACTCGATCGAGAAGAACAGAAGAAACAGTGCGAACGTGACCATGCCCATGGTCCGGGCGATGGCGAGCCCGTGCTCGTGCTCCGCCCAGCTGATCACGCTGAGGGTGCCGACCGTCATCACCAGGCCGACGAAGGCGAGCCAGACGATGAGACCGCGGGTCAGGATCGGCTTGGTGGGCGGCAGCGGCGGGCGGTCCATCAGCCCGGCGGCGGGCTTGCTGTAGCCGAGCCCGACCGACTGGATGGAGAGCATGGTG
>DATBGZ010000026.1:0-126706 GCA_036557785.1 Micromonosporaceae bacterium
GCACCACCGCGACCACCGAGACCGAGCAGGCTGGCCATGGCCAGCAGGCCGGCCATGCCCAGCAGCGGGACCCGAATCAGCACGACCAGAAATCATCGACGGTCATCGTGTCCCGCTACCGGGTCCACGAGATCAGGCTAAACCCCCGCGGCCCCGCATGAGGTTGCCTGCGGTCAGCGCGACAGGGCGCTGGCGAGCAGGGCCGCGTCGAGGTTCCCGCCGCTGACCACCGCGACCACGGGACCCTCGCCGAGGCCGAACCGCTCCCGCAGCGCATCGCCGTGGTGCAGCCAAGCGGCCGCGGCCACCGCACCGCTCGGCTCGGCCACCACGCGGTACCCGCGCGCAAGACTGCCCACAGTGGACAGAATCTCGTCCTCGGTCACGGTCACGATCCCGTCCAGACGGGCGGCGAGATGGGCGAACGTGAGCTCGGAGAGCGTGGTGCGCAACCCGTCGGCCACGGTCCGCCCGGTCCGCTCGACCGGCCAGTGCACGAGACGACCGGTCGCGAGCGACTCGGCGGCGTCCGCGGCGAGCTCCGGCTCGACCCCGATCACCCGGGTCTGCGGCGAGAGCGCTCTGAGCGCCGTGGCGACGCCCGAGGCGAGCCCACCACCGCCGACCGGCACGAGTACGGCGGCCAGCGATGGGGCATCGGCGACGATCTCCAGGCCGATCGTGCCCTGCCCCGCGATGATGTCGGGATGGTCATAGGGCGGCACGACCGTCATGCCGTGCTCGGCCGCGATCTCGGCGGTCCGGGCCGCTCGCCGGGCGACCGGAACCAGCTCGATCTCAGCACCGAGCAGCCGTACGGCCTCGACCTTGACCGTCGGTGAGACATCGGGCATGACGACCACGCAACCGATCGCGGCGCGCCGGGCAGCGTAGGCGAGCGCCTGCCCGTGGTTGCCGGACGAGTGCGTGATCACGCCGGCAGCCCGCATCGAGGGGGTCAGCGACGCCACCGCGTGCACGGCGCCCCGGATCTTGAAGGCGCCGGTCGGCTGCAGGCTCTCGGGCTTGAGCAGCAACTGCGGGTAGGCGGGGCTGCCGACCAGCGGCGTGCGTACGGCCACCCCGGCGATCGACGCCGCCGCAGCCCGGATCTCGTCCAGCGTCACCAGCATGGCCCGATCCTCCGCCAGCGGCCCTGCCCGGCGTCAGTAGGGGAACGCGCGCACGCCCTTGATGGAGCCGGTCCGGCGTTTCGCGGAGCTGCCGAAGAAGCAGGACGTGGTCCGCTCGCCGGCCGACCACTGGTCCTTGGTGAGGCCGGAGGCGAACGTGTACACCTCGCTGCCGGGACGGATCAGGTCGGTGGCCGGGATCCCGACGTACGCCGCGCCGACGGGTGGGCAGCCGGTGCTGGTCAGGGACTGGATGCGCGCGGCCGAGGGATAGTCGCCGTCGGGCAGTGTGTAGGCGCCCACCAGTTCGGCGTCGTGCTCCTGCCCGCACGGCGTGAAGGTGACCGCGAGCACCTGGTCGTGGGTCGCGTTGAGCTGCACGTCGGCACAGGTGGTCGCGAGCGGGCCGGCGCCGGTCAGCGCGTGGCGCAGGCTCTCGCTGCGCACCACGACCGTACGGTCCAAGCCGGCGATTTCGACCACCTCGCACCGGAACCAGCGTGCCTGGCCCGCCCACTGGCGCTCGGAGGGCATGACCGGCAGCACCACGAGCGCGCTCGTGTGCGGATCCCGGCCGAGGAAGGTCTTGGCCTGCCGGACGCATTCGCCGTAGGCGTAGCGGAACCGGGCGGTGCCGACCGTCGGCACCGTGCTGGAGTCGGTATCCGCCTGCGCCGGAAAGGTTCCGACAGAAAACGTCTCGCTCAGATGGGGCTTCGTGCAGTCGACCGCGGTCCCGGGCAGGAACGCGAGCGTGAGCCCGGCGGTCTGCGGGCCATCGGCCGCGGTGCACGCACCTTCGGGGGGCACCGGGACCGACGGCGTCGGCAGCACCGCCCAGTCACCACCGACGGACCCGTCGCCGACGCTCGGCGCTGAGGTACAGGCAGCGAGGCCCAGCAGCGGGCCGAGCGCGGCGAGCGCCGCGGCGACGAGGCGAGCGGGGCCACCGCGCCGGTGCGGTGCCTGAAGCGCCGCGTCGGAGCCCGCACCCGCGCCGGTACGCATGCGTAACCGCACGCCCATGCCCACCCTCCCTGCCCGCCCGGGCACGATCAGGCGCCGTGCGTGAACGCCTCGGGAGCGCGAGCATACGGTACGGGTCGGCGTGGCGTCTGTCGGCGAGCCGGCCGGCCAACACCGTCCCTTTGGCGGTACCGCCGAGCGTTCAGGCCACTCCCACGGTGAGGCCGACGTTGTCGATGAGCCGCGTGCCGCCCACCCGCGCCGCGACGAGAAGTCGGGCCGGGCCCCGCTCGGGCGCGGTGCGCAGGGCAGGGTCGGTGAGCGCGAGGTAGTCCACGTCGAGGTCGTCCAGGTGCGCCCGGGCCGCCCCGAGCACGGCGTCGGTGCCGGCCGGCCCGGCGGCCGCCCCGGCGTACAGGGCACGGGAGAGCGCCGAGGCCCGGCTGCGATCCGATGCGGAGAGGTACCGGTTGCGGCTGGACAGCGCCAGGCCGTCCGGCTCCCGTACGGTCGGTACCGCCGCGATCGTGGTCGGCACGTTCAGATCGGCGACCATGGCCCGGATCAGGGTGAGCTGCTGGTAGTCCTTCTCGCCGAAGTACGCCACCGTGGCCGCGGTGAGGTTGAGCAGCTTCAGCACGACCGTGAGCACGCCGTCGAAGTGTCCTGGACGGTGGGCACCCTCCAGCACCGTCCCCAGTGGACCGGACGCCACCCGCACCTCGGGTTCGCCGGTTGGGTAGATCTCCTCGGCCGCTGGGCGGAAGACCGCGTCGACGCCCTGTTCGCGCAGCAGGGCCAGATCCGCATCGAGTGTGCGCGGGTAGCGGCCGAAGTCCTCGGTGGGACCGAACTGCAGCGGGTTGACGAAGATCGTGGCGAGCACGTGGTCGCACTCGGCACGCGCCGTCGCCAGGTTCGCGGCATGGCCCGCGTGCAGGGCCCCCATGGTCAGCACGACCCCGACCCGACCTGCCATGCCGGCCCGCGCCTTCGCCAGCTCGGACCGGGTGGTGACCTCGATCACGTACGGAGCTCCACAGTGGACGATTGCTGGGCCAGGACCCCGAGCAGCGGCTCGGCGTCGATCGGGCGCAGCCGGCCCGCCGCGATCGCGCGGTCGGCGGTCCGGCGCGCGAGGGCGAGGTACGCGGCCAGGGACTGCGGCGCCACCCGGCGCAGTTCGTCGAGGTGGCGCGCGATGGTGCCGGCGTCACCACGGGCCACGGGCCCGGTCAGGGCGGCGTCGCCGTAGCTGAGCGTGTTCTCCAGCGCGGCCCGCAGCAGCGGCCCGAGCACGCGCTCCGGGTGCTGTACACCGGCATCATGCAGGCGGTCCATCGCCTCATTGGTGAGCGTCACCAGATGGTTGGCGCCGTGGGCAAGTGCCGCGTGGTAGAGCGGACGGGCGTCCTCCTCGACCCACTCCACGCCGCCGCCGAGGTCGGCGACGAGTCGCGTGGCGAGGGCCCGAAGCCGCGGCTGCACGGTCACCCCGAAGCTGATGCCCTCCGCGAGCCGGTCCAGGTCCCGGGCGTGACCGGTGAAGGTCATCGCGGGGTGCAGCGCGATGCCGTGCGCACCCGCGGCGGTCGCGGGGTCCAGCACCGCGAGCCCGTGCGCGCCCGAGGTATGCACGACGACCTGGCCGGGGCTCAGGACTCCTGCCGCGGCGAGGCCGCGCACGAGTGGGGCGAGCGCGTCGTCGGGGACCGCGACCAACACCACGTCCACGCCGTTCGGGGAGCCGGCGCGGGGGACATCGACGGCGGGCAGGATGCCGGCGTCGGGCAGCAGGCGGGCGATCCGGTCGATGCTCGCGGCGGAGACGCCGGAGGCCGCGACGATCCGGTGTCCGGCGGTGGCGAGGGCGGCGCCGAGCACGGCACCGACGCGTCCCGCTCCGATCACGCCGACCGTCAGCCGACGCGTGCGCGATGGGTTCATGTGTGATCCAGTCCTCGGTGGTACCGGTCGCCTGCCAGTATCCATCGCCGGGGCCGCCGAGAGTCGCTCTGTGGCGGTTTTCACTGCCCTCCGATAGCCTGACCCGGTCGACGACACGTGATGGGGGATCACGGCATGGCGGAGCAGGCAGCCCAGGCACGGCCAGCGTCAGGCGAGACGTTCGTCCGGTACACGGTGGAGATCGACAGCCTCGCGGACTTCGGGACATTCATCCAGAAAGAGATGGACCGAAATCTCCACCCGGCGGTCGGCCACATCGTGACCGACTCGCCCCACGGCCTGACCTGGGGCGACTGGCTGCACAGCCCCGCGGTGAGCCGATCACGCGGCCACTACGGCGACGCTCATCGGCAGGCCGTGCAGAACCTGCGTCTGTACCTCGAGGCGGGCGCGGTCATGATCGCGGTCATCGACCGGGTGATGCAGACCTATCGCAACAGCGAAGAGATGGCTCGACTCTCCACGCAGGACGTTCTGAGCACGTTCACCGCGGTGCGCGATGAGAGGACCGCGGACCGCGCCGCGCGGGCGAAGGCCTGACGAACCGCTTCGCGACCCTCGCTCACCACTCGGGCGAACGGGGGCGCGGGTGGTCGCGGTCGTCGTACCGGCCCCGGTCCGGTCCCCGGTCGTAGCCGCCGTACCCGCGCTCACGCTCGTCGGGCCGGTCGTACCCCCGCTCCCGTTCGTAGCCACGGTCGCGTTCGTGGCCGCGGTCACGGTCGTAGCCACGCTCCCGGTCGTACGCCCGCTCCCGGTCGTAGCGGTCCGGTTCGCGGTCGGGGCGGTCGTACCCCCGGCGCGGGCCGTGCCGGTCCTCCTCGGAGCGGTCGTAGCCACGCTCACGGTCATCAAAGCGAGCCCGGTCGTCATAGCGAGCCCGGTCGTCGTGGCGGTCGTCCCGGTGGCGATCAGCGCCGTACCGGTCGTCCCGGTCATCGACGTACCGGCCCGCCGCCTCGCCCCGTGACGGTGGCAGCGCTCGCGTGCCGGGCCGCGCCTCCGACCACGGACGGTCGTCCCAGCGCTCGTCGCGGTCGTCGGAGCCTTCGCTCCACTCACCCTCGACGGCCCGCCCACCGCGCCCGTACGCCGACCGGCTGCCATAGACGGTGCCGGTGTCGTCGTACATGGTCCGGCGGGTGACGTGCACGGTCTCGATGCGGCGCCCGCCCGGCGGCGCGCCCGCCGGACCGGGACCGATCGCGGCCGGCCCGTTCGGGTCGAAGTAGGACATGGCCTGCGCCTCGTCCACCTGGGCCCGCAGGTCTTCGATCGTGGCATTGAGCATGTGAATGCGTTCCGTCAACGCCGCTGCGGTGTGCCGCGCGACGTGAGCCGTCTCGCTCTGCGTGCGCAGCCGGATCCGCTCCATCTCGTCGAGCACCCGATGCTCGATGTCGACGCGCACCATGTCGACGCTTGGCCGGATCGCCATCGAGACGGCGAGCATCACGATCGTGAGCACGGCGAGCACCACGGCGACGCGCAGCGCGCCGGTGCTCTGGCCGAAGAGGAGGATGAGGACCGCGACCGGGGCGAGCGCCATGCCACCCCAGAAGAGCCCCTGCGGCACCTTCCCACGCCGACCAGCCCGAGGGTGGTTTGCCGGCATGATGGCAGACTATCGGGATCCTGCGACGCCCGCGAGCCAGGGCATGCGCCCGCCCGGGCCTGCGGCGGTCCCCCGTGGCCCGGATCTCACGGGGTCAGCCGGAGGTTCCCCAACCGTCGTCGGAGGACCACAGACCGCCGGCGGGTGTCGGGCCGGGTCGCCAGGGCGCGCCGCGCGGCTTCAGGCCGAACGGGTCATCATCATCAGTCGCCGGACGCAGGACCGGGCGACCGAAACGCTCGACGAGCCGGGTGACTGCCAGCCCCACGCCGACGGTCACGGCCACCACCGCCTCCATTGACCAGGACGGGTGCTTGGCCTGGATCCACGCGAGCGACAGCGCCAGCAGGCACGCCGCGAGGACGGTGCCGAGGACTCCCCCGCGCCGACCGAAGGCACTGGTGCCGCCGAGCAGAGCGGCACCGAGGCCGAGAGCGGAGAGCAACGCCACCGACTCGAGGCCGCCGGTGGTGGTTGTGATGGCCGGTGTGCTCGGAGCCCGCAGCGCCCCGAGCACACCGGCCATCACGGCCACCACGGTCGAGCCGACGGTCGCGCCGAGCGCGATCAGGGCGGCGGCCCGGGTCCGGCGCCGAGCCGGGTCGGCGACCGGGCGGAACCGCGCGAAGCCGCGCCGCACACCTGGCGCGACGCCGAAGATGCTCCCGACCACGCTGAGCGCGACGAACCCGCCGAACCAGAGGTACGCGTCACCGCCCGGGGCGTAGCCGAGCTGCGAGACACCCGGCGGCCGGCTGGCGCTCCACGCGCTCAGGGCGAGCAGTGCACCGAGGCTCGCCGCCCACGACGGCACGTGCAGGCCGACCACGACCAGACCCTGGACCACGCCGATGCCGATGCCGATGCCGATCGCGGTGAGGGTGGCCGTGCCCCAGGAACCCGAGCCGTTCTCCGAGACGTAGATGCCGGCGAAGACGGCGATCCCGCCGACCGCGAGGTTCGGGACACCCGCGCGCAGGCCGAGCGCGCTCGCGACCGCGAGCAGGCCGATCTGGGTGCAGTCAAGGAGAATGTCGTGCCGCGAGTCACCGCTCAGCGCGCCGGGCCGGGCGCTGATCAGGGCCATGCTGGCGAGGACAACAGCCGCGGCGAGCACGAGCTCCCACACGCCATGGACCAGCATGCGATCACGACCCGGCTCGCCATCGTTCGGGTCGTCGAAGACGTAGTGCAGGTTCGGGATGGCTGCGGTGGGGGTGGTCGGCTCACCGGCGGCGGTCACCGCGGCGAAGCCTTGGGTGTCCCGCTGCACGGCACGAAACTCTCCACTGGACACGCCCAGCGACCGGCCGGCTCCGGTTTGTGAACCCTGCTCGAAAGCCATGGTCTGCTCCCAATGTGTCGGGTCGCACCGTACCCGGCCGTCAGCGCGAGGGAAAGTCCTGTGTTGTCCGAGTCGACGCGGATCCAGCACGTTGGCCAGGGCCCATGGCTGACCGGGCCGCTGACCGGGCGTTATGACCGTTGCTCGTGGGACTCATCGTCCTCGTCGTCGGGCTCCTTCGGCACGCGGCAGGCCCGTTCGAGGAGCAGTGCGGCGGCGACGAGTCCGAGCGCTCCGACGACGCCGGCGATCGATGGAGCGAGGTTGCGGTCGGCCACCGCCAGCCGCCCCCGCTCGGAGAGGGCCCACGCCGCCACGCCCCCGTAGGCGCCAGCGAAGATCGCGCCGCCCAGCGATGACGCCTTGGCCAGCACGGCCAGCCGCGCCACGAACAAGGGATTGAGCACTCCCGCTCGGGGGCGCCGCTCGATGCGCGCCTTCGTGTTGTGCGCGGCGATGCCCTCGACCACCGCGAGGCCCGCCATCGTGAGGCCGGCCAGCCAGGTGACATCGGGCAGCTCGCCGAAGTGTCGACGGATGAGGAGGAACACGACCGCGGCCGTCAGGACCGCGGCGAGGACCAGATTGCCGGGCCGGGTCGGGGTAAGGCCCCCGCGGGGCGGCCCGCCCGGCCGGGATCGTGGCCCGGTGTCAGTCATTGATCACCAGGCTACACGTCGGCGCTCAGGCTGAGGTCGGCGCGCCGGACGACACCGGGGAGATCGGCGGCAACCTCCGGGCCGCGCAGAAGGTCAGCGACCCGACCGTGCCCCGGCAGATCCGCGTCGGGGTCCAGATCCAGCCAGGGCACCAGGACGAACGCCCGTACGTGGGCCCGCGGATGCGGGACCATCCACTCGGGATCGTCGGCGTGTACCGGGCTGCCGTCGGCGGTCCAGACCGCGATCACGTCGACGTCGAGCGGGCGCGGACCGTAGCGTCGTGCCGGGTCCCGGACGCGACCCGCGACCCGCTCAAGCTCCGCCGCGCGCGCCAGCCAGGTCCGCTCCGGCACCGGGGCCTCGACCAGCAGCGCCGCATTGAGATACGCCGGTTGGTCCGGATCGCCCCACGGGGGTGTTTCGTACACATGGGACAGTCCCCGAACGGTGTCGCCGAGACCCTCGACAGCGCCGCGAAGGTTGGCGAGCCGGTCACCAAGGTTGCTGCCGATGGAGAGCACGGCCCGGGTCACCGCCTGGGCACCGGAGCGGCGCAGGGTCACCGACACGTCGCTGAACCGGTGGGGGATCGGGGCACTCGGCTTGTGTACGGTCACCGTGGCCGCCTCGACGCGCGGGTGGGCGAGACATGCGTTGCTGAGGCGCGCAGCGAGGGTCTCGATCAGGTTGACCGGCTCGCCCGCGACGATCGCGACGAGTCGGTCCGCGAGCTCCCCATAGTGGACGGTCAGCTCCAGGCTGTCGCTGGCGGCGGCCGCGGAGAGGTCGAGCTCGAGCACCACGTCGACGACGAAGTCCTGCCCCTGCTCCCGCTCGGAACCGAAGACGCCGTGGTAGCCGCGCACCCGCAACCCGGTGAGCCCGATCGTGTCCTTCTGCGGCGGGCGCGGCGTGGGCGGGTCCTGCATCATGGGCGGGCGCAGCCTGGGCGGGTCTTGTGTCACCGCGCCGCCTCCGTCGCCGCGAGGACGGCGAGGGCGTCGACCGTGCCGCGCACGTCATGGACGCGAACACCCCACGCGCCGGCCTGCACGGCGAGCACGCTGGTCGCCAGCGTCGCCGCCTCACGCTGACCGACCGGGCGCGGCTTGCCGTCCGGGCCGGCCAGTAGCGCGCCCAGGTATGACTTGCGGCTCGCGCCGACCAGGACCGGGTATCCGAGCGCGATCAGCGCGTCGAGGTGGGCGCAGACCCGCCAGTTGTGCTCCGCGCGCTTGGCGAAGCCCAGCCCGGGGTCGAGGATGATCCGGCCCGGGTCGACCCCGGCCGCGAGCGCCGCGGCGACCCGCTGCGACAGCTCGTCCCGTACCTCAACCACCACGTCGTCGTACTGGGCCAGGTCCTGCATCCGGCGCGAGTGCCCGCGCCAGTGCATGAGAACCCACGGCACGCCGGCTTCAGCGACCACCGCCGCCATGCCCGGGTCGGCGAGCCCACCGGAGACATCGTTGACCACGCTCGCCCCGGCCGCGATCGCCGCCCGCGCCACGTCGGCCCGCGTGGTGTCGATGCTGGTCGAGACGCCCCGGCGGGCCAACTCACGCAACACGGGCACCACGCGAGCGATCTCCGTCGGCGCGTCGATGCGTTGCGCGCCGGGCCGGGTCGACTCGCCACCGACATCGACGAGATCGGCTCCATCGTCACGCATAGCGACCCCGTGCTCGACCGCGTCCTCCAGGTCGGTGAAGCGGCCGCCATCGGAGAAGCTGTCCGGGGTCACGTTGAGCACGCCCATGACGATGGCGGTCCCGTTGACCGGGCTCGGCAGCCCGCTGGTCGAGTCTCGGCTCACGGTAAGGACGTTACACAGCGTGAGTCCCGGGCGGGTCCAGGGAGCGCGCAGCATGCGCCGGTGCGGACCCGCCGGAGGGGCTAAACGGTCCCGTGCCCGACACCGCGGTTCATCAGGTCGACCGGTCACGTGAGACGTACGGAGTGGAATATTCTCTTGTTCCGGCGTGGGCGCTCTGGCGCCCGGGTGCGATGCTCCTGACGCTGGAAATCGTCGGTCCGGCAGGGCGTACCGTCGTGGTCCGTCTTTCCGCTCGACGGTGGTTCCGCTGGGAGCCGTTGTCGGGCAGTCTGGACGCCAGGGTGGTCCCGGGGAGGGTGAAGATGTCGACGCTCGCGCAGTTCGCAGGAGTGGTCATGGTGGCCGCGCAGCCCGCGGTGACGCTTCTGAGCAAGGCGGTCCGCCTCGTCGCCGAAGCCGCACCGGAACCGTCGCCGTCACCGTCACCGAACCTGATCAATACCAGTGGCGTGGTCAACTTCATCACCACCAAGGTGGTGCCGATCCTGCTCGCGGTCCTCGGCGTCGTCTTCATCAGCCGCGCCGGCAAGGGCGAGATGTCGAAGGTTCTCACCAGTTCCGCGATCGCGATGATCGGGCTCGCGTTCATTGTGGGCGCGGGCGCGCTCTTCTTCTTCGGTCAGGGCCTGGTCGAGCTGATCTTCGGTACCGCGAAGTAGCGCCGGCGTCGACCCAGGCAGGAGACACCGGGCAAGCGATGCGGTGAGCGGGAGCTGACGATGCGGCTGCGGACTGACGACGACATCTACCGGGCCAGGCTCGTCTACCTGGGCCCTCCGGGGTATACCCTGCCGTTCCAGCTCCCCTACGCCCAGTACGGCGTCTTCCTTCTGCTGGTGCCGCTCTATATGGGCATCCATTATCTGTTCACGTTCCGGTTCGACCCGGTGCCGGCGTGGGAGATCGCGCTGTCGATGGTCACCACGTCCGTGATCTGGCGATACGTCGACCCGGACCGTCCCGCCCGGACCGTCATCCGCACCGCGCTGACCGACTGGCGCCGCACCGGTAACGCGGCGCTCGCCCAGGAGCAGCGCCTGCCCCGGCTCGTCGCCGGCAAGGTCACCATCCGGGAACGGCTGCCATGACACAGACCAACCGGGGCGGGGAGACACTCGGGTTCGGCTTCGACGACGACCTCGAGTACTACGACGACGCCCCGCCGGCCGGGCCTCCGGCTGTCCTGCGCGCGCCGACCCCGGTCGCCGGCCTGCCACAGGCGCGTCCCAGCTTCGCGCCGCCCCGCGCCCGCACGCCGGAACGGCCATCGACGCTGCGGAGCGCCGATGTCGACTCTCCGTTCTTCGATCTGTTCGGAGGACCCGCGCCCACGCCCCGCCAACCCGCCCAGCCGGTACCGGCGCAGCCGCGTCAGCCGCCGAGCAACCTCCCCGCGGTCGTGCCCGCCCGGGTGCCCGTGGCGCCCGCCCCCGCCCGGGTGCCGGCCCGCGAGCCGCTGCCGGCGCAGCCGCGCCGAGGCGGGAAGGGCGCACCCGTACGGGCTGGTGACCGGCCGATCCACCGTGACCGCGACCCCGTCGCCGAGCTCGCGCTCACGGAGATCGCCGGACACCTGACATTCACCCGCGTGATGGTAACCGCGTGGTACTGGCTGCCCGAGGTGCGGTGGGCGTTTCGCCCCGACCTGGACCGCGAGGCGATGATCGTCGCGATGTCGGAGCAGTACGCGGGGTTGGCGGGTTTCCGGCTGCATCTGCGCCGCACCACGCGCCCGTTCGCCGCCGACGACTGGGCGCGCACGCTCGACCAGAACACGCCACAGCCGCTGCCCGACGTGGCGGGAGCGCCGTCGTGGGGTGACCACCTCGTCGGCGCGCAGCGCCACCTGCTCTCGCTCAGCCATGCTGAGGGACAGACGTATCTGGGCATCTCGTTCGCGCGTCGGACGCTCGGCGACACGCTCGCGGAACGCTTCGGCCGCAAGGGATCGGGCGGGGCCGAGCGCAAGCGCTGGGCGCGCATGGTGGAGCAGTTCGACGAGGTGCTCGGCTCGTTCGGCATGCGCGGACGGCGGGTGACCCCGGCGGAGCTCGAGTGGCTGCTCTACCGCTCGGTGGCGTTGGGCATGTCGCCGCCGCGGCTGGTCTCCGCACTGGGGCTGCCCCAGTGGGGCAAGGGCGACCTGCTCGCGTTGACCGAGCAGGTCGAGCGGTTCCGATCGCCCTACGGTGCGACCACGCGACTGGTGAACCGGCTCACCGGCGAGGAACGCCACGTCGCCGTGCTGACCGTCGGACGCATGGAACCCTTGGAGATCCCGCAGCGGCATGAACCGTGGCTGCACTTCCACGAGCGCCTGCCGTTCCCCATGGAGATATCGTCCAGAGTGGACGTTCTGGGCCCCGGCGACTCGTTCCGCAACCTGGAGCACCGGCTGCGCATGATCCGTTCGCAGCAACTGGACTACGCCGAGCACGGCATGGACGCGCCACCGGAACTGGAGCGCCTGGCCCAGCGCGCCCTCGTCCTCGGCGATGAGATGACCACCGGGCTGCCGGTCGACTCGACCAGGGCCCATGGGTGGCACCGCCTCGCCGTCTCGGGCACCACCCGCGAGGAGTGTCTGGAGCGCACCCGACGGGTCATCCAGACCTACCAGCGGGATCTGCGGATCTCGCTGCAACACCCGAAAGGGCAGGATGCCCTGGCCCGCGAGTTCGTTCCCGGCGAGCCGCTGGCCTCGACCGGGTACCTGCGTCGCATGCCGGTCAAGCTTCTCGCGGCCGCGGTGCCGCAGGCGGCGTCCACAGTGGGCGATCGTCGCGGCGACCTGATCGGGCGGACCTCCGGGACGTCGCGCCGCCCCGTCTTCCTCGACCTGCATTTCCCGATGGAGGTACGCGAGCGGTCGGGGCTGGCCGTGTTCGTGGCTGAGCCCGGTGGCGGCAAGTCCACCCTGCTCGGTGCGCTCGGGTACCTTGCGTCCCGACGCGGCGTACAGGTGACACTGCTCGACCCGTCCGGCCCGCTGGCTCGGCTAACCCAGATGCCGGAACTGCGGCCCTTCTCCCGCGTGCTGAACCTCACCGGGTCGGAACAGGGCACCCTGGCCCCCTATGCGCTCATCCCGACGCCACAACGCGAGCACTACGTGGACGGTCCCGCTGGGGAGCAGGAGTGGGGCATCGCGGTGTCGAATGCACGCGCCGAGCGGCGCATGCTCGTGCAGGACATCTGCTCGATGCTGCTGCCGCCGCAGGTCTCCCGCGAGGCGTCGACCGCCACCTTCCTGCGCCACGCCGTACGTGGTGTGCCGGCCGAAGAAACGTCCACATTGGACGACATCATCACCCACCTGCAGGCCGCCGGCGACGCCCCGGCCGTCGAGCTCGGGCACCTGCTGCTGGACACGGCAGAGATGCCGCTGGCGATGCTCTTCTTCGGCTCCCCGCCCCCAGGGATCCTTGCCGACCAGGCGGTGCTCACCGTCATCACCATGGCCGGGCTGCGCCTGCCCGACCTGAAGATCGAGCGCGAGTACTGGTCGGCCGAGGAGCAGCTCGCCCTGCCGATGCTGCACACCGCCCACCGCCTCGCGGTGCGACGGTCGTACGGCGGCCCGATCTCCTCGCGCAAGCTCGTCGGTCTCGACGAGGCGCACTTCATGGAGGGCTGGCGGTCGGGCCGCTCCTTCCTGGTCCGGCTGGCGCGCGACTCTCGCAAGTGGAACCTCGCCGCGCTGGTCGCCTCCCAGAACCCGAGAGACATCCTCGGCCTGGACGTGCAGAACCTCGTCTCGACGGTCTTCGTCGGGCGCATCGCCGAGGACGCCGAGGTGGCGGCCGAGGCGCTGCGGCTGCTGCGGGTGCCGGTGGACGACGGGTACGAGGCCGTGCTCGCGTCTTTGTCGCAAGTGGACGCTGCCTCGCACGAGCGGTTGGGGTTCCGGGAGTTCGTGATGCGGGACGTGGACGGTCGCGTGCAGAAGGTACGCATCGACGTCTCCTGGGTGCCCGACTTGCTCTCCTACCTGGACACCACGCCCTCGGTGCCCGGCTCGGGCTCTGGCGCGGACCCGGCTGGCGGGCACCCGACGCCCGTCTCCTCCCCACCGACGTCGGCGGCCCCTGCGCTGCCCTCGCCCACGTCAGCGCGGCCGGCCTCCGCCCCGCCCTACCCGGCACGCCCCGCGTCGGCCCCACCGGCCCGCGGCTTCGGCTCTGGGGACTAGACGGTGGCGGGTCGACTCTTCACGCGCCTGGCGACGCTGGCTGTGATCGCCTTCGCGGTCATCGTCTTTCCGCAACAACCGGCGTCGGCCCACCTACCGTCGTCAGCGGCCGCAGCCACGGCAGGGCTCGCGGCCTCCCTCTGCTCGGTGGAGGAGTGGCAGGTCGACCCCGGCGGCTGCGTCAAGAGACTGCCCGAGGTGGTCGGTGCCCGAGCCACGTGCCTGAACCCACCTCCCCCGGACACGCCGGACTCCGGCCTCGGCGGCTGGTTCGCGCAGCGTCCCCCGGAGTCGAAGAGGCCCGGCTTCGTGGGGCGCTATACGACCTCCGGATATGCCGGCTACGCCTATACAACCTACGACATCGGCTGTGCGCAGACCTTGATGCACCCGGACTACAAGTTCGAGAACACGGTCGCCAACGGCGAGTTCATGGCCGCGGTCGGCGTGATCGGTGCCGCCAACGCGCTGCGCGAACGGGCGTGGGACCCCGGGACGATGTGGGGCTGGGCCGACCCGCTCGTGGAGCAGGCGACGAAGTCGGTCTACCAACGCGTCTTCACCGTCTTCGGTGGGGTCACGCTCGCGATCGTCGGCATCTATCTTCTCTGGCGCTCGCGGCAGGCCCAGATGAGCCTCGCCATGACCACGGCGGGATGGGCGATCCTCGTCATGGTGGTGGTCACGGCCCTCGCGGCCTGGCCCGTGCAGAGCGCCCGGATCGCGGACTCCGCACTCGTCACCTCGCTGACGAGCGTCCACAACGCAGTCGGTCCGCCAGCGCAGACCACGCCGGCCGACGAGTGCCCGCTACCGAATCCTGATGCCTGCGTCGACCACCGCTCACCCGCGCTCCGGGCCAGCGATACGGCGGTCGACACGATGCTCTACCGCAACTGGCTCCGGGGCATGCTCGGCTCCGCGGACAGCGTCACAGCTCAGAAATATGGCTACGCGCTCTATGTCGCGCGGACCTTCACGTGGGAGGAGTTGCAGGACGCGCGATCGAGTCCCCAGTCCCGGGATGAGCTGATCAGGGACAAGGCCGACGAGTGGATGCGGATCGCGGAGCAGATCAAGACCGAGGATCCCGAGGCGTACCAGTACCTGCAGGGCACCAACGGCATGGAGCGCATCGGCGCCGGCTTCATCGCCCTGCTCTCCGCGCTCATGTTCGCCATGTTCGACCTGACGGCGTCGCTGCTGGTCCTGCTCGGCTTCCTCATCTTCCGCTGGGCCGTCATCGCCGCGCCGATCATCGGCACGGTCGGGATCCTGCGGCCGGCGTCCGGCGGCTTCCGGCGCCTGACGCACTCGGTCGTGGCGGCCCTGTTCAACATCGTCGTCTTCGGCACCGGCGCCGCCATCTACCTGCACGCCGTCGACCTCATCATGAACACGCCCACGATCCCCGGCTGGCTGCAGGTCGTGCTCGTGCTGCTCTGCGGCATCGTCGGATGGCTGCTGCTGCGGCCCTACCGGCGCATCACCCAACTCGGGGGCAAGGACCCGCTCGCCGCGATCGCGGCCGGTGGCCTCTTCCAGCGGCGCGCGGCCCGGCAGGCCGAGGCGGCTGCCGCTGCCGTCGCGGCGACCCCGACCGACCCGGGCCGAGTGCCGGCTGTGGCGGCAGACCGGCCCGCCCCGCGCGTGGAGCTGCGGGCCGACCCGCCCCTGGACGGACGGGTCACGGCCGGCGACCCCGGCCCCGACACACCACGGGCCGGGGGCGCGCCAGCGCCCCCGGAACCCCGACTGCCTGAGCAACCGACCCGCCGGATCCCCGAGCGCACTGGCGAAGGATGGAGCGAGCCCGCCACGGTCGAGGCGGGCTTCGCCCTCTACCGCCCGGGTCGAAGCCCGGTGACCACTGTGGAGCCTGCGGCCCGGCCCGGCCGGGTCGAGGCCGGCGGCGAGCAGTAGCGAGCCGCCATGGCCCCCGCGTCGCTTCTTCGCCTCAAGGTGGGCGGCGCCCTGCGCCGCATCGGGCTGCGGAGCTCGGTCTCACTCGCTCTGATCCTCATCGTGGTGGCGGTCCTCGTCGTCGCCCGGCTCGCCGCCGACCATCGCCGCACGGTGGAACCGTTGCCACGTCCTGTCGACACCGTCGCACCGGCCACCGACACCGAAGGCAACGACAGCGCTGACGACGAGGAGCCCAACTCCTTCCACGACGACGGCACGGTGCTGGCGAGCGCAACGGGCTTCGCGACGGCGTGGTTGCGCCGCGACCTTCCGGCGTCCGAGTGGCTCGACGGGATGCGACCGTATGCCACCGCCGATCTCATCGAACGGCTTAACGCTGTCGACCCGCTCGACGTCCCTCCGAGCGCCGTCATCGGGCAACCGACGATCCGCCAACGCGCCGACGATTACGCCGAGGTGCTGGTCCCGATCGGGGTGCACGACGCTCTGGCGTTGACCCTGGCCAGGTCGGGCACCAATTGGCTGGTCGCCACGGTGGACCGGGAGACCGGATGACCCGCCCGATCCGGCGCGGTGTGCGCCACGCGCTCGTCGCTACCGGCGCGGCCGTCGCCGCCGTGCTGCTCTGCCTGCTCGGTACCGCCTTCGCGCTGCTCGATGGGCTCTTCGGCGACGACGCCTCGACCTACACGGCACTGGGCTGCGGCACGAGCGTGCCCGTCGACCCGGCGGGTCCCATGCCCCAGATCGCCGAACTCGTCGAGGACCAGGTCCGCATCGCCGCGATCATCGTCCGGGTGGGTCAGGACATGCACGTGCCGCCGCGCGGCTGGGTCATCGCCGTCGCGACCGCGCTGCAGGAGTCGCGCCTGCAGAACCTGCCCAACCTCGGTGCCGCCAACGACCACGACTCGATCGGAGTGTTCCAGCAGCGCCCGAGCCAGGGCTGGGGCACGCCCGAACAGCTCGCCGACCCCGCCTACCAGGCGCACAAGTTCTACCAGAAGCTGCTGACCATCGACGGTTGGGAGTCGATGCCGCTCACGGTCGCCGCGCAACGCGTGCAGGTCAGCGCGTTCCCGGACGCCTACGCCAAACACGAGCCGCTCGCGACCAAGGTGGTCGATGCTCTCACGGGTGGCGCCGGGCGGGCGGCCGGGTACGAGGCGGCGCTGCGGTGCGCGGCGGGCTACGACATCGCCGCCTCGGGATGGACCCTGCCGGTCCGCGGTCCCATCGTCTCGGGCTTCCGCACCGCGTCGCGCCCCACGCACCAGGGGGTGGACATCGGGGTCGCCCGGGGCACGCCGATCCGTGCCGCGGCATCGGGGCTGGTGATCATCTCCAAGTGCAACGCCCATCTGGCCAACGGCGGCTTCTACACGTGCGACAGCGACGGTGGGTTGTCGGTGCTCGGCTGCGGCTGGTACGTCGACATCCTGCACGCCGGTCGGGTCATCACCCGCTACTGCCACATGGGTTCGCGGCCGCTGGTGTCGGCTGGGCAGAGCGTCGCGGCCGGCGAGGTGATCGGCTTCGTGGGCTCGTCCGGCCACTCGTCGGGTCCGCACCTGCACTTCGAGGTCCACCTCGACGGTGATCGCAGCTCCGCGGGCGCGGTCGACCCGGCCGTGTTCATGGCGCAGGTCGGCGTACCGCTCGACGGCGGCGCGTGATGGACCTCGCCGGCCCACCGCCGATCGTGGCCGTGCCCGCGGCCCGCTACCCCCGGGTGCGCGGCCGGCGGGTGATCATCGGCGTACCGGGCGTCGGCTTCCGCGGGGACCTTCGTGCCGACGACGCCGTCGTCCAGGGCAGCCGGACCTTCATCCCGGTCCTCACCGAGCAGGACTACTACCGGGCCGAGCTGCGCCGCATCGAGACGTTCGCGGTTCTCGTTCCCATCGACCGGGTCTGGGTCGAGGAGGCCGAGCCGGTCGGCGTCGACGCGTCCCAGCCGCTCGACGCGCCGCTGTCCCGGCAGCCCGCCGCCGTCCTGGCGAGCGGGCCGGTCATGGGCCGGCGAGTGATCCAGGCCGTGGACGACGGCTACCTCAGGGACCTTCGCGCGGTATCGGACGTCCACGTGAGCCACTCCGGGACGGCGTGCGTCCGCGTCTGCGCGGAGTCGGCCTGGTACGCCTGGGGCATCGACGGGTCGACGCCTACATCGACCGAGGTCTCCGTCGACCAGCTATGGGTTGAGTGACGACTGCTTGGTGAGGCCGCACACCCGCCAGCCGTCCTCATCGACCAGCTGAAGGGTCCACATCTGTGCATCCTGGTCCACGCCGCCCGCGACCGGGACCCGAAACACGACACGCACAGTGACGGTGGCCGCATCACCGGTGGTGGTCGCGACGGTGTCGCCCCAGGTCACCACCACTCCCACTCCGGGGATTCCCGTTGTGGCGATGGCCTCGTTCGCGGACCAGGACTGACAGATGAATAGGCGCAGCCGCGTCGGATCCTTGCGCACAAGGGCGGCGTCGAGAAACTGACGACTGGCGACCTCGGGCGTGCTGCGGTCGATCGCGGTCGACTTGTCGTAGAAATAGAAGAGCGTGCCGCCCGCTGCCACCCCGAGCGCGATCACGAACGCCGCAGCGATCAACAGCACGTTGCGCAACCGGTGCGACCCTCGCGCGGTCACCGCCGGGGGGGCCGCCGACATGGGCGCCGGACCCGCTGGCGGCTCATCACTCGTCACGCGACTGAGGTTATCGGCCTGGTCAATCTCCCGGACACCGACGACCGGCCTGAAACGACCGCGACCCGCCGACCGCGAGACCGGGTCGGTGCCACGCAAGGACATGGGCGCCGCCGCGAGTCGGGCACAACGCTTGACGTGGCTCGGTGGTATGCACAGACTCGTCCGGTGGCCGTCGACCAAGCACGCCCGTCGAGCAGCCGTACGTCCTTCTCGAGGCTGGGCGCGACGATCGGATTCGTCATCGCGGTAGCCGGGCTGGTGCTCGGGTACCTCCAATTGGCGAGTGATCGCGGTTGGCTCCCGTTCGCGGCAGCGCCAGCACCGTTCGCCAAAGGCGAGGTGACGGTCGTATGCGACAAGCCGCCGGCGAGCGCGCGCCGCGGCGCGGTCATCGAGATCACCTACCACTACACGACCACACGCGCGGGCACGGTCGGCGTGGGCGCCGGCTTCTACGCCGGTGGCGCTGTGGACGTATCGACCCGCTCTGGCGGCTCCGACGCGCTGGTCCTGCCCGTTGGAACGACGAGCCGTACGCAATCGGTGGAGCTGCCGGCCAACCTGAGGCCGGGCGTCTACGACCTGCACGCCCAGCTGTGGCCGCCGGGCCGGGTGGGCGAGGAGGGCGCGGAGACGATCGCCGAGGCGACCTGCGGCTCCATCGACGTCAACGGATGAGCCCACGTACGGTCCTGCTGGAGGGAGAGCGTGCCGCCTGGCTGGCTTCGGGCAGACCGTAAGTACCGCCGCCGGTCCGCGCTGCGGTCGGATCCCCAGCGCCGCGAGGCTCCCATGCCCACGGGACCGGGTGACGGCTCGTCTTTCCGGTCCGCAGCCGATCACGCCGCCCTAGGCTGGGCCCCGAAGAGGGCCACGGTGGCGGAGCTGCTCGGATCGTGGGGGCGCGTGTGGTGGACGCTGCCGGCGGCGCACGACGAGAGAGGCGGGACACCGGGCTGCTGCGCGCCTTCGGGGCGATCGCGGTCGTGCTCATCGGTGTCTACCCGGTGCTGCCCGAGCTGTGGCGCGGCATCGTCCAGCTCGCGCTGGCCATCGGTGCCGCGGGATGTGTGACGTTCGGCCGTCGCCGGGTGGAACGGCGACAGCGCCGGCCGTGGACGCTGCTCGTATGTGCCCTGGTTCTCTTCGTTGGTGTCAATGTCCTGATGCTGTTTCCCGAGGGGCACGACGCCAGCCTTCTCGTCGACGCCGTCGGCAACGGCCTGGTGCTGGCCGCCGCGCTCTCTGTGGTCGTCCGGCGCGGAGTCAGCGACCTCGGCGGCATCATCGACGCCGCGGTGATCGCCTTCGCCGCGGGCAGCGTGCTGTGGGGCGTCCTGCCCCATCGGGTCAGCACCGACACCGGGTTCCCCGCACAGGTGGACCTGTTCGTGGTCGTGTTCGCGCTCACCGGTGTCCTCGGCGCCCTCATGCGGCTGGTGCGCGACGCCGACGGGCACGTGCCGGCCCTGATCTGGCTGCTCGTCTCGATCGCGCTGGCGATCGCCGGCAACGTCCTGGGGGCCGTCGGGGGAACTCCGCCCGCGGCCACGATCTCGCAGATGCTGTTCATGGGCGCCTTCACCGCGGTCGGGCTCTTCGGGCTCGACCCGGCCGGGCCCGGCCTCGCCAGTGCTCAGCAGGCCAGCCAGCCCGAGCGCCTGTCTCCCGCGCGATTAGCGTTCCTCGGCGTCGCGCTCGCCGTGATCCCCGGCGTCATCGGCATTCGCGAGCTGATGCATGGTCGCACCTCGGGGCTGCTGCTGTTGGTGCAGGGCGTGCTGATCTCCGCGCTCGTGATGGTCCGGATCGGCCTGCTCGCGACGCAACGGGCCCAGGCGGAGCGGGCCCTGGCCCACGAGGCGACCCACGACCCCCTCACGCACCTGGCCAACCGCAGGGAGTTCGTCGATCGCCTGCGGGCGGAGGTCGCCCTCGGCACCCCGTGCGTGCTGCTCTTCTGCGACCTCGATGACTTCAAGGGCATCAATGACCGGTACGGCCACGACGCAGGCGACCGGCTGCTGGTCGAGGTAGCGCGCAGGCTGGACGGGTGTGTCGGGCGTCGCCACGTGGTGAGCCGGTTTGGCGGGGATGAGTTCGTGATCCTGCTCGTCGGGGCGAGCATGGCCGACGCCGAGGTGATCCGCTCGTGTGTCGTGACCGAGCTGACGCGCGCGTACGACCAGGTCGACGGGGCTACCGTCGGGGTCAGCATCGGCGTCATGTCCGCGGAGAGCGGGCGGGACCCGGACCAGCTCATCCGCTCGGCCGACCATGCCATGTACCGGGAGAAGGCGGCGCGCCGAAGCCAGGTCAGGTGGCGAACCGATGACGTGGACTGATCGGTTTGACCACCAAGCGATGGCAATAGTTCATTGCGCGATCCGGCGACGTGTCGTTGGCTCGGATTGTGCTGACGCGCCTGATGACTCTGCTCATCCTCGCCTGCGCGGTGGTCGTCCTCCCGCAGCAACCCGCGGCGCCCGGCTGGTTGCAGATCGTGCTCGTGCTGCCCTGTGGCATCGCCGGGTGGTTGCTGCTGCGCCCGTACCGTCGGATGGCCCTCTACCAGCCAAGCACACTGGACCGCCGCCCACCCCCAACCGACCGGATCGAGGCCCGCCGCGACGAGTAGCGACCACGCCTCAGTCGGCCGCCTGACACCATCGCATCCGCCGGCCGCATGGCTCACCGGCGCCGGAGCGCGAGCACCAGGCCGACCACGATGAGGATGGCGACCCCCACGATCGCTGCGCCAGCGCCGACGACCAGCGGGGTCGAGGAACCATCGCCGCCGCCGGACGCGTCGGTCGGGCTCGCCACCGGTGTTGTCGGCGGATGCAGCGGCGGGACGTCGGCGGTCAATGCGGCAACCGGATCCACGATGCCGTACCCGTACTCGTCGTCGCGCCCCGGCGCGCCCCGGTCGTCGGCCGTCGCTGTCATCCGGTGGATGACCTCTTCGGCCGACAGGTCGGGGAACTTCGAGCGCACCAGTGCCGCCACCCCCGCAATGATCGCCGTCGCATCACTGGTGCCCGTACCAGTTCCGTAACCGCTAGGAACCACACTGCGTGAACGCGTTGTCATGATATCGACGGCCGGCGCTGCGAGCACCGCAGCGGGACTGACGATGGATATACGAGCGTGTTCGCCGTTTCGATCCGTGCCAACGCCGCCGACAACGCCGGGGTATAAGGCTGGGTAGCCGGGCTTGTCCGGGACATTGCCGACGGCCGCCACCACAACGACATCCCTGGCAATAGCGCGCTCGATCGCAGCTCGGAGCCTTGAGTCAGGATCCGGGTAGGACAGGGCAAGGCACAGCACCGTCACCCCATGGTCAACCGCCCAGTCCACGGCCTCGTCGGCGCCGAGCGCCGTGCTGCTGTATGTGGAGTGACGCACAGGCAGGACCTTCGCACCCGGCGCAACACCGATTGCGCGACCATTGGCCACGATCAGACCGGCCATCGCCGTGCCGTGTCCGTCGCGATCGGTGAGACCATCTGAGAGGTGCTCCACGCTGAAGTCAGCGCCCCGCAGCAGTTGGCCAGCCAGGTCAGGATGCCCTCCGTCCACTCCTGTGTCGACGACTCCCACGATGACACCCTTGCCAGTGCTGATCTCGTGGGCTCGGTCAAGGTGAAGGAAGTCCAGGTGCCACTGCTGACCGCGAATGTCGTCGCCCGCTGACAGCCCCACACCCGAAGCGAGCACGAGGGACGCGACGGCGGCCGCCAGCCGTTGTACTACGACCATAACTGGACCGACGAGCGGCGTCACCGATCGATCCCGATCACGCCCGGACCGGGGTAGTGCACCTGCGGCTCTTCGGGTGGGACGATCACCGCTGGCGGACCCTCGGTCGTCTCGAACACGCTCGGCAACCCGCGTCGTCGCCGTGGCGACCCATTGCCGGCCTTGGCGTCCGCGGCGCCAGGTTGGCCAGCGACAGGCGGAACCATCGGTGCGATCGCAGACCCGCTCGTCCGTGCCGCCACACCGGCACCGGCAGATGTGGCCGGCAAGATGCCTGGTGCCGGAACCGCCGCAATTACGCCCGGCACCAAAGGAGCACCAGCGGCGTTACCCGTGCCGGGTGCTCCGATTTGACCGCCCGGCGCTAGTACCGAGCCGGCAGGAGTGTCCACAAACGAACCGCTCGGCCATGTTCCACCAACGTTCCTAACCGGCGCCGAGCCGGGCCCCGGAAACTCTCCATCAAGCTGGGTCGCACCGGAGCCCGGGAAGCCTATTTCGCCCCCGCCCGGAGACGCCATCCCACCCCAGCCCGTGGGAGCAAGAGCATCGCTGCCACGCAAGAGACTATTGCCTTCCGTGCCGACCCGCCCTGGCTCGGTCGGTGGGTCTTCCCAATGCCCGCCTACCTGCAAGTCGAACGGCTTTTCGGGGCGGATGAAGGCTGTGTCGCGGACGATGACGTTCTCCAGGTTGGCCATGATCTGCTGGGCCTGGCCGTCCAGACCGTTGCGCCACCACGTCGTGCTCTCGCCCCCGTGGCGAGCCGCGTAGAGCTGGTTCGCCTCCTCCACGCCGTTGCGCGCCTCGATCTCCCGGAGCTCGTTCGCCTCGGATACGAGGCTGTGCACGTGGTCCCGGGCGGCCGCGATCGCCGTCGTGATGGAGTCCACGATCGGTCCGTTCCGCAGTGCCGTGTACGCGGTGGAGCGCATCGCAGCGACCAACTGGGAGCCCATCTCCTGGAAGGCGACGGCGGCGGGCTGCGGTGGCGGCCACGCCTGAGCCAGCTTGCTCAGCGCGAGCTCGATCTGGTCCGCCTCTTCCTCGCATACGGTGCGCATCCGCGACCACATCGCCGTTGCGATCTCGCCGTTCGCGCGCGACTCCGGTGCCAGCATCGCCCAGATGCTCCAGATCGAGTGCTGCCCCCAGTCCGTCGAGTCTGCCATCGACGACCGATGTGTGCCCATCGCGTTGCGACCTCCCCGAAACAACCGGCCGGGCTGGCCCACACGCTATCGGAGCACGCCCATCCCTCGCTACGCCCAAACTCGATCCTGTGGATAAGTGGCCGGGGTAGCGGAACGTCCGTGCCTGCCGGTAGCCTGCCTGGCGAGCGCCATCGACACGGGGGAGCGTGTACATGGGTGAGCAGAACGAACTGGGGACAACGACCACGACCATCGTGGCGTCGGAGCGACGACGAGCGGCGATGCACCGCCTGCTGCGCGAAGCGGCCCGGGACACGCCGAGGGTCACCACGGACGGGCCGGCGGCGACCGGTCAACCGAGCGTCGCGATGCCACAGAGCGAGGCAGCGGCCTGTCCGTAGGAGATTCAGCCGGCCACGGGGTGGGCCCCGCAGACCTTCCAGTCGTTCTGGTCGATGAGGCTGAACCGCCACGGGTGGAAGTCACTGGGGTCGACGTCCTGGAAGGGCGTCAGGGTGATCGTCGCGACCACGATGGCGTGGTCGTTGTCGGTGCTCACGAGGTTGATGTCCTGCCAGCCGACCCGCGCCCCGTTGGGGATCTGGTCGGTGGTCTGTTTGACCGCGTCCTGCGGCGCCCAGCCGTCGCAGACGAGTCCGGCGAGCTTCTGCTGGTCCGGCTTCGGCGCGAAGACCTCGGTGAGAAACCCGGCGACCGTCGCCTCCGGGGTGCGGGTGCTGGAGGTGTGCCGCAGCTCGCGGTAGTAGTACGTTCCGCCGGCAATGGCCGCCGCGAGCAGGCCGAGGATGGCGAATACCAGCGGGGTGCGGCTGTGACTGGGCTTCGTTGCGGTCTGCTTCACGCCCGCCAACGGTAGCCGCAGCGTGCGAAGCCGATCATCAGCCGAGCGGCCAGAGCCGGCTACGCGGCGAAGACCGTGGCCTGGGCGACGTAGGTCTCGACGATCTCGTCGACGGCCCGGGCCAGCGAGTCGCGGGTCAGCAGGGGAGTTCCGCCCTGACGGGCGGACCACGCCGACCAGACGCGCAGCACCGCCCCGATCACCTCCGGCGCGGGGGCGCCGGGGTGGTCCCGGATGGCGGCCGGCAGCCAGTCGTAGAGGAACGCCTCGGCGCGGCCCGGGCTGACCCGCAGCAGATCACGCGGGTCGATCCGTACTGCGAAGTCCAGCAGCCGGGCGGCGACCCAGGAGACCGCCGAGGGGGCCACCGACGGTAGCGACGAGGACAGCTCCAGCGTCTGGCAGAACTCGGCCACGATCGCGTCACGCTGCAGGGGCGACGCCTCCGGGCCGTTGGACACCGCCAGCGGAGACGAGGGCAGCGACCGCACCCGGGCCAGCGCGAGCGCCCGCAGCGACGCGAATCCGGGCGCCACCGGCGTCGACGGCGCTAGATCGGTGTGTGCGAATGCCTGCTCCAGCACCGCACCGGCCCACCCCGGCTCGACCCGCCGGAACTCGTCGCTCGCATGCTCGGCGCCGAGCCTCAGCTCCAGCTCGGCGGAGTCGACGTCATCGACCAGCGTGACATCCACCGCTGCCCCTTGGGCAACCCGGTCCACGTGCACCGCGACGCCGTGCCGCGTCGTGGAGCGCACCGAACCGTACGCGAACTCCACCAGGACGGTCGCGTAGTCGCCGAACTCGTCCTCGGCGACCCAGCACCGCCCGACCGTCACCTCACCCACGGCTGGCGCCCAACCCGAGGGCGGTACCGTCCGTACGGTCAACGCCTCACCGGCCGCCTCGCGCACCTCCCGTACGGTTCCCAGCGCCGCGAGTACGCGCAGCAGGTTCGCGGCCGCGAGCAGGCCACCCTGCTGCCGGGCGTACTCGATGAGCCCGCTCGCGAAGACCTCCTCGGCCGAGCCGTCGCGCTGGGGATCGCTCGACCAGATCACACCGAGCACCCGGCTCACCGCGAGCTCGGCCTGCAACTGGTCGCCGCCGAGCATCACCGAGGTCAATGCCTGCACGATCTGCCGGTAGAACCGCCGTTCCGGGCGAAGCTCGATATCGAACAGGGCGTCCTGGACGGCCTGCGGCGCGCCGTGGCGACCCCGGAACACCCCGACATGCCACCGGGGCATGTGCGAACGGGTGAGCAGGGACCGCGCGACCACGCCGCGAGGGTAAGCCCCAGCGGCGCCCCAACCGAGCAGGACGCGCCGCACCGCCTCGAAGGTCGCGACCTGCTCCGCGGGGCGCTTCGCGAATGCCTCAAACCAGGCGTCGGGTACGGCGGACATACGCGGCCGAACCAGCCTCACCCCACGTCCAAAGAGCCGGACCTCACACCGTGGCGGACGCCCCGTCCGCCATCTGCGCCGACCGGTCGGTCAGGGGGACTCCAGGCGCGGGCGCAGAGCCAGCAGTCGCAGTGCGGTGTGCGCCGCCCGGATGCCGGCGTCGGAGAGCCGCACCCGCGTCGTGAAGCTCGGCCCGCGCTCCTCGCCCACGAGCGCCCAGAGCTCGCACCGGCGCAGCAGGTCCCAGACCGCGCGGCTCACGTCGAGCTCCTCGGGTGGTGTGCCGTCGCCCGTGTCGCGCCAGCCGGAGCTACCGAGAACCTCGGCGACCTCCTTGATCAGGTCCCGGGCATCGACCATGCCGCCTGAGCTGAGCAACAGCATCAGCCCGGCCTCCTGCGCGGCCGACTCGAAGTCGCCCTCGTCGATGAGCGTGGTCATCGCCCACTGCCACTGCGCCAGCGGATCGCCGAGCAGGGCCCGGCCACGCGTACCGAGCACGAGCGTGCGGCCCGAGCGACGAAGCAGGCCGGCCCGCTGCATCAGGAGCCGGATCTCGGCAAGCTGCCAGATGTCGGACTCCGATCGGGGCGGCCGATCGGACAGCTCCCACCAGGCGAAGCGCTCCGATGCCTCCTGCACTACGCGCCGGGCCAGGTTTCCGGTGACGGTGAGCGGGATGCCGGGCTCGTCCCCGGGTCGTCCCGTCGCGAGCTCAAGCAGCCACTGCACCGGGGCGATGCGCTCGTTGAGATCCGGCGGCGGGGCGGGCTGGACGAGCAGATCCGCGAGTACGGCGTCGGCGAGCCCGCGTCGGTGCGCCCCGCCGACGTCGGCCCAGGTGGCCAGGCGCTCGGCCCGCACCCGGTCCAGCAGCTGACCCTCGGGCCGGGGCAGCGTCAGTTGGTGCCGGGCCAGGCGCTGCTGGGCCATGCGCCAGCCGCGACCACCGGGGCGCAGCTCACCGGCGGCGAGCGCGAGTTCGAGCGTCACGGCGATGCGCTGGTACGCGTCCGTCTCGACCGGGCCCATGAGCTCGCCCCACTCCAACTCGGGCAGATCGGGTGGCAGCACCCCGGAGGCGTCCATGGCCCGCGCCGCGGCCCGGGCTCCCGCGGTCGTCCCCTGCTCGTCGTACGCCCGCAGCACCTCCTTGGTCTGCGTCGACCCGGCCACCGCGGCGTACCGGTGCATCTGGGAGAGGTCGAAGAAGCTCTGCAGCGCTGCCGCGGTCAGTTGCGGCTCGTGCCCACTCGCGAGCGTGTACCAGAGGTACGTCTGCAGCCCGTGCTGGGTCAGGTCGGCGAGCCCGCCGTCGCCGAGCAGCTCGCCGAGGGCGCGTTCGGCCCGCCGCGCCGCCGCGGGGTCGGTGCGGCGCAGCCGGGCCAGCGTCCGGGGCACGAGTTGGTCCGTCATCACACGTTCGTCATCGGTCTGTCGGGCGGCGTTTGACCGCTGGGGGCGGCAGCCCGGCGGACCGCGGTCCCCCACACCGTAGCGACCCCGCCTAACGCGCCGCCGCACGCCTCGCCCGGTACCCTCACGACTCGTGAGTCTGGCACCACGGTCCGACGCGCGGCGCCTCATGGTACGGGGTGTCGTGCTGCGGAACGCGGCCGTCTACGGTGGCTACTCCGCGGCCGTGCTGGTTGTGCAGGTGATCCTCTTCCTCCTCCTCGACGAGGAGCGAGGCCTGCCCGATGCGGCGCCGCTGTGCTTGATCGTCCTGCCCGCGCTTGCCTGGGCCGCCGGCTGGCTCACGATCGGGGCGCTGTTCCCAGCAGCGCCGGATGCCCGGCTCAACCGCACGCCCCGGCTCGGGCTGCTGGTCTGCCTGATCCCCAACGCCGTGCTCGTCTGCGCGCTCGTGGTGCTCTTCGCCATCGACCGCTGGCTCTGACGCGGACCGGACCAGAACGTACGGCTAAGCGCGGCCGAGGATGAGGCTCATGGCTTCGGCCCGGGTCCGGGCATCGCGCTGCAGGGTGCCGCGGACCGCCGAGGTGACGGTGCGGGCGCCCGGCTTGCGGATGCCGCGGACGGCCATGCACATGTGCTCGCAGTCGATCACCACGATCACGCCCCGTGGCTGCAGCGTCTTCATGAGCGTGTCGGCGACCTGGCTGGTCAGGCGCTCCTGAACCTGCGGGCGTCGGGCGTAGACCTCGACGAGCCGGGCAAGTTTCGACAGCCCGGTGATCCGCCCGTCCGCCCCGGGGATGTAGCCGACGTGGGCGACCCCGTGGAACGGCAGCAGGTGGTGCTCGCAGCTGGACATCACCTCGATGTCGCGGACCAGCACCAGCTCCTGGTGGCCGGCCTCGAACCCCGTGGTGAGTACCCGTTCCGGGTCGACCCGCAGGCCCGCGAAGAGTTCGGCATAGGCGCGGGCAACCCGTACGGGCGTGTTGCGCAACCCCTCCCGCTCGGGGTCCTCACCGACCGCGATGAGAATCTCCCGTACGGCCCGGGCGATCCGGTCCAAGTCGACCGAGCGGTCTACCGGACCACCCCGCAACTCGCCGTTGACCAGGCGAGCCGCGAGGTAGTCCAGGTCGTCGAACGGGTCGTCGTCACCGCTGTCGAGCTCGTCCGTGGCGATCAGCGCGCGCCTTCCCCGGCGGTCCCACCGATCCCGCCGACCTCGCGGCCCGTCGCGGCCGGGTGGCCCTCGGTGGAGACGCCGTTGCTGGCGGCCTGCAGCCCGTCAGACTCGGCCGAGGCGCGCAGGCTCTCCTGCTCGGCCGGGGTGAGCACCGGTGGGCGGTCCGAGGGCTGGCGCTTGCCGAAGCCGTTGAACGGTGCCATCGGTCGGCGCTTCTGCACCCGAGCACAGAGCCGGGCCATGTCGGCCTGCGAGACCGTCTCCTTCTCGATCAGCTCGAGGACGATGTTGTCCAGCACGTCGCGGTACTCGACCAGGATCTCCCACGCCTCGTCGTGGGCGAGCTCGATGAGGTTGCGCACCTCGCCATCGATCTCGGCCGCGATCGCGTCGGAGTAGTCCTTGGTGTGGCCCATGGTCCGGCCCAGGAAGGGTTCGTCCTGGCTCGTGCCGTACTTGACCGCGCCGAGCTTGGCGCTCATGCCGTACTGGGTCACCATGGCCCGGGCGATCTGCGACGCCTGCTCGATGTCGTTGCCGGCGCCCGTGGTGGGCTCGTGGAAGACCAGCTCCTCCGCCGCCCGACCGCCCAGCGCGTATGCGAGCGTGTCGATCATCTCGCCGCGGGTCTGCGTGTACTTGTCCTCGGTGGGCAGCACCAGGGTGTGCCCGAGCGAGCGGCCCCGGGACAGGATCGTCACCTTGTGCACGGGGGCGAGCTGCGGCATGGCCCACGCCACCAGGGCGTGCCCGGCCTCGTGGTAGGCGGTGATCTTCTTCTCCTTGTCGCTCATCGCCCGGGTCCGGCGCTCGGGGCCGGCGATCACCCGGTCGATCGACTCCTCGAGGAAGTCGTTGGTGATCGCCCGCTTGTCGTTGCGGGCCGTCAGCAGCGCGGCTTCGTTGATCACGTTCGCCAGGTCGGCACCCGAGAAGCCCGGGGTACGCCGGGCGACCGAATCGAGGTCGACGTCGGGCGAGAACGGCTTGCCCTTCGCGTGCACGCGCAGGATCGCCTTGCGGCCGACCATGTCCGGCTGGTCCACGGCGATCTGGCGGTCGAACCGGCCGGGGCGCAGCAGCGCCGGGTCGAGGATGTCGGGTCGGTTGGTGGCCGCGATCAGGATCACGCCGCCCTTGGTGTCGAAGCCGTCCATCTCGACGAGGAGCTGGTTGAGGGTCTGCTCGCGCTCGTCGTGACCGCCGCCGAGGCCCGCGCCACGGTGCCGGCCGACCGCGTCGATCTCGTCGACGAAGACGATCGCGGGCGCGTTCGCCTTCGCCTGCTCGAAGAGGTCCCGGACCCGGGAGGCGCCGACGCCGACGAACATCTCGACGAAGTCAGAACCGCTGATGGAGTAGAACGGCACGCCCGCCTCGCCAGCGACGGCCCGGGCGAGCAGGGTCTTTCCCGTGCCCGGGGGACCGTAGAGCAGCACGCCCTTGGGGATCTTCGCGCCCAGCGCCTGGTACTTCGCCGGGTTCTGGAGGAAGTCCTTGATCTCCTGCAGCTCCTGCACCGCCTCGTCCGCACCGGCGACGTCGGCGAAGGTGGTCTTGGGGGTGTCCTTGGCGACCAGCTTCGCCTTGGACTTGCCGAAGTTCAGCACCCGGCTGCCGCCGCCCTGCATCTGGGACATGAACAGCAGCAGCAGGATCACCAGTACGGCGATGGGCAGCAGGTTGAGCAGGAAGCTCAGCCACACGTTGTCCTTCGTGTACCGGACGTCGAACCCGCCCTGGATCTTGCCCTGGCTCTGCAGGTCGCGCAGCTCGGTGAGCACCGCGGGGTTGGAGTTCGTGGGGATGTTGGCGTGGATCTTGTCAGTCTCGGTGCCGGAGACGGTGATCTTGTGGGTCAGGTCGATCTGAAGATCCTGTTCCCGGTCGGAGAGGACGACCTTCTTGGCGTCACCGTTGTTCAGCTCGGCCAGGGCGACCGATGTGTCGACCTTCGTGTAGGAGTCACCGCCGGTGAACAGCGTCGACAGTCCAATCGCGATCGCGATCACCAGGATGATCCACACAAAGGGACGGCGGAAGAAGCCTCGGGTACGTTCCATACGATCTCGGGCGCTACCGCGCCCAGCCTCCCGGTCAACTCAGAGGATCAGCCGCTTCACCAAGCATTCGGCCTCGGGCCTGGGCGGCCCTCGCCCCAATCCAAGGCGCCACGTCAAGGCACCACACCGGGCATCCGGTACGGACCGGACACCGCGACGGCCTCCGGCCATTCGACGGTACACCGTAAGCGATCAGTGGCCAGGACACGTCACCGCGGTCCGCGACAGTCCGTCACGCGACGTCATGCTCCCGAGCGGGTGTAGACGGCGGGCCGAAGTACGCCGATGTAAGGCACCTCACGGTAGCGCTCGGCGTAGTCCAGCCCGTACCCCACCACGAACTCGTTCGGGATGTCGAACCCGACGTAGTCGACGTGCACGTCGACCGTGGCCGCGGCGGGTTTGCGCAGCAGTGCCGCCACCCGGACCGTGCCCGCCGAGCGGCTCTGCAGGTACCGCAGCAACCAGGACAGCGTCAGCCCGGAGTCGACGATGTCCTCCACCACGACGACGTCACGCCCGGCGATGTCCCGGTCGAGGTCCTTGAGGATCCGCACCACCCCGGATGAGCTGACGCCCTGGCCGTAGGAGGAGATCGCCATGAACTCCAGCTCCACGTGACGCCCGTGGCGCCCCAACGCCCGCGCGAAGTCGGCCATGAACACGAAGGCACCCTTGAGCACCCCGACGAGCAGCACGCTGTCGCGGTCGGCATAGTCGGCGGCGACCTGCGCCGCCATCTCGTCCACGCGGTGCGCCAGGCGCTCCTGGGTCACCACCACCCGCTCGATGTCGCCGGCATACCAGCCGCCACCGTTTGCCGCGGCCCCGCTCACGCTGCTGGCCCCGCTCATGCTGCTGGCCCCGCTCACGCTGCTGACCCCGTCCGTCCCCGCGACCCCACCCGTACCGCCCATGGTCATAAGCCTGCCGTACCCGGTCCGGCCCGCAGCACGCCCTCCCGGCGGGTCACGGTCAGGCCGCCCGGCAGGCTGACCGGGCCCTGGCCGTGCCAGTCCGTGACCAGCGCGTCCAGGGCGAGGACGTGCCGGTGCGACAGAGCCGACCCGGGCACGCCGAGCCGCCTGGCCCAGGCGTGCAGGACCCGCGTCCGTACGGCGTCGGGCAACCGGGCCAGGCGGTCGATCGAGAGCCCAGCGGGGGTCCCGCCCACCAGCGCCCGGCGGGCGGCGCGCCGGGCAAGCGCGTCGAGCGCGGCCGCGTCCGCCCCCGCGAGTTGCGCGGTGCGCGCCAGATTCCCGACCACCGCCGGGCCGAGCTGCGCGGAGAGGTCGGCCAGCAGCGACCGGGCCTGGGTTCGGCGATACGCGGGGTCGCTGTTGTGCGGGTCGTGCCAGATCGGCAGATCCTCGGCCGCGCAGGCGGCCCGGGTCTGCTCCCGCGATACCGCGAGCAACGGTCGCAGGAACGCCACGCCGTCGCGGACCCGGCGTACCGGCATGCCGGCCAACCCGCGCAGCCCGGCGCCGCGGAGCATCGCGAGCAGCACCGTCTCGGCCTGGTCGTCGCGCGTGTGGCCGAGCAGGACCGCCGACGCGTTCTCCGCGCGGGCCGCCGCCACGAGCGCCTCGTACCGGGCGTCGCGCGCCGCCGCCTCGGGCCCGCCGGTACGGCCGCCGACCTTCACGGTCTCGACCCGCACCGGCGCGAATCCGGCATCCACGGCCCAGGCTGCGACCCGTCGCGCGCGCTCGGCCGAGCCGTCCTGGAGCTGATGGTCGACCGTGACGAGCCCGACCCGCACGCCCCGGCGCGGCAGGACGAAACGCGCGGCCGAGGCGAGCGCCATCGAGTCGGGCCCGCCCGAGCAGGCGACGAGAAGGCTCACCGGCTGCACGCCCTGCCCGGACGCGAGCCAGGCGGGGACGCCACGCGCGGCCGCACGTACGGCCGCGACCGCCGGGTCGAGCGGGGCCATCGGCGCTGTCCTACCCGCGCGCCGCTCAGTCCGGCGGTTCTTCGGCGGACGACGGCGGTGGCGCGACCTCGTCGATGTCGCTGAGGTCCACCCGCGCCGCGCCCTCGACAGCACCGGCCTCGGGGGGCGGCGCGACGGCGGTTCGGCGAGCGCCGACCCGCGCGATCCAGGCCTGCGGGTCACCGAGTTCATGCAGCAGCGGCAGCGTCAGTGGTGAGTCCCAGACCTTGTTGAAGCCGGCCATGCCGACGCGGGAGACCACCTCGTGGACGAAGGCGCGTCCTTCGGCGTACTGGCGCAGCTTGGCATCGACGCCGAGCAGGCGCCGGATGAACTTCTCCACCGGGTGACCGCCCTCACGCCGTTGGTTGAATCGGGCCCGGATCGCCGCCACGCTCGGCACCACCTGCGGCCCGACGCCGTCCATGACGAACTCCGCGTGCCCCTCCAGCAGGGTCATGAGCGCGGTGATCCGGTCCAGCACCACGCGCTGGGCCGGTGTCTGCACCATGTCGATCACCGAGCGGTGGCTCTCGGGGTTCCGCACGGCATCGATGAGGTCACGCAACGCCCGGCGGATCCGCGCCTCGATCTCCTCGGTCGTGCCACCCGCGTCGACGAACGCGCCGACCTCGCCGAGGAAGTGGGCGCGCAGCCACGGTACGGCGGTGAACTGGGTTCGATGGGTCACCTCGTGAAGGCAGACCCACAGCCGGAAGTCTCGGGGATTCGCCTGCAGCTTCCGCTCGACATCGACGATGTTCGGTGCGACCAGCAGTAGCTGTCCGGGGTTGCTGCCGAAGACTTCGAACTGTCCGAGCACACGGCTGGACAGGTAGGCCAGGACCGTACCGGCCTGCACCCCCGTGACCCGGGACCCCACCGTGGTGGCCAGCGGCCCCGGCTGGCGGCCGCCCGTGGCCCGGACCAGCAAGGGGGCGAGCACAGCACGAAGCCCGTCAATGTTCGCGGCGGCCCAGGCTCGGCGGTCCACGACCCGTACCGGAGCGGGTGTGCCGGCCGGGCGAAGACCCGTGTACGCCTCGACGTGGTCGGCCGCCTCGAGGGCGAGCCGGCGCAGTTGCGCCACGACATCGGTCGCCTCGTCGATGGTCACCCGCGGCCCGGCCTTGCCCAGCGCGCCGGCGGTCGCCTCGGCGAGATCCCAGTCCACGAACTTCGCTCCGGCCGAGCCGCCGCCCACCTGCGCCATGCGCCTACGCTACCCGCCCACGCGCACGCCAGCGGCCGGAGCGTTCGGGGCGCCCGGCGCCCCGATCGGGCTCAGCGGCAGCCGCACTGGCCCAGGGCCAGCGCAAGCTTGTCCAGCGCCTTCTCCGCGGCGGGCGTGTTGGGCGTGCCGTTGGCGACGATGGCGAAGGCGAGCAGCCGGCCGTCGACGTCGACGACGTACCCGGCGAGCGCGTTGACGCCGGCGCTGCCCAGGGTGCCCGTCTTGGCCCGGACCAGGCCCCTGCCGGCCTCACCGCGGTGATGCGTGTTGTCGAGCGTGCCGGAGTAGCCGGCGACGGGCAGGCCCGAGATGAGCGCCCGCAACTCGGGATGCTCCGGCGAGGCGGCCTTGACCAGGACCGCCAGGAGTTGGTTCGTGGTCGTCGAGTCGCCGTGGGACAGGCCGCTGCCGTCGACGAGCCCGACCCCGGCGGGCGTGGGGACCCCGAGGTCGGCGAGTACCTGCCGGGTCGCCTGCGCCGCACCCTCGAAGGTGGCCGGCATCCCCTTGGCGAGCGCGACCTGGTGGGCCATCATCTCGGCGACCGTGTTGTCGCTGTCGAGCAGCATCCGCTCGACGATGCCCGCGATCGGTGGCGAGAGCACCTCGCCGAGCACCTGCGCGTTCGCCGTCGCGGTGCCGCGCTGGACCTGGGATTCGGGTATGCCCAGGGCCCTCGCGAAGGCCTTGCCGGCCGCGATGTCGGGCTGGCTGAACCGCGCGGGCGACTCCCGGGTGTCCTTGGGATTGACCCGGGCACCATCGGTCATGAGCGCGGTGATGTGGGCGATCACGCCGTTGTTCACGTCGCTGGTGCTCCAGCCGGGACCGACGTCGGAGCCGCTGAACGCCGAGCCGTCGACGATCACCCGCTGCGGCGCCTGACCGCCGAGGGCCTTGCGGACCTGCTCCGCCAGATCGTCCAGCCGGGCGGCGTCCCGGTAGGCGGCGTTCTCGTCGATCGCCAGCGTCGGATCACCGCCGCCGACCAGCACCACATCGCCCGGGGTCGCGCCCGCCACCGCGCGGGTGGGGATGCGGTAGTTCGGCCCGCGGGTGGCGAGCACCGCGGCCGCGGTGAGCAGCTTCTCCGACGAGGCCGGGGTTATCGCGGAGTCGCCCCGGGTGTCCCACAGCGCCTGACCCGTCCCGGCGTCGGCCACGCTCACGGAGGGGTTGGGGCCCAGACCCGAGCTCTCCACCAAGGGGCCGAGCACCGCCTCCAGCCCGGGTCGGCTGGGCACCGGCGCGCCGCCGTTGAGGTCGCCGAGCAGCGGCGCCGGGGCTCCGTAGTCGATGCCCGTCTGGTACGCGGCCGTCGGTGGTGGTGCGACGACCCCGACCACAGCGGCCGAGCCGCTGCCCAGCAGGACGAGGGCGAAGGCCCCCATCGCCCACTGCCAGAGCGGTCGCCGCGCGCGCCGGACCTCGATGTCCTCGTCGTATCGATCATCGTCATATCGATCGCCGCGGCCCTGAGGGAACCCCCGACGATCGGGCAACCGGCGACCGGGCAGTGGCCGAGCCGGACCGGGTGCTGGGCGAGCGCCTGGGCGCGGTGGTGCCGACGGTCCGGGCGGCGCGGTGGGTCCACCGGGGCGGGGCGGCGCACCGGGACCGGCGGGCGCCCGGGGCGGAGCCGGCGGCGCGATCTGAGGTGACTGCCGGGGGCCGGTCAGACCTCGGGGCTCGTCGTCGTACTCCTCCTCGTCGAAGTCGTCGGCGTAATCCTCGTCCTCCTCGGCATCGGTGTCCGCGCGTGCCTTCAGTGCGCGCTCCTCGGCGCGGCGGGCCCGCTCCTGCGCCCGGCGCTGCGCCTCGGCCCGCCGACGAGCCCGCTCCTCGGCCTTGGCCTGCGCCTTCTCCTCGGCCTCGGCCTGCTCGCGAGCCACCTCCTCGGCCTGCTTGCGCGCCTTCTCCTCGGCCTTCCGGCGGGCCTGCTCCTCCTCTTTCCAAGCCTTCTCGTCCGCCTTGCGCTGTGCCTCTTCGGCCTTGCGGCGGGCCTCCTCCTCCTTGCGCGCCTCCTCGGCGGCCCGCTCGGCGTCGGACTTGCCCGCCACCAGCCGGTCGAGAAAGCCCTGCTTGGTGGGCTTGACCGGGATCACCGGCAGGATGACGCGGATCGGCTCGAGTGGGACCTCGGGGGCCTCGGGCACCGCGGCAACCGCCTTGGCGGCGCCGTCGGAGGTCGCCCCGCCGGGGCGGACCACGTCCGTACCGGGGCGGACCACATCCGAGCCCAACGGGACCGCGGCGGTCGGCGGCCGCACCACCCCGGCGGTCCCGGCGGCTCCGGTCGAGGTGCCCGGGCGAACGACACCGGTGCCGGGACGGACCACGCCAGTACCCGGACGTACGACATCCGAGGCAGCGGGCTGCGCCACCTCCGGGCTTGCGTCGCCGCCCTCGGCCCCGGTCTCCGGTCGCGTCACCGACCCCTCCTCCGCCGAACCTCCACCGCCGCACGACCTCGCCGTACGGCTCGCCGGCGGGGTCGGGAACCGGCCCGCCTGCGAGCAGCGTAGGCGAGACTAGCTGGTGACCGATGCCGAGATGTCAGGGAGTGAGCCGGATGCAGTCCGTCGAGGGTGAGGAGCTCCCGTGGTCGGGCCTGGACTTCGACGTCACCGTGGAGATCCCGAAGGGGCAGCGCAACAAGTACGAGATGGACCACGAGACCGGCCGCATCCGCCTCGACCGGACCCTGTTCACGGCGACCCAGTACCCCGCCGACTACGGCTTCATCGAGGACACCCTGGGCGATGACGGTGACCCGCTCGACGCCCTGGTGCTGGTGCAGGAGCCGACGTTTCCGGGCTGCCTGATCCACTGCCGGGCGATCGGCATGTTCCGCATGCGCGACGAGAAGGGCGGCGACGACAAGGTCCTCTGTGTACCGGCCAACGACCCGCGCCAGGCACACCTGCGGGATATCGACAATCTGAATCCCTTCGACCTCGCGGAGATCCAGCACTTCTTCGAGGTCTACAAGGAGCTCGAGCCCGGCAAGAGTGTCGAGGGCGCGACCTGGGTGGGCCGCGACGCCGCCGAGGCGGAGATCGTCACCTCGCGCGAGCGCCACCGTGCCGCACACGGCTGAGCGTCAGCTCGCCAGCGCGCGGACCCAACCGAAGAGCCCGATGACGACGCAGGCCGCGGGGGCGAGCGCGAGCACCGAAGCGACGTCGAGGACATCGCCCAGTCGACGCAGATAGGGCGAGGCACCGGCACGCCGGCGCGGGGCCGTGGCCGCCGTCGCGAGCAGCGCGACCACGGCCGCGAAGGCGAGCGTGGCCCCGAGCAGTCGCGTCGCCGACCCCGACGCCGCCGCGACCGCGGACGCCGCCAGCGCGAGCCCGACCAGACCACTGACGAGCAGCGGCAGGCGGGAGGCGATGCTGGGGAACAGGCGCGCTCGCAGCAGTAGGGCGACCGAGGCGACCCCGCCCAGCAGCGGCGCGGCGACGCCCCCGGCGGCGGTCAGCACCGCGGCGCATCCGGCGGCTGCCACGGCGATCCCGGCCAGGCAGCCATGGAGGATCTCGTCGCCCCGCACGACCGCGGCGAGCAGCTCCGGACGCGCCGGTCGCGTCTCGTTCGCGAGCACCTGCGGCGATGCGCTGACCACGGGAAGCGGCAGCCGACCGAAGCGCACCGCGAGCATCGGCGCGAGACCGATCCCACCCACGAGTAGCACGACGACGATCGATGCCGCACGCGGTGCGCTCATATTGAGCCCCAGCACGGCTCCGGCGAGCCCCGCCAGGCCGAGCGTGGCGCCGGCCACGAAGACGCGCAGCCCGAAGCCGATGGCGGCCGCACCGAGGGCGGAGGCGAGCAGCAGCGCGCAGGCGCCGACGAGCAGGGCGCTCGGGGCGATCGTCGATGTGTCCCCGACGCCGAAGAGCGCACCCGCTGCCGTGGCGTACGGCAGCGCCATGCCGCCCGCAGCCGCCCCGGCGACCCCGTCGCCCAGGGCTCGGGACAGCAGCACGCCGACGGCGAGCAGCGTGCCCGCCACGCCACCGGCGGCGATCGCCGGGACGAGTCGCGGTGGTCCCACCGCGAGCAGCGTGCCGAGCCCGGTCAGCAGCACGAGCCCGGCCGCGACGAGCGCGAAGGCCCGGGTGGCCGAGGCGTCCCACGAGCGTCCATGCGTCCGCGCAGTCGCCGCGATCTCCTCGATCACGTCGTCGTACGCCGGCTCCGGCCAGGTCAGGTGCCGCGGCACGAGGTAGAGGACGTCACCGTCGCGAACGCTCTGCTGCGCCAGTGGTGCGTCGCCGCGCAGCAGTGTCCCGTCGCCGCGTCGCAGCACCCAGCCGGCACCGGAGGCATGCGCCGGAACGTCGAGCGGCCCGCCCGCCTCGCCGGCCCGGCGCAGCACCTCGGGAAGCAGTTCGGCGAGCGGCACCTGGTGCGGGACCGCGAGGTCGAGACTGCGGCGCGGGGCCCTGATGGTGAGGCGGGCCAGCCCACTCGTCGGTGCTGACACAGTGACACACTCCTCTGGCGCAATTTTCTTCGCTGATGGCGCAGGGTGGCGTCGGGAAATTCCTCAATCTGTACCACGACACCGCCTGCCCGCGACACCCCGCCGGTCACGATCCGGACATACCGGGGTGCGATACGCATGAACTCAAGAAGATGAGCATGCGGGAGCGCGCCGTCGCGTCGAAACCCCTAACATCGGGCGCCGTGAGTACCGAGGTGATTCGACGTCCGACGAGGCGGGCCGCGCCACCCCTACCCACGGGCGACGTTCCCATCGAGGCACCCCCGGCGATCCCGCAACCGACCGGCGTGCGGTGGCAGCAGTACCTGATGATGCTGCCGATGCTCGCCGGGACGGTGGCCAGCGCCATGATGTTCGGTGGCCGGGAGGGTACGAGCGGCTACACCTACGTCGTGGGCGGCATCTTTGGGCTCTCCACGCTGGGCATGCTCGTGATGAACATCGGCAGCGCGAACGCTCCGCGCAAGGCAGAGCTGATGGGCGCCCGGCGCGACTACCTGCGGTACCTCTCGGGACTGCGTCGGCAGGTGCGTTCGACGGTCATCGAACAGCGCGCGGCACTGCACTACCGCCACCCCGATCCCCAACTGCTGTGGGGTGAGGCGATGAGCCGACGCGTCTGGGAGCGTCGGGCCGCGGACGCGGACTTCGGTGTGGTCCGGATCGGAGTGGGAGCGCAGTCGCTGGCGACACCGTTGGTTCCCCCGGCCATCGACCCGACGACCGACCTCGAACCGGTGACCGCGGGCGCGCTGCACCGGTTCCTCACCACGTACGCGGTCGTGCCCGACCTGCCGATCTCGATCGCGGTCCGTGCCTTCGCTCGGGTCTTCATCAGCGACCGGGAGGTGGGCGGCGCAGGCGGCAGGGCGCTGGCCCGGGCCCTGGTGGGGCAACTCGCCACGTTCCACGCCCCGGAGGACCTGCTCGTCGCCGCCTGCGTCGCACCCGAGCACCGGCGTGAGTGGGAGTGGCTCAAGTGGCTGCCGCACGCCCAGCACCCGACGGAACACGACGCCATCGGGCCGCGGCGGCTGGTCACCTCCGCACCGTCCGAACTGGACGATCTTCTCGCCGACCTGCTGGGCCACCGATCGCGATCCCGACCGGCGGGGCGAGGAGCGGATCCGGCGACCACGCCCCACATCGTGGTCATCGTCGATGGCGGCGAGCCCGGCGCGGCAGTCGCCGAGCACCCCGACGCGGTGACCGTCGTCCAGATCGGAGGCACTCCCGTCGGCGCGAGCGACCGCGACACGATCGCCTTCACGGTCGCCCCGGACGGTGCCCTGCGCAGCGCCACCGCGGAGGGGGAGCGCGAGGTCGGGCGTGCGGACTGGCTGTCGGTGGTCGAGGCGGACGCGCTGGCCCGCCGCCTGGCACCGCTGCGGCTGTCCGGGGCCGCTCGGGAGGAGGCGCCGCTGTCCGCTGATCGCGACCTCGCGGAGCTGCTCGGCCTGCCCGACATCGCCACGGCCGATCCCGCCGTGCTGTGGTCGCCGCGGTCCGAGCGCGAGCACCTTCGGATCCCGATCGGAACGGGCCCTGACGGCGAGGCGATCCATCTGGATCTCAAGGAGGCGGCCCAGGACGGCATGGGCCCGCACGGGATGGTCGTCGGTGCCACGGGCTCGGGAAAGTCCGAGTTGCTGCGCACGCTGGTGCTCGGCCTGGCCGCCACACACTCATCGGAGACGCTCAACTTCGTGCTGATCGACTTCAAGGGCGGTGCCACCTTCGCGAGCCTGGACCGGCTGCCCCATACCAGCGCCGTGATCACCAACCTCGCCGACCGCCTGAGCCTGGTCGACCGCATGCACGACGCGCTCACCGGTGAGCTCACCCGCCGGCAGGAGGTGCTGCGCCACGCCGGTCAGGCGGGCTTCGCCTCCCTGCGCGACTACGACCGGGCCCGGGCCGCGGGCGCGCCGCTGCCGCCGCTGCCGTCCCTGCTGATCGTCTGCGACGAGTTCACCGAACTGCTCATCGCCAAGCCTGAGTTCATCGACATCTTTCTGCAGATCGGGCGCATTGGTCGCTCGATCGGAGTGCACCTGCTGCTCGCGACCCAGCGCCTAGAGGAGGGGCGGTTGCGGGGGCTCGACGCGAACCTGTCGTACCGCATCGCGCTGCGGACGTTCAGCACGCTGGAGTCCCGCTCCCTGATCGGCAACACGGACGCCGCGAACCTGCCCGCGACGCCCGGCCACGCGTTCCTCGCCGTCGGCACCGAGACGCCACAGCGATTCCGGGCGGCGTACGTCTCCGGGCCGTACCGCCGCCGCACCCCCGCGTCGGCGCCGGTCGCACTGCGGATGTACGAGTACGCCACCGCCCCGGTCGCGCCGCCGGCGGCTCTGCCGGCGCCCGAGGGCGCGCCGCGGGTCGCGGCGCCATCAGCCCCCGAGCGAGCCACGCCCAGCCTGATGGAAGTCATCGTCGGCCGGCTCGCCGGTCACGGCACGCCGGCGCATCAGGTGTGGCTGCCACCGCTGCGGGAGCCCGCCACGCTGGACGAGCTGCTCGGTGGCGTCCGCACCGACGCGCACCTTGGCCTGGCCAGCGGGGACGCGGCGTTGCACGGCAAGCTGAGCGTGCCGGTGGCCATGGTGGACCGACCGCTGGACCAGCGGCGCGAGGTGGCGTGGCTCGACCTGGCCGGCGCCGCCGGTCACGTGGCGATCGCGGGCGGCCCACAGAGCGGTAAGTCCACCCTGGTACGGACCCTGGTGACCGCGCTCGCGCTGACCCACACAGCCGCGCAGGTTCAGGTGTACTGCCTGGACTTCGGCGGCGGAGGCCTGGGCGGGCTGCGGGAACTGCCCCACGTCGGCGGTGTCGCCGGGCGGCTGGACCGGGCACAGGTGCGGCGTACGGTCGGCGAGGTCGCCGCACTGCTCGCGGACCGGGAGCGGGCCTTCGCCGCTCACGGCATCGACTCGATGGCCGCCTACCGCCGCCTGCCCTCCCCTGGGGAAGACAGCTTCGGCGATGTCTTTCTCGTCATCGACGGATGGGCGACCGTACGCGCGGAGTTCGAGGATCTCGAGCCGGTCGTGGCCGACATCGCCACGCGAGGGCTGAGCTACGGGGTCCACCTCGTGGCCACCGCGACCCGGTGGTATGACCTGCGGCAGAACGTCAAGGACCTGTTCGGGTCCAAAGTGGAGCTCCGCCTCGGCGACCCGGCCGACTCGATCGTCAACCGCAAGCTCGCGGCGAACGTTCCGGCCGGCGTGCCTGGGCGAGGGCTGACCGCCGACGGTCTGCACCTGCTCACCGCCCTACCCCAGGCGGCCGGGCGCACGCCCGCGGAGCTGGTCGGCGCGATCGCCGCGGCGTGGCACGGGCCGGCAGCACCGCCGGTCCGGATGCTGCCGACCCGGGTGCCCTACGACGAGCTACTGGTGTCCACCCAGGACGGTGGGCGGGTTCCCGTCGGTACGGGCCTCGAGCTGCCGATCGGGATCGCGGAGGCCGACCTGCGTCCGGTTCTGCTGGACTTCGCCGCCGACCCGCACCTGCTCATCTTCGGCGACGAGTGCGGCAAGTCGTCGCTGCTGCGCAGCCTCGCCGACTCGATCGTGCGACGGTTCACGCCGCGCCAGGCCCGGATCATCCTGATCGACTACCGGCGCAGCCTGCTCGGCGCCATCACGACGGAGCATCTGATCGGCTACGGCATCGAGGTCGAGCACACCTCGGCGCTCATCAGCTCGGCAACGTCCTATCTGGACGAACGCCGGCCCGGCCCCGAAGTCACCCCCGAGCAGTTGCGCAGCCGGTCCTGGTGGGATGGCCCGGAGCTGTTCGTGCTCGTCGACGACTACGACCTGGTGGCGGCGGGCGGACGCAACCCCGTGCAGCCCTTGGTCGAGTACCTCACCCAGGCTCGCGATGTGGGGCTGCACCTGGTCCTGGCCCGGCGGGCAGGCGGGGCCGGACGCGCCCTCTTCGACCCGGTGGTCCAGCGTCTGCGCGAACTCGGGTCGCCAGGCGTCATCATGTCCGGCGATCGCGATGAGGGGGTGCTCGTCGGCAACGTCCGCCCCTCGGTCCAGCCGCCCGGTCGGGGATACCTCTACATCCGCCGGCACGGGACCCGCCTGGTGCAACTGGCGTACCTCGAGCCCGCGACGACCTGAGCGCCGCCATTGCCAGGGCGCGCCGGCCGTACGGTCACCCCGACCGGACGGCCCCTAGGTACAGGCGCCGGTGTCCACCGGATCGCTCAGCGACGATGCCGCGTCGGCGACGGGCAGCACCTCGTCCGGCGTGAGCGCGAAGCCGGTCTCCGACTCGTCCAGGGCAGCGGCGAAGATCACCCCGAGCACGCGACCATCGGTGTCGAGCAGCGGCCCGCCGGAGTTGCCGCTGCGCACGGTCGTCCGCAGCGTGTAGACCCATCGGACGACGTCTTTGTTCTCGTAGATGTTGGGGCCCCTGACCCGGAACCGATCGCGCACCCGTGCCGCGACCGGCGTGAACGGGCCGTCGAGCGGATAGCCCACGACGATCGCGTCGGTGCCGCTGGCCGCGGTCTCCTCCGCGAACGGCAGCGCTGGCGCCTTCAGCCCGGGCACGTCGATCACGGCGAGGTCCCGGTCGGGGTCGTAGTAGACGACCCGGCCCGCGCGCGAGCCGCCCACGGCCTCCACGGTGATCGGGCCACGGGTGCCGGCCACGACGTGGGCGTTGGTGATGACATGCTCCGGCGCGTAGACGAATCCGCTGCCTTCGATGCGCCGTCGGCAGGAGGGGGCCGTGCCCGTCACCTTCACCACCGACGGGTGGGCCTTCTCGACCGCCGCGAGCTTGAGCAGGGCCGGATCCGGCTCGGGCACCTGTCGCGACTCGGTCGGGGTGAGATCGCCGAAGACCTTGGGGAAGTCACCGCCGGCGATCGTGTCCTGCAGGCGACTGTAGAGAGCCCGGGCCGGGTCCGGCACGAGGCCGTCGATCACGTGCAGGATCGCGCTGTTGCGCACCGACCGGGACAGGCCGGGCAGCGGTGACGAGGCCAGCGGCACCGCCACCATCCACGAGACCATGAGCAGCGCGAGTACGGAGACGACGACCCCGCCGATGTCGTCGGCGCGCTGCCCATGCTCGTTGGAAATGGCCCCACGCAACCGACCCCCCGCCCACGCGGCCGCTGACTGGCCGAGCAGCGCCAGACCGAAGACCAGCGACAGGGAGACGAGCACCCGGGCGAACGCGCCGGTCATCGATCCGACCACCCACGGCGCGATCTGTAGCCCCACGAGGGCGCCACCGAAGAACCCCACGAACGACAGCGCACCGACGAGAAATCCCTGCCGGTAGCCGTTGATGCCGAACAGGATGATGAGCGCGATCAGCACCAGATCGACCACACTGCCCGGCATGCGCCCAGAGTATGGGCAGAACCTCAAGCATGCTGCGCGACCCCGCCGTTAGGGCACCCCGCGAGGTCCCGGGCGCGCCGTCAGTGCAGGCTGGGCAGCTCCCGGACCCGGTGCCGGTCCCACGGCTGGCTCCACCCGGCGAGGTCGAGCAGGGTATCGAGCACGCCCGCGGTGAACCCCCAGATCAGCATGCCCCGTGCCTCGAAGGCGGGGCCGGCGAACCCGCTCGGATGGCGGACCTTGACCCGGTTGGCCGGGTCGGCGAGTTCCCGTACGGGCACGCGGTGCACGCTCGCCACCTCCCGCTCGGATACCGGGCGGACCGGGTGGGGTGCATGCCACCAGGACAGCACCGGCGTCACCACGAAGCCACTGACCGGGATCCACAACCGAGGCAGCCGCGCCACGGTCGTGGTGCTCGCCGGATCGAGACCGACCTCCTCGGCGGATTCGCGCAGGGCGGTCGCCTCGACGTCGGCATCGGTGGGATCGGCCGCGCCGCCGGGGAACGCTGGCTGTCCGGCGTGGTTACGCAGGGTCGCGGCCCGCTGCATGATCAACACGTCGGGGCCCGACCCGGGCTCCTCGCCCAACAGGATCAGCACCGCGGAGCGCCGACCACCCGTCGGGGGCGTGGGCCACCGACTGAAGTCGGAGCGGCGCACGGTCGCCGCTCGGCTCGCCAACGGTTCCCACCAGCCGGGAAGCTCGACCGAAGCCGGCGAGCGAGGACCGGGCCCGCCGGCGCCCGGCGTCGGCGGGTTGCTCATCGGCCGAGGTACCGGGTCGAAAGCGTGCGCAGCCGTTCGACGGTGAGCTGGCCGCTGACATCCGTGCCGCGCACCGAGCCGTCCGCCGCGACGAAGAGCGTCATGGGCAGGCCAATGCGCCCCAACGCCTTCTGCAGGCTGGCCTGCTCGTCGAAGACGTTCGGATAGTGCGCGCCGAGGTCGCTGGCCGTGGCCGCGGCCCGGTCCCACACGTCGTCGGTGACCACGCCCAGCACCAGAACCAGGTCGCCCATCTCGTCGGCGAAGGCCTGCAGCGCGGGCAGCTCACCCCGGCAGGGCGTGCACCACGACGCCCACAGGTTGATCACGGCGGGCCGGCCGAGCTGGGCGAGCGCGACAAGCTCGTCCCCGGTGAAGCACGGCAGCGTCACGGCCGGCAGCGCGTCCGGCGGCGGCGGGACGACGGGCTCTGGCCGCGCCGCCGGGCACGCGGCGAAGGGTGAGTTCGGGTGCGGCGCCGGAGCCGGATCGGCGCCGCGCGTGCACGCCGCGGCCAGCGCCGCCAGCGCCACCACGACAACGACTCCCGCGATCTTGGGCTTAGCGTCGTGAGATGATCTCCGATCACGACGAAAACCCCAAGATCGCGGGAACGAGGTGGGCATCAGCCGACCTTTGCCGAGCGGCGCTTGCCGGGCTTGACCCCTGCCGCCATCGCGACGAGCTCCGCCGCCCGGGGGCCCTTGACGAGCGCCCCGGCCACCACGGGATCGGTCGGACCGGTGCCGAACGACGGGCAGTCGGCAGCCAACGTACAGGCGCCACACGCGGGCTTGCGGGCGTGGCATACGCGGCGACCGTGGAAGATGACCCGGTGCGACAGCATTGTCCACTCACGACGTTCGATGAGCTCGCCGACCGCGTGCTCGATCTTCACGGGATCGGTCGCGGTGGTCCATTCCCAGCGCCGGACCAGCCGCTGGACGTGAGTGTCGACGGTGATCCCTGGCACGCCAAAGGCGTTGCCCAGGATGACGTTCGCCGTCTTGCGACCGATGCCGGGCAAGCCATCGAGATCCTTCATCGTGCCCGGCAGCTCGCCGTCGTACCGCTCCACCAGCACCTGGCCGAGCCTCATGAGCGAAGCGGTCTTGTTCCGGAAGAAGCCCGTCGGCTTGAGCATCTCCTCGAGCTCGACCCGGTCGGCCGCGGCGAGGTCGGCGGCCGAACGATACTTCTTGAACAACGCCGGAGTCACCCGGTTCACTGTCTGGTCGGTGCACTGTGCCGAGAGGATCGTCGCCACCGCGAGCTGGAGCGGCGACGCGTAGTCCAGCTCGCAGTGCGCATCTGGGTGGGTCTGGGCGAGCACCCGCGCCATCCGTCGGGCACGTCGCGTGCGGCCGAGCGCCGTCTCCTGCACGCCGTCAAACTACCCGCCGGGCGACGGGCTACGGTCGACTGGTGCCGCCGCGGGTCAGCGGAGCGGAGTGGGCGCTCGAGTGGGGACCCGGCGTGCCCTCGCGCCAGGTGGCATCGCTGCGCGGGCCGAAGGCGGCGACCGCGAAGCCGACGGCGACACCGATGAGCACGAGCACGACGGCAGAGACGATCACGATGAACAGGGGGCGACGGTCCCAGCTTGGCGTGCCTTCCGGCTCGTGCAGCAGGGCTGCGAGTGCCTCCTCGTCAAGCCCGGGCACGGCAACCATCGATGGGCCGGTCCCGTTCGCCTCGTTTGCCCCGGCGCCGGCGGCCGTACGGATGGCGCTGGCGCGGTTCAGCGGCGAGCCGGTCCGGTCCCCCGTTGCGGGCGGCCGCCCGAACGGCGATGCCGACGTCCCCACCGGCACGGCGGGCTGACCCATGGACGGCGACGGGCCGAAGCCGGGCGGGGACGAGACCGGTCGCGCCACGCTCGGCTGGCCCATGGACGGCGACGGGCCGAAGCCGGGCGGTTCCGGCCCAGCGGGCCGCGGACGCAGCCACTGGAACTCCGAACCCGGGGAGTCGGACGCTGTTCCGGCACCCGGAGTCGGCTCGTCGGCGGCGTCACCGCGATGGCGGCCGGAGCTTCCGTTGCGCCAACTCGGCGCGCTGTCGCCGTCTGTCGGCGGCTCGGGTGACGCATTCAGCCACGACTCGGTCTCGGGCGCCGGACGCTGTCCTGGGGCCGGGCCAGTAGCTCCGGGGTACGGCGGAGCCGGCGCGGGGTACGGCGGAGCCGACGCTGGGTACGGCGGAGCCGACGCGGGGTAGGACGAGAAGCCGGGCGGGTCGGCGGGGAGCAGTGGCTGCGGTGGTGGCGTTACGGGCGCCCGCGCGGCGAGGGGGTCGGCGCTGACGGTGCTGGGCAACGGGTACAGCTCCCCGTTGTCGTCGCCCGCCGCCTCGGGCTCGCGGGGATAGCCGTACAAACTCACCAGTCGGGTCCATAGCGCTCGGGGGCGGCGGGCACAGACACCGCGGTGAGGACGCGGGGTGCCGGCTGTCCCGGATGGGGGGTGCTCCGAGGCTAGCGGATGGCCTCAGGCCGAGGAAACCAGCGTGGGGGTTCCCCACGCGTGCTATTGGCGCAAACAACGCATTTCCAGCGCAGGGCGCGGGTGGTGACGGGAGTGACGACCACCCACCGCTCTACGGACGGGCGCGCCTAGACTTGACGGTGATGTTCGGTCTGCCATGGCAGCCGAGAAGAGGGTAGGCGATGGACGAGACACTGGCCCGGAGCGGAATCTTCCAGGGCGTCGACCCCGAGGCCGCGGAGGCGCTGGCCAAGGAGATGGAGACGATCGAGGCCCGCAAGGGAGAGGTCCTCTTCAACGAGGGCGAGCCGGGCGACAGCCTCTACATCGTGCTCAGCGGCAAGCTCAAGATCGGCCGGCGCGCTGGCGACGGTCGGCAGAACCTCATCGCGGTCATGGGGCCCTCGGACATGCTCGGCGAGCTGTCCCTCTTCGATCCCGGTCCCCGTACTGCCACCGCGACGGCGGTCGTCGACTCGCGCCTGGCTCGACTGCGCAAACAGGCGCTGCGGCCGTGGCTGACCAACCGCCCCGAGATCGCCGAGCAGTTGCTGCGGGTGCTCGCCCGTCGCCTGCGTCGGACCAACGACGCGCTCGCCGACCTGATCTTCACCGACGTACCGGGTCGGGTCGCGAAGAACCTGCTGCAGATGGCGGGCCGCTTCGGTACCCGGGACGGCGGGGTGCTGCGGGTGACCCACGACCTGACCCAGGAAGAGTTGGCGCAGCTCGTCGGCGCCTCGCGCGAGACGGTGAACAAGGCGTTGGCCGACTTCGCGTCCCGCGGTTGGTTGCGACTGGACGGCAAGTCGGTGATCATCCTCGATCCCGAACGCCTCGCCCGGCGCGCCCGCTGAGCCCTGCCCCGCTGACCGGGCCCCACTCAAGGCGGCTGCACCGAACGCGGCTCAGGGGCTGACCCTGGCCGTGGGTTGGGTCGGATCCTCCCCCGCCGGCGGCTGCCCTGGGGGGACTCTCCGCATGATCATTGTCGGATCGGGGTCACGATGGCCGCCCCACAGCTCCTCCCGCAGCGCCGCGGCTGTGGGGCGTTGGGCCGGGTCGTTGCTCATGCCCCGCCGCAGCAGCGCGGTCAACTGCGTGGGTACGCCGGGCAGGTCCGGAATCTGCTCGCCGAACAGATCCATGAGCGTGGCCAGGCTGGGGCTGTTGTTGTCACGCCAACGCGGCGGCCGGCCGCACATGAAGGCGTAGAGCGTGGCGCAGAGCGCGTACACGTCAGAGGCCGGCAGTGCCGGGCCGCCGGAGAACATCTCGGGTGCGGCGTACGCCGGCGTGAGCTCAAGGGTGATCGAGGCCTCCCGAGCCTCGGTGAGCACCGCCAGCCCGAAGTCCGCCAACACGGGCTCGCCGAACTGAGTGATGAGGATATTGGCCGGTTTCACGTCGCGGTGAAGCACGCCCTCGTGGTGCGCCCCGACCAGCGCATCGGCGATCTTCGCACCCACGGAACGGGTCTCGGGCACCTGCAGCGGCGCGGAGCGCATCCGCTGCTCGTAGCTACCGTGGCACAACTCCATGATCATATATGGATGGCCCTCGGGTGTGACGCCCACGTCGTAGAGATCCACCACATGTGGATGGCTCGACATCCGGCCCGCCGCCCGCGCCTCCCGGAAGAAGCGCCGCTGGTCGCGCTCGTTGTCCAGCGTTCCGTTCTCCACCTTCACCGCGACATCGCGATAGACGGCCACCTGAGTGGCCCGGTACACGGTCGCGTGCCCACCGCGGGCCAGCACGGTCAGGTTCGCCAGACCCGGTACCACCGGTAGCCCCGCCTGCCTCCCGCCGTTCATCCTCACCGCCCGGTCTCCCGCGGGGTCTTTATGCCGGTACGGTACGCCACTACCCGCTCGCGCAGGCACCACCGAACGGGCGGGCGTACGGCTGCGGGGCTCCGCTATGCGGGGACGACCCGGGCCGCATGGTCGCCCGCGGCGTCCTGCGCACGGGCCAGCACCCGTTCGGCGACGGTCCGTCCCCGCACATCCTCGGCCGGCAACTCGAGCGCGCGACGAGCGGTCGCGAGTGCCTCGTCGACCCGGTCCGCGGCGAGCAGGGCGTCCGCGTACTCGGCTACCGCCTGGCGGGGGGAGAAGAGCAGCGACGCCGGTTCCCCGTCCAACACGCTGGCCGCCACCTCGCCGAGCACCTCGACGGCACCACCGACGTCTTGCTTGGCGAGCAGCGTGCGGCCGAACAGCACCCGGGGACCGACCCGCGCCGCGTTCCACACCCCCGACGAGCTGACCACCTCGAGCACGGTCCGGGCGTCCGATTCGGCCATGGCGGTGTCGCCGGCATCGAGCGCGGTGAAACCACGGACCGTGTGCGCGATACCGAGCAGCAGCGGGTGTCCGGTGCGCTGCCCGTGCCGGCACGCGTCGTCGAGAAGGTCGATGGCGCGACCCGGCTCGCCCAGTGCCCGGGCGACGGCACCGCGCACCACGAGGGCCAGCGCCCGACCCCAGTCGTCGTCGACCGCGTCGAACTCGGCGAATGCCTGTCGCGCCTGGGCATCGGCCTCGGTCAGCTCGCCGAGCTCGGCACTGGCGAAGGCCGCGACCGCACGCAGCGTGCCCACGGCCCAGCGCTCGCCGACCCGCTCCCCGAAGGGCAGGAACGCCGCGGCGAGCCGGCGCGCCTCGTCCAGCCTCCCAGCGAGGAGCCGGGTGAACGCGGTCGTGCCGCGCAGCCACGCCCGGCCGGTGGTGTTGCCGAGTTCGGCGAAGAGCCGGGCAGCGCGGCTCAGCGTGGTCTCGGCACCGGCGAAGTCGCCCAGGGTCGTCTGCACCCAGGCCAGGTTCTGCAGCGCCCACGCCTCACCACGGCGGTCCGCGCTGGACTGCGCGATCCTCAGCGCCTCGCGGAAACCGGCCTCCGCCGCAACGAGCCGGCCGCGGCGGTAGTCCTCCATGCCGATGCGACGCAACGCCTCGGCCCGTTCCGTGGGCAGGCCGGCCGCGATCGCGACCCGCAGGGCCCGCGCCAGGGCCGCGTCGCCCTGCCCGGTGTCTCCCTGAGCCAGGTGCGCGCGGCCCGCGAGCAGCAGCGCGCGCGCCCGGATACCCGCGTCGGCCTCGTCTCCCGCCGCGACGCCCTCCAGCACGGCGTCGAGTTCGCTGAGCGCGTCGCCGGCACGACCCAACTGGAGCAGCGCGCTGGCGTAGCTGAGCCGGTCGACGGCGGGCAGCTCGCCGGTGGCGACCCGGCGGGCCCGGACGCCGAACTCCGCGGCCTGCCCGGGCTCGCCCGCGAGCAGGGCACGACGGGCGAGCCGGCCGAGCGCGGCGACGCCGAGCCGAGCGACGGCCCGGGCCGAGGCATCGGGGCGCAGGCTGACCGCGTCGGCGAGTCCGCCCGCACGCTCGGCCTGCTCGGCGATGAAGGCATCGAGCGTCTCCGGGCTCCACCCCAGGTTGGGCGCCGGCGCGGTGTCGTCGTCCGGGCGCTGGCGCGAACCGGCGAGCCGGGCCGCCCACCGGGCCAGGCGTGCGTGGCGATCGGCGAGGTCGGCCTTGCCCACGCCCGCGTACGCGGCCTCGCGCAACAGGGGAGTCGCGAACGAGAAACCGCCTCGCGAGGGCAGCAGCATGCGGCGGTGCAGGAGCTCGCCCAGGGCCAGGTCGAGCTCCTCGGTGGCGACGGTGGCCGGGCGTGAGTCGCGAGCCGAGCCCTGCTCGCGTACCGCCGCGAGCGCGGCCGCGGGCACCATGTCGCCGACCACCGCGGCATCGCGCAGCAGGGCCCGGGACGTCGCCGGCAACGCGTCGATACGCGCGGCGAGCACGGCCGCGAGGTCGCGGCTGAGCAACCGCCCCGACAGTGATCCCGGGGCGAGGCGCCATGCCCCGCCGTCGCCGGTGAGCGCCCCGCGCTCCACCAGCAGCGTGACGAGCTCGGACAGATAGAACGGGTTGCCCTGGGCGGTGGCGAGCAGGCGGTCCGTGTCCGACGCCGGCAGGCGCCCACCGTGCCGGGTGGGCGCAGCGTGGGCGGGCCACGCATCGAGATAGGCCGTGAGCAGGCGGGACATCTCAGCACCGCGCAGCGGGGTGAGCTGGTGCACCTCGGCGTCGGCGAGGCGAGTCAGGGCCCCGGCCGTGCGCACAAGCTCGGGACGCCCGAGCAGCACGACCAGGACCGGGCCGGCGAGGCGGCCGAGCATCGCCCCGAGCGCGTCCACGGTGGCCGGGCTCGCGTCGTGCAAGTCATCGACGATCACCACTACCGGTGCGTCCCGGGCGAGCGCCGAGATCAGGCGCGCCACGGCCGTCGGGGCCTCGTCCTTCGGGCGTGCTCGCGCGGCCGCGTCGTCGCCCGGGCTCGGCGCGGCCAGGCCGGTCGGCTCACGGTCGCCGTCGAGCTCGACGTGGTCATAGGCGTCATCGCCCGATCCGCCGCCGGGTCGGCCGACGCGTGGGCCACTGCGCCCGCCCGCCCGGTCCGTCCCCCCGCGGTCCGAACCCGGGTCGGGCGGGAGCCCGAGCAGCGCGAGCAGTTGGTCGGTCGGCAGGCGTGGCGGCGCTCCGGTGCGGCGGGCGATCGCCTGGCTCACCCTGCGCAACCGCTCCTCGGCGGCGACGCGGGTCAGCGGTCCTTTCGGCGCCACATGCGTCGGCGGTGCCATCGTCGGGTCGGGCAGGCCGACCACGGCCCGCACGAGATCCGCCAGCGGCCCCAGCCGCCACCGTTCGCCATACGCGGCACAGCGCACGGCGAGGACCCGTGCCCCGCCGGATCCGTCGTACCCCGGCGGCAACGAGCGCTGGGCGATCCGGGCGACCTCGGCAGCGAGCCGCGTCTTGCCCACCCCGGCGTCCGCAGTGAAGACGAGCACCCGCGGCTCGCCCGAGTCGCTCACCTCGACCAGACGGTTGGTGACCAGGGCCATCTCCGCCTCACGGCCTACGAACGGCCCCTCGTCACCGAGGCCCGAACGAGTGCCGGGCGCATCGAGCAGGCCGAGCAGTTCGTACGCCTCGACCGCGTGCCTTTTCCCCTTCAGCCGCAGCGGCAGCAGCCGCCGCCATGACGCGACGTGGCGGGTCGCGACCGCGGTGGGCGCTCCCGCGTACACGGAACCAACCGTGGCCGCGTCGGCGAGTCGGGCCGCGGTGTTGACCGTGTCGCCGATGACCGTGTACTCCAGGGCGGCCTGGACGCCGGCCACCACGTCTCCGGTATTGATGCCGATGCGCAGACCGGCCGGTGCGCCACCGCCGCGTTCGTCATCGAGTACCCGCCGTACCGCGCGCTGCATCGCCAGCGCCGCGCGGACCGCCCGCTCCGGATCGTCCTCGTGCGCGACCGGTGCGCCGAAGACCGCCATGATGCCGTCACCGGTGAGCTTGTCCACGTGGCCGCCGAAGGTCTTGGTGGCACCGGCGAGCGCGGCGAGCACACGATCGGTGACCGCGCCGACCCGCTCCGGGTCGACCCCCTCAGCCCAGGCGGTGAAGTCCGAGAGGTCACCGAAGAGCACCGTGACCACACGTCGTTCGGCGGCCGGCAGGGAGGCGGCGGCCGGCAACGCGTGGCCACAGCTGTGGCAGAAGCGCGCACCCGGCACGGTGACCGTTCCGCAGACGGGGCAGGTCATGTCGGCGCCCGTTGCTGGAGGTAGGACAGGGCGGCCCGTACGGAGGACTCGGCCGCGGGCCACAGGACCGGGTCGACGTCGGCGTAGATGATCTCGACGACCTCGCGTGGGGTCGTCGCGCCCGCGGCGAGCGCGGCGCTGACCTGCTCCAGCCGCGCAAGGCGGTGGTGCAGGTAGAACGCCGCGGCCGCGCCGCAGTCGCGCAGCGCCGGCCCGTGACCGGGCAGCACCGGCACCGGCCCCAGCAGCTCGAGCAGGCGCAGGCTGTCCAGGTACTCGCCCAGGTCGCCGTCGGGGTAGGCGACCACGGTGGTCCCGCGCCCGAGGATCGTGTCGCCGGTGAGCACCGCCCGGTCGTCCCCGAAACCCGCGACGAGCGTCATCGAGTCGCGCGTGTGGCCCGGTGTCGCGATGCGGCGCAGCTCGAGCCCGTCGACGCTCAACGATCCGTCCTCGGTGTCCGGTTGCCAGAGCCGGGCGCCCGGGCAGAGCTCGAGCAGGCGATCCAGCCCCTCGGTGTGGTCGATGTGGTGATGGGTGGTGATAACGATCCGTACGTCGCCCGCTCCGGCGACCGTGGCGAGGTGACCCTCGTCCAGCGGCCCCGGATCGACCACGATCGCCTCGCCGCCCGGGGATCGCAGGACCCAGGTGTTGGTGCCATCCAGCGTCATCGGTCCTGGGTTGGGCGCGCGAACCAGCGAAACCCACGTGGGCAGCCGCTCCAGCGGGTCCGTCGACGGCTCGGTGACGTGCGCGGTCATGGGCAATCCCTCTCGGGGGGCCGCGACGACGAACGCCCCCGGAAGCGATGGTAACGACCATCACAGGCACTGCCACCAACCTCGGCGGCCGATGACACCCACGACTACCGATGGGATGAGCCCACGACCACGGTCAGGGCGAGGAGATCTCCACGATCATCTCGACCTCGACCGGGGCGCCGAGCGGCAGCTCGGCCACCCCCACCGCGCTTCGGGCGTGGGCACTGGCGTCGCCGAAGACCGAGCCGAGCAGCTCGCTGGCGCCGTTGATCACGCCCGCCTGGCCGGTGAAGCCGGGTGCGGAAGCGACAAAGCCGACGACCTTGACCACGCGGGTGACCCGGTCCAGACCGACCAACGCGTCGACGGCGGCCAGGCCGTTGAGGGCGCACCGGGCGGCGAGCTGCTTGGCCTGCTCCGGCGTGACCTCGGCACCGACCTTGCCGGTCGCGAGCAGCGCGCCATCGACGAAGGGAACCTGGCCGGAGACATAGACGTGGTTGCCGGTCTGGACGGCCGGGACGTACGCCGCGACCGGCGGGGTCACCGGGGGCAGGTCCAGCCCGAGCGCGGCAAGCTTCTCCCTGATCCTCATGACGCCGCGATCTTCATGACGCCGCCTGCTTCGGGCGCTTGAGGTAGGCGACGAGCTGCTCGGTGTTGGGGCCCGGCACGACCCCGACCAGCTCCCAGCCGTCCTCGCCCCAGTTGTCCAGGATCTGCTTCGTGGCGTGCACCAGAAGCGGTACGGTCGCGTACTCCCAGCGTTGCCTCGGCTCCATGAGGAACAACCTAACTGGTGATCCAGCACCGTCCGGTCGGGGGCGTTGGGCCTGCTGCCGACCGTTGTACGGTTACCGCGCCGCGGCACCCGGGGGCCCGCCGCGTGGGCGCACTCTGGCTACGCGAACCCGGAGGTGAGAAGCGATGACCGCGCCACCGCCTGACTACAGCGACCCGCTCTACGGAATCCCTGAGCTGCCCCGGCGCCCGGTGGTGGCATCGGCCCCGGCGACCGGCTCGCTCTCGGCGCCGGAGGAGCACGGGTCCGTGCGGGCATATCCCGGCCGCACGTACGGCCGGGCACAGCCGGGCGAGGCCGCCTACCCGGAGCAGCCCCCGGAAGACGCCGTCTGGCCGCTGGTCACCGGCACGCCGCCACGCCCGCGGCGGCGGCTGCTCGGCATCACGCTCGTCGTCACGCTCGTTCTGCTGCTCGCGGGAGGCGTCGCGGGAGCGTGGGTGCTCATCGATCCCGCGGGCCTGCGCGGCGCCGACACGCCCGGGCAGGCCGTCGATGGCTTCCTCGCCGCGGTCTACGAGACCCACGACGCCCGCGCGGCGGGGCGCAACGTCTGCGGCCGCGCCCGCAACGACGCCGACCTCGACCAGCTCGTGTTCCAGGTGAAGCAGAACCAGGGTGCCTACACCGCCGCACAGACCACCTGGAGCTACCCGCCGATCCGCATCGAAGGGCGGCAGGCGGCAGCCGAGGTCACGCTCACCATGACGACCGCGAACGAGCAGGTCGCCAGCCGCGTGATCACCGTCCTCCTCGTCGACGACCGCGGCTGGTGGGTCTGCGACGTGCGCGAGCAGGGCTCGACGAGCTGATCCGGGCCTTCGCACGTTGAAGATCAACCACGCGCTGCGTCCGTAGATCAACTGCCGCTGGTCTAGCCTCGATGTGTGCCGTCCGCCGACCACGTGCCGACCCCACGGTGGTCGTCACGGCTGCATGTCGTCACCGGCAAGGGCGGCACCGGAAAGACCACCGTCGCCGCGGCGCTGGCGCTGGCGTTGGCGGCTCATGGGCGCCGAACCCTCCTGGTGGAGGTCGAGCAGCGCCAGGGCATCGCCCAGGTCTTCGATCGGGCGCCGCTGCCGTATCAGGAGCGGGCGATCGCCGCCGGATACCCGGGGACGGCCTCGGGCGGGGGCGGTGAGGTCTTCGCGCTCGCCGCGGACGCGGAGCAGGCGCTGCTGGACTACCTGGACATGTTCTACAAGCTGGGTCGGGCGGGCCGGGCCCTGCAGAAGTTGGGCGCGATCGACTTCGCCACGACGATCGCGCCGGGTGTGCGCGATGTGCTGCTCAGCGGCAAGATCAAGGAAGCGGTGACCCGGACCGTCGAGGGGCGGCGGGTCTACGACGCGGTCGTGCTGGACGCTCCGCCGACGGGGCGCATCGGGCGATTCCTCAATGTGACCGCGGAGACCGCTCGGCTGACCCGGGTCGGCCCGATCAAGAACCAGAGTGTGGGGGTCGCGGCCGTGCTGCGCTCCCCGGTCACGGCGGTACACGTGGTGACCCTGCTGGAGGAGATGCCCGTCCAGGAGACCACCGACGCGGTGGCCGAACTGCAGCGCCTGGACCTGCCGGTGGGCAACATCATCATCAACGCGACCCAACCCCCCCTGCTGCGGCAGGGTCGGCTGACCCGCTCGGAGGTCCGCCGCGGCCTGCTTACCGCCGGCCTGCCGTCGGAGCGTGAGGTGGTGGCGGCACTGGTCGACGAGGCGCGGGCGCACCTGGCGCGGCAGGCGCTGGAGGAGCAACTGCGCGCCGAGCTCGCGTCGTTGGGCCGGCCGCTCATCGAGCTTCCTCATCTGGTCGACGGCGTACGGCTGGAGGGTCTCTACGACCTCGCCCGGGTCCTGCTCGAGGCGCCCCGCACCGCTGCGAAGGCGCCGGCACCATGACCGAGGACGCTCCCACGCCGGCGCTCGCGGTCGACGATCTGCTTGCCGATCCGGAGATCCGCGTCATCGTCTGCTGTGGCTCGGGCGGCGTGGGGAAGACGACGGCCGCCGCCGCGCTCGGGGTCCGCGCGGCCGAGGTGCACGCTCGTCGCACGGTGGTGCTCACCATCGATCCGGCCCGGCGGCTCGCCCAGTCGCTCGGCTTGACCGAGCTGGACAACACACCTCGAAAAGTGCAGACCATTAAATCCGGCGAACTCTACGCGATGATGCTCGACATGAAACGGACCTTCGACGACGTCGTGGCCGCGCACACCGACCCGCGTCGGGCGGAAGAGATCTACGTCAACCCCTTCTACCAGGCCATGAGCTCCACGTTCGCGGGCACGCAGGAGTACATGGCCATGGAGAAGCTCGGACAACTGCGCGCGCAGGACGAGTGGGACCTCATCGTCGTCGACACGCCACCCTCGCGCTCCGCGCTGGACTTCCTCGACGCCCCCGCACGCCTGGGGCGCTTCCTGGACGGGCGCATGCTGCGCCTGCTCGCCGCGCCGGCGCGGGCCGGCGGTCGCAGTGTCTTCAGCCTCGTCACGGCCTCGTTCGGACTCTTCTCCAAGCTGATGGATAAGATCCTCGGTGCGCAGCTCATCACGGACCTGTCGGGCTTCGTGGGCGCGCTGGACTCGATGTTCGGTGGGTTCCGCGAACGGGCCGAGCAGACGTTCCGGGTGCTGCAGGCCCCGGAGACGGCGTTCCTCGTGGTCGCGGCGCCCGAGCCGGACGCGATCCGTGAGGCGGACTTCTTCGCGGGTCGGCTGGAGGCGGAGAAGATGCCGCTGGCCGGACTTCTGCTCAACCGGGTGCACTGCTCGGCCACCGACACCATCGACGGCCCCACGGCCCGACGCGCGAGCGAGTTGCTGCGAGCCGACAACCCGGTCGCCGCCGACGTACTGCTGGTCCATGCCGGGATGGTCGCGAGAGCCGAGCGCGAGCATCGGATCACGGCCCGGTTCACCCGGGCGCATCCGGCCGTACCCGTCGCCACGATCGCGGCGCAGCCCGTCGATGTCCACGATGTCGACGGGCTGCGTGCGATCGGTGAGGCGCTGGCGTCTACCCGTCAGTAGGGCAGATTCTCGGCGCGCGGCTCAACTGGTGACGAGTTCCTTTTCCTTCTGCCGCATCGCCGCCTCGAACATGCGACGCCAGTTCGCGACGTTGGGGTAGCGGCGCAGGAGCGCCCGTCGTTCCCGCTCGGTCATGCCGCCCCAGACCCCGAACTCGATCCGGTTGTCGAGTGCGTCCGCGAGGCACTCGTACCGGACCGGGCACCCGCGGCAGATCCGCTTCGCCACGTTCTGTTCGGCGCCCTGGACAAACAGCGCGTCCGGGTCTCCGGTGCGGCAGGCGGCTTGGCTGGGCCAGTCGGCGATCATCCCCATGAGTCGGTGTCCCCCCTCGGTGCGTGTGTTGGCCGGTCCGTAGGACGGCCGGCGGCCTCGCCGGACCATCATGCTCCGTAGTCATGCCGTTACGCAACGTCGTCACGCAAATCCGCTAAGCCGGACATGTCAGTGCGGAACGTCAGATCGTCGGCGGCAACCTCCCCTCGCGCTCGGAGGCATCGGTGGATCCGGAGTACCCACTCACAGGAAACCGACACGTCCGGTATGCACACGTCACGTCCGCCTCTACTACCCTGTGCGCGTGAAATGGTCGCGCCGGCGGGAACACAGCATCTTCACCAACGCCACGTCGCTGCTGCTCTGCGGCATCCTGGGCGGAGTCGTGGTCGCCGCGGCGGCCTTCCCCGCGATCGCGATGGGCGGACTAGCCGCCAAGGCGGGCGCCGATACCTTCGCCGAGCTGCCGAAGTCGCTCGACGTGCCCATCCCGCCCCAGATCTCCCGTCTGTACGCATCGGATGGCAAGACGCTCATCGGCAACTTCTACGACGAGAACCGCCACGACGTCCCGCTCTCGGAGATCCCCCAGGTGATGCGTGACGCGATCGTCGCCGCCGAGGACAACCGCTTCTACGACCACAACGGCGTCGACATCAAGGGCGTCCTGCGGGCGTTCCTGCACAACAAGGCCAGCGGCGAGGACTCCGGGCAGGGGGCGTCGACGCTGACCATGCAGTACGTGCGCAACGCGCTCACCTACGGCGCGACCACACCGGCCGAGGTGCTCGCGGCGACCGAGGAGACGAACGACCGGAAGATCCGCGAAATCCGCCTCGCGCTCGGCCTCGAGCAGCTCCTCACCAAGGACCAGATCCTGCAGAACTACCTCAACATCGCCGCCTTCGGCCGCGGCGCCTACGGCATCTACGCGGCGAGCCAGGTTTACTTCGGCAAAGAGCCCAAGGACCTGACCCTGCCTGAGGCGGCCCTGCTCGCGGGCCTGCCCAAGGCCCCGAGCGAGTTCAACCCCGCGACGCCCGAGGGCGCGCCCCAGGCCCTGGCCCGACGGGCGTACGTGCTGGACCAGATGGTCAGCCTTGGCATGATCTCGGCCCAGCAGGGCGCGCTGGCGAAGGCGTCGCCGCTGGACGTCACCGGCGAGCGCACTCCCCGCGACTGCATCGCCACCACGCAGAACAACTACGGCTTCTTCTGCGACTACTTCTACCGGTGGTGGGCCGACCAGCCGGAGTTCGGCGTCGACGCGGCCGCCCGCACGGACAAGCTCAAGTCCGGCGGCTACCGGATCATCAGCACGCTCGACGTGAAGGCGCAGAAGACGGCCTACACCACGATTCAGGACCAGCTATCGACCGGCCACTCCGACGCCCTCGTGGCCGCCGCCATCGAGCCCAACACCGGCTACGTGCGGGTGATGGCGGCCAACCGGAACTTCAGCAACGACGACAGCCACAACGGCAAGAGCACCGATCCGGCCAAACGTAAGGCGGGCATCAAGGGCACGTATCCGAACACGACCAATCCGCTGCTCTCCGGGGGTGACGACATCTCCGGGTTCAAGGCGGGCTCGACGTTCAAGCTCTTCACCCTGCTCGCCGCGCTGCAGAACGGCTATCCACTCAGCTACACGATCAACGTGACCACCCCGTACCACTCGAAGTACGTCCTGCAGTCCAGAACGTCGTCGGCGTGTTCCGACCTGCACTGGTGCCCGAAGAACGACAGCACCAGTGAGGTTGGCCCCTACAACATGTGGACCGGTCTTGGCCGCTCGGTCAACACGTTCTTCGTCCCGTTGATCGAGCGCGTCGGCGCGAGCAAGGCGATCGCGATGGCGGAGCGCCTGGGCATCCACTTCCGCAACCAGGGTGACCGCGACTTCGTCGCCCTTGGGGACGGCGCGGGGCCGTTCACCCTTGGCGTCACCGACGTCGTTCCCCTCGAGCTCGCGGACGCCTACGCCACCGTCGCCGCCGAGGGCGTCTACTGCGAGCCCCTGCCCGTGGTGACATTGTTCGACGTCCAGGGCGACGAGGTCAGCGACGTGACCGAGCCACGGTGCAAGCAGGCCATCAGCCGGGACATCGCCCTCGCCGCGGCCGACGCCCTGCACTGCCCGGTCCGGATGCCCGGCGGCACCGGGCACTGCAACGGCAGCACCGCGGTCTACGACTCACCCGGGATCGTCAAGAAGCCCGTGATCGGCAAGACCGGCACGTCGGACGAGGGGTGGACGAAGAGCTACATCCTCTCGACCAAACAGCTCACCATCGCCGCGGTCCTCGCCAACCCCGACTTCGCGGAGACGCCCCACCACGGCGCCATCACGTCGGTACCGCAGGTCGTCGCGAACAACACGCTGCGCGACTTCATGAAGGGCAAGCCCTCGCAGAACTGGGATCTGCCGCCCTCGATCCTGGTCACGGGCAAGCAGGTCGCCATTCCCAACGTCGTCTGCAAGTCGGTCGACGACGCCACCGCCCTGGTCCGGGGCGCCGGTTTCACCGTCTCGGTGTCGAGCACGCCGGTCACCTCCGACTGCGCCAAGGGCACCGTGGCGGGCACCGACCCCTCCGGCCACACGGCCAAGGGCAGCGACGTGCAACTGATCCTGAGCGACGGACCCGCCCCGGGTGGCGGGGGAGGTGGCGGACCCGGAGACGGCGGTGGCGGACCCGGCGGGGGTGGTGGCGGCGGCGGCATCCCACCGCCAACACCGCCGACTCACTGAGTACGGCACCAAGCCGTACGGCCTCGCGTTGGCCGTACGGCTTGGTGCGGCGGCCTAGCCCGCGAGCTGCCGGCGTACCTCGGCCGCGACGCGACCGCCTTCGGCCCGGCCTGCGACCGCGGCCTGGACCGCCTTCATGGCCGGGCCCATCTGCGCCGGCTCGGTGAACCCACCGCTCTTCAGCGCCTGCGCCACGACCGAGGCGATCTCCTCGTCGGTGAGCTGCTGAGGCAGGTACCTGCCGATGACCTCTTCCTCGGCGAGCTCCTTAGCGGCCGAGGCGCCACGGCCGGCGTCGGAGAACGCGGTGGCCGCCTCGCGACGCTTCTTGGCTTCCTTCGTGAGCACGGCGAGCACCTCGTCGTCGGAGAGGTCACGGGCCTGCTTGCCGGCGACCTCGGCGTTGCGGACCGCGGCCAGCGCCATCCGCAGGGTCGACGTGACCAGCTCCTCGCGGGCTTTCATCGACTCCCGAAGATCTGCTTCGAGCCGTGCCTTGAGCGTGCTCATGTCGCGCACGCTACTGCAGAGCCGATCGGATCTCGACCACGTTCGGCGGTACCCTTTCTGAATCATGAGCACGCGCACGGTACTCCAGGTCGCGGCGGGGCTCGCGGCGGTCGGCGCGGCAACGCTCGCCTACGCTTCCCTGGTCGAGCGGAACCTCTATACGCTGCGGCGCTTCGACGTGCCCGTGCTCGAGCCGGACGAGGAGCCGCTGCGGGTCCTGCACCTGTCCGACCTGCACCTCATGCCGGCGCAGCGGCGCAAACAGCGGTGGGTGTCCGACCTCGCCGGCCTGGACCCGGATCTGGTCGTGGTGACCGGCGACAACTGGGCCCACCCGGACGCGCTGACCGCGGTCGCGCGCGCGTACGGTCCGCTGCTCGACCACCCGGGCGCGTTCGTCTTCGGCTCCAACGACTACACCGGACCGGTCTTCAAGAACCCGTTCGGGTACTTCGACCGCGACCGCGAGTACGTGCATGGGGTCGAGCTGCCGGTCGAGCAACTGCGGGCGCTGTTCGTCTCGCACGGCTGGGCCGACCTGAACAACGCCCGGACGACCCTCAAGGCCGGCGGCCGTACGGTCGAGCTGATCGGGGTCGACGATCCGCACCTGCATCGCGACCGCTACGCCTCCGTGGCCGGGCCAGCCGCCGCCACTGCCGACCTGCACATCGGGATCACCCACACGCCCGAACCCTCCGTCCTCGACGCGATGGCCGACGACGGCTTCACGCTGCTGCTGGCCGGCCACACCCACGGCGGCCAGGTCCGCGTCCCCGGCGTCGGCGCCCTGGTCACCAACTGTGGGCTGCCCCGGCGCATGGCCCGGGGCCTGCACCGCTGGCCCGCCTCCCCCGCCTGGCTGCACGTCTCAGCGGGCCTCGGCACACACCCCACCGCGCCGGTCCGCTTCGCCTGCCCGCCCGAGGCAAGCCTGCTCACCCTCGTCCCGCGCTGAGGCTGCCGGGCGCTGATACCCGGGTGAGCCGCGCCGACCTCGTGGGCTACGATGGCCCGGCGCGTACGCGAGCCGGTAGCGGCTCCCGTACGGGTTCGGGGTGTAGCGCAGCTTGGCAGCGCGCTTCGTTCGGGACGAAGAGGTCGTGGGTTCAAATCCCGCCACCCCGACCAAAGAACCGCAGGTCAGAGGCCATTTCCCAAGATCGGGACGTGGCCTTGTTGACGTTTGACCCTGGACTCTGCGTCAGCGGCCCACACAATGCGACACGCGCAAGCCCGTTCTACAGCGGTAGCGGGAGCGTGACTGGGCCGTGGCCCACGGCCTCGACCCTGGTCAATGTGAAGAGATGGTTGCGCCGTCCGCTCGTTGTGCTGGCCGCCGTGACGGTGAGCTGCTTCGCGGGATCCGGGTTGGTCCACAGCGGGGAGGAGCAGAACCTGCGTGCGATCGGCGAGGTCACGGCCCTCTCCGACATCAACCAGACGGGACAGGTGCTGGTACGGGTCGAGCGGGACGGCCATACAACGTGGTGGTCGGTAGACGACACCACCGAGGCAACCTGGCTCACCGATCCCATCGAGACTGTTCCATCGAGCCAAGACTGCGCAGGCCAGATCTGCTACCGCGTGGCCGGCGATGCGCTTCGGGTTGACGTCAGCCAGGACGGTGGTGCGACCTACACTGTCGCCTGGCAGATCGATGGCGACGCATATAATCTGCTGGCGCACACGTATCCGGATCTGGGGGACGCGGCCCAGCACCTCTCCTCCCGATCCGTGGTCGTGCACGCGACCGCCAATGGCTACGTGGTGTTCGTCGCCAACGGGCGTGACGGCCTGCTCTTCCGCGACGAAGGCTGATCTCCCTCGGCGTAGGCATCTACACATCGCTCTGGCTCGTCCGTGGCGCCCGGCCGCCGCGTGCCATGCCCTTGGCGTCCGGCTTGAACGACGAGATCGTCGAGCGGCAGGGAGAAGTCGGTCCGGACGTTGCAGGAACCCGTCCAACTCACGGGCTCTCGGCACTGTCCGAGGCCCGAGACCAAACACGTGCTGGCCACCTGATGCCGCTTCGGGCCTGAATCGGTGGCGAGGACAGTCGTGGTTCGGCGGAGCATCGTGGCGCCGTAGTGTGGAAGTGTAGTTCCTGGAAGTATACTTCCAGGTCATGGTAGCGAAGCCTGACTGGATCTTCGATCGGGTGAGCGAGTGGGACGCGCTCGCCGACTTCGCCGCAACTGGCCGGTCGGGACGCCCTGGGGCGACGCTCGGCGTGGTGAGCGGGCGGCGCCGCCAGGGAAAGAGCTTCCTCTTGCAGGCGCTCGCCGAAGCCACGGGTGGGATGTACTTCGCCGCGACCGAGGCGACGGAGGCCGAGTCGCTGCGGCTGTTTGCCGCGGCCGTGGCGCGGCACACGGGGTCGGTTCCTGAGATCCCGTTCCGGGACTGGAACGACGCGATCGCCTATCTTTTCACCGCGTTCCGGGATCGCCGGGAGGTCGCGATCATCGACGAGTTCCCATTCCTTACCAGGATGTCGCCGGCCCTTCCGTCGATCATCCAGAGAGAGCTCGGTCCGGGCGGTTCGGGCTCGGCGAGTCAGGCGCGAATGATCCTCTGTGGTTCTGCCATGGCAGTGATGGGGAAGATACTGGCCGGGCACGCGCCGCTGCGGGGCCGGGCGGGTCTGGAGCTCGTGATCCAGCCATTCGATTACCGCCAGGCCGCCCGGTTCTGGGGGATCCAGGATCCGCGCCTCGCGATCCGTCTCCACGCCATCGTCGGCGGCACGCCGGCGTACCGACATGAGTTCACCCGAGGTGAGTCGCCGGCCAGTCTCGCTGGGTTCGACCAGTGGGTCATCCGCAACGTTCTCGACCGGCGCACGCCGATGTTCCGTGAGGCCCGATATCTGCTCGCCGAGGAGTCGGACATCCGTGAACCGGGGATCTACCACTCCGTTCTGGCCGCGATCACCCACGGAAGCACGACCAGCAGCGCCATCGCCTCGTTCATTGGACGCAAGGCGGATCAGATCACACACCCGCTCAACGTCCTCGAGGACGCGGCCCTGATCCGGCGGCAGCGCGACGTCTTCCGAGCCGGGCGGACCCGCTATCGAATCGTCGAGCCTCTCATCGTCTTCTACGAGGCGATCATGCGTCGACGGTGGCCCGAGCTTGAACTCGGACGGGCCAAACAGGTCTGGGACTCCTCGCGCGCCATCTTCCAGTCGCAGGTCATGGGCCCCCAGTTCGAGGCGGTCTGCCGCGATTTCGCCGGCAGGTCCGGGCAGGCGCTGTTCGGTGACCACCCGGCCGAGGTCGGTTCGGGTGTCGTCAACGACGCTAAGGAGCGCACCCAGATCGAGGTCGATGTCGCCGTGTTCGCGCCACAAAAGCCGGGAAAGCCTGCGCGGGTGCTCTCGCTCGGCGAGGCGAAATGGGGTGAGACCATGGACGGCCGCCACGTGAACCGGTTGGCCCGTGCACGCGACCTCCTCACCGCTGCCGGCTACGACACAAGCCAGACGGTCTTGGCGTGCTATTCCGCCGCGGGCTTCGCCGACGGCATGACGGACGGCGGTGACGTCCGGCTCGTCGGGCTCGACCAGCTCTACGAGGGCGACCTGCCGTAGGAGCCACCGAGCGCGACGTAGCGGGCGTGCACGTCCTGAGTGGACACATCGCCCGTTCTCGATCTGCGAGACCCGCCACACGCTGACGCCAATCCGGCCAGCAACCTGCTCGTGGGTCATCTCGCGGCGCGGAGCGCCCGTCGCAGTGCAAGGGCCGGTCCCGCATCCACAACGGATCCGGCCCTTGGGTCTTCCTGATCTGGTGCGTCTGCTGCGATCCACTTCGGCCTCGCCACTCCGATGTGCAGAAGCTCGTCCGGCGGGCACCTGCCTGCGGCGGTACCGGCAGATGGCTGAGGGCGTCCGTATCATTCGCTACATCGGCCTCCTGGATCGGAACGAAGACGGCGTGTAGGGGTGCGTATGAGGGCCCCCCGACGATCCCCGCCAGGATGCGGAGTGCCCGTGCTCGGTGACTTCCGACATGCGCCCGCATCACCCGAGCCGCATCCGTGATGCCCGGGTACCCGGCGCGCTGTCTACGCTGCCGCCCGAAGCATGCAGGCCAGTGGCGGGCAGGCGCCGGCCTGAGCCGTGGCGACCACCTCGAAGCCGTGCCGTTGATAGAACGGGACGGTGCGCGGGTTCGGAGTCTCCAGATAGGCCGGAACTCGGTCTGCATCGACGATCCGCAAACACTGTGCCAATAGGTCGGCGCCCAGGCCCCGTCCCTGACGAGCAGGGTCGACGCCCAGCCACGGCAGGTACCAGTGCGGATAGTCCGGGTGTGCCGCAGCCATCTGATCGAGCACCGCGAAGGTATCCGCGTGTCTGTCGGCGGGCACGCTCGCGGTGAGGACCGCAGCTATCGAGTCCCCGTCGACGGGCGTGCCGGGGGCGAGCCAGAACGCAACCGCCGCGAAGTCGTCGACCTGCCACAGCCGACCGTCGGCGCCGCCGAAGGCCCGCAGGAATAGGGGAAACTGCGCCAGGTACGTCGATGCGGAGGGGTAGAGCCACCGTTCGCACGGGTCGGCGGCGAACGCGAGCATCAGGGTGTCGAAGAAGCGGTCATACTCGGTTTCGGCCACCGGCGAGATCATGGTCGCCATCGTACGGAGGAGCGCTCGCACTCGGGCATCCCGCGCCCGACGGCGTCGTCACTCACCACAAATGACCAGGCGACCTTGAGTTGTTCATCGCGCGGTACGACTGGAGGTGGCCGGCGGAGTAGCCCACGGCGATCGCGAGGTCGTCGCGGCACTTCGCCGACCGCCGACGCTTACGAGATGACGGTGCCGTACGTGTGGTAGATCGCCTTGGCAATCGCGAAACCGTTGCTGGTGCTCAGGTTCGCGCAGGCGAGGAAGGCGGACTCACTGCGGCACTCGATCGATCCGTTCGAGATCGAGCGGCCGTACGGGAGCACCATCCCCGGCATCGGGAACGGCTGCTCGCTCAGACAAGCTCCGCGCTTGACACCATCACCGGATGCGTTGACCCAGTTCGGGCCCCAGTCCCCCTCGTTGCAGGTCGGCTTCGGGATCGACGGCCACGAGTTCGTGCCGATCCAGCACAGGACCCAGGAGTCCGTGAGCGCGAACCCACACGAGATGTTGCCGCTCGGCGTACTGAAGGAGGCGAGGGTGCCGTAGCTGTCGGTATAGGTCGCCGTACTGACCGCGCTGCCGCCCTGGATGTAGGTGACGAGGTTGGCGGGCGTCGCGGGCAGGCTCGGGCCGGGCGACGCGGTGGCGATCGTCCCGACGCCCGACGGTTCGCTCGCAGGCGCCGTGCTGCCCGACGGCGACTGGCCGCCAGAGGGTGACGGAGCCGCCGGCCCGGCGCACCCGGCCACCGCCAATGCCGCAGTCAGCAGAAGTACGCCCGCCCTCGCTCGCATCGTTGCCGTCCTCTCGATCCGGGTCCCCGGCGTTTAGCCGCCCACGCTAGAGGACATCTGCAAAGTGGCCGAGCCTGTGGCGCGTTGACGACACCGGCGCCCGACGACCGCCAGGGTCGCCGAGTCACCTAGACCTTCGAATGCGGGCCGTGAGGTCCCGGTGGGGGCGGCAGGGTGCCGAGATCTGGCGGCTGCTCGGGCCACACCAGCAGCACTTGGCATGGGGCGTGATCGAGGACGAATCGGGACGCGTGCCCGAGGCTGCGGGGTCCCAGCCGGGTGTGGTCGCCATCGCGGGCCATGACCAGGACGTCTGCCGTGGCGGCAGCCGCTACCACGACACGCTCCACCCGTCCGCGTTGGCCGAGGCGTGTGGCCGGGCGACCCAGCCGGTCTTCGGCAGCGTCGAACAGCCGAATCTGCCCGGCGGTCAGCACCTCCTCAACGCTGGCATCGATAGCGGGCATGGCCCGACCCAACAGCCCGGCACGGGCTCCGCTCACGGCTTCCATGCTGTCGGGGTCAATGACGTGCAACAACACGACCTGTCCACCAGGCACGAACCGAGCAGCATCCACACAGGACTCCCACGTTCGCTCGGCTATCCAGACAAGGACCTTCATCCGTCTACCGTCCTTACCTCACCCCCGAGACTTGCAGACCAAGCCAGAGCATCGCTACCCCGACCAGAAGGCCGGGCGCCACCGACAGCACGCCCAGTCGCAGAAATTCCCGTGTGGACGGTGCGAGGTCGCGGGCGTGCAGGATCTGACGCCACAGCAGTGTTGCCAGCGACCCGACATAGGTCAGGTTGGGCCCGACGTTGGCCCCCACCAACACTGCCAGTACGAGGGCAGGGGAGTGCGCGACCAGAGGCACGAGCATCAGCGTGGCGGGCAGGTTGTTGAGCACGTTCGCGAGCACCGCGGCCAGCACAGCGACGCTCAGCAGGCCCAGCAGATCGCCGTTAGCGGGGACAAGGTGGCCCACAAATGTCCCGATGCCGCCGGAGCGCACCGCAAGCACGACCGTGCCCAGACCGAAGACGAACGCGCAGAACGGCAGGTTCGCCGCACGCAGCAGCCGGCCCAACTCAGCCCCCGGTTGGCGGCGCAACGGTCCTGCGGCCAGCACGACCGCACCGCTTGCCGCCACCCAGGCCGGGTGCAGACCGATCCGTTCGGCGAACGCGAACCCGATCAGCATGCCCGCCAACACTCCCACGGCGAACCGGGGTGCGGGCAGGGACGGCACCGTCTCCCGATCGTGTCCAGCCGAGGCGAGGTCGTTGGCAAAGAACCGTCGGAAGATCAGATATTCGGTGCCGACCACGGCCAACCACGGCAGAGCCATGACACCCGCGAACCGCGTAAAGGTGAGTCCGCTCGCCCGGAACGCCAACAGGTTGGTCAGGTTCGACACCGGCAACAACAGCGAAGCGGAGTTGGCCAGGTGACTACATGCGTACAGGTGCGGCTTCGGTCGTGCCCGCACGGCCGTGGCGGTCTCCAGCACTACCGGCGTCAACAGCACCACGGTGGCGTCCAGGCTCAACGTCGCGGTCACCACCGAAGCGATCATGAACACGACGGTCAACAATCGCCGAGGCGAGCCGCCGCTCCAGCGCGCCGCCACGGATCCCGCGTACCGGAATACACCGGCATCGTCGGCCAGGTGTGCCACCACCAGGACGGCGGCCAAGAATCCCACCGTTGGGCTGAGCACCACGAGTTCCTGGCCCACGGCATGCCAGGACACCAGACCCAGCGCGAGCACCGCACCGGCTCCCGGCACCGCCGCAACGGCCTCCGGCAGCCGGTACGGACGCACCGCCGCGAAGACCAACACGCCGACGAGTACGACCGCAGACGCCCACGTATTCACCGCGCGGAACTCGACGTACCACGACGACGGCCGCGACCCATGCAGGGCAAGCTACCGTGCCCGCCATTGAGCCCGCAGCGACAACGGTGCGCAGCCCGCCCCCCCACAGAGGCGCCGTCGACCTGGTGGTGCTCAATCGACCTCGGCAGCCGCGCGGGCCACGGCGTACTGCGGAGCCCGAGCGCTGCGGCGCAGCCGCCGGACGCGCCCTCGCAGCACGGTCGTCAGCGCGGCGATCACACCGATCGTTGCCAAGAGCGCCGCGGCGGTGAATGCCTGCCGCATGCCAGGGACGATCTCGCCCGGGTGCCCGTTGGCCACGTACACGGAAGCGATGATCGCCAGGCCGATGGAGCCACCGAGCTGCTGCATCGTCTGCACCAGGCCGGATGCGGCGCCGGCATGCGCCGCGTCGACACCCTCGAGGCCGAGCGCCGTCGAGGCGGTGAAGACCATCGAGGCGAAGGCGCCGTTGATCACGAAGGGCACCAGCATCGCGCCCGCGTAGCTGGCGTTGGCGCCGAGCTGGCTGAGCCATACGAAGCTCAGCGTCATGCCGATCCCGCCGACCAGGAGCATCGCGGGCATGCCGATGCGCGCCGCAATGCGCGGGGAGATCCGTGACATCCCGAAGATCGACAGGCTCAGCGGCAGGAAAGCGAAGCCGGAGGCGAGCGGGCCGAAGTGGAGCACGCCCTGCAGGTAGAGCACGGTCAGGTAGAAGGTCGAGAACTGCGCGCCGACCAGCCCGACGATCGCGACGAACGACATCACCCGCCGTGGGCTGCGGAACAGCTCCAGACGCAGCAATGGGTGTGCGACCCGGCGCTCGACAAGGACCAGGGCGGCCAACAGGGCGATGCCCAGCACGATGCCGCCGACCGTGCGCGCCGAGGTCCAGCCGTGTTGGGAAGCCCCGATGAGCGACCACACGATAGCCACGGCTCCGCCGGTGGCGGTGACCGCACCGGCCACGTCGAAGCGACCGGGACGGCGGGACGTCTCCGGGACGTAACGGCGGACCAGCGAGAGCACGGCGAGGCCGATGGGCACGTTGATAAAGAGCGTCCAGCGCCACGAGCCGAGGTCGGTGAGCAGGCCACCGAGGATCAGCCCGATGGAGGCGCCCGACGACGAAACCGCCGCGAAGAGGGCTATGGCGCGAGCTCGGGCCGTACCGTCGCGGGCGCTCGTGGTGACCAGCGCGAGCACTTGCGGAGCAGCCAGCGCAGCGCCCAGGCCCTGCATGGCGCGAGCGAGGACAAGCAGCTCGGCGTTGGGCGCGAGCCCGCCGGCCAGCGAGAAGAGCGTGAAGGCAACGAGCCCGGCGACGAGTGTGCGCCGCCGGCCGAAGACGTCGCCGATGCGGCCACCGAGCAGCAGCAGGCCACCGAAGGCGAGCGTGTAGCCGTTGAGCACCCAGGTCAGGGCGGCTGGGGCGAAGTCGAGGTCCGCGGCGATGCGTGGCAGCGCGACGTTCACCACAGCGGCGTCCAGCACGACCATCAGCTGAGCCACGAGGACCAGAGCGACTCCGAAGCGGACGGCTCGCTCCGGCTGGCTGATGGGCGGCGCGGTTGCGGTGGAAGACATATGAGGGAGCTCCTGTTCTGACCCGGTGGGGTCGACGTACAGTTACGGAGGAAACCTCCGCTTGAGAGAGCAGTAACGGAGATGCTCTCCGGTTGAGGGAGACATTACCGGAGACTGTCTCCGCTTGCCAGCCGATTTTCGAGGAAGTTCGAGCACGCTGGGCTGCGGCTACCGCGAGGCGCCACGTGGCAGGTCGGACCGGAGGGAGGACGACGATGCGAGCCGACGCGCAGCGCAACCGTGATCGGATCGTCGAGGTCGCTCGCCAGGTCTTCAAGGAGCGCGGCCTCGATGCGCCGCTCGACGAGATCGCCCGCCGCGCCGGCGTGGGTGCCGGCACGCTCTACCGGCATTTCCCGACGCGCGAGGCGCTTCACGACGCGGTCATGCAGGCATGGGTCGAGCAGGTCCAGGAGCACGTCGACAAGGCGCTCGCCACAGAGGGCGGGCCACGCGCACAGTTGCTCGCCTGGTTCGCCGAGTACGTCGAGCTGCTGACCCGTCACAAGGGCTCCGCGTCGGCGATCACCACCGCCCTCGGGGTGCCCGACTCGCCGATCCGGTCGAAGTGCCAGATCTACGCCCAAGCGAACGAGAAGGTTCTGGACGCGCTGCGCGCCGACGACGCGCTACGCAGCGACGTCGACAACCTCAGCGTCTGCCGGCTCGTCGGCGGCGTCGCCACCATGGCCGACCAGGCCTCGCTCGACGCGCACGCGGTGCGCCCGATGCTCGAGGTTGTCGCCGACGGGCTCCTCCAGGAGTAAGGCTGGCCGATCAAACGCGGGGCAGGCATACGGTATTTCTCCGGTACCGCGGGGCCATGGGCTGCACGTACCGTCCTCGCTCGTGGAGGACGCTGATCGCCGGACGCTTGAGGCGATGGTCGACGCCATCGTGGCGGTCGACCGTACGGCGCTGGCGCATGTGTTCGCCGCGGACGTACGGCTGCGGGCCTCGCTGCCCCAGCGCGATGTCCAGTGCTCGGATCAGGCCGCTGCGGTGGCGCTCATCGCTGGCTGGTTTGAGGACGCCACCGACATCGTCACGCTCGAGCGCGGCGTCGACAACGTCGCCGACGTCCTGTCCGCACGGTGGCGCCTGCGCCTGCGTGAGCGCGCTGACGAGCTCGTGGTGGAGCAACAGGCGTACTGCTCCATCCACAATGGACTAGTCGCGTCCGTACGGCTCATGTGCTCGGGGTTCCGCCCGTCCACGCCGGCGGCCATCGCGGAAACCGCGCGCCTGGAGGCGATCGGCGAGGGCTGCGCGACGCTCACCCCGCGCATCGGCGCTGCCATGAAAGCAATACGCCCCGGCGAGGTTCTGGCCGTCCTCACCGACGACCCGTCGGCCCCCGACGGCCTGGCGGCGTGGAGCCGACTGACCGGCCACGAGATCGTAGCCGCCGAGGGCGAGGCGCAAGGGACGCGCTACTACATCCGGCACCGCTGAGGCCAGCCCGCTGAGGCCGGTCGACTTGAGACGGACCCCGAGGAGACGTCATGACGCCGAGCATCATCGTCAACTGCACGCACGGTCGGGAGGAGGCGGAGCGGGCCACCCTGTCCTTCGTCGTGGGCAACGTCTCGGCCACGGCCGACCAGCCCACCGCCGTCCTGCTCACCTGCGACGGGGTCTGGCTGGCCACCCCTGGGTACGCCGACGGCATCGAGCAGCCCGGTCTGCCGGCGCTGCGCGAGGTGCTGGCGTCGTTCGTGGCCGCCGGCGGTGAGATCTGGGCCTGCGGCGCCTGCACCGGCCCCCGCGGCATTACCGAGGCCGGCCTTGTCCCGGGCGCGCGGATCGTCTCGGCGGCCATGGTGGTCGAGGCGATGGCCTCGGGTGCCCGGACGTTGACCTTCTGAGCGGGCCGGGTTCCTGGCCGGGCCGGGCATGGCGCACGCTGGGCCGATGGGCAGCACCCTCGTCGGCCGGGACGGCGAGCTCGCGCGCGTCGAGGCGTGGCTCGCCGAGCGCTTCCGCGGAGCCGGGGCACCGGTCCTCCTCGTGGCCGGCGAGGCGGGCGTGGGCAAGACCGCGCTGCTGCGTGCCGCGGACACGGGCAGTGCAGCGGTTCTCCGGGCGAGCGCGGAGCCGTTCCGTGCCCTGCCGTTTGGCCTGTTGGGCCAGGTTGTCACGCTCGCCCTGCCCACCGACGCTGACGCGGTACGGGCACACCTGCTCGCGGACGCGGCCGTACGGCCCGTTGTGGTCGTCCTCGACGACCTGCACTGGTCCGACGACGCGACCCTGGACCTGCTTGTCCCGCTCGCCCAGCGACTCGCCACCGACCCGGTCGCCATCCTGTGCGCTTACCGCTCGGACGACCTGCCCCGGTCGCATCGATTGCGCGCGATTCGTGCAACCTTGCGGCAACAACGGCACTGCGTCGAGTTGCCGCTCGGACCGCTGCCGGCCGCCGGTGTCGCACAGCTCATCGAGCAGGTCACGGCAATCGCGCCCGACCCGGCCTTGGTCGAGGCGGTGCTCGCCCGTACGGAAGGGGTGCCCTTCTTCGTCGAGGAGCTCGCCGCGGCACGAGTCGCCGCATCCCGCGGTGGCGTCGGCGAGCACGAGCTGCCGCTGCCCGAGACCGTACGGGACGCAGTCCTGCTGCGAGCAGCCGGACTGGCGGCACGTGCTCGGGCAACTCTCGACGTAGCGGCGGTGATCGGCCTGAGGTTCACGGTGCCCGACGTGGTTGCCGTCGGGGGCGAGCAGTGGCCGGACGAACTCGACGACAGCGGCCTGATCGTGTCCGTCGCGGGCGACCAGCGGCGATTCCGCCACGCTCTGGCACACGAGGCCGTCTACGCCGAGGTGCCGTGGTCGCGCCGACGTGCGTTGCATCGCAGCGTCGCCGAACGCGCCACCGACCCCGGCGTCGCGGCCAACCATTGGCTCGCGGCCAGCGACGGGGAACGGGCTCGGTCGGCGCTGCTCGCCGCCGCCGCCAACCATGAGCTGGTCCACGCGTACCGTGACGCAGCTCGATTCCTCACCACGGCCCTGGAGCACTGGCCCGCGACGGCCGGCGAACCAGAGCGGTTGTCGATAGTGGACCGGCTCGCCCGGTGTTGCGAGCTGTGCGGCGACAGCACCCGTGCGGTGCGAAGCCTGCGTGAGCTGGTCGCGGCTCCCGACACCATCGGACCTGAGGCGGCGCGCCGCCGGGCCGGCGCGTACCGGCGACTCGCTGTCCAGCATGAACTGCTCGGACACTGGCCGTCCGCGCTCACGGCGCGCGAGGCGGCCGCCGCGGCCTACGCCGAGTTCGGCCAGGTCGGCGAGGCGGCGACGGAACGACTCGCGTTGGCCGCGCACCTGCGTTCGGCGGCGAGCTTCCGTGCCGCGCTGGAGGTCCTGGACGACGCGCAGGCCGATGCCTCGGCGGCGCGACGGACCGACCTGATCTGCCGCGTGGATGGGCTTCGCGGCAACGTCCTGTCCCGCATGGGCCGGGCCGAGCAGGGGCTGCCGGTGGTGCGCCAGGCATTGGACCGGGCGCTGCAGCACGGCCTGTCGGCGGCGAGCGCCGAGATCTACCAACGCCTGGCCGACTCGCTCGAGCACGCGGGCGACTACCGCGGCGCGAGCCGCGCCTACGACCGCGCGTTCGAGTTCTGCGCTCAGCACGGCCACGACGCCACCGGCCAGCTCTGCCTCGCCTGTGCCACCGTCATTCTGTTCCACAGTGGACGGTGGGAGCGGGCGGTGGCGCTGGCTGCCGACGTGCTGGCGGACGAGGCGACGGGGCCGCATGCGCGCGCGGTCACCACTGGCGTGCGGGGCCTCGTGCACGCGATGCGCGGGGAGGCCGCGCACGCGCGGTCGGCCCTGCTCGAGTCGCGGGGCATCGCGACGCGCATCGATCTGGTCGCCATGGAGATCCTGAGCTCGTGGGGCATGGCGCTGGTCGACGAGTGGTCGGGGCGCCCGGAGCGGGCCGCGGAGACCTACCGCCATGTGGTACGCCGCTGCGAGCAGACCGAGGAGCGGCACTACTGCGTTCCGGTGCTGCAGTTCGCCGCGGCTCGCTTCGCCATCGATGGGGCGAGCACGGATCTCGGCGCGACCACGGCGCTGCTCGCCGACGCGGCCGCCCGTACCGGTAGTCCCGAGGCCCGCGCCGGGTTCGCCTACGCCGCCGGAGAGTCCGCCCTGGTCGTTGCCGGGCCGGGCGAAGCCGAGGCCGTCGGGCAACTGAGCCGGGCGGCCGAGTTGCTGGTCGGCCTCGACCTGCCGATCGTCGAGGTGTTGGTGCACCACCGCCTCGGCGTGGCACTGTCCGGTTCGGACGATGGCCGGGCCAGCCTGCGGACCGCGTACACGACCGCACAGCGCCTGCGGGCCAGAGCGCTGCTCGACCGGATGCGGGCCGACCTCGACGACGCTCCTGGTCGCGTCGACGCCGGCTTGACCGAGCGGGAGTTGCAGATCATGAGCCTCGTCGGCGAGGGCCTGACCAGCCGTGCCGTCGCAGCCCGGCTCTACCTGAGCGTTCGCACGGTGGAGATGCACGTACGCAACGCGGTCGCCAAGCTCGGCTGCCGAACCCGTGCCGAGGCGATACGCCAGCTTGCCGAGGCGGGCGCGCTCACCGGCCAGACAGTGCACCGGCGACCCTGATCGGTGGCCGTCGCCGGTCGATGCTCGTCGTACGGTCTGCGCAGAATACTGTCATGGCAGCAGGCCCGCGGTCGAGGGGATCGGCGCTCAGGAGGGTGCTCTCGCGCGCGGACGCCCGTCGGGTGGCTATCCGGGCGCAACTGCTCAACGCTCCGCGCCCGACCGATCTGATCGCGGTCGTGGAGCGGCTGACGTTGATTCAGGTCGATCCTACGTCAGCGGTGGCTCCGAGCATCGACCTGATCCCCTACACCCGGCTCGGTCCGTCGTACCGGCCCGAGCACATGCGCTGGGCGCTGGAGCGCGACTTCACCCTCTTCGAGTTCAACGGCATGGTCCGGCCGATGAGCGACCTCTGCCTCTACCTCGCGGAGATGCGGCTCTGGCCGGAGCACGACCGGGCCAGGCACTGGCTGGAGGCGAACGACCCATTCCGGCGCGACATCCTCGACCGTCTGGAGGCCGAGGGGCCACAGAGCTCGCGAGAGATCCCCGACACGAGCATCGTGCCGTGGCAGTCGTCGGGATGGACCAACAACCGCAACGTCACGCAGATGCTGGAGTTCCTCATGATGCGTGGCGAGGTCGCGATCGCGGGGCGGCGCAACGGGCAGCGCCTGTGGGATCTCGCTGAGCGGGTCTATCCGGACGTTGTCGAGGTTCCCCGCGACGAGGCCCGTCGCATCCGTGCGCAGCGGCGACTGCGGTCACTCGGGATCGTGCGGGAGAACGCGCCGGACACACCGAACGAGCCGGGCACGGTCGGCGAGGCCGGGGAACGCGCGACGGTCGAGGGCGTACCGGGCGTGTGGCGGCACGACCCGACCCTGCTCGACCAGTCGTGGCGGGGTCGTACGGTGCTGTTGTCCCCGTACGACCGCCTGGTCTATAACCGCGCCCGGCTCATGGATCTCTTCGGCTTTGAATACTACGTGGAAATGTATAAACCCAAGGCAGCTCGCCGCTGGGGCTACTACGCGCTGCCGATCCTGCACCACGACCGGTTCGTCGGGAAGGTCGACGCCACGGCCGACCGCCCGGCCGGCATCCTCCGCGTGGACGCGATCCACGAAGACGTCCCGTTCACCGCGGCGATGCGGTCCGCGACGGCGGCCGAGCTTGATGCCCTCGCCACGTGGCTCGGCCTGGCCGTCAGCCGTTCTGCTTACCCTGCATGAGGTTGGACAGGCCCGACAGGCCCGAGAGCATCGTGCCCAGTTGGTTGGTCACGGCACTGTGCTGGCGAGTGAGGTCCTCCACCTCGCGCCGCAGTTGGCTGGTCGTCAGTTCGGCGTCCGTACGGGCATCGTGCACGATGCGACCGGCCTCGGACCGGGCGTCGGCGACGGTCTTGTCGGACAGCGCGTTCGCCTTGTCGACGGTGTCCTTCGCGATGCGGTCAGACTCCAGGCGGCGGTTCTCCGCGGCACGCTCGATGTCGCGCAGGTGCTCCGCCGCGGCGTTGGCGTGGTGCTCGGCGTCGGCCACCATCCGGTTCGCTTCCGCGACCGCCGCGGTGTGCCGGGCCGCCTCCTCGCGCTCGGCGTTCTCCCGGCGCTCGGCCAGCTCCAGGTCCAGCGCCTGCAGCTCCTTCTCACGCCGCTGCTTGGCCTCCGCGGTGAGCCGCAGCGCCTCCGCGCGCTGCTCCTCGGTGTCGCGCGACGCCTTCGCGAGCAGTTGGGTGATCTCCCGCTCAGCGGTTGCCCGCAGACCGGCGACCTCGCGCTCGGCGGTCGCGCGGATCTCGGCGACCTGGTGGGCGGTTGCGGTGCGCAGAGCGCTGGTGTCCCGGTCCGCGCCGGTACGCATGCCGGCGGCATCGCGCTGAGCCTCCCCTCGCAGCTCAGCGACCTCCTGCCCCACGGCCGCCCGAAGGCCATCGGCGTCACGGCTCGCCGTGGCGCGCATGGCCTCGGCATCGGCCTTGGCGCGCTCGGTGATGTCGCGCGCCTCCATGCGGGCGGCCGAGACGATGCCCTCGGCGTCGCGGTGGGATACGGAGCGCTGGCTGGAGGTCTCCTCCTCGGCCAGCCGCAGGATCTGCTCCACTCGCGTGCCGAGACCCGAGAGCGTCGGGCGACCACCGTCCTGGATCTGCCGGTCCTGGTCGGTGAGGTGAGCCTGGGTGTCGTTGAGGGCCCGCTCGTGGTGGGAAACGCGCTGCTGGGCCTGGGCCAGGCGCTGCTCCACCTCGGCGCGGGCTGCTTGCGATTGGGCAACGGCGGCCTTGAGCCGGGTGAGGTAGTCGTCGACCTGCATCCGGTCATAGCCACGCAGCACCACCGCGAACTGAGCGTCAGGTGGTCCTGCCGACGCTGCGTCGCGGCCGATCATGGTCGACATGGGTCGGGTCCTTTCCGCCACCGGTCCGGCGGCGTGTCCCGTGGTGTGAGGGGGTCAAGGGGCGCTTCATGTTCTACCATGCCGCGCCCGTCCGCCCTACCGCGCGTCCGACGAATCAGCGGCCGTTCGTGAAGGGTTCGCCGGCGCCGCCCTCGGTGGCGGTGCGCCAGCGGTCCACGTCGGTGCCGAGGTTCTGCACCCGGCCGTGCCGGCGCAGCAGGACCAGGTGGGCCAGGGCCTCGCCGATCGCGGCCCGCCGCATCGTGCCGAGTTGCGACCAGGGCCGCGACCAGGTCAGCAGGGAGGCGATCGCGTACGTCGACGAGTCCGGGTTCGCGACCACGAGTCGCTCCACCTCGGAGAGGCGCCGCTCGTGATGGCCGCGCAACTGCGCCACCCGGTGCTCCAACCCGGCGAATCGGTATTCGTGCGCGGGGAGCACCTCGTCGACGGGCAGCTTCGCCACGGTGGTCAACGATTCGAGGAAGTCGGAGAGCGGGTCGGTATCGCGGGGATCCATGAGCATGATGTTGGGGCTGATCCGCGGCAGTACGTGGTCGCCGGCGAAGAGCAACCCGGCGACCTCGTCGAAGAAGCACAGGTGGCCTGCCGTGTGTCCGGGGGTCCAGACGGCCCGCAGCGAAGTGCCCTGCCCCAGCGGCGTATCGCCGTCCTCGATCAGCCGATCCGGCCGGCTCGCCAGCAACTCGTCGAGTGCGAAGGGGAGCTGGTCCGCGCTCTGGACCTCGGACTCGGGCGCGCCCCGCGCATGCAGCCAACTGCGGGTGAAGGCGAGCAGCGCCTCGACGCCCATGTGCTCGAAGGATCGGGCCTCGGCCGGATGCATCCCGACCCAGGCACCGGAGGCGGCCCGCACCCGACCGGCGAGACCGGCGTGGTCGGGATGGTGGTGGGTCACCAGGACCGCCCGCACGTCGCCGATCGCGTAGCCCGCCTCGGCCAGGCCGGCCACGAGGACGTCCCAGGCGTCCTCGACCGGCCAGCCCGTATCGACGAGCGCGACTCCGTCCGGCAGGTCGATCGCGTACACGAGCACGTATCGCAACGGGTTGTGCGGGATCGGCACGGGAACCGACCACAGCCCGGGTCGCACCCGTTCCACCGGCGGTAGCACCCGCTGCGCCCAGGCGTGCACCTGGCGCTGCCCGGTCACTCGGATCTGGGCGGCCTGCGCGGGCTCGGCGGCTGGCTCAGCAGGCAGGTGCGGCTCGCAGGCCCCGCCGCCGAGCCCGATGTTCGCCACTCCAGCACCGTAACGGCGGCGAGCACCGTCGTTGTCGGTTCTGTGCTCCCGGTCACTCTGTGCGCAACCCGCCCGAGCGCATGAGCCGCCACAACACCGGGATGCTCAGCGCCGTCACCGCCAGCACGGCGAGCGCCGCGACCGCGCACACGAGCCAGACGATCTGCCAGTCGACGTGCACGGGCTGGTCGATGATGCGCAGCAGGATCGCGCCGACCCCGGTACCGGCGGCCCCGGCGAGCACCATGCCGAGCGCGACCGGGACCGCGGCCTGCCACAGGATCGACCACGCCATGGTCGGGCGGCGGGTGCCGAGGGCGGCGAGGCTGGCGAGCACCCGCCGCCGTTCCCGCAACTGATCGACCACGGTGATGAGCAGGCCCAGGCCGATGAGCCCGATGGTCAGGCTCGCGCCGGCGAAGAGTGCCCGGCGCACGGCGGCGAACTGGCTCGACTCCTCGTGCTCGGTGGCGATCCCGACGAACGCCGCGGGGTAACGCCGCCACAGGACCGTACGGAGGCGTTCGTCGACGTCGCTGTCAGCGCGGTCGAGGTACACAGTGGACTGCGCCGGGCGCATGCGCCCGGATCCCGTGTCGGCCGGCAGCGCCCCGGGTGTGACGAGCAGCCCTTCCGAGAGCTGGCCCATCATCGGGTCATTCTTCGGGGCGACCGTGCGGACCGAGGCCGGCACGGTCCAGCTCACCGGCTGGTCGCCCGTCTGCGTCGCCGCCGAGTCGCCTGGCCAGGTGTCGAGGCGCAGGGTCGTGCCCGGGCCTGGCGTCGGGAACGCCGGCCCATTGACCACGTCGACAAGGAAGACGTCGCCGTCAGCGCACGAGCCGATCACGGCCAACTGTCGCAGCGTCGGGCAGTCACCCAACCAGATGTAGGTGCCGAAGTCGCCGTGGCCGTACTGCGGCGATCCCGGTTCCGGCGAGTAGGAGGCAGGAAAGCTCAGTCTACTGTGGACATCCATCACGCCCGGCACGGCGCGTACCGCGGCATCGGTCGCGGCGATCTCGCTCCACCCGCCACGGACGTCGAAGTAGGCGTAGCCGTAGGCCAGGCTCGGGTCGAGCGCGGTGTCGCGGACATAGCCGATCTGAACTGAGACGAACATCATCTGCAGCCCGATCGCGCCAGCAACGGCGACCGCGATGCCCATGACGGCCCGTGCCGATCCGCTCGCGTCGGTCTGCAACCGACGAATCGCGAGTTGCCAGGCGAGCGGACCGCCGCGCAGCCGCCGGACCAGCGCCCCGACGGCCCACGGCAGCAGCGCCGCGACTCCGGTGAGGATGAGCACGATCCCCGCCGACACTTGCCACGGGCTGACATGGGCCGCCGGCCGCACCGCCGCTCCCCTCAGCGGCAACAGCAGGGCGGCGCCGAGCAGCGGCGGCAGCACACGCCACCACAGCCGCCGGCGCGCGTCACCGCCGCGCCGGGTCACGCCCAGAGGTTCGATCACCACCCGCCGCAGGGAGAGTTGGGCCACCACGACACTCGCCAACGGCACCAGTACCGCCACCAGCGCCGCGAGCATCGCGTCCGGCCGCAGGTCGGAGGGGTAGGCGGAGTAGCCGAACATCTCGGCTCTGTCCACAAGGGACCGTACGGCGAGGAAGAGCCCGGCCCCGACGGCGAGGCCGAGCACGGAACTGGCCAGGGCCTCGCCCGCAGCGATACGCCGCGTCATGCGAGCGTCCGCGCCGAGCAGGCGCACCCCGGCGAGCCGGCGATCGCGGGCCTCGCCGCCGAACCGGGTGGCGGCGCCGACGAAGAGCGCCACCGGCAGCAGGAGGATCACGACGATCACGACGACCAGAAGCGTGAGGACCGGGTCGAGCCCTTGGCGCCACGGCGTGGAACCGAACGCGACGACCCGCGTCACCGTCGGATCGTCCTCGTCGAGATCGTCGACGCCGAGGTAGAAGGCGAGCTCGGCGGGTCCGGAGAGGCCCTGCGGGCCGATCGTGCCCACGACCGGGAAGTCCAGGCGCTCGCGGAGCAGGGCTGCCCGCGGCGAGGCCAGTAAGCGGGCCAGGGCCGGGGAGACGACCAACTGCCCCGGGCCGGGCACGCTCGCCAGGCCCGGCGGCAGCGGCGGGTGGGTTCCGTCGGGCTGGAGCCTGTGGCCAAGGATCGGCCGGCCGCCGAAGGCGGTGTCGGCGCGCCCGAGCAGCATCGTGGCGTCGGTGGCGGAGAGCCGCGCGGGCGAGTCGCCGGCGAACCCACGGGCCGCGGCCCGGGCGTCCTGCGCGGCCAGCGCGTGCGGCACGCTGATCGCGAGCAGGAGCATCGCCACGCCCAGACCGACGCCGAGCGCGGTCAGCCCCGCCCTCGTCCAGCCCGAAACCCCGCCCGCCAACGCCATCCGGGCGCCCAGCACGAGCTCGCGCAGCACCCTCATGCGGCGCGCTCCACAGTGGAGTAATCCAGTACGGCACCGTCACGGACGACCACCTCGCGGTCGGCGTAGGCGGCCACCCGCGCCTCGTGGGTGATGAGCACGACAGCGGCACCGCTGTCCCGTGCCGCCTTGGTGAGCAGCACCATCACCTTCTCGCCGTTGAGCGAGTCCAGGGCGCCCGTCGGCTCGTCGGCGAAGACCACCCGGGGTTCGCTGACAAGTGACCGGGCGACCGCGACCCGCTGCCCCTGCCCACCCGAGACGGTGCCGGGCAGCTTGTCGGCGACGTCGTCGACCTCCAACTGATGAAGCCATGCGCTGGCCCGACGCTCAGCCTCCCGCCGCCGTACGGCGGCCAGCCGCAACGGCAGCGCGACGTTCTCCAGGCAGGTCAGCTCCGGCACGAGCTGCCCGAACTGGAAGATGAAGCCGAAGTCGGAGCGGCGCAGCGCGCTTCGCTCCACATCGGACAGCTTGGTCAGGTCGCGGTCGGCGTACCGGACCGTTCCCGCGTCGACCGGCACGATGCCGGCGAGGCAGTGCAGCAACGTCGACTTGCCGGAGCCCGAGGGACCCATCACGGCGACGATCTCTCCCGCGCCCACCGTGACCGAGGCGCCGGCGAGTGCGGCGGTCGGGCCGTACGACTTGCGCACGTCGATGGCGACCAGTAGTGCCCGCGATGACATGGGTCTCCTCAGATGTGGTGGAGCCGGGCCGCGAGGTCGTCGAGCCGGTCGGCGGTGAGCTCGAGCCAGCGCAGGTCGGCCTCGAGGTGGAGCAGTGCATGGTCACAGATGAGTTGGTCGGCCAGATCGCCCGAGGTCTTGCGCCGGGTGAGCTCCCGCATCAGGCGCAGATGCTCGGTGCGCTGCACGTCGAGTAGGTCCACGGCGCTACGACCGCTCATGAGCGCAAGCACGATCTTGGTGTAGAGCACGTTCTGCAGATACGGCTCGGGCTTGACCGGTTGGGCGAGCCAGGACCGTACGTCGGCCACCCCGGCTTCGGTGATCGCGTACCGCTTGCGCTCCGGCCCGCCCCCGGGCTCGACGCCGTCGACCACGACCAACCCGTGTTTGAGCAGCCGGGCGAGTGTGGCGTAGACCTGCCCGTACGCCAGGGGGCGGTCCGGCGAGAATGCCTCGTCGTACGCCCGCTTCAGGTCGTAGCCATGGCGTGGTTGGCCCTCCAACATGCCCAGAAACGTGTGTCCCACCGACATGCCTGGGGACTATACACCACACGTATACAGGTCGCGTATACACGTGGCGCCTACGCGTCCGGCGCTCGTCGGCAGCGCTCGCCGGTTAGCTTGTACGCATGGCGGAGGCGAGGGGACCGGCGCTGCGCCCGGGCGGGGGAAGCCGAGGCGGCGTCTATGAGTCCGCGGGCGTCGACTACGACCTGCTCGACGCGGGCAAGCGGCACTCCCTCGCGCAGGCGTTGCTCACCTCGGGCCTCGCGGCGAGCCGCGGCGCGCGGGCGCTCGACGCATCCCGCGGCGAGCCGGCGTTCCTGTTCGCGCTCGGCGGCCGGCACTTGGCCATGGTGTTGGAGTGCCTGGGCACCAAGTCCGTGATCGCCCGGCAGTACCAGGAGCTGACCGGCGTGAACCGGTTCGACTGGGTCGGCATCGACACCGTGGCCGCGGTCGTCAACGACCTGATCTGCGTCGGCGCACTGCCGCTGACCGTCAACGCCTACTTCGCCACGGGTGCCGCGTCGTGGTACCACGTCGCCGGCCGCCACGATGCCCTCACCCGCGGCTTCCGCGAGGGGTGCGAGCGGGCCGGCGCGATCTGGGGCGGGGGCGAGTCCCCGACCCTGACCGGCATCATCGACGAGGATGAGATAGACCTCGCTGCCTGCGGCGTCGGGCAGGTCCCGGCGGGCCGCGAACCCCTGCTGAGCGATGCCGTCGAGGCCGGCGACGAGATCGTGCTGGTCGCGAGCACCGGTCTGCACACGAACGGGGCCACACTGGCCAGGCTGGCTGCGGACCGGGCCGGGGGCTTGGCGACGACGCTGAGCGACGGGACGACCGTCGGCGATGCCCTGCTCACCCCGAGTGCGATCTACGTCGATCTCATGGACCAGCTCCTCCACAGTGGACTGACGCTGTCGTACGCATCCCACATCACCGGCCACGGCCTGCGCAAGGTGATGCGCCCCGATCGCGAGCTCAGCTACCGGATCACCCAGCTGCCGCCCGTACCGCCGGTCCTCGACTGGATCCGCACCACGCTCGGGCTCGCCGACGACGAGGCGTACGGCACCTTCAACATGGGCGCGGGCTTCGCGGTCTACTGCCGCCCGGGTCAGGCCGACGCGGTGGTCGCCATCGCCGCGCGCACCGGCCACGACGCGTGTCTCGGCGGTCGGGTCGAGACCGGTGCGCGCAGGGTCATCCTGGAGCCCGTGGGCGTCACCTTCGGCAGCGAGGAACTGAAGTTGCGCTGACCGGCCGTACGGTCTGGTTGTCCCGGTGGTCTCGGATAGGGAGGGTGGCGAATGGGAAAGCACCAGTTGGGGTGGCTGCCCCCGAACTGGGACCACCGGCAGCGCTTCATCATCGCCTTCGTCGGCATCGTGGCTCTCGCCTTCACCGCGCTCGCCGTCGTCGCGCTGATCTTCGCCCAGTAGCCTCCCTCCCCCACGATCTTGGGCTTATCGCTGTCAGTGGATCGCCCTAGCCTTCGCTGTTGACTGTTCCTAGTCGCCCCACAGGGGCACCGGGACTAGGGAGCAACAGCGATGCGAGTCACTACGGCCCACATCCTTCCCGCACGCTACACGGGCGACCCCGCCGTAACCGTCACGCTCACCTTCCAGGGCATCCGCCAGACGGACGGCTCTGTTCTGTCCGCTCCCGGGACTGACGTTGCCTACGTCGTCACGACCGGAACCCACCGCATCAGCGGTCAGGACATGTGGGCACCGCTCGGGTTCCGGTCGACCCCGGAAGACTTGTTGCGCGCTCTGTGCAGCTTCCTGGCGGCCGACTACGAACACGTCGCGTACTCGCTTCGGGGCGACGGACACAGCGCTAGCGAGCGCTGCGACGAGTACGGGGCGGGATGCCCCGTCTACCGGTCCGAGTACGTCGATGCTCTCACTCAGATGGTCGACACCATCGAAGACGGTTCGTGGACCGGCGAGCCGGCAGAGTGCGAGTCCCGGCCCGACGAACTAGCGGAGCGTCGGGCGGCCCGTCATCAGCGCGCGCTGGCCATCGATGCGCAGGACGCTGCCGCTCTCACCTACTGCGTTCGTGGTGCTGGCCCGGTAGTCAACCGTGCCGCTCTGTCCTACGCGGGTCTGTCGTGACCCGTCCGACCGGCTCCGTGCGGCATCGCTCCCCCGGTGCCGTTGCGGTGTGGGCCGGACACAGGGTCCGACCCTCATCCCGAAGGGACAGCATCATGGCACTCCGCAACGCTGGTCGTAGCGCTCTGCGCCGCATGGTCGACGACCGTCCCGAGTACGTCCGCCACGGCAACCTGTCTGGCCGCGACTACGTGGCCAGTACCGGTCGCTTGCCCGAACCGTGGTCACGTGCCATCCGGGCGGCTCGCGATGCCCGAACGCTCGCCTACGTCATCAGCAGCTACGCCACGCCCATTGCTTGGGCTGAGCGTGAGCAGGGGTCGGACCGGTTGGTCTGGACCGTCCCGCCCGCGTCCTACTCGGTCAGCACGACAAACCATCAGAACGTCCTGCGGTCTGAGTTGGCGGGTGCTGGCTACACGTCGCGCAACGGGTGCGTCACCTACACACTCCCGGCCCGGGCCGACGTGTCTGAGTGGGTCCCGACCCTGGCGTACGACCCGGCCACGGACCGGCTGACGACGCTCCCGATCCCCCGTGACCGGGGTGAGTGGGAAGACGCTGCCGCAGTCCTGACCGGTCAGGCTGCATACCGGCCCGACGGGACCGTTGACTACCAGGCTGCCGCTGACCGGCTTGGCGACTATCTCAGCGCGCACCTGTTCGGTTGAGCCGGTCCTGCCCGTGATCCATCGGCGCCTGTCCCGGTGGGTTGCGGAGTGGACCGGTCACCAGGACCGACCACGCAACCGAGAGGACAGAGTCATGTGCCAGACCTGCGACGGACCCGCCATCACGAGTGACGCGACCACCCTCGACATCAAGGCGTACGGCGGTTCCCGCCGTGAGCGTGGTGCCCGGATCGCTGCCGAGGTTCGCCGGTTGCGCCGTGCCGGCGTCATCGGTGAGCGCTTCCACATCAGCTACAGCGAGACGCCGGGATTCAACACGATGACGCACGCCCGGTACTACCGGACTCGCCCAGTCGTGACCCTGAAGCTGGACGAGGAGGACGGCGGCTGCTACGCGCTCATTCCTGCCGGCGCATCCATCGAGGCCATCCGTTCCGCACTTGCTGAGGCTGAGCAGGCAGGTTACGAGCTGATCGGCTCTGACCAGAGTTTCGATGGTCCCGACATCCTCCGGGACGGTTCCCGGCGGGTGTGGCTGGCCGCGTAGGTGGCGAGCATGTCAAAGCCAGATACCGATGGGAGAATGACAGCGATGACTTCCCGTACCCTTCCGTTCCGCGCTGGCGCGTCGCGTTCCACGGCCACGCTGACTGTCCCGGCGCAGCGGGAGCGCACACTGCGTGCCGTCATCTATACCCGGATCTCGTCCGACGATGAGGGCAGGGAGCTGGGTGTCACACGCCAACGCGAGGACGGGGTGGACCGGGTAGCTCGCCAGGGCTACACGTTGGCACCGGTCGGCTACCGCACCGAGCGTCGCGGGGGTGTCGTCACCACGGACGGCGAGTTCCGCGACAACGACCGTGGCGCGTCCAGCAAGAGCCGCAAGAGCCGTCCCGCGTTCGCTGCCATGTTGGACGCGGTGCGACGTGGTGAGGTTGACGTAATCATCGCCTACAGCATGTCCCGCATCACCCGTCGCCCGGCCGAGTGGGAGACGCTGATCAAGCTAGTGGAGGAGACCGGCGTACGCATCGAAACCATCGTGTCCGGGTCGGTCGATGTGAACACGGCGGACGGTCGTATGGTGCTAAGAATGCTCGCCAGTACAGACGCGGGAGAGGCGGAACGGGTCGCAGAGCGGGTCGCCCGTGCGCATCGTCAGCGGGTGAGCGAGGGGCGGCCCAACTGGAGGCTGAGGCCGTTCGGACACGAGATCATCCGTGACGAGAAGGGTCGCATGACGCGCATCGCCGAGAACACGGCTGAGGCTGACGCGATCAGGGCCGCCGTCGACAGGATCATGCGTGGCACGACGACTCTCGGCGAGATCGCGCGGAAGTGGAACGATGCGGGGTTGCTGACCGCGACCGGTGGCCAGTGGCGCATCGCGGAGGTTGGGGCGCTGCTGCGTCAGGCTCGCCTAGCCGGTCTGTTGGAGCACCGCGGCGAGATCGTGGGCGAATCTGAATTCATCCCCGCCATCATCACGCCTGACGTGTGGTACGGACTACGGGCCAGGCTGGACACGAACCATGGCGCGAACTTTCCGCGTGGCCAGGCCGGGGGCGGGGTACGGGCATCAGCTCTCCTGACTGGCGAGGACAGCCCTGCCCGATGCGGCGAGTGCGGCGGCCTGTTGACCGTGGTCAACCTGCGGCTGAGCAGACACAACGACGACAAGACCAGGTGCTACAAGTGCAAGCTCGGGCACATCGCTATCCCGGCTGACTTCGTAGACCAGGAGGTCATCGCCCGCGTTGTGGTGGCGGCTGCCTTCTGCGGCGTGGCGATCCTGTCCGGCGACATGACCCCCGACACGACCGACCTGCGTGCCCGTGAGGCTGCGCTAGCTGCCAAGCTGGCCCGCTTCCAGGGTGAGGCAGACGAGGACGACGCGGACGACGATGCTCTCCTACCGCTGATCAAGAGCACCGCCCGCAAGCTGGCAGCGGTCCGCCAGGAGATCGCACAGGCTGAGTCCGTGGCAGTGCACGGGCCGGAAGACCTGACCGAGATCCTCGCGAAGTTCCATGACCTTGACCTGGCAGAGCAACGCGCCCACATCCGGCGGTTGTACTCGTCGATCAAGGTTCTCCGCAGGTACGACGACCAGGACACCGAGTCCGAACGGGTGGTGACGCGGTTCGCCGGATGGCTTCCCGCTGACGCTGACACGACTCTCTCGGGCGAGGTAGCGAGCATCGTAACCATCGACCAGGACAACAGCGCGGCCGTGTACTGGAAGCCTGTCAACGGTAACGGCACGCACACGGTGTGGTTCAAGCGGCCCGGGCAGGTTGGGCGGGTGGAAGACCCGCCGGACCACCGGCCCGAAACGGGCCTCGTGGGCTAGCGGGACAGCAAAACGGGGGCCGGCGCGCCGTCAACATTGCGATGGTCACGCAGAGTAGTCTCAGGCCCTTGGCGCTGCCTCGGGAGTGGTCGATGAGCTGGGATGCATTTGGCGTGGTCGTGACTGCCTTCGGTGTACTTGTCACGGTTGGACCACGTCTGGGCGAGCGTGCGCGACTGACGCGCCAACTGCGTGAGCTGCTTGAGCTGAGGGCGGCCCTGCCGAATGCGACAGCTCACCGACGCCTGCGCCGAGCGCTCGGATACCGCGCAGAGCGGCTATCCGAACGGCTGACGGCCTTGGAGCATCGGGCCATCACGCTGCGCTCCGACGAATGGCAGCATGCGGCATACCGAGGCGTCATGCTCACACTGGTTGGTGTAGAACTCATCGTCCTGGGCGCTGGGCTGGCCTGGGTCTGGCCTGGGGGGGCCGTCTTCATGCCGCTCGGGCTGATCCTTACTCTGGTGCTGCTAGTCCTTACTCCGGTGCTGCTAGTTTGCTGTCTGATATGGCCGGGACTCATGTTGCCCGCCCAACTGCGATATGCGTCAATGTCAGATAGAATCGAATTCCTCATGACGCCCATCCGTCGCCGTTTCCGTCGAGTTCGTGGCGGCCGTCATCGAGGTCGACCACAGTCGAAGCCGCAACCGCAATCTCGTGCACCCCGTCAAGCCTCGACGCAAGTAAAGGCTCCTCCCGACTTCTTGCGCGACCATCTCGGCGGACTGCACCCGACATTCGACTCGCTCCGTGCCTCGAAGGTCTCCGGGGCGTTCCTCGACGTGACTTAGCCGCCAGGGCAGCGTTCTGCATGCCACTTCCGACCATCAACGGCCTCGCTGTGGCTGACGTTCTGGGCTGACGCGGGCGACAGGTAGGGCTGACCGGGGAGCGCCGTTGCTCCCCGTGCCCTGACTCCCTGGCTGACTCCTACTTGTTGTGCTCCCGCCTGGCCTTCTCCGCGATGGCCGCGAGCTGCTCCGACTTGTCGGCGTAGCCGCGTGCTGCCTGCACGATCGGATCGATCAGAGGGAGGTCGACACCGCTCTCGCGGTAGACCGGGTCCCCGTACATCTCGTGGTCTCGTGCGTTGCGCCGCGCGTTGTAGTCGTCGACCGCCTCGTGGTCCTTGTCGCGAGGGTGGATCGAGGCATCAAGACCGCCGCGAAGCTGCGCCGCTACATCGTCCTCGTGCGACTCCTGGCGACTGGCGTCCTTCACCTGCCGCTGATGCTCTTTAGCACGTTCCTTCCTCAGCCCGCTCTACGTCGGTGAACTCGACGTTGACCAATCCAAACCGTCTCGTTACCTTCATCGGCTCGGCACGATCTGCTGCGATGCGGGAATCTCGTCCGTCACCGTGTCCGTCTCGTAACCCATCGCACGAAGCTGACCGATGACGCGAGAGTCCGGTCGCTTGGTCGTCCTGGCCATCTTGGCTGCCAGCGCCTCACGATCGATGAACGCCACGTCTGGCAACTCCACCGTGTAGCCGGTGATGTCCATAGGCGTCGCGCGGCTCAACGCCTGCTCGCTGAACTCGCCAGGAGGTAGCAGGATACCGAAGCGGCGCAGCAGCTTGCGCGCGACCGCATCGAAGGTCCACTCATTGAACGGGCAGCCGATAGCGACCAACCGAATGGCTCCGTAGTAGGCGAAGGTCTCCGGCGCGAAGTTGCCACTGACCGGGACGACCCGCAACTCGTCACCGACATAGAGCGGGCCACCGGCGAGCGCGTTGGAGAGCGGCGGCATGGCCAGTTCGGCGAGACGGCGCGCTTCCGGGGTAGTCGCTGCGGCAAGCTGGCGCTTGGCCGCATCGAGTTCACGCATGGCGCGATCGACAGCCCGCTCCGCAGCATCAAGCTGCGGCGCTAGCTTGCCTTCGTAGACCCGTGCCCCCGCGTCGCGGTACGCCTGACGCTGGATCTCGGACTCCGTCGACTCCAACAGCGTGTCCAGGTCGGCATAGTGCCTGTCGATCGCCGAGGTCACGACTGCCTTGCGGATCTCCGCGCCTTCCACGGCCATCTGATAGGCCGGGTCGAGAACCTGCTCACCCACGACGACCCTTGTTACCCTGCTAGTGCGTGCCACTGTCTGTGGCCTCCTTTCGGTTGGTACGGCTGGACTTCCCAGCGCGCGAGACTCAGAACAGACGAATCTGAGCCAAGATCTTTCGGTTACCCCTGGAATGACCCGCGGAAGACGTTTTCGTCGCTCTGCTGAGGACTGCTCATGGCGGGTTTGGGCACCGAGGCAGACGGGGCATCGCGATCGGAAACTGCTGCGCGCAGGGCGCGGAGAGCTGTCCGGCGGGCACGGCGGGTGTTGCGTGTTGAGCCGGCCCGAGCTACGTCGACCGCGTGTTGCGCCAGCTTGGCCCGCCGGACCGGATCGTTGTGTGTGGCGATCATGCACTGCCACCAGTACCGCTCAGACGACGCCGGATCATGGTTAGGTTCAGGTCGGCGTGCTCTGCCCGCTCGCGGGCGTCGGCCACCTCATCCTCAAGTGCCGCGAGCCGATCCGGGCCAGCGTCTGTGGCGCGAGCCCACGCCAGGTCGGCCTGCAAGTCACGCAGGACGCGGTAGGCGACATCGCGAACCTGGCGGGCGTAACTCTCCTCAGTCAGGAGTGGCATGGGAACCCTTCCACCTTGATAGGCGGACTTCGATGGCCTAAGAGGCTTGGACGGAGGAGGATTGGCGTTTGTCGTGGGTGGCCGAGCGAGCGACCGAGGCGCAACGCGCCGAGGGCGCGAGCGAGGGGACCGAGCCCGCTAGTTGTCCTCACCCGGAGGAGGTCTGTGTTGTAGTTGTTGTAGTTGCGCAATTGAGATTGCCCTATCTATTGCAGGCAGAGCGCTGGGCAGCATGAGTGGTCGGGCAGATCTTGTGCTACGTCTTTAGCGACCTGGCCTTCGCCCGCCAGGCGTCTTCCACGTGCTGTGACCATTCCTTGCCGTTGTGGTCCACGTAGAGGCGCTTGAGGTCGTTCTTGACCACCGCGGTTTCGATCATCGCGAGCAAGTCATCATCGGACAGCTCGATCGCCGAAGTTGGGGGACTGGCCTCGTAACTCGTGTCCGTGGCCGTTGTCGTTATCGTGGACGTTGGTGTGGTCGTTAACGTGGCCGTGGATATCGTGGACGTGGATATCGTGGACGTGGTAAGGGAGTACCGAACTGGGCCATCCCGGTACTCCGTGGGTGACCCAGACAGGGCCTTACGGGCGTACTTCTTGGCAACTTCGACAGTCGTGGACACCTCAATAGCCCCCGACCGATAGAGGTGCGGAAACTCCGTGGTGATCCCGTTTCTAAACCAGAGGTTCGTATAGCGCTCGCCGTGGCGCACGTGGCCGAAGTACTTGACGATCTCCAAGCGTTCGTTGCCGATGGCGAACGCGTCCCGGAGCAACCTCGTCGACTTGAGCCCGGCGCCCGCGGCGATCTGCTCAAACGTCTCCCGTACGAGGCCGGTCGTGTTGTCGGTGGTCCGCACCATGCGGTGAAGTACGGCCTTCTCTTCCGCGCTAAGGTCCAGGTCGTCGTCGATCGCGTTGTGGAGGTGCAGCGCGTTGACGTTGCCGCACCCCGGCGGATGTGGCAGCCGCGAGTTGCTGACCTTGACGAGAGTCATCGAGTCGACCACCAGCTACCAGCCGCGACCGTCACGCCGACCTTGCCGGCCCGCTGAAGACGGCTCAGCGATCTCCGTACTGCTCCAGTGGAGAGCCGCAACTCATGCGCAAGCTCTGAGGTGCACAACGCTCCATGCGGGTGAGTGGCAAGAACACCCAGGACGGCGTAATCACGTGCAGTCATCGCGACCTGCTCCTCTTCACGTCAGTCACTGTGATCATTTCAGCTACGGAACGGTGAGTGACACTGTCGACGACCGAGTCCGCGAACGAGTCATCGCATCAATGCCAGCTACGGTCGTCACGGCCTGGCGGCGAGAGCTTCCAGCATCTCCACGGACAACCGCGTCTTGGCCGACAGCGGGAACATCCTGCCGCAGTCCACACAATCAACCGCGCCGTCGTCGAGGGCGTACGCCGTGCCCACCATCGAGCCCTTGCAGCCGCGGTAGGCGACAACCTCCTTCCCCTCGTCGAGTAGCACGGTCGCCCACGGGTGCTGGCGAACATCGGTCGTCACGGTCATGTGTCCTTCTCCCCTCCTCGTGTCGGATTGCGCGGCGCTACCAGTCTTGGCCCCGGGTCTGCCGTCCCCAGGTCAAACGCGGCGTTCGCTCAGCGCGAACAGGACGCCAACGCAAACCTCGGCCGGGTCGTAGCAGTCCACGGCGAGTCTGCTGCTGGTTGTCGGCGTCGAAGCCCAAGATGCTGTCCATGCACATCGACCCACTACCGGGCGTCCAGCGCGACAACCTTGGGAAGGCTCTCAGCGAGCAGGCCAACAGGCTCCAGGATGCGAAGAATGTTCATGGAAGTGCCGCGGATCGCCTCCTCGCCTACTTGCGGTGGGCGACAGACGCCGGCCGCGCGCTATCGACCATGCTTCGGCAGGAGGATGTCAGACGCTTGGTCCTGACCGACCAGTTCCGTTTGCTGCTCAGCGCGGGTCCCGGCCTGATCGGGGCGGACAACGAGCGTCAGCGCACGCTCAACGGACTGGTCATCGCAGAGACCGATGCGCGAACCGCCGACCTGGAAGCCGCGGGACAAGACTTAGAGCGACGAATTCAACGGTGGGCATTCACCGGCATCTGCGTGATGGCCGACACAAACTTCTACATGGAGCATCAGGATCGCTTCGATGAGATTGACTTCCGTGCGCTGCTCCATGGCCACACGCCTGAGGTGCTGATCCGCGGGCACATTCGCCTGCTGATCCCGCTTGCAGTTATAGACGAGCTGGACGCTCAGAAGCGCCGGAACGAAGCCAGGCAGCGCGCCCGCGCCCGGTGCACCCTCGCCATCATTGACGGACTCTTCCCCAAGCCGGATGCTCAAGCGGACCTGTGGCCGACTAAAGACAAGCAGAGAATTGGCGATCCGATCACTGCCGAACTCCTTTTCGACCCGCCGAACCACGTTCGGCTTCCTCGGACGGACGAGGAGATTATCGACCGGCTAATCGCGACCGAGCCTGTCGCTGGCAGGGATATCTACCTAATCACATACGACACAAACATGTCGATGCGGGCGCGTCGAGCTGGAGTTCACGTGGTCAAACTAGTTGAGCCGGAAAAACCCCCCAGCCGCAGACAGGAGCGACGCGACAAAACAGCGGCAGGGTCACCCTCCCGCTTGCAGCAATAGCGATTCGGGGGAAGCTACGGAGTTGTCGAGAATTCGCCTGCTTTCACCCTGATTCCGTCGACCTTCATCCCCTCGAATAGGCGTTCAACCTGATCGCTCTTTGCATATCGTTTAACGGACCCACCCGCACCCGGCAAGCGGCCAAGAATAGCCATTCGGGAGAGGACGAGCGATAGCCGTCCCGCGTAGTACTGAACGAGGCCATCGGGGAAGTCACCGCGGTCTGCGTGCTTTACCGTGTTGTACGTATCGGCCAACGCTCTGGCAAGATCGACCGTGCTTGTGGCGAGCGGCGTCGGGTCTACCTCAACGTTCTCAAGTGCGCGGAGGAAGTGGGTCGCTATCGTGGGCTTCTTCCTTGCCAGAGTCGGCCCTTCGCCTTGGACCGGACCAAGGACCGGGCCGATGGCTTCTATGCTCATTGCGGCGTTTATGATCCTGTCCTCTGAGTACCCGCGAGTCCGACGCAGCGCTGCGGTCGTGGGCAACACGAAGCGCTGCGAGCTGTTGTACTTTTGCGCCCACCAGGTCAGGGCCTGCGGCGTGAGATCCACTATCGCGAGCATGGGCCAGTTCTCTTCATTCCTGTCCGGCCTTGGTCGGTAATGCTCGGCAACGGTGCCGGCGGCAAGGAGGGGCTGGTAGGGCGCTCCCTTGACCTTTTGATCGAAGGTCATCACGCCGAGTCTTCGGTCGCGAACCGTATGCCCTCGAAAGTATGCACCGGTGCCAATGATCAGCGAGAATAAGTCCCGGAACTTCCTGTGCTCGGCGAGGTGGTCAGCCACCGGTCGTGGCTCCTTGAAACGGCTCTCCACAACAGTGTCGTCGATGAGGTGAATGCCTGGATCGTCGCTTCCTCCATCACGCCAGTCCGTAACTAGCCTCATGCGTGCCGCGCCCTGCAACCACGAAAAGCCCTGAGCTGACTCGATCGTGTATCTTACTCGCGTGCCGGCCCGATGATGGCGGCTACCGATAGGCTCGAACTCTTGCTTGACAGATGTCAGGTTCGACCACCCCCCAAGTCCGTCGATATGAGATACCAGTTTTGTCACGCGCAAGGGGTCGTCGATGTCGTCCAACTGTTCGGCGAATACAGCCTCTTTCACCCTGAGTCGCCCTATGTCGAGGTGCGATCCCGTGACGGTGCTGATGGTTCTGCATTCAAACAGGGAGACGGAAAGGTCTTCGGACCTGAAAACGAGGTTGCGCGGCGTTCGATCCAAGCCGAGGCCGAACCAACGTGTGGGCGTTGCGAATTGGTCTCCCGCCTGCGCAATGTACGGGATCTCTGCGAGAACGCCGCGTTCTTCGTCGACCCAGAGCGCACCGACAACGCAGGGTGCACGCTCGTCTTCGGCGTGGATGAATACACCAGTGCGTTTGTCGCCGGGTTCCAGAACTGCCCGTTCCATGGTTCGACCCTCCCTACTCCACGCGCTTTGGCAGTGGACCCACGTACGTCCCCTTGCCCATCACGGTGTGCACCAGCCCGGCGTCCCGGAGCGCTGCAACCGCCTTGCGAGCCGTCCCGCGGGCCACACCGAACTCCTGCTGGAGCTGCACCTCGGACGGGATCGGCCGACCGTTCGCGAGCGCGCCGGTCTTGATCCTCGCTGTGAGGATGTCTGCCAACTGGCGGTAGAGCGGGGTCGAGGACTCGGGGTCGATCATGTCTAGGAACCGTAGAGGGGCAGGGACGGCGGTAGCACGGTAGGGACGGGCATGGACGGGCGTATACGGGCAGGCTATGGTGGAGCTACCAGTGACAGGCGGGACCGGGCCGCGTGCGACCGCAAACCCGGTCCCTTGATCGGACTCTGGAGGTCCGACCCATGCAGACCGTACCGTTCCTAGCGTTGTCCGACCCTGAACGCGACGCCGTACACCTGACCCTGTTCGGCAAGCGCGGATCGATGATCGCCCGTGTCACGTTCACCCTGGCAGAAGCCCGCCAACTCCGCTCGCAGCTCGAACTCTGCATCCGGGGTATCGAGTCCGACCGGCGTACGTCGTGAGCCAGCCGGCACGCCGTTCTGGGACCCGCAAGCCCCGTCCACGCACTTCCCGTGTCCCTCGCCCGATCCCGCCCGGCCTGTGGGACCTGCCCGTGGTTCGCGATGCCTGCTGGCGTCGGGACGTGGCCGCTGTGTTCCGTCTGCTCGGTCGCCACGGCATCAGTCAGCGCGCCATCGCAGCCAGGACGGGGCAGTCGCAGAGTGAGATCTCAGAGATCATCGCCGGGCGACAGGTAATGTCGATCAACCTCTTGGAAAGGATCGCCGATGGCCTCGGCTCGCCCCGCAGCCTCTGGAGACTGAGCGGTGAGGTCTCTATCGACGTGGAGCAGGCGCTAACGCTCAACGTGCAGCTCCAGGAGGTCGTCGAGATGCTCGTGGAGCTGGTCGATGCACTTTCGGTTGCGCTCGGCGGCTCAGACACACAACGGTGCAGCAGAACCGTTGGTACATAAGGGCTTTCGAGTCTCCGAACGCCAGACCTGTTGTCCTGCGACGCTTCTAGAGAGTCGTTGCGAGTCTGGAGAGGCTCCAAAGTACGAAATCAGCGTCAAGAGCCGCTTGCGAGCACCGATTCCCTCGTCAGAACGCCTGTTTACCATCGAAAAACAAGATCCACACATGTCACAACCGTGGCACAGCCCGAGCCAGGTTCGTCGCGCCGCGTAGCGAGGTATTGATAGAGGTCATACCCCCTATCTCTAGGCATGCGCTACTTTGGCTCTGTGTAAGGGAACTAGCATGAGTCCACATAAGACACATGTCAGTTCGGAATCCCTTATGTACCAACGGATCTAGCCTCATGCCTGCTCGCCTCCCCTCCGACTCCGAACCTTCGTACGACTGCTCATCGGTCCACACAACCCAGGGACAACGGTACCCGACTCGCGGCACGGCATCCTCTCACAGCCTGCCCATACTGCGAGGCATCATCCGACACCGAACGGTCTGCGACAGAGCCACGAACGCGCGGTGCTGTAGCCTTCGGTCAGGGTGCGAAAAGATCTTGGCTCAGATCTGCGCCGCTACGTGTCGCAGCGTTGGAGGGTTGACGAGTGTGTGGCGTCCGTCACAATCAAGCCCGAAGGGTTGCGCTCTCCGATCGCGACGATAACCCCAAGATCGCGGGAAACGGGGGAAGGGAGGTCAGGCGGCGAGGCGGGCGGTGTTCCGGCCAGCGCGCTTGGCCTGGTACAGCGCCCTATCTGCGCGGAGCAGGGTCTCCCGACCGGTCTCGGTCGGCCTTCGCAACGCGGCGCCCACAGAGATGGGATACCCGACGCCCCGAGCCGCGGCGAGCAGCCGGGCCGTGATGCCGCCGACTTCTGCCGGAGTCGCAACCTCGATCACGACCGCGAACTCATCGCCGCCGATGCGATAGATATGGTCGTCACCGCGTAGGGCTCGGCCCAGCGCGTGGACGAGAGCCACCAGCGCGGCGTCACCCGCCTGATGCCCGTAGCGATCGTTGATCCGCTTGAAGTTGTCGATGTCTACCGCGAGCACCGCAGTGCGGTTCGGCAGGCTTGCGGCGAGGCGCTCCTCGAAGGGCCGGTAGTGGCGCAGGCCGGTGAGGGGATCGCGGTCGGCGAGCCGCGCGAGCAGCGCAAGCTCCTGCAGCCGCTCACGTCCGGCGGCGGCGTGAGCCAACACGAGGGCGAGCAACTGGCAGGACTCGGGGCCGAGCGCGCCGGAATCGGTCGCGGCGACCACGAGGATCGTCCCGGCCTCGGCGGTCGTCAGCGCATCCGGCAGGCCGAGGTGGGCGAACGCGTCGGTGCTGCCGCAGGGCTGGACCGGCCGGGGCACGACCCGGATGGACTCCGCGAGCAGGGCCGACGCGAGATCGGCCCGCCCCCAAGTGCATCCCGATCCGGTTGGACCCGCCGTACAGGCAGCCGTCGCTCCGGTGAGCACTCCCGCTGCCTCGACCGTCCGGGCCGCGAGGTCAGCTTCCGAGACCGCCGTGGTGATGGCCAACGCGTGTTCCAGGGCCACCTGAGCGGCCGCCCCGGTGCTCTGGGCCTGCGCATCCATCGCCGGCGCCTGGGGTCCACTCTTCGCGCGCTGTTGGGGCGGTTCGGCGAGCCGGGCACGCGGCCGTGGCCGTGCCGCCGGGGACCGGGAGGGGGAGGTGTGAGGGGTCATGTCACGTCGCCGCCGTCCTCAGTCGGGGAATGTGAATCATGCTTGCGTTGCATCATACCCAACGCGAGCAATTCGTCACATATCGTTACTGGGCTTCGGGGGGCGGGAGTGGCCGGCGGTTGAGGGCGTTACCGGTGGGACGTGCCCGGCCACCGGCCCAGCGTGCGGCGCTGCCTGCAGCGGTTGTCGCACACGGAGTCCGTCGCTGTTCGCCGCCGCCATGCAGGGCCGGTGGCGCTACGGCGCGAGCTCGGCCGCGACGAGCTCGGCGATCTGCGCGGTGTTGAGCGCGGCGCCCTTGCGCAGGTTGTCGCCGGTCACGAAGAGGTCCAGGGCTCGCGGATCGTCCAGGGAACGGCGGATGCGGCCGACCCAGGTCGGGTCGGTGCCGACCGCGTCCGCAGGCATGGGGTACTCGCCCGCCCCCGGGTCGTCGACCAGGATCACGCCTGGCGCGGACCGCAGGATGTCCCGGGCATCGTCAGCGTCCACTTCGGACCGGAAGACCGCGTGCACGGCCAGGGAGTGGCCGGTGACCACGGGCACCCGTACGCAGGTCGCCGAGACCTTGAGATCGGGCAGCCCGAGGATCTTGCGGGTTTCGTTGCGTACCTTGAGCTCCTCGCTCGACCAGCCGGCGTCGCGCAGCGATCCGGCCCAGGGCACCACGTTCAGCGCGAGCGGCGCCGGGAACGGACCGAGGTCGTCGCCGACGACCTGCCGCAGGTTCCCCGCGCGGGAGCCCAGCGCCCGATCGCCGGCCACCTTCTGCAGTTGGTCGAGCAGCGTGTCGATGCCCTGCTGGCCCGCGCCCGACGCCGCCTGGTAGGAGGCCACCACGAGCTCGTGCAGCACGTACTCACGGTGCAACGCGCCCAGGGCCACGATCATCGCGAGCGTCGTGCAGTTGGGGTTGCTGATGATGCCCCGAGGACGGCGGCGCACCTGGTCCGGGTTGACCTCGGGGACTACCAACGGGACGTCGGGGTTCATGCGGAAGGCGCCGGAGTTGTCGACCACGACCACGCCGCGCTCGACCGCGATCGGCGCCCACTCGAGCGAGACCTCGTCGGGCACGTCGAACATCGCGACGTCGACGCCGTCGAATACCTCGGGCGTCAGTTCCGCCACGGACAGCGCCTGCCCCCGCACGGTCAGCAGCTTGCCCGCCGATCGGGCCGACGCCACGAGTCGGATCTCGCCCCACACGTTCCTGCGCGAGGTGAGCAACTCACACATGACACCGCCCACGGCACCGGTCGCACCGACCACGGCCAGCGTGGGCAACGACGCGGTGCCTTCGCGTCCAGCCTGCGGTTCGCCCATGGCTACCGTCCCGTGCCCGCGTAGACAACGGCCTCGGTGTCGCCGCCGAGCTCGAACGCCTCGTGCACCGCTCGCACCGCGATGTCGAGGTCGGTGTCGCGGCACACGACCGACACCCGGATCTCGGACGTGGAGATCATCTCGATGTTGATCCCGGCGGCCGCCATGGCGGCGAAGAACTTGGCCGCGATCCCAGGGTGCGAGCGCATGCCCGCACCCACCAAGGACACCTTGCCGATGTGGTCGTCGTAGAGCAGGTTCTTGAAGCCGACCTCCTCGGCGACCTTGCTCAGCGCGGCCATCGCCGCCGAGCCGTCGGTCTTGGGCAGCGTGAACGAGATGTCCGTACGGCCGGTGCTCTCCGTGGAGACGTTCTGCACAATCATGTCAATATTGATCTCAGCCGCCGCCACGACCGCGAAGATCCGGGCCGCCTCGCCAGGCTCGTCCGGTACGCCGACGATCGTGATCTTCGCTTCGCTGCGGTCGTGCGCGACGCCGGTGATCAGAGCTTGCTCCACGGAAAGGTCCTCCATCGAGCCGGTCACGAGAGTGCCGGTGTTGGTCGAATACGACGAGCGGACATGGATCGGGAGGCTGAACCGGCGCGCGTACTCGACGCAGCGCAGCATCAGCACCTTCGCGCCGCAGGCGGCGAGCTCCAGCATCTCCTCGTAGGTGATGTGGGCGATGTGCCGTGCGTTGGACACGATCCGGGGGTCGGCGGTGAACACGCCATCGACGTCGGTATAGATCTCACAGACGTCGGCGTGCAACGCGGCGGCGAGCGCGACCGCCGTGGTGTCGGAGCCACCGCGGCCCAACGTGGTGATGTCCTTGGTGTCCTGGGCGACGCCCTGGAACCCGGCCACGATCGCGATCGCGCCCTCGTCGAGCGCGCCCTGCAGGCGGCCAGGCGTGACGTCGATGATGCGCGCCTTGCCATGCGACGAGGTCGTGATCACGCCGGCTTGGGAGCCGGTGTAGGAACGGGCCTCGTAACCGAGGTTGTGGATCGCCATCGCGAGCAGCGCCATGGAGATGCGCTCACCCGCGGTGAGCAGCATGTCCAGCTCACGGCCAGGGGGCAATGGGCTGACCTGATGGGCGAGGTCGAGCAGCTCGTCGGTGGTGTCGCCCATCGCCGACACGACGGCCACCACATCGTCGCCGGACTTGCGGGTCGCGACGATGCGCTCGGCCACCCGCTTGATCCGCTCTGCGGTGGCGACCGATGAGCCGCCGTACTTCTGGACGATCAGACCCACCCGCAGAACTCCTTACCCATCCAGGGTGCTGGCCCGCCGTACGGACACCGTGCTGCCGGTCCGCACCAGCCCCTTCGTCCGTCGCAGTTGCCAGCGTCCCGATACCCGAAGTCACCGACAGCACCGACGGCCCGGCTCAGCGTACCGCCGGTACGGACGAGCCGGGAGAGTCGGTCCCACAATTCGGCATCCGTCTGCTGGAAGATGACTTGTCGTGCGCCCGCTCGTCGCCCTCTGCCTGGCCCTGACCACCTGCCTGGCCGGCTGCGCCTCGTCGCGTCCTGTCGTGCCGAACCCGTCCATCGACACTCGCGAGGGCGATCGGGACCGCCTCGCGGGCCTGGCTGCCGCGGCAAAAGACCGCCGGTACGTCGCCACCTACCAGCTCTCCAGCGTCGACCGCCCGAACCGTACGGTCACCGCGGCCTTCGCCACGGACGGCTCGTGGGTCGTCGCCATCCCCGGCGGCGCTCTCAGTGGCCTGGCAGACATCGCCATCTATCACTCGGGGGCGACGCTGGACCAGTGCCTGCTCGGCCCGACCGCGGGTACGGCGGGCAGCCGTCCCGATCTCGGACCGCTGACGCCGGCCTGTTTCGTGGTCACCTCGCTGGCGCCCGCGAACGACCCGCGCGTCGAGCATGTCTTCACGGACTGGATCGACCGGTTCATCGACCGGGCCAGCGCCCTGGCCGTGGCCGGGACCGTGCAGACCGGGATCGCGGGCAGTTGCTTCTCCGTGGAGTCGAACTCGACCGCGCTGGCTCCTCCCGTCGACCCCGGCGTCTACTGCTACACCGACGACGGCACCCTGACTTACGTCCGCGCCGGCTTCGGGACCCTCCTGCTCGCTGGCACCGTCTCGGCCGCACCCCCGAGCGTCGCCCTCCCCGCGCCGGTGGTCGCCGCGCCGCCTGTTCCGATCACGGCACCGCGGGCCCCCTGAGCGCGACGGGCGGTCACGGCGTAGAGTCAACGTCACTATGCGGCAGGGGCTCCTTCTTCTCCGCCGCGACGAGGCCAACTGACGGCCGGCTCCTCGTCGCGGTGTTGATGTGCGCCGGTCCGCCCAGCCCGCAGCCCGCATGGTCCCCGAGGAGCCGTCAGCATGTCGCAGAACCCCGCCACGCCTGCCCGGGTCAAGAGCACCCGAGGCACGAAGAACACCAAGCCCACTACGCCGGCCGGTCGCTCACAGACCGTACGGTCTGATGATCCCATTGCCCGCCAGGCCACCAGCCCGATGCCGTTTCGCCGGTACCAGCAGTACGCCGCGCCGTACCGCGTGGACCTGCCCGACCGCCAGTGGCCGGCCAGGACGGTCACGACCGCGCCGCGCTGGTGCGCGGTGGATCTGCGCGATGGCAACCAGGCCCTGATCGACCCGATGTCGCCGGAGCGCAAGCGACGGATGTTCATGATGCTGATCAGGATGGGGTACAAGGAGATCGAGGTCGGCTTCCCGGCGGCGAGCCAGACCGACTACGACTTCATCCGGCAGCTCATCGAGCAGGATCTCATCCCCGACGACGTCACCGTCCAGGTGCTGACACAGTGTCGCGAGCCCTTGATCGAGCGCACTCTCGAGTCCCTACGCGGTGCCCGCAGAGCGATCGTGCACTTCTACAACTCCACCTCGACCCTGCAACGGCGGGTCGTCTTCGGGCTGGACAAGCCGGGCATCACGGCGATCGCGGTCGACGGCGCCCGGTGGTGCCAGAAGTACGCCGAGATCCACACCCCGGACACCGACATCTTCTACGAGTACTCCCCCGAGTCGTACACGGGAACCGAGCTGGAGTACGCGCTCGAGGTCTGCTCGGCGGTCATCGAGGCCGTCGACCCCACGGCGGACCGGCCGCTGATCATCAACCTGCCGGCCACGGTCGAGATGGCCACACCCAACGTCTACGCCGACTCCATCGAGTGGATGCACCGCCACCTGCCCCGGCGGCCTTCGGTGGTCCTGTCGCTGCACCCGCACAATGACCGCGGTACGGCCGTGGCCGCGGCGGAACTGGGCATGCTCGCGGGCGCCGACCGGGTCGAAGGGTGCCTGTTCGGCAATGGCGAGCGCACCGGCAACGTCGACCTGGTGACGCTGGGTATGAACCTGTTCTCGCAGGGAATCGACCCGCAGATCGACTTCTCTAACATCGATGAGATCAAGCGTACGGTCGAGTACTGCAACCAACTGCCGGTGCACGAGCGGCACCCGTACGCCGGGGACCTGGTCTACACCTCGTTCTCCGGCTCGCACCAGGACGCCATCAAGAAGGGCCTCGACTGGCTGCAACGGGATGCCACGTCGGCCGCGACGGACGTCGACGAGTTCACCTGGGGCGTGCCATACCTGCCGATCGATCCGAAGGACGTCGGACGCACCTATGAGGCGGTGATCCGGGTCAACTCGCAGTCTGGCAAGGGCGGCGTGGCGTACATCATGAAGTCCGAGCACCACCTCGACCTGCCGCGCCGCCTGCAGATCGAGTTCTCCGGCGTGATCCAGCGCCACACCGACGACGAGGGCGGGGAGGTGCTGCCCGACCAGATGTGGCAGATCTTCTCGCGGGAGTACCTCGTCGACCACCAGCCCGCGCCACGACTCTCGGTCACCGACTACTCAGTCTCCACAGTGGACGGCAAAGTCGAGATCTCGACGACGGCCACACTGGACGGCCAGACCCGTCATCTCGTCGGCACCGGCAACGGGCCGATCGACGCGTTCGCGCACGCGCTCTCCGATGTGGACATCAGCGTGCGGGTGCTCGACTATGCCGAGCACGCCCTCTCCTCGGGCGGCGATGCGCAGGCCGCAGCCTACGTCGAGGCCGACGTCGACGGCAGTGTGGTGTGGGGGGTCGGCATCGACGCGAACATCGTCACCGCGTCGCTGAGGGCCGTGGTCGCCGCCGCCAACCGCATCCGCTGACTGCCGACGGCCGGCTTCAGACGGCCGGCGGGCTTCAGACGGCCGTCGGGCTTCAGAAGGCCGGCGGGCTTCCGGGGGCCGTAGCCGGGTGGCGATCATGCACGCAGCCGCCCTCGGTGCCACACGGTGATCATCGCCGAAGATCACTGTGTGGCGCTCGAACGAGCTGCACCGGTCACGTGCCACCCAGCCACGCGGTGAGCACCGCAGCGCAGGGGTCACCACACCCGTACGCCTGATCGTTCAGCGTTGGGCGGGAACTGGATCGGTCTTCAGCACGGGGAAGTGGCAGGCGACCACGTGGCCCGGGCCAGCGCCGGGGCCCGGAGACAACGGTGGCTCCTGCGTCGTGCAGATGTCCTGCGCCTTCCAGCAGCGGGTGCGGAACCGACAGCCCGACGGCGGATTGATCGGGCTCGGCACGTCGCCGGTGAGCAGGATCCGCTCGCGCCGGGCCTTGTCGCGCCGACCGGGGTCGGGTACCGGCACCGCCGAGATCAGGGCGTTCGTGTAGGGATGCATGGGCTCGGAATAGAGCGTGTCGCGGTTCGCCAGTTCCACGATCTTGCCGAGGTACATGACCGCGACGCGTCGGGAGATGTGCCGCACCACGGACAGGTCGTGGGCGATGACCACGTAGGTCAGGCCGAGGTCGCGCTGCAGGTCGTCGAGCAGGTTCACGACCTGCGCCTGGATCGACACATCGAGAGCCGACACCGGCTCGTCGGCGATGATGAGCTTGGGCCGCAGTGCCAGCGTGCGGGCGATCCCGATGCGCTGGCGCTGCCCACCCGAGAACTCATGCGGGTACCGGTTGTAGTGCTCGGGATTGAGTCCGACGAGCTCGAGCAGTGACTGCACCTCGCTCTTGATCCCGCGCTCGGTCTTGATCCCCTGGATGCGGAACGGCGCGCCCACGATCGTCCCGACCGTGTGCCTCGGGTTCAGGGAGGAGTAGGGATCCTGGAAGATCATCTGCATCTCGCGCCGCAGCGGGCGCAAGCGTCCCTGGCGCATGTGCGTGATGTCGACGCCCTCGAAGACGATGGACCCCTCGGTGGGTTCGATGAGTCGGGTCAACATCCGGCCCGTCGTGGTCTTGCCGCACCCCGACTCGCCGACGAGGCCGAGCGTCGAGCCACGGTGCACCTCGAAGTCGATGCCGTCGACGGCTCGCACCGCGCCGACCCTGCGCTGCAGGATCCCCTTCTTGATGGGGAAGTGCTTGCGCAGCGAACGCACCGTCAGCAGCACGTCGCCACCGGCGGCCGAAGACTCCGACGGCGGTGGGGTGGCGGGGGAGACCGGTGCTGCCGTCATACCAGGCTCTCCAGCTTCGGTCGGACGTCGTTCTCCCATGCCTCGCGCCGCTGCCCCGGGGTCAGGTGGCAGCGCACGCGGTGCCCGTCGGAGGCACCGACCAGGTCCGGGACGACCGTGTAGCTGAGCCCGTTCGTTCGGTTGGCGTAGGCGCAGCGGGGATGGAACGCGCAGCCTGACGGCAACGTGATCAGGGATGGCGGTGTGCCGGTGATCGGGACCAGCCGGTCCGTACGGGTCCGGTCGAGCCGGGGCATCGAACCGAGCAGGCCCCAGGTGTATGGGTGCTCCGGCTGCTCGAACACCGAACGGGCCGAGCCGTACTCGACCCCCTTGCCGGCATACATCACGAGGATGTCGTCCGCGAGTTCGGCGACCACACCCAGGTCGTGCGTGATGATGATCAGCGCGGAGCCGAACTCCTCCTGCAGGCCGCGCATGAGATCCAGGATCTGCGCCTGCACGGTGACATCGAGGGCGGTCGTCGGCTCGTCGGCAATCAGCAACTCCGGGTCGCAGGAGAGCGCCATTGCGATCATCGCCCGCTGGCGCATGCCGCCGGAGAACTGGTGCGGGTAGTCATCGATGCGTCGTTCCGGCTGGGGAATGCCGACCCGGCCCAGCATGTCGATCGCGTGCCGCCGCGCCGCCGCTTTGCTGACCCGGTTGTGCACGCGGTACGCCTCAATGATCTGCGAACCCACGGTGTAGAAGGGGTGCATCGCCGAGAGCGGGTCCTGGAAGATCATCGCCATCTTTTTGCCCCGCAGCGCCCGCACCTCCTCGGGTCCCGCGTTCACGATCTCCATGCCGTCGAGCCAGATCTCGCCCGAGACCTGCGCGTTGCGGCGGTTGTGCAGGCCGAGGATGCCGAGGCTCGTGACCGACTTGCCCGAGCCCGACTCGCCCACGATGCCGAGGGTCTGCCGGCGCTCCAGGCTGAACGAGACCGGATCGACGGCGCGGACGAGGCCGTCGTCGGTGGAGAAAAGGATGCGCAGGTCGCGCACCTCCAGGAACGGATGCGCCATCAGGCCACCCTCACTCGAGGGTCGACGACCGCGTAGAAGAGGTCGACGACGATGTTGGCCAGCACGATGAAGGACGAACTGAACATCGTCACGCCCATGACCTGGGGAAGATCCTGGTTCGACACCGCGTCCACGGCGTACTTGCCCAGACCCGGCAGACCGAACGTGGTCTCGGTGAGCACGGCGCCGCCGAGCAACAGACCCAGGTCGAGGCCGAAGATGGTCACGATCGGGGTGATCGCGGCCCGCAGGCCGTGCTTGACGACCACGGTGCGCTCGGCGAGTCCCTTCGCCCTCGCGGTGCGCACGAAGTCCTCGTTCATCGTCTCGAGCATGCCGGCCCGCGTCAGTCGGGCGTAGGCGGCCGCGAAGAGGAACGCGAGCGTGATCCAGGGCAGGATCAGGTCGTACGCCCAGAGCGCCGGGTTCTTGGTGAAGTCGTCGTAGGTGCCGCCCGGTGCCGTGATGCGGAACGGATGGCCGTAGCTGAACGTCACCAGCGCGATGAGTCCGGTGAAGAAGATGGGTAGCGAGACGCCGGCCAGCGCGACCGACATCGAGGCGCGGTCGAAGAACGATCCCCGTCTTAATGCCGAGATGATGCCGGTCGAGACACCGAAGAACACCCAGATGACGGCCGCGCCGATGGCGAGGGAGAAGGTGACCCGCGCCCGGTCGAGCAGGTCCGGCCACACCGGGCTGCTCTTCTGGAACGAGTATCCGAAGCACGGTGCTGGACAGTGCTCGACGCCCGGACCGTAGTCGTAGTCCGCGCCCACGATGATGGCCTTGGCCCACCGTCCGTACTGCACCGGCACCGGGTCATAGAAGCCGAGCTTCACCGCTGCGGTGTGGACCTGCTCGGGTGTTGCCTTGTTGCCGACGTACCGCGACGCGAGGGAGTCGGGCGTGGCACCACCGAGGCGGGGAACCAGGAAGAAGATCGTGAACGTGATCATGCTGACCACGACCAGCAGGAAGACGCCCATGATCAGGCGCCGGACGATGTAAGCGACCAACGGGCCGGCTCGGACGACCGGCCCGCCCGGGAACCCCCGGGCGGGCCGTGCCCTGTGCCTTCACCTACCTCACTGTCGAGCAGGATGGAAAAACACAGTTACCCCAGTCGCTACGCCGGCGGCGCAACGCTCATCGTGAGGTAGTCGTACTGCCCGAACGCCTCATTGACGAAGATGTTCGCCGCGTTCTTGCTGCGCAGCGTGACGGCCTTCGACCACACGCCGGGCAGGATGTACGCGTCGTCCATGACCTTCGCGTCGACCTGGGCCCAGATGCCCTCACGGGCGGCGGCGTCGGAGGAGCCGAGTGCCTGGTCGACCAAGGCGTCAACGTCGGGGTCGCGAACGCTCAGGTTCGACGAGCCACCGTTGGGGTTGATGAGGCGGCTGTCCACGATCGACCCGAGCATGCCGTAGCCGTCGTTCCAGTCCGCTGCCCAACCGTTGGTCGCCAGACCGATCTTGTGCTCGACGACGTAGCTCGGCACACCGACGGTGGAGCTGAAGTAGTCACCGGTCGGGATGCCCTGCAGGGTCAGGTTGATGCCGACCCGGGAAAGGCTCTGCTGCAGCGACTCGGCGACAGCTTCCTCCTTGGGCCGGTCAGACCGGTAGGCCATCGTGGTGGAGAAGCCGTTCGGCTGGCCGCACTGGTTCAGCTCGTCCTTGGCCTTGTCCACGTCGCCCTTGTGGTCGGTGCTCGGGTATGGGTCGATCTGCTTGTAGCCGGGGATCGGCGGGACCAGCACCGAGGTGTTGATGTCGCCACCGGCGAACGGTCCGCCGTAGGCCGTCTGGTAGCCCGTGCGGTCGGCGGCGTACTCGATGGCCTTGCGGCAGTGGACATTGTCGAGCGGCGCTACGGTGCCGATGATCGACGTGTACCACAGCCGTGCACTACCGGGGTTGTCACCGCGGGCGTGCAGCGGGTTGCCCTCGTCCAGCACCTGCGGCAGCATGGCTGACTGCACGCCGGTACCGGCCAGGTCGACATCGATGGTGCCGTTGGCGATCTGCTGGTCGATGTCGTCGGCCTTGAGCCCGATCTTGACGTTGTAGCCGTCCGGCAGCGCCTGGCGGTTCGGGTCGGTCGACTGGTCCCAGTTCGGGTTGCGCGTGAGCGTGAAGCCCTTGCCGCTCTCGTACGAGGCGAACATGTAGGGACCCGAGGAGACGACGTGCTCCTTGTAGAGCGCGCCCTTGTCCTTGGCCTGCGGCACCGGTGCGGTCACCGGCAGCATCGCGAAGTAGTCGAAGCCGCCGAAGGGCTGCTTGAGGTGGAAGACGATCGTCTGGTCGTCGGGGGTCTCGATCGCCGTCTTCTCCTCGATGTTCGGCGTCGTGTACGGGCCGACGTAGCCGGGCTCGAGGTCAAGGTAGACGCCCATGTAGTACGGGCCTACACCGTTCTTCAGGACGCTGCTGTCCAGCGACCGGAGCACGGCGTACTTCACGTCCTTGGACGTGATCGGCGTGCCGTCCTCGAACTTCAGACCGGAGCGGAGCTTGTAGGTCCACGTCTTGCCGCCATCGCTCGGCGTGCCAAGCGACTGGGCGAGGTCCGGCGTCAGCTCGTTGCCGGCCTTGCCGGGCTGGGGCTTGAACATGACCAGCGAGCGGGAGTACAGCCGCACCAGGTTCCAGGACAACCCGTAGTACGTGTCACCGGGGTCCACCGAGTCCCAGTCCGACGACACGGCAAAGGTCAGGGTGCCGCCCTTGTAGTCGGACGCGTTGTAGACCTGCCCGACCGCTGCGTTGAAGCCCTCGGTCTGCGTCGGCGCCGGCGTAGGTTTGCTACACGCGGTCACCGCCAGGGCCAGCGCCGTGGCGGCAGCCACGACACCAACCGTTCTCCTTCTCATCAATTACCTTCCCTTCGTTGCGGGATCGGCGATCCCAACCGGAGTCGAAGCTTGCGTGATCGGTCCCGTCGCCCGGGGCCGACCGGTCGTGGTCATCGGGTCTTGGGGTCGAGCGCGTCGCGCAGCCCGTCCCCGAACAGGTTGAAGGAGAGCACGGTGATGAAGATCGCCATGCCCGGCCAGAACATGAAGTGCGGCAGGTTGTAGAAGCGCACGGCGTCGGAGAGCATCTTGCCCCACGACGGGGTCGGGGGTCGGATGCCGACGCCGAGGTAGGACAGGCCCGCCTCGAAGAGGATGTTCGTGGGGATCAGCAGGGTGGCGTAGATCAGGATCGGCGCCACCAGGTTGGGCAACATCTCCTTGGCGATGATGTAGGGACCGCGCGCCCCGAGGCTTCGCGCAGCGTCGATGAACTCCCGCTCCCGTAAGGAGAGCGCCTGCCCACGGATGATCCTGGCGATATAGCCCCAGTTGAAGAAGCCGATGATGAAGATCAGGATACCCATGCGCAGACCGTTGCCGGTCAGGCCGAAGGCGGACTCGGGGATGACGCCGACCAACACGATCGCGAACAGCAACAGCGGGAAGGCGAGCACGATGTCGGTGAGCCGCCCGATGACCGTGTCGACCCAGCCGCCGAAGTAACCGGCGACCACGCCGAGCACCGTGCCGATGACCACCGAGATCAGGGTGGCGAGGAAGGCGATGAGCAGCGACACGCGTCCGCCGTAGACCACCCGGCTGAACAGATCACGCCCGTTGACCGGCTCCAGCCCGAAGAGGAAGTCCTTGCTCATGCCGCCGAACGGCCCGATCGGCAGACCACCCTTGTTGAGGTCCAGCCGGTCCTGGTGGTACTCGTTGGGCGGATGCCCGAGGAAGTGGACGATCACCGGCGCGAAGATCGCGACGAGGATCAGCAGGATCACGACGACGCCACCACCGAGGGCGACCTTGTCCTTCTTCAGGCGCGACCAGGCGATCTGCCACAACGATCGCCCCTTGATGGGACCCTCTGGAACGCCCGGGGTCCGGCGCGCCCTTCGCGGCGAGCGCGTAGCCGTGGCACTGGTGCCGGATTCGTCGGAGGGGATAAGCGGTTCCGATCCCAGCACCATCAGCGCCCAACCCTTCTCCGACCGCCGCGGTACTGCGAACTCTGCTGTTCGCGTATCTGCCGAAACTTCCTCACGGTGGCCGCGCTGGTCAAGGGGCTAAACGGTTCGTGATGAATCTCGCGCCACTTCGTAACGGCAGCGTGATCTGAACGAGGGAGCAGTCGCGGCAGCCCGGGCAGATATGGATGAAACACCCGTAACGGGCTGCCTCGCCCCGGGCCCGGGAGCGTCCATCCTGTGCTCGTGCAGACCCCCAACGTCTCCGCTGTCCTGCGTCGCCTCGCCACCGCCGTCCTCGCCGGGCTGCTCGGCATCACGGGCCTGGCCGCGTGCGGGCCCATCGACGAGTCTCTCGGCCAGCCCGGGCCGTTCGACAGCGGCGAGGTCAGTGCCGAGCTCGACGGGTTGACGGTGGCCGGGTGGGCTTCGATGACCGGTTACAGCCGCGACCGCTTTCCCACCTGGGACTCGCAGGGGCAGGGCTGTGACACGCGCGACCGGGTGCTCCAGCGCGACGGCCGCAACGTCGTCACCGGTGACGATTGCAAGATCCTCAATGGAGCGTGGACCAGCGCATACGACGGCGAGCAGGTCGACGACCCCAGCAAGCTGGACATCGACCACGTCGTGCCGCTGGCTGACGCCTGGCGGACCGGTGCCGCCGCCTGGACCGACGAGAAGCGTGAGGCGTTCGCCAACGACCTCACGCGACCCCAGTTGGTTGCGGTCAGCGCATCCAGCAACCGTTCCAAGGGCGACCAGGACCCATCCCAGTGGCGGCCACCCCGGCACGACTACTGGTGCACGTATGCCGAGTCCTGGGTCACCGTCAAGGCCTACTGGCACCTGTCGGTCACGACCGATGAGAAGGCGGCCCTGGTCGAGCTGCTCGGGACCTGCCCGTGAGCGCTCTGAGCAGCCACTTCGCGGCGAGGCAGGGTGGCGTGATGACCGACGAGGTCGGCACGGTCACCGGCGACCTCACGCTGCGGACGGAGGTCGATGAGGACGGCACCCTGCGGGTGCTCGTGCAGTACCTGGGCGCCGACGAGTGGTACCGGATCACGGACGCGCCGACATCGCTACCGGCCGATACGAGCCTGGCTTCGGTCCATGCGCGGCTCCTCGACGAGCTGCGCGTGAGCCAGCCGCGGGTCACGTCCACCGATGACGACGGCCCGCTCACCGGGCTTGGTGGAGGGCGGGCCGAATAGGTCAGTTCCTATGGAATGATCGCCGTACGGATCTCAGTCGCCCTGTCGCTGCGCCGGGATCTGCCCCTGGAGCAGGGCGCGTACCTCGGACTCGCGGTACCGTCGGTGTCCACCGAGAGTACGAATGGCACTGAGCTTGCCGGCCTTTGCCCACCGGGTCACCGTCTTCGGGTCGACGCGGAACATCGACGCGACCTCAGCCGGGGTAAGCAATGGCTCTGGCTCGTGCGTACGGGATGCCATCGGGTATCTCCTCTACCAGGTACTCGTGGCGGGCGGTTGGTGAGGGCCCCAGCGCGCCAGCGCTACTCATCGTCCGGCTAGTCCCCGATGTCCGACATGGGCCGAACGGATGATGGGTTGTGGATGGTCGGACGAGTTACACGCCGATTGTCCGCTTTGAACGGTAACGGTTCAATTACAACGTTCGCGGACTCTAGTTGCAGCGCTCCAGCAGCTGGATCGCGCGCCACCGTTCCACGAGCCGCTCGTACGACGCGGTAGCCGTCTCCGCGTCACCGTTCGCGAGCGCAGTGAGCCCGGCCGAGACCAGGGACGGCGAGTCGTCGCCGTGCAGCACGTCGTCCGGCAGCAACTCGGCCAGCCCGCCATAGTCAAGCTCGACGATGGACCGGGAGTGGAACTCCTCCAGCCACCGGGCGCTCTCCTCGACCGCCTCGGAGATCGGCACGTCGCCCAGGCAGCGCCGCAGCACGGACAAGGCCCGGTGCGCCCGGCGTCGGGCCTTCGAGATCTCGGTACGGAACCGCAGCACCCGCCGACCGCGCTCGAGCGAGAGTTCCCGCTCCTCGTCGCTGACGAGCACGAACCACCGCAGCGGCACGTTCCAGGTCGCCACCTGCTCGTGCTGGCGAGGTGCGCCGTACGAGCTGACCCGGGCAACCGAGTTCCAGTCGGAGACCACCGTCTGCGCGACCCCCACCAGCGCGGGCGGCACGAACGCGTCGGCGAGGACGGGTGGCACGCCGTCGCGCGCCTGCAGCGCGGCCTCCGCGACCCGCACCCGCAGGTTCCACGGGCAGATCAGCGTGTGTTCGCCGTACTGCAGCACGTACGCGTCGTCCGGCAGGTCCGGCAGCCGACTCCAGTGCGCCCCGAGCGCCTCCAGCACCGTCGTGCGCTGACGACCCGGTCCCTCGGCGAGGGTCACCGCCCGGCCGTCGTGAACATAGCCCCGCCAGTAGACCTGGCTCTGTTTGTCGAACGCGGAGATCGGCTCGTAGACGCGCAGGTACGAGGCGGAGAGTGCCGGCACGGCGCAATCCTACTGGCGCGGCCCGGTCCAATCTCTGCCTCGTGGTCGTGGCCATTAGGCTCCGGGCAGGCGCGGGCCGACAAAGGAGGCGGCGTCAATGGCGATCTTCACCCACGAGCACGAACAGGTGCTCTTCTGCACCGACCGGGCCAGCGGTCTGCGCGCGATCATCGCGATCTACTCCACGGCACTCGGGCCGGCCCTGGGGGGCACCCGGTTCCACCCGTACGCCAGCGAGGACGAGGCCGTGGCCGACGCCCTGGACCTCTCCCGAGCCATGGCGTACAAGAACGCCGTCGCCGGGCTGGACCATGGCGGCGGCAAGGCGGTCATCTGGGGCGACCCGGCACGGGACAAGAGCGAGGCGCTGCTGCTGGCGTACGGGCGCTTCGTGCAGTCCCTGAACGGCCGCTACTACACGGCTTGTGACGTCGGCACCTTCCCCGCCGACATGGACATCGTGGCGCGGGAGAGCACGTTCGTCACCGGTCGCAGCGTCGAGTTCGGCGGCGCCGGCGACTCGTCGATCCTGACCGCGCTCGGAGTGTTCCAGGGCATGCGCGCCGCCGCGGAGCTGCAGTGGGGCGCGGCGACCCTCGCCGGAAAGCGGGTCGGCGTCGCGGGCGTGGGCAAGGTCGGGCGGCAGCTCACCGACCATCTGGTCGCCGACGGCGCGAGCGTCGTGGTCACCGACGTCAACCCGGACGCGGTACGGGCCGTACGGGCGAAGCATCCGCAGGTGTCCTCTGTCGACGACACGCAGGCGTTGATCACCTCCGACATCGACGTCTACGCCCCGTGCGCGCTGGGCGGCGCCCTCTCCGACGAGACGGTCGCGCAGCTTCGGGCCGCCGTGGTCGCGGGCGGGGCGAACAACCAGCTCGCCCACCCCGGCATCGAGAAGCTGCTTGCCGAACGGGGCATCCTCTACGCGCCCGACTACGTGGTGAATGCGGGCGGCGTGATCCAGGTCGCCGATGAAGTCGGTGGTTTCGATATGGCGCGTGCCCGAGCCCGGGCCGAAAAGATCTTCGAGACGACCCGGCAGATCCTGCGGGGGGCGGTCGCCGACGGCATCCCACCGTCGGTCGCGGCGGACCGCCTCGCGGAGCGCCGGATGGCCGGTCTCGCGCCGGAGGACGACCGGCCGTAACGGTCGTACGGGCGTTCCACCCGTGACCGACGCAACGCCAGATTAGGTCCCGGCACAGCCGGCGTGGCCGGCCTGACCGAGGTGTCGAAGCGTGGCCCGGGCATGTACCGTATGACCCACGAGAGATGCCTGACGTCGTCGGGGCCGACCCTCCCGGGCGCCCCGCAAATTTCTGTGCGAGGGGGTCGAGCCATGGGGCGCGGCCGTGCTAAGGCCAAGCAGACGAAGGTGGCCCGGGCGTTGAAGTACCACTCCCCCGATACCGACCTCGCTGCCCTCCAGCGCGAGCTCGGCGGCCGGGCGGCGGCTTCCGATCCCGATAGCGACCAGTACGAGGAGTACGTCGACGAGGCGGACGAGGGCGACGACGAGGATGACGACGCCGACGACGGCACGTGGGCCACGAGGCACGCCTGACGGCGCTTCGCGCCTCACCGGGGCCGGTTGGTGAACTCCCAGAACGTCGGGAACGCATCGGAGAACGCACGCCACGCGGGCACATCCTCGCTGCCCTCCGCTGGCTGCTGACCCGCCGCGGCCGCTCGATCCAGCCAGGTACGCTGCGCCTCCGCGACGAGCGGTGCCAGTCCCGCGGTTGCCCTGATCCGGGCGACCAGGTCGACTCCGGGCGTCTGGTCGGCGGCCGGCTCAGGAAGCTCTGGCATGGTCGAGCACCCCTTCCAGGAGCGAGATCCTGCTGTTGCGGCAGTGCCGGGTCTGGGTCGTGTTGAAGCGTCCCTGCTCGAAGTAGCGGTTCGCGGCATGGGCGCCACCACAGAAGCCGAAGTACTCGCAACTGGCCCGGCACGCCTCGACCCCGTCGAGGTACTCCGCCACCCAGCCGGTGGGCCGGATCGCCTGGGCGGCGACGATCTCGGCAAGCGACGTGTCGAGCACCGAGCCGGAGGTGAAGTCGCCGTACTGCTGTGAGGTGAAGCCGGCCAGTTCGGGCGAGAGCAGCACGACGCGACCGTCATGGCAGATCGTGGGGATCGGATCGTGCCGGCGGGGCAGCAGGTCGTCGGCCTCGCCGGCGAGCACGGCGCCGGCGAACCTCAGCGCCCACTCGACCTCGCGCACCTCGACGCGCGGGTCGCGCCGCCACGCCGCGGTCAGCTCGGACCAGAACGCACGGACCCGCCCGGCGTCGTGTGCGTTGGAGCGCACGTTGACGCCCTCCTGCTCCTCGAGGTTCACGCCGATGACCGTCGGCCCGAGGCCGGCGAGGAACTCGTAGAGCGGCGCGGCGATGCCGGGACCGGGGTCGGAGACGACCGTCAGGATCGCGAACTCGATGCTCCGCCGGCGCAGCGCCGCGATGCCGGCGACGATCCGGTCGTACGCCTCGCCGCCTCCCCGCAGTACCCGGCCCGCAGTCAAAGATCTGGGCCCGTCGATGCTTAGTCCTATGTGGACGTCGTGGGCCAGGAAGAAGTCGCACCACGCGTCGTCGATCAGCGTGGCGTTGGTCTGGATATGGTGCTCGACGCCCGAGAACGGCGCCATCAACGCGCCCAACTGCTCCCGCCCGGCGGCCAGGGGCTCACCGCCGTGCCACACCACCGAGAACCGTGCCGCGTCGCCCGCCCATGTGTTGACCGTCTCCGCTACCGCCCGCGCCACCGCGACCGGCATCCGCCGGTTGGCCGCCCGGTGCGGCAGGTAGCAGTAGACGCAGTCCAGGTTGCACAGCGTGGTCGGCTGCATGATGACATAGGAAGGGACAGCCGCCAGTCCGCGCATCCCGCTATAGCCCATCACGTCCGCCCCGGCCGGGTCACCCCCGCGTGTGGGATCCCACGAGCTGCACGGTGCCGGCGCCCTCCACGATCTCTCCGGCGAGCCAGGCATCGACGCCGCGGCCCCGCAGGAAGGCCACCGCCCGCTCGGCGTCCTCGGGCGCGACCACGGCGGCCATGCCGATGCCCATGTTGAAGGTCGCCTCCATCTCTGACTGCTCGATGCGTCCCTTGCGCGCCACCAGGTCGAAGACCGGTTGAGGCCGCCAGGAGGACCGGCGCACCAATGCGTCGGCGCCCTCCGGAAGGACGCGTTCGAGGTTGCCGGCGATGCCCCCGCCCGTGATGTGGGCGAAGGCGCGCACCTCGGCCTCGACGAGCAGATCGAGGCAATCGCGCGCATAGATACGCGTCGGGGCGAGCAGTTCTTGCCCGAGCGTGCGTTGGTTGTCGAACTCCTCCACCACCGTGTCCAGCCGCATGCGGGACAGGCCGAGCAGTGCGTGCTGCACCAGGCCGTAGCCGTTGGCGTGCAGGCCGGAGGAGCCCATCGCCACAATGACGTCGCCCACCTCGACCCGAGCGGCGCCGAGCCGGCGATCCTCGTCCACCACGCCGATGCCCGAGCCGGACAGGTCGTACTCGTGTGCCCGCAGGACGCCGGGGTGTTCCGCGGTCTCTCCGCCGAGCATCGCGCACCCCGCGGCGCGGCAGCCGTCGCCGATGCCCGCCGTGACGGCCGCGACCCGGTCCGGGACAACCTCACCGCAGGACAGGTAGTACAGCATGAACAACGGCTCGGCACCGCACGCCACGATGTCGTCGACGACCATCGCGACGAGGTCGACCCCGATCGTGTCGTGCATGTCCATCTGCTGCGCGATCGAGAGCTTCGGCCCGACCCCGTCCGTCGAGGAGGCCAGCAGCGGCTTGCGGTACTTGGCCAGACCGAGCCGGAACAACCCGGCGAAGCCGCCGGCGTCCTCGACGACCTCGGGGCGCCAGGAGCGCTGCGCGGTGTCCCGGAGCACCTCCACGGCCTCCGGCCGGGCATGGATGGAGACCCCGGAACGGGCATAGGAGACCGTCCGGCGGTACTGCGGTTCGCGGACGCCCGGCTTGGCAGCGGCGGGACTGTCGCTGCTCTCCTCCACCGTGGTCTGTTCCACTGTGGTCGGTACCAACGCGGTCTGTTCCACCGTGGCCTGTTCGCCTGTGGACATCGACTCCATGCGATGGCTTGCCTTGCCGAGCTGGCTCGGTGGACGTGCCGAAACAGACGTCACCGTTGGTTCCCTTCTGGGACGTCCCCGGTCGGTGGACTGCCGGGGCACTCGGGCGCACGGCCCGACTGAGCAGGTGCCTGGCGCCGGCGCAGCGGCAGCCGCCGGAGTTAGTTGCGCGCGGGCGCGCGGTGGGTAGATGTCTGTGGTGTGGGCGCGACCGGCGAGCTGGGTTTCCGGTTCCGCTCCGCGAGCGTCACGGGCAGCTGCCGCTGCACTCCCTCCAGGAGGTGTTTGCCGATCAGGCCGTCGTCGGGCAGACCGATGGGGTACTCGCCGTCGAAACACGCACGGCAGAGCCTGGTCTTCGGTTGCTCGGTCGCGGCGATCAGCCCGTCAAGGGAGACGTAGCCGAGTGAGTCCGCGCCGATCGACCGCCGGATGCCCTCCGCGTCGAGCCCGTTCGCGATGAGCTCGGCCCGGGTGGCGAAGTCGATGCCGTAGAAGCATGGCCAGGTGACCGGCGGCGACGAGATCCGGACGTGGATCTCCACCGCGCCGGCCTCACGCAGCAGCCGCACCTGTGCCCGCTGGGTGTTGCCGCGCACGATCGAGTCATCGACCATGATCACCCGCTTGCCACGCACGACCTCGCGCAGGGGGTTGAGCTTGAGCCGGATGCCGAGCTCGCGGATGGTCTGGCTGGGTTGGATGAAGGTACGCCCGACATACGCGTTCTTCACCAGGCCCGCGCTGTAGGCGATCCCGGAGGCCTCGGCGTACCCGATCGCGGCCGGGATGCCGGACTCCGGCACGCCGATGACGAGGTCGGCCTCCACCGGGTGCTCCCGCGCGAGCGTGCGGCCCACCGCGACCCGGGCGGCGTAGATATTGCGGCCCGCGATCACGCTGTCCGGCCGAGCGAGATAGACGTACTCGAACAGACACCCCTTTGGCTCCGGGTTGGCGAAGCGCGTCGAGCGCAGGCCGTCGTCTCCGATCGCGAGCAACTCGCCCGGCTCCACCTCACGGACAAAGCCGGCGCCGACGGTCTCCAGCGCCGCCGTCTCGCTCGCGACCACCCAGCCACGGGCCAGTCGCCCGAGCACCAGCGGCCGTACGCCCTGCGGATCGCGCGCGGCGTACAGAGTCTCCTCGTCCATGAAGACGAAGCTGAACGCCCCCCGCAGGGTGGGCAGGACCTCCAGCGCCGCCGCCTCGACGGACAGGTCGGGACGCGCCGCGAGCAGGCTCGCCACGAGTGCGGTGTCGGAGGTCGCGTCATCGACGAGGCCCAACTCGCTGACCTGCCGGTGCAGTTCCGCGGTGTTGACGAGATTTCCGTTGTGCGCCAACGCGATCGTGGTTGCCGGCCGGTAATCGAGCGGGCGAGAATGTGGGTGGGAGATGTCATAGTCGGCGGCGAGCATGGTGGCCCGCAGCGTCGGCTGGGCGTTCTCCCAGTTGGAGGAGCCGGTCGTCGAGTATCGGTTGTGGCCGACCGCGATGTGCCCGCGCAGGCTCGCGAGAGTCGGCTCATCGAAGACCTGCGCCACCAGCCCGAGATCCTTGTAGACCACGACGCCGGTCCCGTCGCTGACCGCGATGCCGGCGGCCTCCTGCCCGCGGTGTTGCAGCGCATAGAGGCCGAAGTATGCGAGCTTCGCGACCTCCTCGCCACGCGCCCAGACCCCGAACACCCCGCAACGGTCCTGCGGTCCCTGCTCTACCGGATCAAGGTTGTGGCTGAGTCGACCATCGGCTCTGGGCACCCTGCCGCTCCCGTCGGATCGGTGGTCACGCGTCGCGCTTGGTGATCGTACGGTGCCGGCGGCCCCGTACCATCCCGACAGTCTACGCGGCGCTGGTCCCGTTACGGTCAGCCATGATTATGCGGCGCGCGGTAGTCGTCAAGCCTCTCGCCGAGCGCCCCGGTTCGCTCGGGCTCCGTGGCGCCAGGTCGGGCGTTCCCGGCGAACCGCACAAGTTCCTCCGATCCGGTCGGCCAGCGCGGATTCACTGGGCGTGTCCGGGCGTGTCGCGACGTGAATGGACGGATGTGTCTGCGGATGCACGTTCCGCCGTGCACATCTCGCGCGAACCGACCTGTCCGACATGCCGGTAACGCGGGCGGGAACTAGTCGCCCTCGGGCGGCACGAGCGGCAGATATGGGGTCAGGTCCGCGCGCACGCCACTTGCCGAGACCCGCCCCGCCGCAGCGGCATCGGCGAAGGAGACGCGGCCGGTCGCGAGCAGAAGAAACGTGGCGGGGTCGGTCTCGACGACGTTTGGGGGCGTCCCCCGGGTGTGGCGCGGACCCTCGACGCACTGCACCGCGCCGTAGGGCGGCACCCTGACCTCGACGGACCGACCGGGCGCTCGCTCACGCAGCGTCGCCAGCAGCCACCGCACGGCGTCACGGACCTCGACCGGCTCCGGCGTGGCGCCCGCGGCGACCTGGCCGGCCAACGCCCGAACTGCGTGCGCACCCGTACTGGAACCCGTCACGGCAGGACGATACGGTTTCAGGCACGCTCGCCGCGCAGACCCCCTGGGTCGCGCAGTCGAGCATGGACACGGCATAGTTGCCTGCGGTTGCACCCGCTGCCTGGGTGCGTGGCTGTCGGGAGGCCTCAGAAATGGGGACGCGCTCGCGTGCGTGGAGCATCCGCGCCGCGGTCTTCGCGCTCGTCGCGGCGGCCGGTGTCATGGGCATCGCCACACCAGCCCAGGCCGATCCAGCGGCCGACGAGCTCGCGCTCAACCCACAGGTGATCTCCGCCGGTGGCACGGCCCAGTTGCGCTTCCAGCTCAACAGCGGCGGCGGCGCCACGACAGGATCTGCCAGCTACAACCTCGAGTTCGAGCAGGGCGGCCCGGACGGACCCCCGACCGACCAGCTCGAGTGCACCGCCGGATGCTCCGGGGTCGTCAAGTTCGGCGTGGAGAAGACCGCTCAGATCCGCACCAAGCGCGGCGTGTACTTCTCCAGCGACCAGCAGTTCACGGTCACCCTCGTCGCCAAGTGCTCGCCCGACAACTGCGGCACGGCGAGACTTCCCATCGGCCTGACGGTTCAGGCCACGCAAAGCGTCCCCGAGGTCTCGGGGACGGTGACGAACCTCTTCACCGGTGATCCGATCTCGAGCGCCCAGATCACCATGACGGACAGCGTCGGCACCACCTGGGACGGCGTCGCCACCACCGACGACGGGGCGTTCAGCATCCTGTCGACGTCGGATAAGCCCATCGCGGCGGGCGAGCTCAACCTGACCGCGAGCAAGGACGGCTTCGACGACTTCCCAAAGAAGGTCACCGGAAACCCCGGTCAGCCGCTGAGCAACGTGCGACTCACGATGAGCCCCAACACCACGCCGAGCGCGGGCTCCTCGGCGCCGCCGATCACCGCGTCCATCGACGTGAACAGCTCGACCGTGGTCGCGGCACCACCGCCACCCAGCGGTGGCCTGTCGGGCTTCTCCCTGACATTGATCATCGTCGGTGGCCTGCTGGTGCTCCTCGGCATCGGCGCGATCGTGCTGCTCTTCATCCGTCGTGGCGACGGGGCCGGCGGACCGCCCAAGGGCCCGAAGGGCAGGGGTGGCCCGGGCCGCGGTGGTCCACCCGGTCGCACCCCGCCGCCGGGACCGCGACGCCCCGGCATGCCGGACCGTACGGGCCCGATCCGTCCGGGCTATGGACCACCCCGGCCGGGCGCGCCAGGGCGTGACCAGACCCAGATCGCGCGCTCACCGCTGGCGGACAACCCGACGCAGACACGCCCGCGCAGTCCGGGCCAACCGCCGCACAGTGGCCCGCCCACCAGTTACCCGCCACCGGGTGGCGGGTACGGACCGCCCTATCCACCGCAGCAGGGCGGGTACGGCCAGAGTGGTTATGGTCCGCAGAGCGGGTACGGCCAGCAACACACCCAGGGCGGCGGACAGCAGACGTACGGCGGAGACCCTCGCCGTGGCGGCGGTCCCCGTCCCCGTGGCGGTGAGGGCCGCCGCGTCGACTGGCTCGACGACTGACCCCGTGAGGGTCGTCGATCGACCTGTGGTGCGGCTCCGCGCCGTCAGCCGAAGAGGGCGGGCAGCGTGGCCGTGTGCGCGCGACGCAGCTCGTCGAGATCGACCTCGAAGAGTTCGTCGAAGACCAGCGACGTGCCAGCGACGATGCCCAACGCATTCTTCGGCACCCCATGCCGATCGGCGAGCGACGCGAACGCCTGCTCCTGCCCCTTGCGGACCGAGACGAGCGCACGGGCGCTGGACTCGGAGAAGAGGTGCACGAACGGGCTCTGCCCGTCCGGTGGCAGCGCCACGTGCGCGCCCATGTTGCGGCGCAGGCAACACTCCGTGAGCCCTTGCGCCAGCCCACCCTCGGAGAGGTCGTGCGCCGCGGTCAGGTAACCGAGCCGCGCCGCCTCGGCGAGCAGCCCGGCGAGGCGTTGTTCCGCCGCGAGGTCGACCGCGGGCGGCTCGCCCCCGAGGTGCCGGTGCGTGACGTGCGCCCACTCCGACCCGCCGAGCTCGTCGCGGGTCTGCCCGAGCAGGAAGATCGCGTCGCCCTCGCCGGAGAAGCCCATCGGCACCCGCCGCGCGACGTCCTCGAAGACGCCGAGCACGCCGACCACCGGGGTCGGATGGATCGGGTTGCCTCCCGTCTGGTTGTAGAAGCTGACGTTGCCCCCGGTCACCGGGATGCCGAGCTCGGCGCAGCCGTCGGCGAGACCGCGGACCGTCTCGGCGAACTGCCACATGACCCCGGGATCCTCCGGCGACCCGAAGTTCAGGCAGTCCGTGACCGCGACCGGCGCCGCGCCGGTCACCGCGACGTTGCGGTAGGCCTCGGCGAGCGCCAGCTTCGCGCCGATGTACGGGTCGAGCCGGGCATACCGACCGTTGCCATCGACCGACAGCGCGATGCCGAGGCCGGTTGCCTCATCGACACGGATCACACCGCTATCCTCCGGCTGGGCGAGCACCGTGTTGCCCAGGACGTAGCGGTCGTACTGCTCGGTGACCCAGCCCTTGTCGCAGAGGTTTGGCGAGCCGGCCATCCGCAGCAGGGTCTCCCGCAACTGTGCCGCGCTCTCCGGGCGGGGCAGCGTCTCCGGCCGGTCGACCTTCATGAGCTCGCGCTCGAAGGGTTCCCGCATCGGCCGCGCGTAGACCGGACCGTCGTCCGCGAGCGAGCCCGGCGGCACATCCACGATCACCTCGCCCCGCCACCAGATCCGCAGTTGCCCGCTCCCGTGGGCCTCCGGCGCGGTGACCTCGCCGATCGCCGTGGCGAGCACGCCCCAGCGCGCACAGATCGAGAGCACCACCGGCAGGTTCTCCGGCGTCACCACGAGCAGCATGCGCTCCTGCGACTCCGAGACGAGCACCTCCTCGGCCCGCATCGACGGCTCGCGCAACGGCACCAGGTCCAGGTTGACGGCCATGCCCTGCCCGGCGGCCGCGGCCATCTCGGACAGCGCGCAGGTCAGTCCGGCGCCGCCGAGATCCTGGATGCCGGCGACCAGGTTGAGGTCATAGATCTCAAGGCACGCTTCGATGAGCAGCTTCTCCAGGAACGGGTCGCCGACCTGCACACTCGGGCGGCGGTTCTCGCTGCCCTGGCCGAACGTCGAGCTCGCCAGCACCGAGACCCCGCCGATCCCGTCCCGGCCGGTCTTCGCGCCGATGAGCACCACCACGTTGCCCGGACCGTTGGCCGCCTTCTGCTGCAGCTTGTCCACGGGCAGCACACCGACGCAGAGCGCGTTGACCAGCGGGTTGCCCTGATAGCACTCGTCGAAGACCACCTCGCCACCGATGTTGGGCAGGCCGAGGCAGTTGCCGTACCCGCCGATCCCCGCGACGACGCCCGGCAGGACCCGCCGGGTGTCCTCGTGGTCGGGCTCGCCGAAGCGCAGCGGGTCCATCACCGCCACCGGCCGCGCGCCCATCGCGAGGATGTCCCGCACGATCCCACCGACACCGGTCGCCGCACCCTGGTGAGGCTCCACAAAGGACGGATGGTTGTGGGACTCCACCTTGAAGGTCACGGCCAGCCGATCGGAGACCCTCACCACGCCCGCGTTCGCGCCCATCCCGGCGAGCATCCGGTCTGAGCGCGGCCCCTTCTCCGCGTTCTGCGCCTTGATTCGCTCCGCGAGCTCCGCGAACTGTCGCAGGTGGACCTTGCTGGACTTGTAGGAGCAGTGCTCGCTCCACATCACGGCGTACATGGCCAGTTCCGACTCGGTCGGCCGCCGGCCCAGGATCTGCTTGATCCGGGCGTACTCGTCCGGTTCCAGCCCCAGCTCGCGGTACGGCTGGAACTCGGCGGCCGTGGCGAGGGACCGATGGACCGTGTCGAAGCCGACCTCGCGGTAGCCCTCCGCCCGCGGCAGGATCGCATCGATCGGCGGCAGCTCCTCCGGTGGCACGGGCGGCGGCGTCATGGCGTCACCGTCCACGCTCGACTCGGCCATCCCGTCGGCGGGCAGCGTCGCCGGTTCGCGGCTGACGAGTGGGTACTGGCCGGTCGCCACGTGCAGCGCTTCCTGGCGTTCGTAAGGACCCGGCGCGCCGTCGGAGGCGGTGAGGTCGCCAACGGTTGGATCGGCGTCCACAGTGGATGCTTCTAGGTACGCTGCCGGCGCGTCGACGACATCGGCGTCAACCACGCCGGCCTCAACCACGCCGGCGTCAACCATGTCCGCGGCATCGACGTCCGCGGGAACGAGGTCCTCCTCAGCGACCGGCTCGATGACCTGAGCTTCGACGACCTGAGTCTCAGCGATCGGGGTTTCGACGACGTGCGCCTCGACCATGCTGGGCGGCGGCCACGCCTGGCCCGTCGGTGCGGGCACCGCGGCTTCGTCCACGGTCTCCGGCTTGGTCACTGCCCACTGTGCCGCGGGGACCACCAGCGGCTCCACACCCGGCCGTGGCGATCCCGCGGCTGGCGCCTCCACCGCCCCCCACTGCGGCCCGGCGACCGACGGCTGCGCAGCCGGCCACTCGGTCTGCTCCTCGGCGACGTACCACTGCCCAGCATCGGCCAGATCCGTCGGCGACGGCTCGGCCGTGGGGGGATGCCCGGCCATTGGCGGCTGGTCGACCATCGACGGCTGCTGAGCCATACGGGGCTCGTCGGCCGGCGGCGGCTGCTCGGCCGGCGAGGGTGGCCATGCCGCCGGTGGACTCCAGGCCGGTGGGCTCCACGGCTCGGGCGGCGTCCAGGTGTCGTCCTCGCTGTCGCCGGCGGCACCGTTGGGCTCGGCGTAGCCGTTCGGCTCCGTGTACCCGTCGGGCTCGACGTCGCTGTCGGCCGTCGCAGCGGTCGGCTCGCGGCGGGGATCCGTGGCGGGCTCAGGGCTGGGAGCGGACCGGCGCCACGCCAGTGCCGACGACAGGTCGGTGCGGCGGCTCGGATCGCGCTGCGGGTTCTCGGGACCGTCCATCGTGATCTCCGGATTGCTCATCGCGCCGTGGCGCTGGCCTTGCCCCGACGGCCAAAGCGCGAGGACCGCTCCTGGCCACGCCCGCCGGCCTCGCTGACGCCCGCTGGCGACGCGGCCGCGCCGACGCCCTGCCCGGCGCCGTTGGCGGCACCCCGCCCGGCCTCAGCCCCGCCCGGACCCGCCGCCAGAGCGCGGAAGACCGAAAGGAAGAAGCTCTGGCCGTCCAGCGAGGGCCCGGTCAGCTCGTCGACCGCGTGCTCGGGGTGCGGCATGAGTCCGACCACGTTGCCGGTCTCGTTGCGAATGCCGGCGATGTCGCGCAGCGAGCCGTTCGGGTTGCCGCCGATGTACCGGGCGATCACGCGGTCGGATGCCTCAAGCTCGTCGAGCGTCCGGGCGTCAGCGACGAAGCAGCCCTCACCGTTCTTGATCGGGATGACGATGTCCTGACCGGGCGCGAACGCATTGGTCCATGCCGATGCCACCGAACCCACCTGCAGGCGCTGGTCACGGTTGCGAAAGTGCAGGTGCTGGTTGCGAACAAGGGCACCGGGCAGCAGGTGCGCCTCGCAGAGGATCTGGAAGCCGTTGCAGATTCCCAGCACGGGCATGCCCTCCCGGGCAGCCGCGGTGATGGAGTCCATAACTGGCGCGAACCGAGCGATCGCGCCACAGCGCAGGTAGTCGCCGTACGAGAAGCCACCCGGCAGGATCACCGCGTCGACGCCGTGCAGGGACGGGTCGGCGTGCCAGAGGCGCACCGCGGTTCCGCCGCAGCGGCGCACCGCGCGGACCGCGTCCCGGTCATCCAGCGACCCGGGGAAGGTCACGACACCGACGATGATGCTCATGCCGACGCCCCAGCGGGATCTTCCATGCGGACCGTATAGTCCTCGATGACGGGGTTGGCCAGCAGCTTGTCGGCGATCTGCCGGGCCTGATCGAGATCGGGCTCGCCGGCGAACTCGATCTCGATCCGCTTTCCGACCCGGACCGATGTCACGCCGGTGACCCCGAACCTCGGCAAGGCACCCGCCACCGCCTGACCCTGGGGGTCCAGGATCTCTGGCTTCAACATGACATCCACGACGACGCGAGCCACGGCGTGCTCCTGACTGTGGTCCGGTTCTCTCCACCAGGCCCACCCGGCGGCCGCCCCGACGACCGTGCGTGCTGGTAATGGGCGCAGCCCAGCCTACCGGGCCGGACGGGTTTGCGGATCACCGGGCATTGAGCGGATCGCATCGTCACGCCGCGCATCGGCACCGCTACGCGGCACTGGTCACAACGCTGCGCCTCAACCCGTGATCAAGGTGAACAGGATCACCGCGACAATTGCCACGCAGACCGCTGCGCCGACGTACCGGATGATCTGCAGCCGCACATAGCGCAGGATCACCTGGCCGAGCAGGACCCCCAAGCCGGCCACCAGGGCGAGGCCGACCAGCGACCCGACGAAGACCGGTACCGGCGGTCGGCCGGCGGCGACGAGACCCGCCGTCAGCAACTGGGACAGATCGCCCCATTCGGCCAGGAAAAGGACGATGAAGGTCGCGCCAAATGCCCGCCAGCCCGTCCGGGGCTCGGCGGCCTTCTCCTCATAGCGCCGCTCCTGCTCGACCTGCCCGGTGTCTGCCTCACGGGCGCCGCGCACCAGCAGCACTGCGCCGAGCGCGAAGAGCACCGCGGCACCGATCCGTACGGGCAGGTCGGGCAGTAGCGCGATGATCCCGCCGGCCGTCACGGCGACCACGCACTGGATCGCGAATGCCGCAGTGGCCCCGAGCCACACGGGCAACGGCCGGTAGCGCGTGGAGAGCACGAGGGTGGCGATGAAGGTCTTGTCCGGCAGCTCCACCGGCACGATGAGCAGCAGCGCGGAGCCCGCCGCCGCGAGCCAGGTCGTCACGTTCACAGGATCGGGGCCGGGACGTAGGCGGCGGCGGCCGGGTGCTCCGAGACAACGGCCGCGACGCGGTCGGCCACCGCGCGCACCTGTGCCGAGGCCATGCCCACGAATGCGCCGGGGTCGGCCACCAGCGCCTCGATCTCCTCCCGCGACAGGCGCAGCCGGTCGTCGGCGGCGAGACGGTCGAGCAGGTCGTTGGTGGCCATCGCCTTCTCCCGCATCGCGAGCGCGACCGCGACGGCGTGCTGCCGGATGACCTCGTGCGCGGTCTCCCGGCCGACGCCACGCCGCACCGACGCGACGAGGACCTTGGTGGTGGCGAGGAAGGGTAGGTAGCGGTCCAGCTCCCGCTCGATCACCGCGGGGTAGGCGCCCAGCTCGGCGAGCACCGTCAGCAGCGTCTGGAACAGGCCGTCAGCGGCGAAGAACGCGTCGGGCAGGGCGACCCGCCGGACGACCGAGCAGAAGACGTCGCCCTCGTTCCACTGTGCCCCGGCCAGTTCGGCTGCCATCGACTGGTATCCCCGCAGCACCACCGCGAGGCCATTGATCCGTTCACAAGAGCGGCTGTTCATCTTGTGGGGCATGGCCGATGAGCCGACCTGTCCGGGTGCGAACCCCTCGGTCGCGAGCTCGTTGCCGGCCATGAGCCTGATCGTGGTCGCCAGCGATGACGGGCCGGCCGCGGCCTGAACCAGGGCGGAGATCGCGTCCAGGTCGAGCGAGCGCGGGTAGATCTGCCCGACGCTGGAGAGCACGCGGGCGAACCCGAGGTGCCGCGCGACCGCCTCCTCGAGCGCTGCGACCTTCTCCGCGTCGCCGAGCAGGTCGAGCTGGTCCGCCGCCGTACCCACCGGGCCCTTGATCCCGCGAAGCGGGTACCGAGCGATCAGCTCGCAGATCCGCTCATAGGCGAGCAGCACCTCCTCGGTGGCACTGGCGAACCGCTTGCCGAGGGTGGTGGCCTGGGCGGGGACGTTGTGCGACCGACCCACCATCACCAGGCCGTCGAAGGACACCGCCCGGGCGGCGAGCCTGGCCAGCGCCGCGACCATGCGATCGCGAACCAGCTCGAGGCTGGATCGGACCTGCATCTGCTCGACGTTTTCCGTCAGGTCGCGCGAGGTCATCGCCTTGTGGATGTGCTCGTGCCCGGCCAGCGCCGCGAACTCCTCGATCCGCGCCTTCACGTCGTGGCGGGTGACCTGCTCCCGTGCGGCGATGCTGGCCAGGTCAACCCGGTCCAGTACGGCCTCGTACGCCTCGACCACTCCGTCCGGCACGTCCACGCCGAGATCGCGCTGGGCCCGCAGCACCGCCAGCCACAGCCGGCGCTCCGCCCGGATCTTCTCCTCGGCGGACCAGATCGCGGTCATCTCGGTCGATGCATACCGGGCCGCCAGGACGTCGGGTATCACCGGGTGCTGCGTCGCCGTGGCTGCTGTCACCGCTCCATGGTGTCAGCAACCGTACGGTCGCTCGCGGCCCGCCTCTCGACGACGATGCGCGCCCGCCCTAAAGTTACCTACCAGTAGCTTTGCGCCGACGTTCCGGGCCAGCCTGGAGGAGCATCCGACATGGCCGAATTCTCGCTTCATCTCAACGAGGAGCAGACCGAGCTGCAGGCCTGGCTGCACGGCTTCGCCCGTGATGTGGTCAGGCCGGCCGCGGCCGAGTGGGACGCGAACGAGGCGACCCCGTGGCCGATCATCCAGGAGGCGGCCAAGATCGGCCTGTACAGCTTCGAGTTCCTGGCGAACGCCCACAACGACGCGACCGGACTGTCGCTGTGCCTGGCCAACGAAGAACTCTTCTGGGGTGACGCCGGCATCGCCATGGCGATCATGGGCACCTCACTCGCTGTGGCGGCCATCTATGGCTCGGGGACCACGGAACAGCTCCTCGAGTGGGTCCCGCAGTGCTTCGGTGACGTCGACGATCCCAAGGTCGGCGCGTTCTGCTCGACCGAGCCCGAAGCCGGCTCGGATGTCGGCGCGATGCGCACCCGGGCCCGCTACGAGGAGGCGACCGATACCTGGGTCATCAACGGGCAGAAGGCCTTCGCCACCAACGGCGGCATCGCGAACGTGCACGTGGTGACCGCGTCGGTCGACCCGGAACTCGGCTCGCGGGGCCAGGCCGCGTTCGTGGTCCCGCCCGGCACGCCGGGCCTGGTCGCGGCCAGGAAGCACCACAAGCTCGGCCTTCGTGCATCGCACACCGCCGATGTGTTCCTCGACGACGTCCGGCTGCCCGGCTCCTGCCTGCTCGGCGGACGGGACAAGCTGCTGGCCCGGCTCGAGAAGGCCCGGGCGGGTGAGCGGGCCGGGGTCCAGGCGTCGATGCGCACCTTCGAGTTCACCCGGCCGACGGTCGGCGCCCAGGCGCTCGGCATCGCCCGTGCGGCCTACGAGTACGCCCTGGAGTACGCCAAGGGCCGGGTCCAGTTCGGACGGCCGATCATCGACAACCAGGCGATCGCCTTCGCACTCGCCGACATGAAGACCGAGATCGATGCCGCCCGACTGCTCGTCTGGCGTGCCGCTTGGATGGGCAAGAACGATCAGGCCTTCACGGCGGGCGAGGGTTCGATGTCCAAGCTCAAGGCCGGGGAGGTCGCGGTGGCGGTGACCGAGAAGGCGGTCCAGATCCTCGGTGGCGCCGGGTACGTTCGCGACCACCCCGTCGAGCGGTGGTACCGCGACGCCAAGATCTACACGATCTTCGAGGGCACGAGCGAGATCCAGCGCCTGGTCATCGCGCGTGCCATCTCCGGCCGCCACATCCCCTGACGAATCACGCTGCGCGCCTCGCCGCGTCCGCCCGATGAATGCCCAAGCGCCCGCAGCCGGGGTGGCTGCGGGCGCTTCGTGCTGGGTCAGGACTCGTGCAGGTCGTTGGCCTGGTCGGCGTAGGGGCCGCTGCCGTAGAGGGCATCGATCATGTTGCCGGCCTGGGCCTCGTGCTTGGCATAGGCCTGCGGGTAGGCGCTGACCTGGACCTTCTGCGCGGCCTGGGTCAACGGCATGCTGTCCCAGCCGGGGACCTTGACCAGGCGCTGCAGGAACGCGGTCGTGGCGTGATGCGGGTCCTGGATCTGCTCGGCACTGCCCCACCCACCGGTGGAGGTGCGCTGCTGGAACAGGCCCAGCGAGTCGTGGTCGTTGTGCGCGCCCAG
>DATBGZ010000027.1:0-28942 GCA_036557785.1 Micromonosporaceae bacterium
GCGTCGGGTCGGGTCAGCCGGTAGTGGGTGAAGTCGGACTGCCAGCACTGGTTGGGCTGCTCGGCCTGGAAGCGGATGTAGGACGAGCGGGGGCGTTTGGCCGGCTCCGGGGTGACCAGGCCCAGCCGGGTCAGGTGCCGGCCGCCTTGTCAAGCTGACCGGACCTCGGGGTGCTGATGGGCGGGGCGATTCCGCGACGCTGAACTCGCGAGCAGGGTCCGCCATCTTCGGTCGCCGGCGACGAGCGTGCTCCGATGGAGCGAACCCTCGGTCAAGGACGCGGCATCATCCCTGTCTTCAAGATCCCCGCGCCGGGCACCAGCGGTTCGCGCAATGGGGCCGAGACTCGAACCCGCAACCGAGGGATTATGAGGTCCACTGTCGCAAGTGGTGCCGATTCCCGCCTCCTGCCGCGGCGACTCCGGAACGCTCCCCCCCAAGCCGTAGACTGGTCGCGTGACGTCGATCGCCAAGGTAGTCCGGCGCCGGAAGCTGCACGAGCCCGATCCCGACCGGGCGTACTGGCGCTCCCGCACCCCGGCCGAGCGCTTGGCGCATCTCGAGGAACTACGCCGCGAGTACTACGGGTGGGCTGATGGAGCTGAACCGCGACTTCAGCGAGTTCATCGCATCCTGCGTCGTGCATGACGTCCGCTTCATGATCGTCGGCGGCTACGCCGTCGCCGCCCACGGCCACCCCCGTTTCACCAAGGACCTCGACGTCTGGGTCTGGGTCGACGACCAGAACGCCAACCGCCTCGTCGCCGCACTCGACGACTTCGGCTTCGGCTCGGTCGGGCTCACGCCAGACGACTTCCTCGAGGAAGGCATGGTCGTCCAACTCGGCTACCCACCGAAACGCATCGACATCATCACCCAGGTCGACGGCGTCGAGTTCGACCCCTGCTGGGAGCGTCACATCGAGGTCGATATCGGCGGCCAGCGCGTGCCGTTCATCTCCGTCGAGGACCTCCTCGCCAACAAGAAGGCGTCCGGTCGCCCCCGGGATCTCGCGGACGCCGCCGCCATCGAGCAACTGTCCGACGAGGACGACGACGCCTCGACCTCCTGACCGGTCCGAGGCCTACCCGAGCAAGACTCGGTCGGCCAGCCGGACCCGCCGACGACGCAGGCCTGTCACGGCTCCTGCCGGGGGCACAATTCAGACTAATCGGACACCAAGCCTGTGCCGAATCTACGCGACGGCTCCGAAGGCGTCATGGCACGGACCGAGACATCAGCTACTTTGGTGTCTGACGGTCGCCGGAGGTGAGCATGACCCTGGTACTCCCCGCCGACGGGGTCTTCACTCGCTCGGCATTTGATCGTCTTCAGAAGCCGCCCGACAGCTGGGCCTGGGAGCTGCGCGACGGAAGGCTGGAGTTGACCTACCTGCCGGTGAGCTTCTGGCACTCCAGGATCATGCTCGCGCTCATCTCGTACTGGCTGCGGGAGGGCCACGAGGCCGCAACCGAGCAGTACGTCGCCGACAGCGGCTTCGCTGAAGGCGGCACCGGCCGCAACAACCGAGTCACCGACGGAGTCGCATTCGTCAAGGGCCACCGACCGCACTCCTCCGACTCAACGCACTCCGCAGAGGTCGTCCACGCCGTGATCGAAGCCGTGTCGAGCGGCAGTGAGGAGCGCGACAGCATCGACAAACTGAAGACCTACGCGACCCTCGGCATCCCCCACTACTGGATCGTCCGTGAGATCGGCCCCGACGTTGACGGCCTCATCAGCGTGTACAAACTCCGCGACGGCGAGTACGAGCTCGTCCGTACGGTCGCGGCCTCCGAGCTAACCCGGTAGCCTCCGCCCTCGCGGCTCCAGCCGCACCTCGACGCTGATCTCCACTTCGCCGCCGGCGCAGGCTCGAATCCTGCCTTCGATCAAGACCTGCGCTCGACCACGTTTGCCCAGGTCAGCGCCACATTCGCTCCGCATTCTTGGGCGCCCGCTAGTGGGGTGGGGATCGAACCTGCGCCGCACCACGGCCAAGGCCATCGGCGGGAAGCCCGCTCGCCAACGAGCGGACGGGTCTGCGCCCTGAGTTCAGCTTGCCGGTCTTGGCGGTGGTCGTCGGCACCGTGACAATGGTCGAGTGACGACACGCGACGAGATCCTCGCAGTTCTGCCAGTACTGTCCGCTCGTGCGGATGATGGCACCTTCACGCCCCAAGACGTGATTGACGAGCTACAGCGGCGCGGCAGCTCGTACACGCCCTCGACGATCCGTACACACGTGGTCAGCCGCATGTGCGCAGACGCGCCGGACCACCATGCAGTTACCTACGACGACCTGGAACGGGTAGCGGACGGCCGCTACCGCCGGCGAGGCTGACCTACTGCACTACGCCGCCCGCTGATCGAAGTCGAAGGCGGCGGGTGCGGCCGCAGGACAGCGCTCGCCGCGGCCGAGGTTATCCGCCGAGTTCGCGTTCGATCTGTTCGATCGTCGTCAGGGCGGTCTGCAATGGGTCGGGCAGGGCCTGCGCGAGCTGATATTCGGCAACGCCGAGCGGCTTGGTGTCGTCGCGCAGCGCGTACTCCGCGACGATCTCGTTGCGGCTCTTGCACAGCAGCAGCCCGATGGTCGGCCCGTCCGCTGGGTCCTTGACCAGCATCACCAAAACGTTGCGCGACCAACCGAGCCGGGCGGCGGCAGTAGCGTAGGCGAGCCGACGCTCGGGCTCCTTGACCTGGGTGAGCAGGACGATGTTGTGGCCCCACGGCAATCGTCCAACAGCCTGTTGGACGATCTCGTCCTCTGGCCAGGCCTCCGCGAACGCCCGCATGTAGAGCAGGTTCGTGCGCGAGTGATCGTGAGAGCGCGATCGATCTTGGGACCGTGTTCCCGGCCGCGTTGCGTCCCCCGGTCGCTGCGGTCAGGTCGATCATGCCCTACTCGCGGCTCCGACCGGTGCGTCCAGTGGCGGTGCACGTAGGCGGCGAGACACTGTCGATCGGCGCCCGGGTGGTCTGTGTCGCGAGCAGTCACTACAGCGTCGACGACCCCACCGAGGCCGGGCGACCGTCGTGCTCGGCGACCTTCGGGACACGCGGGCGCTCCTCGCGCGTTGCGGCCGACATCGTCGTGGACCGTCAGGTCAGCGGGATGACCGCGCCCAGGCGGGACAGGTCGATGGGAGTACGGGTCAGGCCGAACGTGTACCCCTCCCACGTCCGGGCATCGATGATCAGGAAGATCACCGTACCGGTGATCGGCGGCTCGGGGGCCACTGTCTTGCACTCGTAGCAGGTGAAGTCGCCCAGGATCTGGATCAGCCACACGGGCGCATTCGCGGCCGCTGCGCCGGACTCGCCGGAATCGGTGGCGATCTCGGCCTTCCGGAACGTCGTCTTCACGGCGGCCGCAGTCGCGTCAGGGTCGTCGTTCGCGCTGGCGGCGCCGCGGGCCCGGGTCGTCAGCTCCGCGACGACCTCGTCCAGGGGTGGGGTGGGCGTCGCCGTCGCGGTGACGGTGGGTGTGGTGACCGCGGCGCTGGGCCGGCCGACCACCGCGGCGTGGTCGCCGGGGCGCAGGACGAGGATCGCCGCGGCCACCGCCAGGATCGCCAGGCCGGCCGCGGCCGGCGCCAGCAACCGTCGGGGCGTCGCCGACCGCTGCTCGATGGGTTGCGGGTGGCGCAGGCCCTGCTCGGTCACGGCCGCGGCGCGGTCGTGCAGGGTCCGGCGGATCAGCTCAGTCGTTGTCTCGGCCATGGACGACTCCTACTTGTGCGGAGAGCGAGGTGAGGGCGCGGTCGAGCGAGGACGACACCGCACCGCGCGAGATGCCGAGCGCCCCGGCGATCTCAGGGATCGACCATTCGGCATAGAAGCGCAGCACGACGACCTGCCGTTGTCGGGTCGGCAACCGGCGGATCGCCCGCCACATCGCCGACGCGGCGGCGGCGCGGAGCGCGGGAGCATCGGCGGGCTCCGCGACGCGCTGCGCCGGTTCGGGGAGCAGGCGGCTGAGCCGCCGGCGGCGCAGCGCCGAGCGGGCCCGGTTCACCACTGCCGTGGCGAGGTACCTCGACGGGTCCTCCACGCCGGCGAGCCCGGGTCCGCGCGCGAGCCGGGCGAAGACGTCCTGCACCAGATCCTCGGCACTGGCCTGGTCGTCGACGAGACCCATCGCGAGCCGTACCAGCGCGAGGTAGTGCGACCGGTACGCGTCGGCGAGCGTGACCGGCTCGGCACGGGTACCGCCCGAACGCGCCCGGCCTGGCATGGACCACTCTCCGCCCGTGGGTAGGACCCCTTTACTCTGCTAGACGCGCGGGCGTCACCGCCATCAACATGGGTCGCGCACGATCTCGGCTCAGCGGCCACCCAGCTCAGCAGGCCCCCCAGCTCGCCGGGGCCTCGACTCAGCGCCCGGCGTCGACCGGCGGTGGCGATACCGACCCCGATTCGTCCGGCCCGCCGGAATTACCCATCGAATGCACAGCCTTCTGAAGTGCCTCGCCGGGCACGTCTGCCGTGCCCGCGTACGACCTCACGACTCGGTTGGCGTACGACCTATATGGGCGAGGGCCCGTGAGAACTACGCGACGCGCTGCTTCCGGGCGGGCAGTAGCGCTCGTCGTCGGAGCAGTCGGTGTCGCCAACATCATGATCATCTCTGTCCTCGAACGCCGATCCGAGATCGGACTGCGCCGTGCACTCGGCGCTACGCGAGGCCAGATCCGGACGCAGTTCCTCACCGAGTCGACGCTGCTTGCCGCCATCGGCGGGATCGTCGGCGTCTTGGCCGGGATAGCGGCGACGGCCGTGTACGCCGCCACGAAAGGCTGGCTCATCGTCATTCCTGTCCAAGCCTGGGCGGGGGGCATCGGCTCAGCCATTCTGATCGGCGCACTCGCCGGACTCATGCCCGCCATACGAGCCTCACGGATGCCACCCACGGTGGCATTGCGAACGGTGTGAACGTGTGGCCCTCATCGCGGCCACCCGGGACAGTTCGGCGGAGAGGCAACCAGCGGCAGGGGTCTGAGCCGCGACCGGTCGGCGGTCAGTGGTGATGGCGCACGGTCTGTGGCACCACGATGACCGGGACCTCGGCGAACTCGAGGACCTCGCGGGTCTGGCTTCCTATGTACGGTTGGCCGGGGCCGGTGCGGCCCGAACGCCCCAGCACCACCACGTCGGCACCGATTGCCCGCGCCTCGGCGAGGATGCAGGGCGCCGCGTCGCCGTGCCTGACGACGGTCTCGACCGTGACGCCGGCGGCCTTGGCGAGACCCTCCACATAGCTCAGCACAGACCGGGCGGCGCGGGCTGCGTCGGGACGCGGTACGGCCATCTCGGCGGGAACCACGGCCACGGCGTGGACGGTGGCGTGCAGCGGTCCGGCGAGATCTACCGCCAGCCGGGCGCCGGCGAGCGCGGCCGGCGTGTCGTCGATAGCGACGATTATCGTACTGATCATCGTGGATCACCTGCCGAGGCTCTGCCTGCCCCGCGGCTCCGCTCGCCCCGCGGCGCACCCGTCCGTGGCCCCAGGCTCTGGTGCCGGCGGAAGGTCTCCTCCCGCTCGGTCTCGTCCAGCTCCTGGCTCAGCCGGGTCAGCCGCGACTCCAGCCGCGGTATCCACCGGTCGTTGATCGCCCGGAGCCGCCGCCGTGTCTCGATGATCTCCGACTCGATCACCCGACAGGCGGCACTCGCCGCGCCGTACGCCGCCGCGAGCCGTACGGCCTGCTGGTAGGCCGACACAGCCTCGACCAGCGCCGCGCCGCCCGGCCCACGGTCGGCCGCGGACGCCGACGGCACGGAGCACGACGCCTCGGCCGGGTAGCGTACGCCCATCACCGTGTCCCAGGTGACCTGAAGTTCGGCCACTGTGGACGGTGTGGCCAGCCGCAGCTCCCGGACCCCCGCGGTCATCGCCCCGCGCAGGCCCCACGTGTCGGCCCGGCGCCAGGCGTCGTGCCAGTGCCGCCCGGCGCGTTCGCGTTGCAGCTCGAAGCGTTCCAGCTCGACCCGCAGCACCTGCAGCTTGCGGTCGAGCAGGTCGGCGGCGAGGCGGCCCGCGCGCAGCCGGCGGGTGAGCCAGAGCCGTCCGGCCCGGCCCGGTGGCACCCCCCGCGGCTCAGCCACGGTTGCCCCCCGCCGGCTCGCGGTGGTCACCCGCGCTGGCATCGGAGCTGGCATCGCGGTGCTGCTCCGGCGCCAGGTGCGCCGCCACCTGCTCCACGGACACCATCGTGAGCTCGCGCCTGGGCAGGGTGTCCAGCGCACGCCAGGCCCGGTCGAGGGTCTCATCGAGCGACCTGTTCTCGTCACCGCGTTGCCCGAGGAACGTGCGGCGCAGAACATCCTCGAAGGCGAGGTAGCGCTGGTCGGTCGCGGAGAGCGCGGATGCCCCGATCAGCTCGGCGAGCTCACCGACCCGGCGGGCGCGGGCGAGGGCGGCGAGCGTCTGCGCCGCGACGTCGAGGTGGTCGTCGCGGGTACGCCCCGGACCGGCGCCATGACGCATCAGCCGTGACAGCGACGAGAGTGGATCCACAGGCGGATACACGCCCCGCGCGTACATCTCGGCCGAGAGCACGAGCTGCCCCTCGGTGATGTAGCCGGTCAGGTCGGGAACGGGGTGCGTGATGTCGCCGGCCGGCATGGTGAGCACCGGGACGACCGTCACCGACCCGGGCCGCCCGCGGATGCGCCCGCACCGCTCGTAGAGCGAGGCGAGGTCGCTGTAGAGGTAACCCGGGTACGCGTGGCGGGCCGGCACCTCGCCCCGGGCCGCGGAGACCTCGCGCAACGCCTCGGCATAGCTGGTCATATCCGCCATCACCACGAGCACATGCCGATCCATCGAGAACGCCAGATGTTCGGCGATGGTCAGCGCCAGGCGCGGGGTGAGGATCCGCTCCACCACGGGGTCGTCGGCGGTGTTCAGCAGCAGCACGAGCTCGCCTGCCGCCGAGCGCTCCTCCAGCGTGTCGCGCATCCGGGCCGCGTCCGCGTGGGTGAGCCCCATCGCCGCCACAACAACGCAGAAACCTTGCCCACCCACGGCTCCGCCCTCCCGGAAATCCCCCCCACCCACGGCTCCGCCCTCCCGGAAACCCTGCCCACCCACGGCTCCGCCCTCCCGCAACGGGTCGCCGCCCGCGGTCGCCTGGGCCGCGATCTGGGCCGCGAGCTCGAGGTGCGGCAGCCCGGCCACGGAGAAGACCGGCAGCTTCTGACCGCGAACGAGAGTGGTCAACCCGTCGATGGCCGAGACCCCGGTGAGCACCGCCTGGGACGGGGGTTCGCGCATCACCGGGTTGAGCGGGAACCCCGCCACTGGCGCCGTCTGCCGCGCGAGCACCGGCGGCCCGCCGTCGAGCGGCTCGCCACGACCGTTGCAGATGCGGCCGAGCCAGCCGGGACCGATCGGGATCTGCAGCGGTGTCCCGGCGAAGGCCACGCCGACGGAGCCGGGGTCGATGCCCTCGGTGCCCTCGAGCACCTGGACCACGGCGAGGTCCCCGTCGACCTCGAGCACCAACCCGTGGCGCACCTCGCCGCCGGGCAGGCTGATGCGGGCGAACTCGTCCCAGCCGACGCGGGCGACGCCCTGCACCACCAGCAACGGGCCCTGGACGTGGCCGACGTCGGAGTACTCCCGTACCGCAGCGATGGTCATGTCAGCTCCTCCAGTGTCCGCAGGATCGCGTCCTGGCGGCGGCGCACACCGTCCACATCGTCCGGTGCCGTCTCCTCGCGGGCACGCACGACCGTGGAGAAGTCGACCTCCTCGACCCGGGACGCAGGCAGGCCGTTCTCGACGAGGTGCTCGCACCGGTCGACGACCGCGAAGACCAGCTCGACCAGCGCCGCGGTCTTCTCCCGGGTGCAGTGCGCGTCGTTGGCGGACAGCGCGCTCTGCTGCAGCACGGCCTCGCGCAGCAGCGTGCCGCAGAGCATGGTCATCCGCTCGTGGCCCGGCAGGGCGCCGACCCCCACCAGCTCGGCGAGGGAGGAGAGCCGGTCGGCCTCGGCGAGCACCGAGACGATGCGGCCGCGCCGGGCCGACCATGCCTCGTCGCCGTTGCCCGCGTACCAGGCGCCGATCGCGTCCGCGTCCCGGCAGTACGAGCCGACCCAGGCCACCGCCGGGTAGTGCCGCGAGTAGGCGAGGTCCCGGTCGAGTGTCCACAGTGTTCGGACGAAGCGCTGGGTGTGCGAGGAGACCGGCTCGGTCATGTCACCGCCAGGCGGGGAGACCGCCCCGATGATGGTGACCGACCCCTCGCCACCGTCGAGCGTGCGGAAGCGGCCCGCGCGTTCGTAGAAGGCGGCGAGCGCCGAGGCGAGCCCGGCCGGGTAGCCCTCCTCGGCCGGCATAGCGCCCGTACGGGAGGCGAACTCCCGTAACGCCTCCGCCCACCGGGAGGTCGAGTCCGCGATGACGACCGCGTCGTAGCCCATGTCCCGGTAGTACTCGGCGACGGTGACACCGGTATATATGCTCGCCTCTCGCGCCATGATGGGCATGTTCGAGGTGTTGGCGACGAGCACGGTCCGGTCGGCCAGCCGGCCGCCCGTCCGGGGGTCGGTGAGCTCGGCCAGTTCGCTGACCACGTCGGCCATCTCGTTGCCGCGCTCGCCACAGCCGACGTAGACGATGACGTCCGCGTCGCTCCACTTCGCCACCTGCTGCAGCAGCATCGTCTTGCCGGTGCCGAACCCACCCGGCACGGCCGCGGCCCCACCCAGGGGAACCGGGTAGACCGCGTCGATCACCCGTTGCCCGGTCAGCAGCGGCGCCGCCGTGTCGAGGCGGGCCAGGCTCGGTCGCGGGCGCCGTACGGGCCACCACGAGGCCATCGTCACGGGCGTACCGGCGACTGTTGCGATGGTCTCCTCCTCGCTGTACCGCCCAGCCGGGCGCAGCTCCGTCAGCCGACCCGACACCCCGAGCGGTACGAGCACCCGATGCACCAGCGGCCCCGCGTCGTCCACGGTGCCGAGCAGCTCACCGGGGCGCAGCTCAACACCGACCCGTGCGGCCGGCGTGAAGTTCCACTCCCGTACGTCGATGCGATGCACGGCCTGCGGCTCGAGCCACGTGCCCGCGCCGTCGAGGGGACGCAGCAGACCGTCGTAGATACGGCCGGTGAGCCCGGGGCCGAGCCGGGCGGCTAGCGGGCGGCCCAGCGCCCGGACCGCGTCGCCGACCGCCAGAGATCCGGTGTACTCGTAGGCTTGGGCGGTCGCGCGCTCCCCGTCCAGCGCCACGACCTCGGCCGGCAGGCGGTCGCGCCCCACTTCCAGTAGTTCGGCCATGGCGAGCCCGGGCGTCCGGTCGGTCTCGACCAGCGGCCCGTTGACCCGTCGCACGATGGCGGTCACGCCCCCACCCCCGCCCCGACCGGTCTGTCGCCTGTGGACGCCAGGTCCGTCGACTCGTCGGCCTCCGCGAGGACGGTGTCCGCGGCCCGCTCGGCGAGCCGGGCGAGCGAGAAGTCCGCCGAGCTGACCGGCCTCGAGGCCAGAGCGTTCAGGTTGGGCACGCTCGCACTCACGCCACCGCCCGGCATGTCGCGGATCTGCGCCGCATCGCCCAGGAGTGCCCGCAGCGCCTCGATCATCCGCTGCCGTACGGCCGGATAGAAGGCGTCGGCCGTCAGCTCCGACCCCGCCTGGCACGCGGCGGACCGCAGTGCCTCGTACTCCTCCCGCTGCGCGGCCAGCACCATGGCCCGCGCCTGCCGTCCAGCCCGCGACCGTTGCGCGGCAACGTGTTCGGCCGAGTCCGCGGCGCCACGGGCGCGGGCCCCGGTACGGATCTGGTCCGCCTGGGCCTGCGCCTGCGCCAGCAGACGCGCCGCCGTCTCGTTGGCCCGGGTCAGCGTCTGCTCGGCGTCGTGCCGGGCGGCCGCCAGGAGGGCCTCGCGAACCGGTGCCAGCGCGGCCGACTCGCGCGCCGCGCCGGGAGCGCGTACCCGGGACATCACGACATCACCGCCACCAGCGGCCAGGTGCGCTCAGCCGTCAGGGTGTCGGCAAGCGCCTGCGCCGCCTGCTCCGTCAGCACCACCAGACCGACGTCGGCCGGTAGCGACCGCCACGCGTCGCGCACCTCGTCCGCGTCTTCGGCCGGCAGGACCCGCACGCCAGCCAGGGCGTACCCGCGCACCATCACCGGCGAGCCGATCGCGGCGACGATCGGGACAGCAGTCGGCACAGCGGGCGGCGTCGGGGACATCGGTCAGGCCCGTCCAATGAGGATGATCGCGATGATCAGGCCGTAGATGGCGATGCCCTCGGCGAGGCCCACGATCACCATGGCCCGACCGAAGAGCTCCGGACGCTCGCTCATCGCGGCGATCGCCGCCGCACCGGTGTAGGCGACGGCGATCGCGGCCCCGATCGAGGCGCCAGCGACCGAGATCGCGGCGGCGAGCAGCGCCATCCCGCCCGCCCCGCCCGCCCCGCCCGCCCCGCCCGACGGTGCATCCTCGGCCAGTGGTTCGACGCCCGCGGCTGGACTGTCCACTGTGGTAGGAACGGTGGTCGTGGTGACGGCTCCGCGATCAGGCTGGGCCGAGGCCGTGCCGACCGCCACCGCCGTCACCGTGAGACCGGCGGCCAGGATCACGAACCCGGTGAACGCCAGCGCACGTAGCCATCGTGACATGGACTTTCTCCTATCTGATTTCAGCCGGCTCGGCACGTGGCTGGGCAGGCTCGTTGGCGGTCGGCACGTGCCACGGGCGGAACGGGCGACCCTCGGCCTGGAAGACGCGGGAGAACAGCTCGTAGTACTCCAGCCGCAACGCCTGGATCGCCGAGACCAGCGCCTCCAACCCGAAGGCCAGCGCGTTGCCGATGAGGAAGACGAGCACCGCCGCCACCACACCAGCCGAGCCCTTGTGCCACAACCCGGTCGTGCCCTGCCAGACGATCCAGGCCAGGACGGCATGGGTGAGCCCGAACGCGGCAAGGCGGGCGAACGAGACGATGTTGGCACCGAGCCGGATCACCAGGTCGAATGTCTCGATGACGGCCTGCAACGCCCCCGAGCCACGACCACCTGCGTGCACGAAGAACCCGACGAAGCCGAGCGTGACTCCGGTGGCGGCGAGAACCACGGCGGCCAGACCGATCCAGCCGTTGCGCCCGTACACCGCGGCCGCGGCCGCGCCCGCCGCGAGGAAGACCAGTGCCCCGGCGACTCCGGCGGGGGCGTAGAGCGCCAGCGGCCAGCCGCCCTCGCGTACCCGGTTGACGATGCCGAGCAGGTACGACCCGGCCAGCAGTACGGCTCCCATGCCGACGCCGACAGCGAGCAGGCCGACCGGCTGGTCCATGGGAGTGATCAGGCCGTGCGGCACCAGCCCGGTCGGTCCGAAGCACTCGCCGTACCCGAAGCCGAAGCCGATCGCCGACAGGGCAGCGGCGGCGACCAACAGCCAGTGCGGGCGCAACCGGGCCAGCCGGCGCCACCGGCCGAACCGGATGAGCAGCGCCAGCGCCAACAGCAGCGCCCCGTGCCCGACGTCGCCAAACATCGCGCCGAACATCACCGCGTACGCGATCCCGGCGAGGATCGTCGGGTCCACGTCGGCGTACGGGATCGTGCCGTACGTGTCGACCAACGGGGCGAACGAGCGGCGCGTCGCGCCGGACGTGCCCGCGGTCGGCGGGTCGATCCCCTTCGGACGGTCCAGCGCCACCGCCGCCGCCCCGACGCAGGCGAGGCTCGTCGCGAGGTCGGGCAGGTCCGCTGTCGGCGTCCAGCCCACGATCGCGGCCACGTCGCCGCGCACGACGGCCTGGGCCGTGATCTGCTCGAGCTCGACCTCGCCGGCGAGCAGGTCCGCGCGCCCGGCCCGCTCCAACGCGGGGATGTCGGGCGGCGAGGCGGCCACCGCGGCCCGGCCCGCACCGGCGGCCGTCAGGCGCTGCAGAGCCCGACTGGCGGCGCTGAGCGGCAGGTCCGCCGAGCTCACGGCCCGGTCGACCTCGACCACACCGGCGTCGGCGACGCGGACGAGCGCCGACCGCAGATCCGCCGTCCGGGCGACCACGGCCACCCTCGTCATCGCCAGCGGGGCGAGCGCGTCACGTAACCGCATCGAAGATCTCCAGCGCATCGGGGTCCCGGCCGGCGCCCGCCAGCGCCCCGGTCACCAGCCAGGCGTCGTGGGCGAGCAGGGCGACGGCACCGACGACGGGCTCCTCTCCGAACGTCGATCGGGCCGCCAGAGCGGCGCTGTCGCCCCGGACCCGCCGCCACCACCGCGCCTCGGCCTGCCACAGGTGCTCCGGGTCGGTCACGTCGTCCAGCGCCCAGCCCGCGCTGCGGGGCAGCGACGCCCGCAGCTCCGACACGGATGCAGCGCTGGTCGCACACCCCGGGCCAAGGGTCCGCAGCGCCGAGGACCGCGCCGCCCCGGAGAGCGGCTCACCGCGACCCACGACCTCGCGCGCGAGGAGCAGGGCGGCCGCACCCAGTGCCCACGGCCGGGTCGCCGAGACCCGGGCCGCGACCCGGTCGGCCCACGACAGGCGAAGGGATATCTGGATGTCTCGCGGCCCGGAACCGCCCGGATCCCGCCACGGCGAGGCGGTCAGCACACCGCGTACCTGCTCCGGCGAACCCGCGGCAGCGATCCGGGGCCAAGCGGTGGTGAGCGCTCCCAGGTGGTACGGCACGTCCGCCGGCATCCCGGCCAGAGCCCGCAGGTGCTCCTCGGTGTTGGCGATCTCGAACCAGCCGGCGAGGACCCGCAGCATCTCCGATCCCCGCGCCGGCAACCAACCCGCGAGCACCCGCACGTTCCACAGCAGCGTGGCGGCCACGCCGTGCGCGGCGGCCGTCGGATCGTCACCCGCGCGGACGAACCGTCCGTACGGTGAGTGGACCAGCATCTCGACGGCGGCCGCGAAGGAGCCCGCGGAGACCAGCGCCCGTGCCCCAGCCGTGCCCAACCGCCGGCGTACCAACGCCCGCGCCCGGACGGTACCGGCGACCCACCCCGCCGTCATGCGTCACCGGTCCCGCCATCGGAGTCGGCAAACGCCCGCAGGTCGGCGCGGACCAGCTCGACGACCCGCGCCAGCAGGCGAGGCCGGCGCTCGTCGGCCCGTCGCCGCACCTGCTGGGCCTGTTGGCGCGCATCGGCCAGGATCCGCTCGCTCTCGCTGGCTGCCCGCGCCCGGACCGCCGCGGCGGCACCGGCCCGTTCGGCCTCGCTCTCGCTGCGCGCCCGGGCCACGAGGTCGTGGGCGCGGCGTTGCGCGTCCTTCTCCCGGCGCTGCGCCTGCTCGTCCGCCTCGTGGGCGATGCGTGCGCACTCCTGGATCGTGGGTTCGAGGTCCGCGAAGACCGTCGCGACCTCGTCGGTCAGGCTCTGCTGGCGGTCGACCGGCACCCCGGCGCCGGTGGCCCCGCCAGGCGCGCCAGCGGGACGGAAGCGGTCCAGGATGTCGCGAACCCGCGCCACGCCCCCAGTGTGCCGTCAACCAAGGACCCCGGGGTCAGGGCCGGAAAGCCCACCAGTACCGGCCACTCGCCCTGCACGGTAGACCTCGGACCGGCGATCACCCTCGGGCGCCGCGATGGGCCAGCCCGGGCGGCGGTCGGCGTACTGCCGTCGCGGAACGAGGCCGGGTATGGTCGCCGTCCGGGAGGTCGGCAGCGCGAACCAGGCGTAGCTCCACAAAGGACAGACTCTCCAGGATCGCCCCGGTCTCAGATCGCCTGCAGGTTGCGCCCGGAGTGGGTCCACGAACCGGACGTGGTGCACGTGGTCGAGGAGGAGGCCTGCGGCTTACGACAACCGATACAATCCGCCGTAGACCTCGCCGTGCTCCGCCGGCCACTCCGACCGTCCGTTGACAGGGCAAGGTGCGCGAGTACCGAAACAAGGGAACGGCGATGGACCAGCCAGACAACGGCATCCGGCATCCGATGGTCGAGCATCCCAACCGGGCCCAGGCTCACATCACGGCCTTCTGGAACGTGGCGGCCGACGAGTACGAGAACCACGACGGCAACGTGGCCGGGTACGGCTCGCCCGAGTACCAGCGCTGGGTGGATGCGCTGGCGTTGGTCCTGCCCGAGCCTCCATCCGATGTCCTTGATGTCGCGACCGGCACCGGCTATATCGCCCTCGCCGCGGCTTCCCTGGGCCACCGGGTCACGGCCACCGATCTGGCACCTGCGATGCTCGACGTGCTGAAGGTCAACGCCGCTGCCCGCAACGTCAGGGTGGACGCGCGCCTCGGCGACGCTGTCGTGCCCGACTTCGCCCCGGCCAGCTTTGACGCCCTGACCAACCGGCACCTGCTGTGGACGCTACGCGAGCCGGCCGCGGCGATGGCGAACTGGCGGGCGTTGCTGCGGCCTGGCGGCCGCCTGGTCGCGGTGGACGGCTTCTGGTTCACCGACTCGGGCGACGGGGATGTGCCACCGCCCTTCGCCGAGCACTACACCATCGACACGCGCCGCGAACTTCCCTTCATGCATCTCGACGCGCCCGACCCGATCCTCGACGCGCTCGCGGCCGCCGGCTTCACCCATGCGACCGCCCAGCCGCGACCCGACCTCAGGCTGGGGATCGGGGTGCCGTACCTCATCACTGCCATCAGGCCCTGACGGGACCCGCCCGGCGGCACCATTTCGCACTAGTGGGGCAGTAGCGCTCGTCGTCGGAGCAATCGGTGTCGCCAACATCATGATCATCTCTGTCCTCGAACGCCGATCCGAGATCGGACTGCGCCGTGCACTCGGCGCTACGCGAGGCCAGATCCGGACGCAGTTCCTCACCGAGTCGATGCTACTTGCCGCCATCGGCGGGATCGTCGGCGTCTTGGCCGGGATGGCGACGACGGCCGTCTACGCCGCCACGAAAGGCTGGCTCATCGTCATCCCAGTCCAAGCCTGGGCGGGGAGCATCGGCTCAGCCATGCTGATCGGCGCACTCGCCGGACTCATGCCCGCCATACGAGCCTCACGGATGCCACCCACGGTGGCATTGCGAACGGTGTGAACGTATGGTTTTCGCCGCGGGCGTCGCCATCGGCCTCATAATCGACGGCCGCCGCTGAGCCGAAGTGTTCTCGGCCGAGGTGAAGCGCGCGGGCGCCGCGCGCAGATCGTGTGAGAGCCGCTCGACGATCTTGCTGCCGTACCCTTGCTCAGCCTGCCGGGTCAGAAGATCCCGCCCGATCTGCCAGTACAACTGCAGCAGTTCGGTGTTGCTCTTGAGCGCGGCCTGCTGCTGAGCGGCGTAGATACGGGCCTTGAGGTCGGTCAGTCAGTCGCCGTGCCCGTCCGGCGGATCGACAAGAGCGGGCACTCTGCTTGACAAAGGGCACCCCCTTGAGGATCGACGCCGGTCGGTCGCAAACCGCACTATTGATCCAGTATCGCCCGGACCGGATCGATCCGGCCGACGCGCGCCGAAATGTCCTCGCGGCGATGCCCCCGCGATACCCGGTTCCACAGCTTTGAAGATCGTCACTGTCCAACAGGCCGTTGGACGATTACTTCTATCGATTGGACCGATGCAACGCCTGCCGCGCGTCGACGAAGAGGATGCGCCGGGCGCGCAGGTCGGGCCTGGCAGGGTCCACCCGGGGGTCACCATGGACCACCACAGTGGTATTACGAAGAGGATCGCACGTTCGATTGACTCTGAGACACGAAAGGCAACGACAACGTCGGCAAGTCCACACAACTCACGTGGCTTGCTCGCGGCGGGCAGCTTGCGATCGAGGACCGCGGACTTCCGATGATCATCGCGACGTGTGCGGCAACCACGGCGGTCAAGCACGGGATCGGCGCCGCGGATGCGGTTCGGGAGATCGAGCGCCTGCGTGCCGGCCTGCCGGCTGCCGATCGCCGACAAGAAGTGCACGTTCTGCTGCGCCGGTTCGCCGATCCTGCTCGCGAGGCGGAGGCGGCGCTGCGCCGTGAGCAGGCGCCAGTCTCCGCTCCTCCCCTTCGCGGCCCACCGCGTCAACTCACCGCAGCCTTTAGACGTTGAGGCCGTGACCGGCGACACACTCTGTCCCCCGAACGTCGCTGGGCGCAGCCGCGGCGACCATCGTCTCGTAGACGGTCAGGTATTCGCTGACCATGCGATCGGCCGAGAAGCTGCGGCGGGCGGCCGCGGCGACAACGGCCCGATCCAGTGCCAGTGCGTAGGGGACGGCCGCTGCCGCGCTGTCGATGTCGTCGACCAGCAAGCCGGTTGTTCCGTGGTCGACGGTCTCCGTCAGCGCGCCGCGGCGGTAGCCGATGACTGGTGTGCCGCAGGCCATCGCCTCGACCACGGACAGGCCGAACGGCTCGTCGAACCCGAGTGGATGCAGCAGTGCGGCGGCGCCGCCCAGGATGCGGGCCCGGTCCGCGGCGGCCACGTTGCCGAGGTAGCGCACGTGGTGGCCGTCGACATGGGGTGCGACCTGGGTGGCGTGGTAGGCCTCGTCGTGGATGGGGCCGCAGATGACCAGGTCGCGTCCAGCACGTCGCGCGATTTCGATGGCGTCGTCCGTCGCCTTGTCCGGGTGGATGCGTCCGAAGGTCACCAGATGGTCGCCGGGTTCGGGTTCGAACGTCCACTGCGTGGGGTCGACTCCGTGCCGTACGGTCGCAAGGTATGCAATGCTGTCGATGCGATCAGAGTCCGATATGGACACAAACGACGAGTGCGCATCGTGGTATGCGGGCAGGATCCGCGGATCGCCGATGCCATGGATCGTCGTCAGCATGGGCGCCCGACACAGGCGGGACAGCGCCAAGGGCAGCCAGTCGAGGTGGTTGTGGACGAGTTCGAAGTCGCCACTGCGTTCCAGACAGTGGGCTATATGTATCGCCTCCCAGACGCGGCCGTCGAGACCTGGATCCTCCTGATATGGCCGTGGACATACCCCGTCGAGAGTGGCTGAGGTCTGTGAGTCCAGCGTGGCGAACAACGTGACATCCACTCCCCGGGCGACGAGCCCTTCGGCGAGCAGCCACACCACCTGCTCCCACGGTCCGTATGCCTGTGGCGGGGTCCGCCAAGCCACGGGACCAAGGAGGGCGACTCTCATGCGGCTGCCCGCGCCATCCGACTCACCAGCATCGCGAGATCGGCCTGCGCGAACCCGATGGCGCCATCGCTGATGCCATACGGAATCGTCAGCACGCCGTCGTGCAGCATCGCGCCGCAGGTGTAGACGACGTTGGGCACATAGCCGTCGCGCTCGTCGGCGCGGGGTGCGAGCAGCGGTCGGGTCAGCGTGGCGACCACACGCGACGGTTCGTGCAGGTCGAGCAGCATGGCGCCAAGGGCGTACTGGCGCATCGGGCCGACGCCGTGGGTGAGTACGAGCCAGCCGTCGGGAGTCTCGATCGGCGGGCCTCCGTTGCCGACCTGGATCAGCTCCCAACCGCGCACCGGGCGGTGCAGGATGGTGGACTCCTCCCATACCTGCCGGTCGTCTGAGTAGGCCAAGGACAGGTTCTCACGGTCCCATCGCGACAGTGCGGCATAGCGACCGCCGATGAGGCGGGGGAACAGCGCCAATCCTTTGTCCCTGGCGGCGCGGCCGGCCAACGGCGTCATCTGGAAGCGCCGGAAGTCCTGTGTGGACAGCAGATGTGTGGCCACGTGCGCACCATCGTAGGCGGTGAACGGCGCGTAGTAGGTGATGGTCCCGTTCCCTTCCGCGAACCGGACGAGGCGGGCGTCCTCCATGCCGTTGCGCTCCGCCGGGGCGCCCGGCCACAGCAGCCGCCCGGTGAGACCGGGCCTGGTGGGGAACTCCACGGTGTACGTGGCGTAGGCGACCTGCATGACCTGCGCGATCGCGCGCTGGACCCGCTGCCGTCCCAGGGTGTGCTCGTGCACGCCCGTGAGCGCGCCGTTCAGCTCGTCGGCGGAGAAGGTCTCCGGCAGGGCGCCAAGCAGCAACTGGGCGTTCTGCGGCTCGACGCCGACGTCGGCGAGCCGGCTGAGGAACGCGTGCCGCCGATACGGCCCGGGGATGCTCGATCCTGTCACGAGGACGGGCTCGGGGTCGTCGACGACGATGGACGAGCCGGGTCCCAATACCCCGGTCCGGAACCCGATCGAGGACAGGTGGCCTTCGCCCACACACCGGACGGTCATGGCGAAGCGGATCTGGCCAACGTCCAGGCCGGTCTGGTCGGGATGCTCCGTCATCGACGGGTTGAACAGTGCCGCCGTCTCCGGCGCGTACTCGTGCGTGAAGTAGGCACCGATCACCGTTCGGCGGTCAGCACTAAGCGGCTGATCCGCCGGTACCGCGTGCGCGACGACGGCGAAGTGCCGGGCGAGTATCCCGGTCAGGTCGGGATGGCGGCCCCCGAACTCGGCGATGGCGGCGCCGGCCAAGACCGACACCTCCGCCTCCGGCAACGCCAGGATCCGGGCCACAACGGCGTTGGCCCGGGAGTTGCCGTCGCGGGTCTCTTCCCCGGGAACGAAGAGCTTCGCGATGACCCGTCGCGGATCAGGCAGCAGGCGGGGGCCGGTACGTACGGCCAACTCGGTCATCCGCGCACGGCGCTCGGCTCGGCGAGCAGACCGGCGGCGAGGGACCGGTACTGCTCGGCCACGGCCGACCAGCGTAACGACGGCGCGATCCTTACCGCTTCGGCCCGCATGCGGTGCGCCAGAACCGGTGTGGTGAGCACGCGGCGCAGCGCCTCCCCCAGTGCGGCGCTGTCGCGGTGCGCCACGACGATGCCGGCGCCGGTGGCGCACAACTCGACCGCGTGAGGGAAAGCCGTGGCGACGACGGGCTTACCGGCCGCGATCGCCTCGACCAGCACACCCGAGGTGACCTGCTCGATGGAGTCGTACGGCAGCAGCACCACGTCGGCGGCGCGGATCAGGGTGGTCAGGGCCGAGTCGTCCAGATAGGACCCCTCGAACCCGAGCATGTCCGCGACGCCCGTCTCCACCGCGCGCTGCCGCAGCTGGTCCCGGTACGCCTCGCCCTGCTGTTGGCGTACCCGCGGGTGGGTCTGGCCGGCCACGACATAGCGGGGCAGAGGCGACAGACCCCGCAGGCGGGGCAATGCGTCGATCGCCCACTCGACGCCCTTGCCCGGCCCCAACAGACCCCACGTCAGGATCAGCGGGCTGCGTGCATCTGGCACCGTGAACGGATCGGTGCTGGGCAGCGTGAGCAGCGGGTCCAGCCGGGTCGTCCCCCCGTGCCGGATGACCGTGACCCGGGACGGGTCAACGTCATATCGGTCAATGAGCCGCGCGCGGGCGGCATCGGTCATCGCGACAACCGCGTCGCTGGCGTCGATTACCCGCCGCAGCACGTGCTCCTGACGCGGCGTCGGCTGGGCCAGCACGGTGTGCGTGACGGTGAGCACCGGAACTCTGAGCTGCTCGAGCACGGCGAGCACCTGGTCGCCGTCGGGTCCACCGTAGATCCCGTACTCGTGCTGGACGATCGCCACGTCGAAGCCGTTCAACGCCGTCACGGCGCCGGTGTGCGTGTCGTTCAGGTCGGTGCGCAGGTGTGCGGCCACCTCGGGACCATCCTGCCCCTGTGGTTCGTCCAGCACTCGCACGACCCCGACGCGGTCGTCAGGAGCCGCGGCGGCGATGCTTCGCAGCAGCGCCCGGTTGAACGTGGCTATCCCGCACAGGGTCGGCGGATACGTGCCGAGTAGGCCGAAGGATCTCGGCTTGGCGGATACGTGGGCTGCCCCGAGGATCGGGCGCGCGGAACTGTATGGGGGAATGAAGCTCGGACGAGCGATGGGGTAGGTCGAGGTTCGTTCTGGCATGGCAGCCGCTTTCCGGTGCAGAGATGCGCTTTGCGTGTTGCAGCGCAGAGATCAGGGCCAGTGTCGACTCGGCCCCCTGGTTGGTGTTGCGTCCGTGCGGCGTTACCGCGTCGTAGCCGCCGCCGCTATCGGGGTCGTGCATGGCGATGCCGGCATCGTTATCGCCGAGAAACCAGGCGACCGACCGTTCCAGCCCATACGCCCACCGCCGCTCGCCGGTACGCGCGAACGCTCGGGCGCAGGCGTCGGCGAGGGCGGCGGCCTCGATGGGCTGCTGGTCGAACCTGGCCCGGAACTCACCCGGTCCCCAGCCGCCTACCGGTGTGACGGACAGGTGCCCGTTCACGGTCTGGGTGGTCAGGAGCCACTCCAGCAGCGCCAGGCCGTGCGCCGTCACGGCATCCTCGCCCAGCGCGGTGCCGGCGGCGATCAGCGCCTCGGTGATCGCCGCATCCGCATAGGTGAGCCGTGGCAGCGGCCAGGGCCAGTCCCGGCCCACCGGCCTCGGACCGTGCGCGGACGCGGGGTCGACCATAGCTACGAGGTCGACCATCAGTTCGCGGGCGCGGGCGTGGCTGGGATCGACGGCGAGAATGGGGGCGGCGCCGAGCGTGGCGAACGCCATCGCGTGCAGATGCGGACTGCGCTGCGTCGCGGCGCGGCCGAACGCTTTCGCGGCCGTCGCACGGATCGACAGGGGCCCGCGTGCGGCCGCCGTGCCCAGGCCCCATAGTGCCCGCCCCCACCAGTCGCCCGTGTCGGGCTGGTCCTCCCAACGACCGTGGCGGTCGAGCCGGTTGTGGAACCGACCGTCCGGCGTCATGGCCCGTAACACGAAAGAGAGGTAGGCGGTGGCGAGCCGCTCCAGCTCAGGCTCCGCCGGGCGCTGCCGGCACACCACCAACAGTGCGCGGGCAGCATCGTCGAGACAGTAGCCGCCGTCGCGGCGCGGAGTCATGCCCTCGGCGTGCTCGAAGATGCCCTTGTCGTCGGTGAGACGGATGATGTGGGCGAAGCTCGGCTCGGGAAGCCTCACGTGCGGTGCTCGGTCCGCTGCTCCTCGGCGTCCGACATGCCCAACGGGTCAACATCCAGCAACTTCAGCAAGGACGCGTGGATTTCTGTGTCGACCAACTCTGGAAGCTCCCGGTCGACCCAGGCGGCCCTTTCCTCACTGCCGCGGGAGAGCAGCAGCGCCATGATCTCGGTCTTGTGGATCAACATGACGGGCCTCGTTCCGTTGTCGTGGAACGGAGGCGCGCCTCGATCCCGGTGACGGTGGCTCGTCGGCGCTTCGCCCAGAGATCCCGGGCGTCGTCGGCCAGTGTACGCCGCTCGGCGTGGGAACTGAAATCGGCTCCTCCCGAGCAGTGCAGAGGTATCGCGTCCGCGAGAGTTCCCAGAGCGGTGAGCGCTTCCGCGGCGCCTGCGATGGAGGAGTTGCGCGCACTTCAGTCCAGTGTGGACGTCGTGCCATGTGCAACAATCACTGCAAACGCTGCGCTGACACCGTCGGTGTTCAGCCGAGGATGTGCAGCTGGTGGTGGTCGTCGAGCGGCCGACTGATTGGCGCATTGAATTCATTCGTTGGGCTGGAGCTTCTCGTCGCCGGAAGTCCAAGGAAACACACCCTTCGCCTCATAAAGGCGCTGGCGCGAACGTGCACGGCCGTGTCTCCCGGTCGCGCTCGTACGGCCGGAGTTCGCGTAGCCCCGCGCATCCGGGCCTCCGGCCGCACGGCTACCAGCTCAGCGCGTGGTCGGCGGGATGATCGGCGCGGTCTTGGTCTCGTTCTTGAGCCGCTTGGCCACGCGCTTCTCCTGCAGGGTGCGGCCCGGCTTCTTCCGGCTCTCCCGCTGGACGGACTTGTTACCCATGGGTGACCCCTCTCTGACAGTGGTGATGGCCCCTCGGCCCGGCCGGCGATCGCGCGACTTGGCATGACCGATCGATGTCCACAGTGGACGTAATGGCTCCGGGTGGTAGGCCGGTGTGGCTGGCACCTCAGCGTGGATGTCGTCGGTTCCGGAGTAACCGCCACTGTACGCCTACCCGGCTGACGGCGGTTGACCGCGCTTGCACTCTCGGGTCAAGCGTGATGCACTGGTCGTTGGCACTCCTGTTGTGTGAGTGCCAACCGAATGGGATGGGCCCTGGAGTGGGCATCGCGTAGCGCGGTCATCGCAGGTCGGTCCGAACAGGTGCCCAGATCGGGACACGACCAGTCAAGGACGACGCAGATGGCCACGTTGATCGTATTCGGGGAAGAGGCCCGTCGCGGCCTGGAACGCGGCATGAACGTCCTCGCCGACACGGTGAAGGTGACGCTGGGCCCGAAGGGTCGAAACGTCGTTCTGGGCACGGCCCGGAGCGTGCCCATCATCACCAACGACGGGTCAGCATCGCCAAGCAGATCGAACTCGATGACCCGCACGAGAAGCTCGGCGCCGAGTTGGTCAAGGACGTAGCCAGCAAGACCGACGACGTGGCCGGTGACGGCACCACCACGGCCACGGTCCTGGCCCAGGCGCTCGTGCGGGAAGGCCTGCGCAACGTCGCCGCCGGTGCCAACCCCATGGCGCTCAAGCGCGGCATGGAACAGGCCGTGGCCGCGGTGACTGAGTCGCTGCGGCATCAGGCCAGGGAGGTGGAGACCAGGCAGCAGATCGCCGCCACAGCATCGATCTCCGCCGCCGACTCGGCGATCGGCGAGATGATCGCCGAGGCGATGGACAAGGTCGGCAAGCAAGGTGTCATCACCGCCGAAGAGAACAACACCTTCGGCCTGGACCTCGAGCTGACCGAGGGCGTGCGCGTCGATAAGGGCTACCTGTCGCCGTACTTCGTCACCGACCCGCTCCAGATGCATGCCGTCCTCGACGACCCGTACCTGCTCATCGTCGACCACCGGATCTCGAACCTGAACGACCTGCTCCCCATCCTGGAAAAGGTCATGCAGACGGGCAAGCCACTCGCGGTCGTCGCCGAGGATGTCGAGGGCGAGGCGCTCGCCACGCTTATCGTCAACAAGGTCCGCGGCACCTTCGCGTCGCTGTCCCTCAAGGCACCCGGCTTCGGCGACCGCCGCAAGGCCATACTGCGGGACATCGCCGTTCTCACCGGCGGCCAGGTCATCGGCAACGAGGCCGGCCTGACCCTGGACAGCGCCGGGCTGGACCTGCTCGGCCGCGCCCGCAGGATCGTCGTCACCCAGGACGACACCACCATCATCGACGGCGCCGGCAGCGCCGAACAGATCGCCGACCGGGTCGCCCAACTCCGCGCCGAGATCGACTCCAGTGACTCCGATTACGACCGGGAGAAGCTGCAGGAGCGACTGGCCAAACTCGCCGGCGGGGTCGCGGTCATCAAGGTCGGCGCGGTCACCGAGGTGGACCTCAAGGAGCGCAAGCACCGCATCGAGGACGCGATCCGCAACGCCCAAGCCGCGATGGAAGAGGGATGCTGCCCGGCGGAGGGGTCGCCTTGGCCAACGCTGCGCGCACAGCGTTCGACAAGCTGGACACCCGAACGATGGCTTATGCGACGCTGATCCGCTGTACGAGGCTGTGAGCGGCGGCGATGACGAGGTCGCGTTCGTAGGTCACCGCGAAGTCGTAGCGCACGTCCGGGGAATCCTCGGGGCGGCCGGCCGTCGAGTCCGCGATGCTGGGTCTCGGGCGGCGGGCGACCAGTGCGGCGCCGAAGTGGGCCGCGACGGCCACGACGACCCATTCCTGGGCGAGCGGGTCGTCCTCAGCCAGGGCGGTACCGCGGACCTTCTTGGCCGGCTCCGATGGCATGCCCCGCCCGAAGGTGGCCACCATGACCGCCGCCTCCGCGATGCGGGCGTACTCCCCGGCAACGGCGGGGCTTAAGTGTTTGGCGTCCTCGAAGCAGGCGACCAGGACGCTGGGGTCGGCGGGGTCGGCGGCTCGGTACTCCAACTGCCGGCTCAGTGACCGCAGAAGCTGCCGGGTAGCCGACCTGGCTGGCCGCCGGCGGGTGACCACTTCAAACGGCGTGGCAGGGGTGACGACGGCCGCTTTGACGGCCACGATCGGCGTGGGTGGGCTCTGCCACTGGTGTGGCAAGGGCCCAGGTCGCCCGAACTTCCATCCCTGGCCGAGCGTGGCGCCGATGGAGTATGCGAGCGCCGCATGGCGGTTCGACTCGATGCCTTCGGCCAGCACGGCCGCGCCCGTGCGTTCAACCTCGGCGAGGACCCCGTTCACCGTTCGCGCGACATCCTGGTCCGGCCGGCCCTGAATCACCGACAGGTCGAGCTTGATGACATCGGGCCGCACCAGCGGCATCATGGCCAGGCTGGCCGGCTCGGCTCCGACATCGTCGATCGCGACCCCAACGCCGGCGGCGCGGGCGGCAGCGACCGCGTCAAGCACACCGGCGGGATCGTGGGCGAGGTACCGCTCGGTGAGCTCGACCACGATATCGAGACTTCTCGACCCATCCTGGACGGTGTCAAGCAGGTCGGGCGGGCAGCGGGTTCGCAGCGTTGCGGGCTCGGCGTTGATGAACAGCGTCACCTGACGCGGCATCCCGGCCGCCATCGCGGCGGACACGGCCGAGGCCCGGCACACCCAGTCCAACTCTGCCGAGCGCCCCCTTTGATAGGCGTACTCGAATAGATGCGCCGGCTGCTCAAAGTGGGACCCTGCAGGCCCACGGGCCAGCGCCTCGTACCCGATGGTCCGCCCCTTCGCGAGCTCGACGATCGGCTGGAACACCGCCCGAACCCGGCGCTGGTCCACGATGTCGTCGAACTCCTGCTGAAGATCCGCCACTCGCTGCCCCCAAGGCGAGGCTCGAGGTATCAATCGCAGTCTCGCACGGAGCCGGTCGCCGGTCCGGTGTATGCAACAACACGATGCCCGCCGCTCCGGCCTCAACACCAGTGTCATGGGCAGGCCGGGGCGTGCGGGTCCGTGCCGGACCGGGATATGAGCGCAGCGCGCCTCGTCGGCTTCCTCGCGCTTGTGCGTGAATGGGCTACCCGACCCGGCGTTACCCACGTCGGCGACGCCGCGCACCGCATGTCCCCATTCCCCGGCCAAGGCGTCCACTGGAAGGTTGGCGAGGCGGGGCGTCCGGCCTCGGGGACGAGCACGATTCGGTCGGTGGTCGCGGCGGTGCTGGTCCATACCTGTTCCACCCGAGCCAGGGGCACGGCCTGGGCGCGGATGTCGAGGGCGCCATCGGCGACTGCCTCGGCGAGCTTGGGGAGCTCTTTGATGAAGTCGCGGCCGGGCACCGAACCGATACCGCTGCGGACGATCTTTCGCCGCGGACAGCGGTGCTGATCCTCGGGGCAACCGGAAACGCTGGGCGGATGGCGATCCAGGTTGCCAAGCGCTTCGGGCCTCCCAGGTGGTCGCGGCCGGTCGTGTTTGGCGCCTAACGGCGATAATCGCGACTCGATCGATCAGTGCCGCCGGGACATTGGGTTGCGGTTGCCGTGTTGGCGAAAGTCACGCTGGCGCGGTCTTTAGCGCGTGGGGTCCGTTGACGGAAACGACGTCGCACTAGCGGTAGCCGGTCGCGGTGATGAGGTATCACATATCGAGCTGTTCATTTCTGGAGTTCGCGGCAGGAAGGTCGGTCCATGCAGTGGACACCGACTGGCCTCGTCACGGCCGTGCCAGAGCAGGGTCGAAGAATTCGAGATCAGGAAACGGCGCGAACCCCCGGTCTGGCTTGGCGAGCCTGAGCCATGAGAGACGGCGAGCGCCGCAAGATAGGCGTCCGGCACGAGATTGCCGCGGATGACTTGATCCTGCGAGACATTCGCGGTAAGCACTTCCCAGGTCGCTGGGGTCGCCACCAATGGTCGGCCAGCGCGAACTCGTCTTGGCCGGCCACGACACCGGCGAGCCAGGAGGCATATGCCGCGTGATTGCGGGCCTCGCGGCGGTAGGCGTAGACGAGGACGTTGACGTCGGGAAGGAGGTCGTCGGTGTCGAGTGCCGCCCAGAGGGCGTCACGGTCGGTGATGTCGACCAGGAACCGGCCCTCGGCGTGGCCGTACGCCGGAAGCGGGTCAACCTTCGCGGGTCCCTCGTCGTGCGCCAGAACGGTCCGCAAGCCCTCCTCGACGAGGCTGGTGAACGTCCGGCCTTCAGAACGGGCACGCTCCTCAGCCGCCTCCGCCAAGGCATCCGGCAGGTTGATGGTCGCTCGCATACATACGAGCATGCAGAGCCGTGTGCCGGTGCGCATCAGCCATCTCGGCGCCAAGTCGTTTCATCCGTGGCAGCGGAGATTGTGAATCAGTGAGACCGCGACCATCAGTAGGGCCGGCAGACTGAGGCAGCAACTCATCCGGTCGGCCACCTTCGACGTTCTTCGATCATAGCTGCGACCTCGGTGCTGCAGTCGCCGATCTGCTTCTCGGTCGTCGGGTGAGGCCCCCGACCCGAGCGTGTGCAGGGTCGGGGACGACCATCCACTATGGTTTGTGGGCGATGAACACTTCGGTCGTCAGAAAGAGCGCGGCGATGGATGCGGCGTTTTGCAGGGCGCTGCGGGTGACCTTGGTGGGTTCGACGATGCCGGCTTTCATCATGTCGACATAGTCCCCGGTGGTGGCGTCGAAGCCATGACCAGGAGGAAGGGCGGCCACTTTCGCCGCGACAACGCCACTTTCGAGACCGGCGTTGGTGGCGATCTGCCGCAGCGGCGCGCTGAGCGCAACCCGGACGATATTCGCCCCGGTGGCCTCGTCACCCGTCAGGTCCAGCTTGTCGAACGCGGTGTTCGCGGCGTTGGCGAGGGCGACGCCGCCGCCCGGGAGCAGTCCCTCTTCGATGGCGGCTCTGGCGTTGCGAACGGCGTCCTCGACGCGGTGCTTGCGCTCTTTCAACTCCACCTCGGTGGCTGCACCGACCTTGATGACCGCGACGCCGCCGGCGAGTTTGGCCAGCCGTTCCTGCAGCTTCTCCCGGTCGTAGTCGGATTCACTTGACCCGATCTCGGCGCGAAGTTGGGCGACCCGACCGGTGATAAGCGCATGGTCGCCGGTGCCGTCGATGACGGTGGTCTCGTCTTTGGTGGCCACGATCCTGCGGGCCCGGCCCAGCATGTCTAGCCCGAGGTCGGCCAGCGTAAGGCCGAGTTCGCTGCTGATGACCTGGCCGCCGGTCAACACGGCGATGTCCTGCAGCATGGCCTTGCGGCGGTCGCCGAAGCCGGGCGCCTTGAGGGCCAGCGACGCGAAGGTGCCGCGGACCTTGTTGACGATGAGCGTGGCCAGCGCCTCGCCCTCGACATCCTCGGCGACGATCGCCAGCGGCTTGCCCGCCTGCATGACCTTCTCCACGATGGGCAACAGATCGTCCAGCCTGGAGATCCGATGATCGACGATGAGCAGGTACGGGTCGTCGAGCACAGCCTCCATTCGGTCGGAGTCGGTGATGAAGTATGGCGAGAGGTAGCCCTTATCGACGCGCATGCCCTCGGCGAGTTCAAGGTCGAGACCGAAGGTGTTGTTCTCCTCGACGGTGATGACACCGTCCTTGCCGACCTTGTCCATCGCCTCGGCGATCATCTCGCCGATCGCCGAGTCGGCGGCGGAGATCGATGCTGTGGCGGCGATCTGGTCCCGGGACTCCACGTCCCTGGCCTGATGCCGCAGGGACTCGGTCACGGCGGCCACGGCCTGTTCGATGCCGCGCTTGAGCGCTATGGGGTTGGCGCCGGCGGCGACGTTGCGCAGGCCTTCCCGCACGAGCGCCTGGGCCAGGACCGTGGCTGTGGTGGTGCCGTCGCCGGCCACGTCGTCGGTCTTCTTGGCCACTTCCTTGACCAGTTCGGCGCCGAGCTTTTCGTATGGGTCATCGAGCTCGATATGCTTGGCGATGCTGACCCCGTCGTTGGTGATGGTGGGTGCGCCCCACGCCGTGCCCAGCACGACGTTGCGGCCCTTCGGCCCGAGCGTGACCTTCACCGTGTCGGCGAGGATGTTCATGCCGCGTTCCAGGCCGCGACGGGCCTCTTCGCCAAAGACGATCAACTTAGCCATCTGCGTCGTCCTACCTTGCGGCACCCCATGTGCGGGCGCTGTCCGGACCGACCTGCGATGACCGCGCTACGCGATGCCCACTCCAGGGCCCATCCCATTCGGCTGGCACTCACACAACGGGAGTGCTAACCACAGTGGAGCACGTCTTCCTGCGAAGTGCAAGCCCGGCCGCGTGCCGCAGATTGAGCCCGAGCACACCTCCGCGAGCCCGCCTCGGGTGCTGAAGAGTCGATGACATCGCGTTCCACGGTGCCGGCCCACCGGCCCAGGGATGGTCCGGACCGCGACGCGAGGATGTGCGGTCACCGGGGCGCGGCGACCAGAAGTGCATTAATTCGGATACCGCAGTGGATGTTGCCATACTGATGGGAAGGCATGGACATGACAAGCACGAGCTCGACCCAGGCGAATTTCTCGAATGAGCGAGTATGCTGCAGGTATTCCGGACACGACGACATCGCACTCCGAGGTGCCGGCCACCGAGCCAAAATCAGGGGGTTTGGGAATGTCGATCAGCCGCCGTACGCCCGTTTCGGTCGTGAGTCACCTTGATCCGCCTGGCCCGTCGGAGACCCCGCGCCGTCCCGGCCGGGCACCGCGCACCCGCACCGCCACCGCCTGGTTCGGTGCCTGCACCGTCGCGGCCGCGTTGGTGGTCCCCATCGTGTTCGTGCTGCAGAACACCCGCAGCGTCGACGTGACCTTCCTGTGGATGCATGGGTACGTGCCGCTGGCGCTGGCTCTGCTCATCGCCGGTGTCGGCGTCGCGGTCCTGGCCATCGCCGTCGGTGCAACTACTCGCGTCAGGAGCGCCCGGGCAGCGCTGGCGCTCGCCGCCACCACCACGAACCGCATCCAGGTCCAGGACATCATGCTCGCCGCGGGCGTGGCGCCGGCCTGTGCGGCTGACAGCGCGCCTGAAGCTGCCTGGGAGACCGAGGGTGGCTCTGCCCGCCAACCATTCTGGCTGCCCCGCTAGTCCGAAGTTAAGGCACCGATAGAGCCGCCTTCCGTTGTGTCGCGTGGGAAGGCGGCCTCTTTCGGCTCAATCATGTAGCCAGTAAAATGCTGGCGTGTCGCGTTGACGTCGCGCAGAGACCAGCGCAATATCGGGGTCATGT
>DATBGZ010000028.1:0-26557 GCA_036557785.1 Micromonosporaceae bacterium
TCGGCCGCGACGTGATCGCCTGGGGCACCCCGAACTGCGGCAAGGGTCAGCCCATGCAGGTCGGGCACACCGGCCACCCGGCCGCGCCGGCCCGGTTCAGCAACGTCCGGGTGGGAGTGACGGGATGAGCATCGATGTCGCATCGCAGGTCGTGGACCTCGTCCGCGCGGCCAGTCCCGGCGCCGAGGCGGAGGTCGTCGTCGAGGGCGGGGAGCTCGCGCTGACCCGGTTCGCGAACTCCTTCATCCACCAGAACGTGGCCGACGCCACCACGAACGTACGGCTGCGCCTGCACGTGGACGGTCGCACGGCCGCGGGCTCGGCCGTCATCCCCGAACAGTCCCAGCCTGGCAGCACAAGCGACGGTGAGGTTCTGGGTCGGCTCGTCGAGCGCACCCTGGCAGTGGCCCGGCTCGCGCCACTCGACCCGCAGTGGCCCGGCCTTGCTCCGGCCGCGCCGGTCAGTACCGTCCCACCGCTCGACGAGGCGACCGCGCACGCGGAGCCGGCGCAGCGCGCGGCTCGGGTGCGGGACTTCGTGGCCGCGGCCGGGGGCCTGGAGGCGGCCGGCTACTGCAGCACGTACCGCGTGTCGACCGCCTTCGCGAACTCGGCCGGCATGTCGGGATCCTCCGTCACCGCGCTGGCGGCCTTCAACGGGATCGCGCGCTCGGGCCGGTCCGACGGGGTCGCCCGGCTCGCCAGCTCACGCCTGGCCGACCTGGACGGGGCCCGGCTCGGCGCCCGGGCAGCGGCGAAGGCCCGGAGCGGTCTCGAGCCCCGGGAGCTGCCACCTGGGCGGTATGAGGTGGTGCTCGAGCCGACCGCGGTCGTCGACATCCTGCATGGCCTGGCCCTGTACGGCTTCAACGGCAAGGCGGTCAACGAGGGCCGTTCCTTCGTCACGCTCGGCGCGGCACAGTTCGACTCGTCGGTGTCCATCGTGGACGATCCCTTCGACCCCCGCGGGCCGGCCCCGGCGTTCGACGTGGAGGGAACGCCGAAGCAGCGGCGGTTCCTCGTCGAGGCAGGTACGTCCGCCACGGTGGCGCATGACCGTCGCAGCGGCGCCAAGGCGGGTGCGCCCTCCACCGGGCACGCGGTACCCGGCGGGGCAGCCTACGGGGCGCTCCCCACGAACCTGCACCTGCTGCCCGCGGGTGGCACCGAGGACGGCGACCCCGGCGAGGTCGACGGGCCAGCGGCCGATGCCGCCGTGGCGGCACTCGTGGGGCAGGTGGCCCGCGGGCTGCTCGTCTCGGACTTCTGGTACACCCGCGTCCTCGACCCGCGCACGCTGGTGATGACCGGCCTGACCCGCAATGGCGTCTGGCTCATCGAGGACGGCGTCGTGACCGGACCCGTCCAGAACTTCCGGTTCACCCAGTCGTACCCGCAGTCCCTCGGTCCGGGGGCCGTGCTCGGCATCGGCTCGCACTCCGTCGGCGTGCCGTCGGACTGGGAGGGCATCTCCTCCCGCGCTCCGGCGCTGCGCCTGGCCTCCTGGAACTTCACCGGCAACCCGTCGGGCTGACGAGCGCGAGACCGTCCGGCCTGCCCTGCTCACGACGCCGGCCAGGGCAGGCCGGACCGGGTCGGTGGTGATTGATCAGGTTGCCTGGCTCCGCTACGGTCGGGTGCCACGAGCTACGCCCCTCGTCGGCCCGAAGGAGTCGCCCGATGACCGCACCCGGCCCCGCGGAACCCAAGCCCGCCGCCCCGGCATCGCCGTCGGCGACTGGCTTGACCCCCGCGCCCGTCGGGACCCCGCCGGCGCCCACCGCACTACCCGCGGTTCCCACACCCCGGGCCGCGAGCCCGGCGCCGCCGAAGTCCGGCGCCGCCGCCACCGGGGCGTACATGCTCGCCATCGTGGCTCTCGTCCTCGCCGTCGCCGCGGGAGCGGGCTCGGCCTACGCCTGGAAGACCGCCCGGGATCTGAAGGATCAGATCGCGGCCGCGCCCACGCAGACGCTCCCCCTGGGCACGGCGCCAGCCACGTCCGGCACGCCCAGCGAGCAGGCATCGCCCATCGCGACCACGACGCCCACCGCGACGGCGCCCCCGGTCGTCTATGTCGCCGACCTGAACCGGGCGGCGGTATCGGTCGCGCGGCCGACCGGCTGTGCCGTCAAGTACGTCGACGTCGACACGGCCAACGTCGGGACCGAGGCGGGGCACGAGTTCTACCTGGCGCTCAAGCAGTGCAACCCACCGGACGCCAACGACCTCGTGATCTACGTCGACCGTACGTCCGGCCGCTCTGCCAGCGCCCCGAACCCGACCACGGAGGCGTGCGCGTCGCTGGTGGCCGGCACGGCCGCGGGCACGCCGCTGATGCTCGACGTCGCCGCCGGGCTCACCTTCTGCCTGCTCACCAACGCCACGGACGCCGCCGCCCAGAGCCTGCCCCAGCGGCTGGCGATCGTGCAGGTGGTCAGCATCGGTCCGGAGAACGTGCAGCTCGCGGTGAGCACTTACCACCGCGGCTGAGCGTCAGATCTCGTCGATCAGGTCGGCGATCGAGGCGACGACCTTCGAGGGCACGTAAGGGTAGAGCGGTGGCCAGCGCTGAGGTCCAGATCGCGGACTCCGGCACGTCGATGCCTGCGTGCGCCAGGCGGGCGCGCAGGTCGCGGGGCGTGTAGATCGAGTTGTTCGTGAGCACCAGAAAGGCACGCTGCGCCGAGCCGAGCCGTCGGATGAACTCCTCCGCGCCGGGGATCAGGCTGCCCTCGTGGATGAGCACCCCGTCCATGTCGGTGAGCCACGACTCGACCCGTCCATCCCTCACGCGCGCGATCGTACGTTAGTGAAGTTGTCCACAGGCTCCCCGTCGATCCGGCGGCCCTCGCCGGGCGTAACGTGTGCAACGACGTGACGCCGAGCGGTATCCGCCAGCGCCTGCCTTCATCTTCAGTCCGTCCGGGAGCACGAATGACGACGACGTCGGTTCGACCGGCGGCGCGCCCACCGCTGGGTGCCCGCGCCGCGATCAGCGCGAAGACGCTGCGCACCGACCGCTGGTGGATCGAGCCGGCGTACACCGTCGCGGGGCTGTCGGTGTGGCTGCTGTGGGGCGTCATCCACACCATCTTCATCCGCAACTACTACTTCGACGAGGGCCCGGGGCACCACTACCTCACGCCGTTCTTCTCGCCGTGCCTGTCGAACGCGTGCGTACCGGGATCCGCGGAGTTCGGCACGTTCATCCCGGCGAACGTCCCGCTCGTGCCCTTCGCCCTGCTGAGCCTGCCGTTTCTCTTGCTCTTCCGGCTCACGTGCTACTACTACCGGCGGGCGTACTACCGGTCGTTCTGGCTCTCGCCGCCGGCGTGTGCCGTGCCGGACGGGCACGCGAAGTACACCGGCGAGACCCGATTTCCGCTGATCTTCCAGAACCTGCACCGGTACGCGTTCTACGCCGCGGTGCTCGTCTCCCTGGTCAACACCTGGGACGCCATCCGGTCCTTCTGGGGCCCGCAGGGCGCCGGCTTCGGACTCGGCAACATCCTGCTCGTGGGCAACGTCGTGCTGCTGTGGGCGTACACGGTCTCCTGCCACTCGTGCCGGCACATCGTGGGCGGACGTCTCAAGCACTTCTCGCGCCATCCCATCCGGTACCGGGTGTGGGGCGTGGTGTCGAAGCTCAACACCAGGCACAAGGAACTCGCCTGGATTACGCTCGGCACACTCGCGCTCGTCGATGTCTATATCCTGGCGCTGTCCGCCGGATGGTTCTCCGACCCCCGATTCATCAACTGACGAAGGTCGCCATGCCTGAGATCTCACATCCACCAGCGTCAACCCGCTCGGAGAACATCGAGCGACACCGCTACGACGTGGTGGTGCTCGGAGCCGGCGGCTCGGGCCTGCGGGCGGCCATCGAGGCGCGCCTGGCCGGCAAGCGCACCGCCATCATCTCCAAGTCGCTGTTCGGCAAGGCGCACACGGTGATGGCCGAGGGCGGCGCCGCCGCGGCGATGGGGAACGTGAACCCGGCGGACAACTGGATGGTGCACTTCCGCGACACCATGCGGGGCGGCAAGTTCCTCAACAACTACCGGATGGCCGAACTGCACGCCAAGGAGGCGCCGGACCGGGTCTGGGAGCTGGAGACGTACGGGGCGCTGTTCGACCGGACGAAGGACGGCAAGATCTCGCAGCGCAACTTCGGCGGCCACGAGTACCCGCGGCTCGCCCACGTCGGCGACCGTACGGGCCTCGAGCTCATCCGCACCCTGCAGCAGAAGATCGTGTCGCTGCAGCAGGAGGACAAGATCGCCCATGGCGACTACGAGGCCCGGCTGCGGGTCTTCGCGGAGACAACGATCACCGACCTGCTGCTCATGGATGGGCGGGTCGCCGGTGCGATCGGGTACTACCGCGAGTCGGGCAAGCTGGTGCTCTTCGAGGCGCCAGCGATCGTGCTGGCGACCGGCGGGGTGGGCAAGTCTTACAAGGTGACCTCGAACTCCTGGGAGTACACCGGCGACGGGCACGCGCTGGCGCTGCGAGCCGGCGCGACGCTGATCAATATGGAGTTCCTTCAGTTCCATCCGACCGGCATGATCTGGCCACCATCGGTGCGCGGGATCCTGGTCACCGAATCCGTCCGTGGCGACGGGGGTGTGCTGCGCAACACCGAGGGCCGCCGGTTCATGTTCGACTACGTGCCGGACGTCTTCCGCCACCAGTACGCCGAGACCGAGGAGGAGGCGGACCGCTGGTACAACGACCAGGCGAACAACCGCCGCCCGCCGGAGCTGCTGCCGCGCGACGAGGTCGCCCGGGCGATCAACAACGAGGTGAAGTCCGGCCGGGGAACGCCTGCCGGCGGCGTGTATCTCGACGTCAGCAGCCGGTTGCCCGCCGACGTGATCCTGAAGAAGCTGCCGTCGATGTACCACCAGTTCAAGGAGCTGGCGGACGTGGACATCACGAAGCAGCCGATGGAGGTCGGCCCGACGTGCCACTACGTCATGGGCGGCGTGGAGGTCGACGCCGACACGGCCTCGACGATCGTGCCGGGACTCTTCGCGGCCGGTGAGGTCTCCGGTGGCATGCACGGGTCGAACCGGCTCGGCGGCAACTCACTGTCGGACCTGCTGGTCTTCGGCAAGCGCGCCGGCGAGCACGCGGCCCGGTACGCGGACGAGATCTCCTCAACCCGGCCGTCGGTGAATAAGTCCGATGTGGAGGCTGCGGTCGCCACGATCCTCGCGCCGCTGGACCGGGATTCGGGTGACAGCCCGTACGACGTGTGGCACGACCTGCAGAGCGTGATGCAGGACCTCGTCGGCATCATCCGCCGCAAGCACGAGCTCGAGGACGCGATCAAGCGCCTCGCCGACCTGCGCACGCGGGTGGCCGGCGTGAAGGCGAGCGGCGGGCGCCGGTTCAACCCCGGTTGGCACCTTGCCCTGGATCTGCGGAACATGCTCGTGGTCAGCGAATGCACGGCGCGCGCCGCGCTGCAGCGCGAGGAGTCCCGTGGCGGGCACACGCGTGAGGACTTCCCGGCGATGGAGCCGAAGTGGCGTCAGCTCAACCTGGTCTGCTCGCTGGTCGGCGACGAGGTGGCCCTGTCGCCCAAACCCGTGCCGACGATGCCCCCCGATCTGCTCGGGCTGTTCGACAAGGCGGAGCTGAAGAAGTACATGACCCCCGAAGAGCTGGTCGACCTCTCGACGAAGGAATAGCGCGATGGCAATGCACAACTTCCGGGTCTGGCGCGGCGACGCCAACGGCGGCGCGCTGGAGGACTTCGCGGTCGAGGTCAACGAGGGTGAGGTCGTCCTCGACGTGATCCACCGCCTGCAGGCGACCCAGACGCCGGACCTCGCGGTGCGGTGGAACTGCAAGGCCGGCAAGTGCGGCTCCTGTTCGATGGAGATCAACGGCAAGCCGCGGCTGAGCTGCATGACCCGGATGTCCACGTTCGATCCGGCGGAGACGGTCACCATCACTCCACTTCGGACATTCCCGGTGATCCGCGATCTGGTGACGGACGTCTCGTACAACTCCCAGAAGGCGCGCGAGCTCCCGGCCTTCGCGCCGCCGGCGGGCGTGGCCCCGGGCGAGTACCGGATGCTGCAGGTCGACGTCGACCGGTCGCAGGAGTTCCGCAAGTGCATCGAATGCTATCTGTGCCAGAACACCTGTCACGTGGTGCGCGACCACGAGGACAACAAGCCGGCCTTCGCCGGCCCGCGCTTCTTCATCCGAGCCGCCGAGCTGGACATGCATCCGCTCGACGCGCGCACGGACCGCAAGGAGTTCGCGAAGCAGGAGCAGGGCCTGGGCTTCTGCAACATCACCAAGTGCTGCACCGAGGTCTGCCCGGAACACATCAAGATCACAGACAACGCGATCATCCCGATGAAGGAGCGCGTGGTCGACAACCGGTACGACCCGCTGGTGTGGCTCGGCCGGAAGATCTTCCGTCGCGACCAGATCGACGGTGCCGCGCCGGTGGCCGGCAGGCTGCCGGTGACCGAGGCGACCTACGACAAAGCGGGCGCGGGCTCGCCCTTCGGCGACGACATCGAGTTCCCGGTGCCGCCCGCGGCGCTGAGCTACGAGCACCCGACCTCGGGCGAGGACGCGCCCGCGCACTGACCCCCGCTGCGGCCACGCCCGGCATCCGCTCAGGAAGCGAGCAGTGTCTTCGCCAGCTCGGCGACGATCGGCGCATCGGCGGGCAGCCACGGTACGGAGTCCAGTTCGTCGATGCTGAGCCATCGCACGCTCCGGTGCTCGATCGGCCGCGGTTCGCCGCTGACGAGGGTGGCACGCCAGACGCGCAGAACGGCCCATCCGTGGGCGAGCGGCACGTCATCACCGACGCGCGGGCCCACGGCGATCGTGACGCCGAGTTCCTCCTCGCACTCGCGGACCAGCGCGTCCAGGTCGTTCTCGCCGGGCTCCACCTTGCCGCCCGGGAACTCCCACCGGCCTGCGGTCTCGGGTGGGTCGGCGCGCTCGCAGCCCAGGACCTTACCGTCGGCGACGATCGCGGCACCGACGATGACGAGCGGGCCGGAGCGTTCGGTATGCACGACTATCTACTTTGCCAGACGTGCCGGGTGGCGCGGCGCACGACCCACCCACCCCGGTCGGGGGATTGTCCCGCCCGGTCGCGGCGGGTGTGATTCAGTCGGAGGGGGCCTGGATGTAGACGGCAGGCCAAGCCTAGGTAACACTAGGGTCACGCTGTGACGGGGTCGTTACATGACAGTCACAGTTGGTAACCGAGAAACTACAGGAGATCGGATGCCACTAGGCCGCGAGGATCTTCGCGACGCCTTACGTCAACTCGTCGACTGGGTCCGCGACGGTCGGGAACTGCGCCGCACGCTCCGACTGGACGAGGGCCAACACGCCGCGCTCACCGAGCGGATCAAGGTCGTCGCCGACGCACTCCAGGTCCGGCCCGATATCCGGCGCCGCGATGGCCAGACTCAGATCACCCTGCGTACCGCCGACGGCGGTCCCGTCACTGCCGACGAGGTCCGCCTCGCCGCGCGCATCGAGGACGTCTACCGATCCGTCCGGACCCGCGACTGACCGGGGACGGAACTCTCAGGACGCGGGCCTGATCCCCCAGGCGCCGTGCCAGCTCTGATCGGGCTCGAGTGTGATCAGGTCCCGACCGGACCGGAACGCGTCCGGCGGGCAGGTCATCGGCTCCACTGCTACGGCACGCCGGCGCCGCTCGCCGGCCAGCGTGTCGCCGGTGAAGACCTGCCACCACCCGAACCCCGCGCCGGCCCAGATCGCCACCCCACCTCCGTCCGAAGTGGAGAGTGCGACCTCCGATGGAGCATCGGTCGGGGCCTCGCCGTCCCGGATCAGGTCACCGAAGGCCACGTCGAGTTCCAGGGCACCGATGGGCTTGGGCGTCGTGAAGTCGTACTCGGTGCCGGCGACCCGCGCGGCACCGATCGGCAGCAGACGACCGTCGAGCAACAGCCTGCTGCGGGCCGGCACCCGCAGCAGGACCTCCGGTACGGGCGCGCCGGCGAGCAGATACGGGTGCACGGCGAAGCCGAACGGGCACGGTGTGCTGTCCACATTGGTCACCGTGTGGTCTGCCCGCAGCCCGCTGGCGCCGACCTGGTACGTCGCGGTGAGCGCCAGTGCCCACGGGTAGCCCGGCTGGGGCGGTAACTCGTACTCGACCGTGACCGCGTCTGGGGCGGATTTCGTGGCGTGCCAACGGGTCCACTCAACGAGGCCGTGAATGGCGTTGTGGCGGTCCGGCTCCGACAAGGGCAACCGGTACGCGGTCCCGCGGAACGTGTACCGGCCGTCCCGGATCCGGTTCGGCCACGGGACGAGCACCGAGCCGGCACTGCCCGGCCGCAGTTCGTCTGCGTCATACCCGTCGATGAGCGGAACGGCGTCGACGGTGTACGTCCGCAGGCCTCCGCCGATCTCGACCACGACCGCCTCGTGTCCTGCCGCCGAGATGGTCCATTGCTCTCCGGAGGCGTGTCGCATGCCCGCGACCCTACCTGTTGGGATGCGCCGGCTCTACCGCACGCGCGGGACCGGGATAGCGCACCAGCGCGGGGAACGCGATCGCGAGCAGGCTCGCCACGACCGCGGCCGCGAGGCCACCGCCGACCCAGGAGACGGTCGAGCCGAGCAGTGCCGCGGTCGCTCCCGCCCGAAGGTCACCCAGGCGCGGGCCGCCCGCCACCACGGCGAAGAAGACGCCTTGCATCCGGCCCTGCAGCTCGTCCGGGGCGTAGCTCTGCAGGATCGTCTGCCGATAGACGGCGCTCACCAGATCGGCCGCCCCGCCCACGGCGAGCAGCAGCAGCGCCAGCCACAGCGAGCGGGCAAGGCCCGCCGCCGCGACGGCGAGCCCCCACGTCACCACCGCCACGACCAACGCGATCCCCTGGCGGCGAACGCGGGAGATCCAGCCGGAGGTGAGGCCGGCGAGGGCGGAGCCGATCGCGATCGCGGCGTAGAGCGCTCCGATGGAGCCAGGGCCGTACCGCTGTTCGGCGACTTCGGGGAACAGCGCTCGCGGCAGCGCCAGCACCATGGCGGCGATATCGATCGCGAACGAGAGCCACAGCACGGGAGTGGCGGCGATGAATGCGAGGCCGGCCCGGATCTCCCGCCAGCCAGGCCGGCGTTCCGTCGGCACAGCCGGCGCGACGCCCTCGCTCTCGGTGCCGGTCCGCGGACGCAGGGAGGGCAGCCGTACGGTCGCCCACAGCACCACCGTGAAGAGCACCGCGTCGACGCCGTACGCCCAGCCGAAGTGACCGTCCTTCACCAGCAGGCCGGCGAGCAGCGGACCCGCGGTCATCGAAATCGTCATGGCCGTCATGTTCAGCGAGTTCGCCGCTGGCAGCTCGGTCGCGGGAACGAGCCGGGGGATGATCGACCCGCGCGTCGCCGAGCTGGCCCCCATGCCCATCGACTGCAGCGCGGTCAGCACGAGCAACAGCCAGGGCGAGGCCAGGCCGACGGCGGTGCACAGCAGGAACAGCAGCGTCGATGTCCACATCACCAGCGAGGCGGCCAGCAGCAGCACCCTGCGGTCGGCGCGGTCGGCGAGCGCACCGCCCCACAGGGCGAAGACCACCAGGGGCACGAGGCTCGCCAGACCGAGCAGACCGACCCAGAGCGACGAGCCGGAGAGCGCGAACATCTGGACAGGCACCGCGACCGCGGTGAACGCCAGCCCCACGGCCGAGACGGACTGGCCGATGAACAGGCGCCGGTAGGGAGCATGGCGCAGGGGACGGATGTCGATGGCATGGCGCTTGAAGAACCGCATGGCGCCTGCGCCAGGGGCAGGCCGCTCGGAGACTTCGCGGTCGGGATTGAGCGTCGCCACTATGGTGCCAGCCGTTCGACAATCCAGACGTCGCGATCCCAGCGGAACCGGAGCCGGTCGTGCAACCGGCCCGGGCGGCCCTGCCAGAACTCCACGGTCAGCGGTCGCACGAGCAGCCCGCCCCAGTGCGGTGGCGCCGGTACCGGCGTGCCCTCGGGGTAGCGGCGGCGCTCCTCGGCCAGCGCCGTGTCGAGCTGCTCACGGGTCACGGGTCGCGACTGCGGGCTGGCCCACGCACCAAGCTGGGCCTCGCGTGGCCGGCTGGCGAAATAGGACTCGGTCTCCGCACGGTCGACGCGCTCCACCGTGCCCCCGACGATCACCTGCCGCCCGATCGGGTACCAACCGAAGACGAGGCTGGCCCGCGGGTTCGCCCGGAGCTCGGTCGCCTTGCGCGAGCCGTAGTTGGTGAAGAAGACGAACCCGCGCTCGTCGACGCCCTTGAGCAGCACGGTCCGGGCACTGGGCTCGCCCGCCGAGGTCGCCGTGGCGACGACCATGGCATTCGGCTCGACGATCGTGGCAGCGGCCGCCGCCTCCGCGAACCAGCGCCGAAACTGCTCGAGCCAGGTACCCGCGAGGCCGTCCTCGGTAAGGCCCCCACCCGGCGGGCGGTCCGGGTACTCGCGGCGCATCGCCGCTGGGTCGCCGGGGTCCGCAGGGACGCGGGCAGGGCCGTCGTCGGGCACCCGATCATTCAAGCGCGTCCGGCGCGCAACCGTACGGGCACGTGGTGGCCGGGTGCGTTTCGTCACCATGACCCCGCGATGTCGGGCGAAGATGTCGTGTGTAGCACAGTGCGACAGTCTCGCCACCACAATTAACCGACAGGCAAGATGAGGCGGAGCCTACTCGGCACGCAACGACAGTCTGCATCCGACGACGGAACGCAGCGCGCCCCATCCCGCGGATCACCAGGAGTGCGAGATGCCCGAACCGACGACCTTCAAGCCGGGTCTCGAGGGCGTGATCGCCTTCGAGACCCAGATCGCCGAGCCGGACAAGGACGGCAACGCACTGCGCTATCGAGGCGTGAATATCGAAGATCTCATCGGTCGGGTCTCGTTCGGAAACGTGTGGGCACTGCTCGTCGACGGCAAATTCGGACCCGGGCTGCCGCCCGCCGAGCCGTTCCCGGTGCCGGTGCACTCCGGGGACATCCGGGTGGACGTCCAGTCAGCGGTGGCGATGCTCGCGCCCTACTGGGGCCTCGGGCAGCTGCTCGACATCACCGACGAGCAGGCGAGGGAGGACCTGGCTCGGGTGTCGGTGACCGCGTTGTCGTTCGTCGCCCAGTCCGCGCGCGGCCTCGGGCTGCCCGCCGTGCCGCAGAAGGAGATCGACAAGGCATCTACGATCGTCGAGCGCTTTATGAAGCGGTGGCGCGGTGAACCGGACCCGCGCCACGTCAAGGCCGTCGACGCGTACTTCATCTCGGCCGCCGAACACGGCTTGAACGCGTCCACGTTCACGGCGCGGGTCGTCGCATCGACCGGAGCCGACGCCGCCGCCTGCATCTCGTCCGGCATCGGGGCGTTGTCGGGCCCGCTGCACGGCGGCGCGCCCTCGCGCGTGCTGCACATGATCGAGGGCGTGGAGCGCACCGGCGACGCCACCGCCTACGTCAAGGGCCTGCTCGACCGCGGCGAGCGCCTGATGGGCTTCGGCCACCGGGTATACCGGGCCGAGGACCCGCGCGCCCGGGTGCTGCGCCGTACCGCCCGCGATCTGGGCGCCCCCCGCTTCGAGATCGCCGAGGCCCTGGAAAAGGCCGCGCTGGAGGAACTGCACGCGCGCAAGCCTGACCGGGTCCTCGCCACCAACGTGGAGTTCTGGTCCGCGGTCGTGCTCGACTTCGCGGAGGTACCGGCGCACATGTTCACCTCGATGTTCACGTGTGCCCGGGTCGCGGGGTGGAGTGCCCACGTCCTGGAGCAGAAGGCGCTGGGACGGCTGGTGCGGCCGTCGGCGGTCTATGTCGGCCCCAAGTCGCGCCGCCCCGAGGACGTCGACGGCTGGAACTCGTTCCCCCACGGCGTCTGAGCCCGGTGGGTCCGTAGCGAGCCACGTTCGTACCATCCCGTCAGCCGTGGGAGGATCGGACGGACCGCACCGTCGCGGAGAGCCCCGGAGACGTTTCTCGGAAGGACCGATCGACTGTGCCTGACCCAGTGCGGATCCCAGACGCGCTCAAGCCCGCCGACGGCCGATTCGGCTCAGGACCGAGCAAGGTGCGCCCCGAAGCCGTACAGGCGCTCGCGGCCAACGCCGGGTCCTACCTCGGCACCTCGCACCGCCAGCAGACCGTACGCGACCAGGTGGCCCGGCTGCGCCGCGGCCTCGCCGAGCTCTTTGCGGTGCCCGACGGGTACGAGGTGATCCTCTCCAACGGTGGCACCACGGCGTTCTGGGACGCGGCGACCTTCGGCCTGATCCGGGATCGGGCGCAGTTGGCGAGCTTCGGCGAGTTCGGGGTCAAGTTCGCCACCGCCGTGAAGCAGGCGCCATTCCTCGGCGAGCCGAGCGTCCGCGCCGCGCAGCCGGGCACGGCGGCCACCCTGGTCGCCGAGGAGGGCATCGACGTCTATGCCACTGTGCACAACGAGACGTCGACCGGCGTCATGGTGCCGGTGCGGCGGGTCGCGGGGGCGGACCCTGATGCCCTGCTGCTCACGGACGCCACGTCCGCGGCGGGCGCCGTCGAGGTCGACCTCACCCAGACCGACGTGTACTACTTCGCCCCGCAGAAGGCGTTCGGGTCCGACGGCGGGCTCTGGCTCGCGATCGTCTCACCCGCGGCGATCGCGCGCATCGAACAGATCAAGGCGAGCGGTCGATGGATTCCGGCCTTCCTCGACCTCGCCACCGTGGTCGAGCAGAGCCGGCTGGAGCAGACGAACAACACCCCCGCGCTGGCGACGATCTTCCTCGCGGCGGAGCAGGTCGATTGGATGCTCGCGAACGGTGGCCTGGCGTGGGCGGCCAAGCGCAGCGCCGAGAGCGCCGGCGAGATCTACGCTTGGGCGCAACGCTCGGCGGTGGCGAACCCGTTCGTGAGCGACCCGGCGCTCCGCTCGACGACCGTGGCGACCATTGACTTCGACGAGTCAGTGGATGCCGCGGCCTTGGCGAAGACCCTTCGTGCCAACGGGATCGTGGACACCGAACCGTACCGCAAGCTCGGCCGCAACCAGCTACGTATCGCTCTATTCCCGACAATCGATTCTGCCGATGCGCACGCCCTGACCGTGTGCATCGACTACGTGCTGGACCACGGCTGAGGAACGACACCTTCCTCACCCTGCGGAGTACGGTGCCGTTGGATCCTCAGCCGACGGTCGGGCTGCGGCGCTCGAGCAGGAGCATGTCGCGCCAGACGCCGCGGTGCCGACCAATCCGCTCCCGGGTGCCGACGACGCGGAACCCCAGCTTGAGATGCAGCCGCAGCGCCGCCTCGTTCTCCGGGAAGATGTGCGCCTGCAGCGTCCACAGGCCCTGAGCCTCGGTGGCGCGGACCAGCGCGTCGAGCAGCGCCGTGCCGACGCCGGTGCGCCGGACGTCGGCCCGCACGTACGTGTAGCACTCCACCACGCCCGCGTACTCGCGCCGCTCCGAGAAGCGGGACAGCGCCGACCAGCCACGGATCGTCTTCGAACTCTCGACGGCGACGAACCGGTGTGCCGGCAGGTGCATCTTCGACCACTCGCCCCAGGTCGGCACGTTGGTCTCGAAGGTCGCGTCGTTGCCCTTGAGCGCCTCGGCGTAGACCGCGAGCACCTTCATGCCATCGGTGTTCTCCATCGGTCGAATCTCGATCGTCACGATTGCCGCTCCATCCCGCGCACGGCCCGTCCGCATGCCTGCCCGATCCGGCCAACCACCTTAGCGGCGTGGGCGGCCCGGTGGGCGCAGCCCGTACGGCGTGTGGTCGCGCTCGTCCGACCGTACGGCTCGCAAGCGTCGCCGCGGTGCCTGATGATTCGGCTCGCAAGCGTCGCCGCGGTGCCCGATGATTCGGCTCGCAAGCGTCGCCGAATTGTCCATCTTTCGGCGTGCCGATCCGCGCCCGCGGGCGGGCAGGGCGTACCGTGTCCGAGACGTCTGCGACAGACGCCCGATGTTGCGAACAAGCGCCGCCGCCGGTGGCGCGGATGGAGGGGCGGCAGGATGCGGCCGGTACGCTTCGTCGCCCTCTCTGAGGACGGCCAGGCGATGGTCCTCACCGACGAGGTGGGCCATCTGCTGAGCCTGCCGATCGACGAGCGCATCTCCGCCATGCTCCGCCCGGATCGACCCGCCGCGCGCTCGGACACGTTCGCCGGCGACGAGGCTGCGCAGCTCGCACCCCGGGACATCCAGGCGCGCATCCGCTCCGGGGAGTCGGCCGAGGACGTGGCACGCATCGCGGGGGTACCGGTCGACCGAGTGCTCCGGTACGCCGGACCGGTCCTGCAGGAGCGCGCGATGCTCGCGCAGCAGGCGCGCCGGACCCGGCTCAAGACCTCCGAGCGGGGCGCGACGCTCGCCGAGGTGGTCGATAGCCGATTGAGCCAGCACGGCGTGGAGCTGGAGAAGATCGCCTGGGACGCGTACCGGCGTGACGACGGCACGTGGCGGATCGTGGCGACCTGGCCGTCGGGCCGGGCAAACGCGACGGCGGTGTGGGAGATGGACAAAGCACGGCAGCTGATCTCGCCGCACGATGACATGGCGCAGTACCTCTGCGGCGGACCTTCCGAGACGCCCCGGGGGGCCCACGAGGTGGTGCTGCCCCGCGCCGACGTCTCCGGTCACGAGCCGATCTTCGGCGGCCGGGACGCGCGCCCGACCCGCGACCCGATCCGCAACGGGCGCGACGCGCTGATCGCCTCGCTTGAGCGGCCGCTCGGCACGCCCGCCCCGACCCGCAGCCTCGAACCCAACTCCCCGCTGGCCGCCCCCATGCCGGCTGCCTCCGCGGCCGCGACGGGCGAGGCGCCGATCCGGCGCAGTGCGCGAGCTTTCTATGAGGACGAGCGGGAGTCGCCGATGGATACGCCGGCGGTCCCGTCCCTCGCGGTGCTGCGCCCCCGCCGCACCGCCCCGGACGTGCCGCCCGCGCCGGACCGCCCGATCAAGCGCGGCCCGAACTGGGACGACATCCTCTTCGGCCCCGCCCCCGCCAAGGACGCCTGAGGCGTCGGCTTCGCGCGACGGCTACGGCGCGGGTGTGTCTGGCTGAGCAGGGGGGCCCAGCGACGCGGTGGCCAGCGGCGTGTACGTGGGAGCGGGGCCGGTCGGTGTCTGCTCGATCTCGCTGAGCATCAGGTGCAGCGCCGTTGCCGTCCACTGTGGACCTGCATAGGCCTGCAGCGTCGCCACGTCGGCGGCCACATCCTGCGCCGGAACCCGTACCCGCGGTCGGGCGATCGTCAGGTGCGGCCGGGGCGGTCGGTCGTCCACCGGCAGCCGGGCCCGGTGTGCGGCCCGCTGCAGGGCCCGGGCGAGGCGGCGAAGACCGTCGACCTCGCCGCCGATGCCAGCCCAGAGGATCGGGTCGCGCCAGCCCCCGAACCGGCCGCCGCCGGCGACGAGGAGGTGCAGGGGTAGCGCGGCAGCGGCCACAGCGTCCATGACCGCGGACGCCGCGTCGATCCGGTCGCTAGCCACATCACCGAGGAACGCCACGGTGATGTGCCAGTTCTCCCGGCGGGTCAGCCGGGTCGAGTGCCCTGGGCCGTTGGCGAGGCTGACCCGCAGCCGGTCCACCACCGCGGCGAGGTCGGCGACCGCCTCCGGCGACAGATCGATGGCGATGAACAGGCGCCGGGTCTCGCCATGACCGGGACCGGGCCTGCCCATGCCGACCAGACTGCCACGCAGGGCCTGAGACGTGCGGCGACGGTCTCAGGGAGGGCACCTTCCTGACACTCACACCTGGGCGGGCGCTGGAACCACTTCGAGGTGGGGCAGCGGGTGCAGGGTCACCCGCAGCCGCTCACCCGATCGGTGCAGGTGCCAGACGAGTGCCGTGAGCGCGGCGGCGAAGCAGACCATGCCGCCGCCCCAGATGCCCGCGCGGGGGCCGATGTGCTCGCTCACGAAGCCGACCAGTGGGCCGCCGACAGGCGTGGTGCCCATGAACACGAGCACGAACAGCGCCATCACCCGTCCCCGGTACTCCGGTTCCACCCCGAGCTGCAGTCGCTGGTTCGTCGCCTGAGCGAAGAAGATCATGAAGAACCCGGTCGGTACGAGCAGGAATGCGGTGGTCCAGAACGTCGGAGCCAACCCGGCGACCGTCTCCAGCAGCCCGAACGCGGTCCCCGAGCCCAGCACCGCGTAGACGCTGGGACGGCTTCGGCGCGCACCGCTGACAAGCGAGCCGGCGAGCGCACCGACGGCCAGAGCCGTGGTGAGCAGGCCGAACTGCTGTGCCCCGGTGCCGAACACCTTCTTCGCCATCACGGAGAGCGTGAGCTGGAAGTTGTAGCCGGCCAAGCCGGTGACGAGCAGCAGGGCCAGCGGCAGCAGCAGGTCCTCGCGGCGCCAGACATACGCGATGCCATCGCGGATGCGCGCCTCGCCCACGCCCTTGCGTGGGCCATGCTCGCCGCGCCCGTACGGGCTGTGGCCGTACCCGCCGAAGCCGTCGGCATCGATGCCGTACAGGTCCGACGGCCGGATCCGCGCCAGCAGCAGCGGTGCGATCAGGAACGCCGCGCTCGTGGCCAAGAAGACCGGCCCGAGCCCGGCGAGCCAGATCGCCACTCCGGCGATCGCGGGACCGACGACGCGCGCCATGTTGAATGCCGCCGAGGTCAGGCCGAGGGCATTGGGCAGCAGCCCGGGCTCGACGAGGTCGGAGAGGAATGACTGCCGTACGGGATTCTCGATCGCGTTGACCGCGCCGAGCAGGGCCGCGAAGACATAGACCATCCACAACGCGATGAGGTGGGTCGTCACGAGCACACCGAGCGCGAGCGCGAGTGCGGCCGCCGCCGAGTTGACGGCAATCAGCAGTCGGCGCCGGTCGTTGCGATCGGCGAGCTGCCCGCCATAGAGCGACAGCAGCACCACGGGCGCGAACTGCAGGGCGGTCACGAAGCCCAGGGCCGTCGCGGAGTTGCCCGACAGATTCAGGACGAGCCAGTCCTGGGCGACGTACATGACCCACACGCCATGCAGCTTGCCGAGCTGGCCACCGAAGAAGCGGCGGAAGTTGGGTACCCCGAGCGCCTGGAAGGTCATCGACAAACGCGCCCGTACGGCGGTCCCAGCGGCCAGCGTTCCAACAGTCACGACTACTTAGCATAGCTAAGAGGTTTGCTCGCCGACGGTAACGGGCGCCATCCGTCGCGCACCTCACACTGGTCGCCGCACGGCACACCGGTCCCAGGACGAGCGCAGGCGGCCGTAGCCTGGTGTCGTGCCCGAGCTGCGCCGACTCATCCCGCCGGATCCGCCCATGACGCCGCTGGCGGTCGCCGGGACCGTGGCGTGGCTCGTGGTCGGACTCATCCTGCTCCCGTTGCGCCCCACGCTCGCGAAGGGTGGCAACGAGGAGTGGATCACCATCTGCTTCGTCGGCGCGTTGCTCGGCCTCGTCGGCATCGGGCTCATGGCGTTGCACGACCGCAACCGGGCCGCCCAGCGGGAAGCCGCGTCAATGGTCGGCGACGGCGACGCGCCCGGTCGCGAGTGACCGGCGCTGGTGCACCGGCAGGTTGAGCCGAGCCGCGTGGGTGAGCAGGTCGTCGTCGGCGACCACGTCAAAGCCGTACCGCCGCATCGACGCCGCCAGCTCAGCCGGCCGCCAGGTGGACCGGATCGGCTCGTTCGCCCACGGACTGCGCGTGCGCCCCACCCCGTACATGCCCCGGGCGAGCAGCCGACCGAGCGTGGCCACCGCCGAAGGCGCCTGATAGTTCACGATCAGACGGCTCCCCCCGGCGGAGCGGGCGCCGACGGACTGCAGGGTGGCGAGGACATCGGCGCGCGACAGGTACGGCACGACGCCCTCCCAGATCCACGTCGTGGCGCGGTCAGCACGGTGGCCGGCCGACGTCAGTTGCTCGTCCAGCCGCTGCCGGGTGAAGTCCACGGGAACGAACCGCACGAGGCGAGCCGTGGTCGCCAGGCCATTGATCCGGGTCTGCTTGTCCCCTTGGGACGCCGGGTGGTCCACCTCGAAGACGTCGACCGAGGCGAGCTCCGGCAGCCGCCACGCCCGCGCGTCCAGTCCGGCCCCGAGGATGACGACCTGCGCGCCGAGCCGGGAGCGTAGCGCGTCGTCGATCGCCACGGTGCGCGGCACGATCACCGCAGCGCTGGCCCGTACCGCCTCGTACGCCACCCGCTGGTTCCAGTCCCGCGGCGCCTGGCCCTCGCGCACCCAGCGCACCGCGCGCCGCTCGTCCTCGTTCAGCAGTCGCTCGGCGACCGGGTCGGCGAACCGGCCGACCGCGACCCGCCCGTGCGCGGCGGCCCGACCCTGGCAGACGAGCACCGCGGTCCGGCTGGCCCGGCCGGCATCCATCAACCGACCCTATCGGCCGCGACGTTCGCCCCGCCCGAGATCGGCAGCGAGATCAGGGCGGGCAGCGCCGTGCCGCGAGCCAGCGCGTCGAGCACGAGACGCTCGTGCGGCACGACCGGTTCGGGCAGGGCATCGAGGGGGAACCATCGCATCGCCGAGGCCTTATTCTCCTCCCGCAGGGTCGGCTCGCCTGTCCACTGACGGACGACAAAGAATGCGTCGACTCGTTGGTCGACCTCGTCGCCGCCCCGGACGAAGCGGTGCAGCACGGTGACCGGTTCGAGATCCTCGATGCGTAACGTGACGCCCGACTCCTCAGCCGCTTCCCGTACGGCCGCCTCATGCATCGACTCGTCACGGTCGACGTGCCCGGCCAGGACCGCCCAGTACCCATCCGCGTACCCGGTCGCGGCGCGCAGGTGCAACAGCACCTCCTCGCGCCCAGCGGCGGTGCGGCGCAGCACGATGTAGGCGGCAGCGACGAGGAGGGTCCGCTCGCCCAGGTGGTCGTCGCGGTGGTACCGGGGAGACTCGACACATGCCGCCTCGCCTCCGCGCTCCCTGCGCTCCTCGCTCGCACGCTCGCTGCGCTCCTCGCTCGCTGCCGGCTCAGTCACGCCTGCGAGTCTGGCATGCCGTTAGGGTAGGCGGGTGAGCGATCGCCGTGAGCTTGGGCGCACGGGTCTGCGGGTGACTGCCGTCTGCGTCGGCACCGCTTCCCTGGGCGGCACCTCCTACACCTACGGATACCCGGTCAGTGCCGAGCAGGGCGAAGCGACCGTCGAAGCCGCGCTCGCGGGACCGTACAACTTCATCGACACCTCGAACGCGTACGGCCGCGGTGCATCGGAGGCCTGCATCGGCACCGTACTGCGCCGTCATGGCGGGGTGCCCGAGGCAACCGTGCTCGCGACCAAAGTGGACGCCGACCCCGTCACGCGCGACTTCTCGGGCGAGCGGGTGCGCCGGTCGGTCGCGGAGAGCCTGCAGCGGCTCGGTCTCGACCGGGTACAACTGATGTACCTGCATGATCCCGAGTTCTTCCTGACGGTGCCGGAAGCGCTCGCGGACGACGGTCCGGTGGCCGCGCTCGTGGCGCTGCGAGACGAGGGCGTGCTCGAGCATCTGGGCCTCGCCGCAGGTGACGTGCCGATGATGCGCGAGCTGCTCCGGTCCGGCGCGTTCGAGGTGGTCCTCAACCACAACCGGTACACCCTGCTCGACCGGGGCGCCGAGCCACTCATCGAGCAGGCACAGCAACTCGGCGTCGGCTACGTGAACGCGGCACCGTACGGCGGCGGCATCCTCGCCAAGGGCCTGTCCCACGAGCACAGGTACGGCTATCAGCCGGCGGGGGCCACGATCGTCGACGCGGTCGCCGGCATGCAGCGGCTCTGCGGCGACCACCAGGTGCCGCTGGCGGCGGCGGCGCTGCAGTTCTCGCTGCGCGACCCGCGGGTCACGTCCACTGTGGTCGGCATGTCGGATCCGGCCCGCATCACCGAGACGACGGCCCTGGCCACCCACCCGATCCCCGACGAGCTCTGGCCCCAGCTCGAGGCCCTGCTCCCCGCGCCCGAGCACTGGCTGCGCTGACCGCCACCGGGCGGGCCGGAGTGGACGGGACCTCTGACCCGCCAGGCACGGACGCTCGCCTCCGGCCGCCGCTGCCCGTCACGGAGCACCATCCCGGACAAGGGGCTCACGGGAGGGTGAACGATGGCGACGCCGCAGCCGCGGACCTGGGTCGGCGGGTGCATCCTGGGGTGTCGGGCGGCGCGCCGTCAGCCTGCGTCGAGTTCCGCCGCGCGCAACAAACGCCGGAGGTGAGCCGTGCAGCCATTCGAGTATCCGGTTCAATTCAGTGTGGACTATCCGGATCGGCCGCTGGACCGGGTGACGACCGCATTGCGCATCTTCACCGTCATCCCCATCGCGATCGTGCTCGGCGCCGTGACCGGAGCGACGTGGCAGACCTCGCAGGGTCATACGATGCGGACGATCGCGTGGGGCGCCGGCGGCCTGCTCGTCGTTGCGCCCGCGCTGATGATCCTGTTCCGCCGGGTCTACCCGCGATGGTGGTTCGACTGGAACCTCGAGCTGCAGCGGTTCGTGAACCGGGTGACCTGTTACCTCGCCCTGATGAACGATCGGTATCCGTCCACAACGGACCATCAGGCCGTCCACCTCGCCTACAGCTATCCCGACGCGGCACGCGACCTCAATCGATGGCTGCCGTTGGTCAAGTGGCTGCTCGCCATCCCGCACTACGTCGTGCTGTTCTTCCTGGACATCGGTGCCGTTCTCGCGGTGATCGGGGCGTGGTTCGCGATCCTGTTCACGGGGCGGTATCCCCACGCGATCTTCGCGTTCGTCGAAGGGGTGCTGCGCTGGCACAACCGCGTGCTGGCCTACGCCTTCCTGATGGTGACCGACGCCTATCCGCCGTTCCGCCGGGCGGCGTGAGGGTCCCGTACGGTCGGCTCAGCCGTGGCCGTCGGACTCCGCCGGCTCCTCGTCGTCGGCGACCGAGTCGGCCGGGCGCGCGACGGCCACCGGCTCGACCTCGCTGTCGTCATAGACCGTGGGCAGCTCCTCCACGGGCGCCGCGGACTCCACCAGCACCTCCGAGTGGGCGCCGCAGCCGTGGTCGGCGGTGACGACCTGGCCGTCGTCGGGGGCGAAGACGTTGGCGCAGACGCCGAAGAGCTCACGCATCGAGCCGGCCAGGGGCAGGTAGAAGGCGCACAGACCGCAGCGCGCGCCGGCCGGGGCGGCCACCGAGATGGGGGCACGGGGACCCTGCTCCCCGTCGTACCAGCGCTGCGCTGCCTCGGCCCGACCGAGCCGGGACAGCACCCGGCTGCGCCCCAGGCCCAGCTCCCAGCTCACCTCCTCGACCGCCGGGTCGTCGGAGAGCACGTATCCGGGGGCGAGGCGCTCGTCGTCCGTACGGGTGGGCAGCAGGTCGCCGACGCCGAGATCGCCGGGCTGCAGGCGCTCGTGCCAGGGCACCCAACTCGGCGCGAGCAGCGCGCCGTCGCCGGGCAGCAGGACGGTCTCGCAGATCGTGACGTTGCGGGCGCGTGGCGCGCGAGCGACCGTCACCGCCCAGCGCCAGCCCTGGTAGCCGGGCAGGGTGCAGGCGAAGTAGTGGGTCGCCACGCGCTCGCCCTCGGAGACCACGCCGAGGTGTTCGCCGATGTGCTCGTCGAGCACCGCCGCGCGGGCCTCGTCAACGGCCGCGGCACACGCGGCATCGGGCTTGGCGCCCGCCCTGGTCGCGGTCTGAGGACCCGTCACGGCACACCATTGTGCCGTACCGAAGGGGACCGCGTGGGTCGAGGGTGCGGTTTGCCGTCCGGGGACAGGTGTCGCGGTTAGGGGTGTGCCCACTCGTAACGATGCGTCAGGATAGATCCCATGCCGGGTAACGAGGTGGGGAAGGTGGTGCGGGGCACGGTCGTCGGCGGCCGCGATGTCGCCCGGGGCGCGAGCCGGGCCGTGAGCACCGCGAGGCAGATCGGCGGCGCCGGCAACCCGGGGCTCATGCGCCTGCTCGACGTGCACGCGCCCGCGAGCGCCGGTGACACGCTCGTCGTGATCGGGCTCGTGACGACGATCTTTCTCACGTCACCCGTCGACGAGGCCCGGTCCCGGGTCGCGCTGCTGCTGCTCGTCACGATGGTGCCGTTCGCCTTCGTCGCCCCGCTCATCGGCCCGCTGCTCGACCGGTTCCGCCACGGCAGGCGGTTCGCCCTCGCCGCGAGCCTCGCGCTGCGTGCGGTGTTGGCGTGGATCATCTCGTTGCACACGGACGGTGGGCTCTGGCTGTACGTGGCCGCCTTCGGTGTGGTGCTCGCCTCCCGCGTGTACGGCGTGACCCGCAGTGCCGCGCTGGCGCGCCTGGTTCCGCCCAGCGGACTTCGCCTGTCTCAGGCCTCGGCTCGAGCGGCGGTGTTCGCAACAGCCGCCGCCGCGGCATCGGCCGCCGTCGGCGGGATTCTCGCCGCCATCGGTCCACAGTGGCCACTGCGCCTGGCGAGCCTGATCTTCGTGGCGGGCTCGGTCGTGGCCCTGACGCTGCCGCCGCTCGCCGACACCGAGCCGCCGGAGGTGCTGCCCCGGCCGTTCGGCGTGCCCTGGCGCAGCCGGGTCCGTGCCGCCGACGGCAGGCGGGGCCAGTCCCTCCTCAGTGGACGATTGGTGGGCGCGACCCTGCTGGGCAGCGGTGGCCTGCGGCTGCTCTACGGCTTCCTGCTGGTCTTCCTGGCCTTCGCGATCCGCTCCGAGTCACTCGGCGGCGGCCTGCTCGGGGTGGTCGCGGGGCCGTTCGCGCAGCTCGTGTTCGTGGGATCGGCATTCGGCGCGGGCACGCTCGTGGCGCACGTGGTCGGCACCGTGCTGCGGGTGAGCCGGCCGGTACCGCTGCAGGCGACCGGCGTCGTGCTCGTCGCCCTCGCCGCGCTCTACGCGACCGTACGGTTCAGCTTCACCTCGATCCTCGTGCTCTGCCTCTTCACGGCCGTGGCGAGTGGCCTGGCGAAGGTCGCCGTTGACGCGGCGGTGCAGGAGCGCGTGCCGGCGGCGGACCGGCACAACGCCTTCGCCCGCACGGAGACCCTGCTCATGCTCACCTGGCTGGCCGGGGCGGCGATCGGGCTGGTGCCGCACGTCAACCTGCGACTCGGCATCGCCGTCGCCACGCTGGCGGCGCTCGCCGCGATGGTCGGCTCGGTGGGGGCGGCGTGGCGGCTGCGCGGCGAGGTGCTTCGGGGCCAACCGCCGACCGGTCCGGGCGGGGCCGTCTCGGGTGTCCTGCTGCACCGCGGCTCTCACGCCAAGCCCGCGCCGCCGACCCCGATCGCGGCGGCGCCGCTGCCGCTGCCGCCCGCCCCCGCGACGCCTCCCGCCGTGATCGAGGCGCCGGCCGCCGTGATCGAGGCGCCGGCGAACCCACCGGCGGGGTTCCACGTGTTCCATCCGTCACCACCGGCGTCGGAGACCACCGCGGCGGACGGCGGGTGAGCGGGGCGCGCCTTCTGGTCGTGACTGCGGTCGCCGCGGAACGGCAGGCGGTCGAACGCGGGCTGCCGTCGTCGCACAGTGTCACGGTGATCGATGGGGGCGTGGGCATGGCGAGCGCCGCCGCGGCGACCGCCGCAGCGCTGTGCGGCGAGGATCGCTACACGGCCGTCATCTGCGCCGGCATTGGCGGAGGCTTCGCCGTCGCTGTCGGTGGTCTCGCGCTCGCGACGGCGAGCGTCGCGGCCGACCTCGGGACGGAGAGCCCGGAGGGTTTTCTGGGCCTCGAGGAGCTCGGCCTGGGACGATCCACTGTGGAGTGCGACGCCGACCTCGTGTCGTCGCTGGCGGCCCAGCTGCCCGAGGCCGTCCGGGGAGCAGTGCTCACCGTCGCGACCGTGACCGGGACGCGGGAACGGGAGCAGATCCTGCGCGAGCGGCACCCCGACGCCGTGGCAGAGGCGATGGAGGGGTTCGGGGTGGCGACCGCGGTCACCCGGGCCGGCCTGCCCTTCGCCGAGCTCCGGGCGGTGTCCAACCTGGTTGGACCGCGCAACCGCCCGGCCTGGCGGATCGTCGACGCGCTGGTCGCCCTGGAGCGCGCCGGCGCCGCGCTGGCTACTCTCGTGCCGTGACCGCCGCTTCGCCGCCCCTGCGCATCGCGTTCTCGCCGTGCCCGAACGACACGTTCGTCTTCCACGCGCTCGTGCACGCTCTGGTGCCGGACACGCCGGCCTTCGACGTGACGTACGCCGACGTGGACGTCACGAACGGCGCGACCGAGCGTGGCGAGTTCGACATCGCGAAGGTCAGTTACGCGGCCCTGCCCTGGCTGCTCGACCAGTACGACCTGCTGCCCTGTGGTGGTGCGCTCGGCCGTGGGTGCGGCCCGCTCCTGGTCGCCCGCGACCCGCTGGCCGACATCGGTGGCCGGCACGTCGCGGTTCCCGGCGAGCGGACGACCGCGTACCTGCTCATGCGTCTGTGGGCCGCCCACCAGCCGCCGGCGACGGTGAGCGTCGTGCCGTTCGCGCAGATCATGCCGGGCGTCGCGGCAGGCACCTACGACGCCGGGCTCGTCATTCATGAGGCGAGGTTCACGTACCACCGGCACGGACTAGCGAAGCTGGTCGATCTCGGCGAGTGGTGGGACGGCGAGACAGAGCTGCCGATCCCGCTCGGCGCGATCGTGGCCCGCAAGGGCGTCGTGGATCCGGTCGCGGCGGCCGGTTGGATCCGCGATTCGCTGCGCCGGGCCTGGGCTGACCCCTCGGCGTCCCGGTCGTACGTCCTGCAGCACGCCCAGGAGATGGAGCCCGACGTGGTCGACGCGCACATCGGGCTCTACGTCAACGGCTTCACCGCGAACCTCGGCACGGAAGGATATGCCGCGGTAACGGCGCTGCTCGAACGTTCAGCCGCCGCGGGACTCACCCCCGCCACCCCGCAGCTCGTCCCAGCCTGATGGGCGGTTAGACCTCGAGCTCGCGGGCGACCGCGTGGACCGCCTGGGCGACCTGTTGGGCGGCGCGCTTGTCCGGGAAGCGCCCCCGACGCAGCTCGGGCATGATCTTCGCTTCGAGCACCTTGATCATGTCCTCGATGAGACCGTGCAGTTCCTCGGCCGGCCGGCGACGCAGTTCCTGCACCGACGGCGGAGCCTCGAGCAGCTTGAGGGAGAGAGCCTGGGCTCCCTTGCGGCTGTCCACCACGCCGAACTCGACGCGCTGCCCGGAACGCAACTCCTCCACGCCCGCCGGCAGCGCGGCCTTGCGTACGAAGACGTCGCCACCGTCGTCGCTGGTGAGGAAGCCGTAGCCCTTCTCCTTCTCGTACCACTTCACGCGACCCGTGGGCACTGCTGACCTCATCCTCCGTACCGAAAGCCACGACCGCCGCCGCCCGGCGACGTCACAACCACACCAGGCTACCCAGCCCGCCAAGACAACCCAACCGAGATCGGCCCGGGGCTCAGACCTTGTGGTGGCTGGTCCGCCATGTGCCCTGCTCGTCGCGTTCAAAGTCGGCGAAGAGCGCCGGAACCTCGGCCGCCATGAGCTGCCCGACCCGGTCGAAGACGCGCCGGATCTCCTCCTCCGCCCCCGCGTCCGTACGCAGCTCGAGGGTGTGCCGGATCGCACGGATGTTCGCGCTCCACCCGATCGAGGTCGCGACCCCGTCCGGGACGTAGCGACGCATCGCCGAGGTGATCTCCTTCTTGCGGTGGAACGGCACGCCGTCCTCCGTGATGCCGGTCTTCTCGGTGGCGAGGCGAAGGAACGTCTCCGACTGCGCGAGCAGCTCGTTCGCCGCCTCGAGCAAGGCCGGGTCCTCGCGGACGAACGCGGGGTGCTCGAAGGGGATGTCGGTCAATCGCACGTAGCGCAGCGACTCCTGGCTCACCGCCGTCCCGGCCCGGTGGCGTACCAGCTCGTGCGTGAAGACCCGGCTCACGTTGTGGAACACGAAGCTGTAGGTCGCGTGCTCGAGGACTGAGCCGTGGCCGCTGCTGAGCACGTTGAGCAGGTAGGCGGCGCTGTCGCGGCGCACCTGGGTCACGTTGGGGTTCAGGCCCGGCGCCCAGGAGCGGTAGCACATCCGCCCCATGAACTCGATCAGGCTCTCCCCTTCGGCCCGGTCGCCGAGGGCGGCGATCCGCTGCGCCCACTCGGTGCCACCAACCGCGGCCAGGTAACGCTCCACCTCGGCCCAGTCGATCGCCGGGCGCGCGATGAGGTACACCTGCGGCGAGACCTCCTGCATGAGCAGCACCTTAAGCCCGACCCCGAGCCGGTCGCCGGACCCTCGCCCCGACCGCTCCGTGTCGTGGTGAGCGCATCCCAGCCGGGGGACATCTCTGCCCTCCTCGCACACAAACGCCACCCAGCGATCTTCGCCAAAGATCACCGGGTAGCTCGTATGCGCGCAGCGGGCCGTCAAGCCACCCGGTCCAACAGCCCAACCACCGCCAGGCCGTGCGAGCGGGGGCGGTCGAGCGGGGAACCGACCAGTCCGGGATACCGAGGTGATCACGCTCTGTTAGGGTCACTGGCACTGGTGGCACTGTCGGGAGTGGACGAGAATGTATGGAATTGGGGCCCCGCTCCAGGACAGCCTCCTGGCCGCATTGGCGTTGGTCGACGGTGGCG